>NZ_JBJDOA010000001.1:583108-692107 GCF_044900785.1 Pseudomonas sp. NPDC087358
GCTGATCCGCATACACCTCCGGTCGGGTGTAGTGCGGGCAATCCAGCAGACCATCCGTGAAGGAATCTTCCTCCGCGGAATCCGCATGCCCTAAAGCTCCAGGCAGCAGTCGCGTAACCGCATCGATCAGGACCATGGCTGGCAGCTCGCCGCCAGACAACACGTAGTCTCCAATCGACCACTCTTCATCGACATGAGCTTCTATGAAACGCTCGTCAATGCCTTCATAACGACCGGCAATCAGGATCAGTGCCTGTTCCTGAGCCAATTCGCGTACCGCAGACTGATCCAGCTTGCGGCCTTGTGGCGACAGGTAAATTACCTTCGCCGCATCCCCGGCAGCCTGCCTGGCCTGAACCAGTGCATCTTCCAGAGGCTTGATCTTCATCACCATGCCAGGGCCACCGCCAAACGGGCGATCGTCCACAGTGTGATGCCGATCCGTGGTGTAGTCCCGCGGATTCCAACAAGTGAGCTGCAACAGCCCTTGTTTCACCGCACGGCTGGTAATGCCGTATTCGCTGATGGCGGAAAACATCTCGGGAAACAGACTGATGACTTCTATGCGCAGGCTAGCCATTGCTTAGAAATCCGCGTCCCAATCCACCTTCATCTCGCCTGCAACCAGGTCGACGGCCAACACGCATTGCTCCGTATAGGGCAACAGGCGTTCGCGATCATCCAGACTGCCAGCGCAGGGCTTGACCACCATTACATCGTTGGCGCCGGTTTCCAGAAGATGATCGACTTTCCCGAGCAACTGCCCGAGTTGATCAATGACCTTCAGACCTTCGAGCTGGTACCAGTAGTACTCGCCGTCGGTCAATTCAGGGAACAGGTTGCGTGGCACGCAGATCTCATAACCGGCCAGAAGACGAGCTTCTTCACGATCATCGAGACCCTTGAGCTTCGCGACCAGGAACTTATCGCTCCCACGTCCGCTGACCAGCTCAACCTGCTTGACATTGCCTTCGCGCTTGAGCGTCCAGGTTTTGTACTGCAACAGGTTTTCAGTCGGATCAGTAAAGGAATACACCTTCACTTCGCCGCGAACGCCATGTACAGAATAGATTTTGCCGATAACGATCAAGTCATCAGCAACGGCTGGCGTCGCGTTCATATTGCTCAGGCCGCAGCCTTAGCAGATTCCTTCAACAGCGAAGCAACACGCTCAGAAGGTTGTGCACCAACGCTCAGCCAGTAAGCCAGACGCTCTTGGTTCACGGACAGACGGATTTCCTGACCACGGGCAACCGGGTTGAAGAAACCGATTTGTTCCTTGTGCGAACCGTCGCGTGGGTTACGGCTGTCGGTCACAGTCAGGTGGTAGAACGGGCGCTTTTTGGAGCCGCCAAGGGCAAGACGGATTGTTAGCATTGAACAAAGTTCCTGTAGTCGGTGCTGCAAATCTAAGATGCACAGCGGGCATGGGTGCCCGAAAGGCCGCATATTCTAAGGAATATCCGGACTTTTGCAAATGACTTTTTCCGGCGTGAGCCGCAAGGCCATCAAGATTTGCCATGGAGCCGTCATCAACAACGGCCAGTGAGCGCCTGCGCAAGCAGGCCAGTGGGACAGTTGCCCCAAAGAAGGCCGCGCGGGAGAAGGCTCCCGCGCGTTGCAAATCACATCTTGGGCATGCCACCGCCGGGCAACATTCCGCCCATCCCGCGCATCATTTTGGCCATGCCGCCTTTGGTGGAGAACTTCTTCATCATCTTCTGCATCTGCTTGTGCTGCTTGATCAGACGCCCGATGTCCTGCACCTGGGTACCCGAACCCATGGCGATACGGCGCTTGCGCGAACCGCTGATCAGCTCAGGGTCGCGGCGCTCGGCCGGGGTCATGGAGTTGATGATGGCTTCCATCTGCTTGAATTGCTTCTCTGCGGCATTCTGCGCGTTACCCATCTGCGACAGGTTGACGCCACCGATGCTCGGCAGTTTGTCCATGAGCCCGCCGAGGCCGCCCATGTTTTTCATCTGTTGCAGCTGATCGCGGAAGTCTTCGAGATCGAAGCCCTTGCCCTTCTTCAGCTTCTTGGCCAGTTTGTCGGCCTTGTCCTTGTCGAGGGTCTGCTCGGCCTGTTCGATCAGGCTGAGTACGTCACCCATGCCCAGGATGCGCGAGGCGATACGATCAGGGTGGAAGGGCTCCAGCGCGTCGCTCTTCTCGCCCATACCGATGAACTTGATCGGCTTGCCGGTGATGGCACGCACCGACAGCGCGGCACCACCGCGGGCGTCACCGTCGACCTTGGTCAGGATCACGCCGGTCAGTGGCAACGCATCGCCAAAGGCCTTGGCCGTGTTGGCGGCGTCCTGGCCGGTCATGGCGTCGACCACGAACAGGGTCTCGGCCGGCTTGACAGCTGCGTGCAGGGCCTGGATCTCGCCCATCATCTGGGCGTCGATGTGCAGACGACCGGCGGTGTCGAGGATCACCACGTCGATGAACTTGAGCCTGGCTTCGCGGATGGCGGCTTCAGCGATGTCCACCGGCTTCTGGCTGATATCGGACGGGAAGAACGTCACGCCGATGTCGTTGGCCAGGGTTTCCAGCTGTTTGATCGCCGCAGGACGGTAGACGTCCGCAGACACCACCATCACGGTTTTCTTTTTGCGCTCTTTGAGAAATTTCGCCAGCTTGCCCGCAGTGGTGGTCTTGCCGGCACCCTGCAGACCCGCCATCAGGATGACCGCAGGCGGCGTGACGTTGAGGGTCAGCTCTTCGTTGGCCGCCCCCATCATTTCTTCGAGCTCGGCCTGGACGATCTTCACGAACGCCTGGCCCGGCGTCAGGCTGCGCGACACCTCGGTGCCGACGGCGCGTTCCTTGATGCGGTTGACGAAGTCTTTGACAACCGGCAAGGCGACGTCGGCTTCAAGCAACGCCATACGCACTTCACGCAGAGTGTCCTTGATGTTGTCCTCGGTCAGCTTGGCTTTGCCGGTGACCTGGCGCAGCGTCTGCGAGAGACGATCTGTCAGATTTTCAAACATGCGTGATCCTTTAGGTTCGTTCTGAACCCCGGTTGATACGGCACGGCCCTGTTCCGTGTGCGCCGTGGGCAGCACATCTATATAGGCAGAACAGCGCTCGGCGAGCCTGTGGCGTGAGCAGGTCGCGGATTATAGCGAAGAGTCCGGCGCACGGACACCACGGCGTCTGCTTCTGTGGTCTTTCGTGAAATGTCGGTTCTATGCCAAACTCAGCGGCTTTCGGGCACGCCCAACAGGATCTATGTTCCCCTTGTCACCGAGTTTGCTGTTCAGCCTCGCCGCCGCCGTCCTCTACGCCGCTGCGACCCTCTATCAAGGCACTCGCCTGCGTCAGGGCAAGAAGGCCGACAAATGGCTGCTGTGCCTGATCGGCACCTTGGCTGTCGCCTGTCAGGCCAGTGCGCTTTTCGGCCAACTGGTGCGTCCCATCGGCCTGGGTCTGGACTTTTTCAGTGCCGCCAGCCTGATCGCCGTCGCGGTGATTATCGTGACCATGCTGGCGTGCATCCGCATTCCCGTCGAAATTCTCCTGATACTGTTATTCCCGCTCGGCCTGCTGACCACCCTGATGGCGCAATTCGCCCCCAGCGGCACGCTGCAGCCGATCATGGCCGAGCAAGGGCTGATCGGCCACATCCTGCTGTCGATCCTGGCCTATGGCATGTTCACCATTGCGGTGTTCCAGGCCCTGCTGCTGCTCGTGCAGAACCGCCAACTGAAGAACAAGCACCCCTCGGGCCTGATCCGTAACTTCCCGCCGCTGCAAACCATGGAAAGCCTGCTGTTCGGCTTTCTCTGGGCCGGCTGGACGCTGCTGTCGATGTCGTTGATTTCCGGCTGGCTGTTCGTCGAAAACCTGTTCGCCCAGCATCTGGTACACAAGACCTTGCTGTCGATCCTGGCCTGGGTCGTGTTCAGCGTCCTGCTGTGGGGACGCAATCGTCTGGGCTGGCGTGGTCACAAGGCCATTCGCTGGACACTGGGCGGCTTCCTGCTACTGATGCTGGCCTATTTCGGCAGCAAGCTGGTACGCGAATACATTCTGCACATCTGACCGGCGCTAATCATGGATAACCTGCCCATCGGCACGATGCTCGCGCTCCTGGTACTGCTGACGCTGTGGTCGGCGTTGTTCACCGCCGTCGAAGCGGCCCATTACAACCTGCGCGCGGTGCGCATCAACCCGCGCTCGAGCGAGCCGGCCAAGCCGGTCCTGGCGTTCAACCTCAACAGCCTGGTGCTGGGCAATACCCTGCTCAAGGTGCTGATCACCATCATTGCCACGCTCCTGGCGATCAGCCAGTGGTATTTCCACGGGCCACTGATTGCCTGGATCGGCGTTGCCAGCCTGCTGGTGGTGGTGACCGAGTTCATTCCACGCAAGCTGGCCGCCCGCCGCCCCGAAGCCATCCTGCTGCTGGGCAACAACGTGCTGCGCATTCCCATGCGCCTGCTGCGACCGCTGACCTGGCTGTACAAGAACATCGCCAAACTGCTGCTGCGCCCATTCCTGTCCAGGCGTCGTCCGGACAACGCCGCCGATGACGACGACATGGGCGCCACGATCTTCCAGGACAACGAAAGCCACTTCGGCCGCGCCCAGGTCATTTCGGGGATTCATGCGCTGGACAGCATGACGGTCAATGACATCCTGGTGCCGCGCAGCGAGGTGGACGGGATCAATCTGGACGACACCATCGAAGAGATTGCCGACAAGCTGATCATTTCGCGCCATACCCGCCTGCCGGTCTATCACAACGACATCAACCAGGTCGAAGGCGTGCTCAATACCCGGATGATCAGCCATCTGCTGCCTCGTGGGCAGTTGACCAAGGAAACGCTGAAGGCCGCCTGCTACGAGCCTTACTTCGTGCCGGAAAGCACCCCGTTGCAGATGCAGTTGCTGAACTTCCACAAGCAGCAGCGACGCATGGGTGTGGTGGTCGACGAGTACGGTGAAGTGCTCGGCATCGTCAGCCTTGAGGACATCCTCGAAGAGATCGTCGGCGAGTTCGAGAGCGAGCAGTCGCTCGACAACCCGCATATTCATCCGCAGCCGGACGGGCGTCTGGTGGTCGATGGCGCGGCGTCCATCCGCGACCTGAACAGAACACTGGGCTGGCACTTGCCGGCGGATGGGCCCAAGACCCTCAATGGCCTGGTCACCGAGGCACTGGAGACCATTCCTGCCAGTTCGGTCTGCCTGAAGATCGGGCCGTATCGCCTGGAAACCCTGGAGACCGAGGACAATCGGGTCACCAAGGTACTGATGTGGCAGAACACCCGGACCCGCGACGTCACCTGAAGCGCGCCTTGCTCGTCTGAAACACTTGTTTCTGCGCGGGCGCCCTTCCTATAATCGATGCGCTTACCCAGCCCCGCCGATCCGCGTGCTACCCGCACAATGCGCGAGTCGGCCAGTCAATCAGCCTGACGTCTTCACGCGACTCCCCTGGCGCCCGCTCCCATCCCGAGCACTGCCAACGCCCTCGCCCGCATCCGGGCTAGTCTGTTCAGCGCTGTACCCACAATAATTAACGATTGCCCCAGCGCGCGTAAGACTCTTCGCCGCCCGCTGACAGGCAAGATGACTGCCAGGGATACCCGCATGACCAGTACTTCCGCCTATCAATCGAGCGACGAGCGCACGGTACGTCCGGCCAACTCTGCCGCCCGGGTGGCCACCGCAAGCTTCATCGGTACCGCCATCGAGTTCTACGACTTCTACGTCTACGCCACTGCCGCCGCGCTGGTCATCGGGCCGGTGTTCTTCCCGCAGACCTCCAGCACGGCACAAATGCTCTCGGCGTTCCTGACCTTCGGCATTGCGTTCCTGGCCCGGCCATTGGGCTCGGCGCTGTTCGGTCATTTCGGCGACCGCATCGGGCGCAAATCAACGCTGGTCGCATCCCTGCTGTTGATGGGCATCTGTACCACGCTCATCGGCGTGCTGCCGGGCTACCAGGCCATTGGCTCATGGGCGCCGATCCTGCTCTGCGTCCTGCGCTTCGGCCAGGGCCTTGGGCTGGGAGGCGAATGGGGCGGTGCTGCATTGCTGGCCACCGAGAACGCGCCCAAGGGCAAGCGCGCCTGGTTCGGCATGTTCCCGCAGTTAGGGCCTTCGATCGGCTTTCTGGTGGCCAACGGGCTGTTTCTGACCCTGGCCATGACCTTGACCGATGAGCAATTTCGCTCATGGGGCTGGAGAATCCCGTTCCTGCTCAGCGCGGTGCTGGTGGTGATCGGCCTGTACGTGCGCCTGAAGCTTGAAGAAACGCCGATTTTCGCCAAGGCCATCGCTCGCCACGAGCGGCTGAAAATGCCGATCGTCGAGTTGTTCTCGCAGTACTGGGTGCCCATGCTGCTGGGCGCAGCGTCGATGGTGGTGTGCTACGCGCTGTTTTATATCTCGACCGTGTTTTCCCTGAGCTATGGCGTAAAAACGCTGGGCTACAGCCGCGAATCCTTCCTCGCCATGTTGTGCTTTGCGGTGCTGTTCATGGCCCTGGCTACGCCGCTGTCGGCCTGGGCCAGTGACCGCTTCGGGCGCAAGCCGGTGCTGATCATCGGCGGCGTGCTGGCCATTTTGTCAGGCTTTTTGATGGAGCCATTGCTGACTCATGGCACCACGTGGGCGGTGACGCTGTTCCTGTCCATCGAGCTGTTCCTGATGGGCGTGACCTTCGCCCCGATGGGCGCGATGCTGCCTGAACTGTTTCCGACACGCGTGCGCTACACCGGCGCTTCGGCGGCCTACAACATCGGCGGCATTGTCGGCGCGTCAGTGGCACCGTTCTTCGCCCAGCAATTGGTGGAGATGGGCGGTTTGAGCTGGGTCGGCGGTTATGTATCGGCCGCAGCGCTGATCAGCCTGATTGCCGTGCTGTGCCTGAAGGAAACCCGCCACGCCGATCTGGACACCATCAGGTGATGCCTGATCAGCAGGAGTGAGCTTGCTCGCGATTGCGCTGTGTCAGGCACATGAAGCATCACTGACAGATTGCATCGCGAGCAACCTCACTCCTACATGAAGGTGGTATTCAGCGTACAAAAAAACGGCGCCACTGAGGGCGCCGTTTTTTTATGCCGGGAAAGTTACAGCTGAACCTTCACCGCCATCGATGCACGCATTGCTTTGCTTCGCGCCGCTTCAACCGATTCGTCGCGGGCCAGGGCCACGCCCATGCGCCGCTGGCCGTTGACTTCCGGCTTGCCGAACAGGCGCAGCGCAGTGTCGGGTTCGCTCAGGGCCTGCTCCAGGTTGGCGAAAGCGGTCTGAGTCGACTTGCCTTCCACCAGAATCACCGCCGAGGCCGAGGCACCAAACTGACGGATCAATGGAATCGGCAGGCCGAGAATGGCGCGGGCGTGCAGCGCGAACTGCGACAGGTCCTGCGAAATCAGGGTCACCAGACCGGTATCATGCGGACGCGGCGACACTTCGCTGAACCAGACCTGATCGCCCTTGATGAACAGCTCGACGCCGAACAGACCACGGCCGCCCAATGCTTCGGTGACCGCCTTGGCAACGCGCTCGGACTCAGCCAACGCCACCGGGCTCATGGCCTGTGGCTGCCAGGACTCCTGGTAGTCGCCCTTCTCCTGACGGTGACCGACGGGCGCGCAGAAGGTGGTGCCGCCGACATGACGCACGGTCAGCAGGGTGATTTCGTAATCGAAATCGATGAAGCCTTCGATGATCACCCGACCCTTGCCAGCGCGGCCGCCTTCCTGCGCGTAGTCCCAGGCTTTCTGGATATCGGCGTCGGTTTTCAGCAGGCTCTGGCCCTTGCCCGAGGAACTCATGACCGGCTTGACCACGCACGGGAAGCCCAGGTCTTCAACGGCCTTCTTGTAGTCTTCGAAGGTGTCGGCGAAGTGATACGGCGAGGTCGGCAGATCCAGCTCTTCAGCGGCCAGACGACGAATGCCCTCGCGGTTCATGGTCAACTGCGCGGCGCGGGCCGTCGGGATCACGGTGAAGCCTTCGGATTCCAGCTCCACCAGCGTCGCGGTGGCGATGGCTTCGATTTCCGGAACGATGTAGTGCGGCTTCTCGGCCTCGATCACTGCACGCAACGCTGCGCCATCGAGCATGTTGATGACATGGCTGCGGTGCGCTACCTGCATGGCCGGGGCATTGGCGTAACGGTCGACGGCAATCACTTCAACGCCCAGGCGTTGCAGTTCGATCACCACTTCCTTGCCAAGCTCGCCGCAACCGCAGAGCAAAACGCGGGTCGCGGTCGGCGACAGTGGAGTTCCGATTTGAGTCATCTCAGGTCCTCGTGGAGCAGATATCAAGGCCAGCCCGTCATGTGCAGGCAAGCGCAGGGAAGAAAGGCGCGCAATTTACCACGAAGACCGGGGATGGGGTGTGGCGACGGACAGGCGATCCGGCGATTTGGCGCAACCACTGTAGGCGTGAGCTTGCTCGCGATTGCGGTGTGTCATTGAACATTGATGTCTCTGAATGATTGCAATCGCGAGCAAGCTCACTGCTACAGGGGATGGGGCTACTTCCCACCCACCGAAAACATCATCCCGCCTGCCTGCGCCCGCTCACCGCACAGCAGAAGCACCGCACGTCGCTGATCGTTGCTCATGCGACTCCAGCCGGTGATCTCGGCGACTGTGCGCTGGCAACCGACGCAGATGTCGGCGTCGTCCAGCGCGCAGATGTTCACGCAGGGCGAGCGTACGGGTTTTTCGTGGGAGAGGTTATCGCTGGACATCAGTCTTCCTGGGGCGCCAGATCGCGAGCGTAGCGCTGTGCGTTGAGGACGTAATGGGCAGCGCTGGCCTCGAGCATTTTCTTCTGGGCGTCAGTCAGCTCCCGGATGATCTTGCCGGGGGAGCCCATGACCAGCGAGCCATCGGGGATCACCTTGCCTTCGCCGATCAGCGAATTGGCGCCGATGATGCAGTACTTGCCGATCTTCGCGCCGTTGAGGATCACCGAGTTGATGCCAATCAGCGTGTTGTCGTCCACCGTGCAGCCGTGCAGCATGACGTTGTGGCCGATGGTGACGTTCTTGCCGATGGTCAGCGGCGAGCCCATGTCGGTGTGCATCACCGTGCCGTCCTGGACGTTGCTGTTCTCGCCGATGTCGATCAGTTCGTTGTCGCCGCGCAACACCGCGCCGAACCAGACACTGGCGTTGGCTTGCAGCCTGATCCTGCCGATGAGGGTCGCGGTGGGCGCGATCCAGCTTTGCGGGTGGGCTTCGACGCGGGAATCACCCAGACGGTATTTCATAGTGTTTTCCTCATGGCTCGGCTCTGCGGCCGTGGGTCGAGCACTAGGCTCACGGTGGGTGGAAAGGCGTCTGTCAGGACTTGAGCGTGTGGATGATCGAGCGTTTGGGCGGCTCGTTCAGACTGATATTGCTGTCGAACAAGACGTTCATCAGCTCAACGATCATGATCGCCGTCAGGCCCCAGATCTTGTACTCGCCAAAGCGGTAACTGGGGACGTACCAACTGCGGCCCTGATAGTCGATGCGGTGCGTATGCTCACGGGCGTCCTGGCGGAAAAACTCCAGCGGGACGCTGAACACGGCGGCGATTTCGCCATCATTGGGCCGGTATTCGACAAAATCGGGAATGATGCCCACGTACGGCGTGACCTTGATCCCGTGCTTGGAGATCAACGGACTCAGAGGGCCCACCACCTCGACCAGTCCCGGCGGCAAGCCTATCTCCTCCTCGGCCTCGCGCAATGCGGTGAACACCAGATCAGGGTCTTCGGGGTCGCGTCGCCCGCCGGGAAACGCCACTTCGCCACCATGAGTCGACAGCCCGCTGGCGCGCAGGGTCAGCACCAGCTCGGGCTCGTCGCTGCGGGTGATCGGCAGCAGGACTGCGGCCTCAGGATAGCGTGCGTCGGTCTCAAGGGTGCCCGGCGTATGGCTGCTTATACGGCGAAGTAACTCGTCCAGCATGAGAAGTCTCGGTCTGTTGCCTGTCCGGCATCATGCACCAAAGCGGCGATGCGCCCAAGCCCTTGTCCGACGGCCCGGTACGCACCCCTTGCCGACCACCCGCGTGGCGCGCCAAGATAGCCGCTGACTTCAGGGACCCGATCCAATCATGAAATTCTGCAGCCATTGCGGCGAACAGGTCAGCCAGCGCATTCCCGAGGGCGACAGCCGCCCGCGATACGTGTGCGACCACTGCCACACCATTCACTACCAGAACCCGAATATCGTCGCCGGTGTGCTGCCGGTCTGGGGTGACAAGGTGCTATTGTGCCGCCGCGCCATCGAACCCCGCCTGGGTTACTGGACGCTGCCAGCCGGCTTCATGGAGAACGGCGAAAGCGTTGATCAGGCGGCCCGCCGGGAAACGCTGGAAGAAGCCTGCGCGGTACTTGAAGAGTTGCATCTGTATGCGATGGTCGATGTGCCGCACATCAATCAAGTGCATATCTTCTACCGCGCAAACATGGCCAGCGCAGACTTCGCCGCCGGCGTCGAAAGCCTTGAGGTCAGGCTGTTCGACGAAGCAGACATTCCATGGTCGGAGCTGGCGTTCAACACCGTCAGACGAACCCTTGAATGGTTTTTTATCGACCGGCGGCATCAAGAATTCCCGGTGCATACCGATTGCCTGACTATCACTGCTCCCCTTAAAACCACTTGATCAGATGACCACGCGCGGTTGACGCGCAGGCTTCAGGGATACCGTTGAAATGCGTTGGTTGCTTGCTGTTCTATGTCTGTCGTTCGTTCCGCTGTCGCAAGCTGCGTTCACCCAGACCATCGTACCCAAAGGCAGTGAACAGAAGTTCATTGGCGGCAAGGTGGTCGACACACAAGATATAGCCGAGCGCACCATCGACAAGATTCTGGTGCTCAAATCCGCGCACCAGTTGCAGTTGATGAGCAAGGGCGAGGCGCTGAAGACCTATCGCATCTCCCTGGGCAAGGCACCCAAGGGGCAGAAACTGCAAGAAGGCGATCAACGCACGCCGGAAGGTTTCTACTGGCTGGACTATCGCAAGACCAGCGACGCCTACAACCTGTCGCTGCACATTTCCTACCCCAACATCTCCGACTCCGCCCGCGCCCGCCGCGAGAACGTGAATCCCGGCAGCATGATCATGATCCACGGCACCCCGATCGATGAGAATTACCCTGAGTGGTATTTCCAGACCCTCGACTGGACCAATGGCTGCATCGCGATGAAGAACAGCGACATTCGGGAAGTCTGGGATCTGGTCAAGGACGGCACGATGATCGAGATTCGGCCGTGAGTCCGATGTAATACCAGTTAGAGCCAGATTGCCCACAGCCTTTGTGCGCCGCAGAAGGCTTGATTCTGGGCGCAGCCCGTGTGACCGCAGCTTTCTCGCGATCTGCTGCGAAGCAGTAGCAAAACCCTCCACTGCGGTGCTGTCAGAGATACCGTATTCACCGGCACTGCTGCCGGTTCCCGGCAGATCGCGAGCAAGCTGGCTCCTACGGGCTGCGCCCAGAATCAACAGCTGGTTGCATGATGACCAAGGCACTGCGCGCTCCAGACACGCCCTTCCCAGTCACCATCTCGTGACAACAAATCCCCCTCGACAATACCAATTCCATTGACGTGGTATGCAAGTGGTATTACTTTCGGCAAACAGTCCGAGAATAATTTCAAATCACTTCGGAACACGTCCATGAATTCGATCCTCGCTTTGCGCCCCGACGACACCCAGCCGACGCCGCTTTATCTGCAACTGGCGCGCAATCTGGAAGCAGCGATCCATGCCGGTCTGTGGAAGGCCGAGCAGGCGCTGCCGTCCGAGCGCAGCCTCAGCGAGACCCTGAACATTTCCCGGGTCACCGCGCGCAAGGCATTCGAGATATTGCTCGAACAGGGGCTGATTCGCCGCAACCAGGGTTCCGGCACGTTTATCACCCCGCGCCTGGAACAACCGCTTTCACGTCTTTCAAGCTTCAGCGAAATGCTCCGGGTCAAAGGCTTCACCCCAAGCTCGCAATGGCTTGAGCGTGACATCGCCCTGCCCACCCACGAAGAACTCATTCGCCTGAGCCTGTCCCCGACCGAAAAGGTCGCCCGGCTCAAACGCCTGCGCAAGGCCGACGGCATTGTCATGGCCGTGGAGTTCAGCGCCCTGCCCGCCAGCCTGCTGCCCAATCCCGAAACCATCGGCGATTCGCTGTATGCCCATCTGGATGCGATGGGTCGCCCGGTGGTTCGCGCGCTGCAGCACATCCGCGCCATCAACGCCTCGGCAGAAATGGCCGAGCTGGTCGGCATCCAGACCGGCACCGCCATGCTGTTGATGACCCGTATCGGTTATCTGGCCGACAACACGCCGATCGAGCTGACCGATACCTATTGCCGCGACGATTACTACGATTTCGTTGCCGAGTTACGGCGATAGCGCCGGGCTGATAAACCGCGTCTTTGCGCCTGCCTCAAACACGGAGCCTGTATGTCCGATTTCAACATCCTCACGCCTGACGGTTGGGTTCGCGGCCAGTTGCAGCATCGTGACGGTCGAGTCACCCAGATTCAGGGCGTCCCCTGCGAACCGCAGGACAACGACCTGCCCTACCTGCTGCCGGGTTTCATCGACCTGCACGTTCACGGCGGCGGAGGCAGCGATGTCATGGAGGGCGCCGGCAGCTTCGCCACCATCGCCGGCACTCACCTGCGCTTCGGCACCACGTCAATGTTGGCCACGACCATGACCGCACCTGCGCAGGAGATCAGCCAGGTGCTCGAGCAGCTGGGGGGTTATTGTCAGAGCCGGCCGTCAGGCACCGCCCGCGTGCTGGGTGTGCATCTGGAAGGCCCCTACATCAATCCCGGAAAACTCGGCGCACAACCCAATCATGCGCATGCCGCATTGCTCAGTGAGGTAGAGGCTTACCTGGCGCTGGCACCGATCAAGGTCATCACCATCGCCCCGGAAATCGCCGGGCATGTGCAGCTGATCAAGGCATTGTCGGCACGCGGTGTACGCCTGCAGATTGGTCACACCCTGGGCAGCTATGAAGAAGGCGTCAAAGCCCTGGAGGCTGGCGCAAGCAGTTTCACTCACCTGTACAACGCCATGAGCCCGTTGCACCACCGCGAGCCAGGTATCGTCGGCGCGGCGCTGGCCCACGCCCGTTACGCCGAACTGATCCCGGACCTGTTGCATGTGCATCCGGGGGCGATCCGCGTCGCCCTGCGCTCGATTCCCTGCCTGTACTGCGTCACCGATTCCACTGCGGCCACCGGCATGCCGGATGGCGAATACAAATTGGGCAGCCACACCGTGACCAAGTGCCTGGGCGGCGTACGCCTGGCGGACGGCACCCTGGCCGGCAGCACGCTGACGATGGATCAGGCCTTGCGCAATCTGGTGAAGATCGGCCTGCCGCTGGCCGAAGCCTCACAACGCCTGTCGCAATTTCCTGCCGATTTTCTGGGTATCGACGAACGCGGCCGCCTTCAAGCGGGCAGTTTCGCCGATGCCGTGTACCTGTCTCGCGATCTGGCACTCACTGCCGTTATGGTTGAAGGAGAAACCATTGAACTCAAAAATGCTCGATGAGGCCCTTGCCTCTGCCGACGTGGTCCGGCGCCAGCTGGATATCCTGGAGCCGCGGCTGATGGAAGTCGCAGAACGCCTCCGGCGGTCCGATCCAAGGGTCGTTCTGACGGTGGCCCGAGGCAGTTCCGATCACGCTGCCAGCTACTTCGCCTACCTGACCATGCAACATGCAGGCGTGCCGGTGGCGTCACTGCCGATGTCGGTGGTCACCCTGCATGACTCGCCAATGCAGGTCAAAGGCCAACCCGCCCTGGCTTTTTCGCAATCAGGGCAAAGCCCTGATCTGGTCGGCAGCCTGCAAAAACTGCGCGAGCGTGGCGCCTTGAGCATCGCCTTGGTCAACGCGCAGGATTCCCCGCTGGAACAGGCTTGTGAGTACACGCTGCCCCTGAGCGCAGGAGCAGAACTCAGCGTGGCCGCCACCAAGAGCTTCATTGCCACCTTGAGCGCCAGCGCCCGCCTCGTCGCCCACTGGCAACGGGATGCACAGCTGCTTCAAGCCGGCGCGACCCTGCCTGATCAGCTTGACCAGGCGGCACGCCAGGACTGGTCGGTCGCCATCGAGGCCCTGCGCGATTGCCAGCGATTGATGGTCATCGGCCGTGGCACCGGTTTCGCCATCGCTCAGGAAGCAGCGCTGAAGTTCAAGGAAACCTCGGCGATTCAGGCCGAAGCCTTCAGCAGCGCCGAAGTGCGCCACGGCCCGATGGCCTTGGTGGACGACCATTACCCGATGCTGATTTTCGCCACCCGCGGAGCCGAACAGGCCAGCCTGCTGACGCTTGCCGCCGACATGCGCGAGCGTGGCGCCAGAGTGCTGCTGGCCGCGCCCGATGACGTGGCCGAACGCGACCTGACGCTGACCGTAGCCGACCATCCGGCCCTTGATCCGATCCTCGCCATCCAAAGCTTCTACGTGATGGCCGCCAGCCTGGCTCAGGCGCGCGGGATGGACCCGGACCAGCCGCGCCATCTGAGCAAAGTCACCCGAACCCATTGACCCCCGCCGCTTTGGCCGACGCCTGCAAGGACGATGTCATGCATAACAATAAACAAATGACGTTCAGCGCCCCGTTCAGTGGAGCCGTGCTGACCCTGGCCAATATCCCGGACCCCGTGTTCGCCAGTGGCGCCATGGGTGAGGGCCTGGCCATCGATCCGCTGGATGACGTGCTGCACGCCCCGTTCGCCGGCGTGGTCATCAACGTCGCGCGCACCCGCCATGCGGTCAACCTGCGCGCCGACGATGGCAGCGAGTGGCTGCTGCATGTCGGGATCGACACGGTCGAACTGGACGGCGCCGGCTTCCAGGCGCTGGTCAGCGACGGCCAACGCGTCAAGGAAGGACAACCGTTGCTGCGCCTGGACCTGGATAATGTGGCACGCAACAGTCGCAGCCTGGTCAGTGCGTTGATCCTGCTCAACGGTGATCGCTTCAGCCTGACGCCGCTGCGCACATCAGGCACGGTGAATGTGGGCGAGCCCTTGCTGCAGGTGATGGCGCAGTCCGCTGAGCCCAGTCCAGCGGCGAGCGTCGAGGCAGGCGCCAGACTAGCCCGTGGCAGCATGCGCGTGGCGCACAACGGCGGCCTGCATGCGCGCCCGGCCGCGCTGCTGCGTCACACTGCTCGCCAGTTCGACAGCCAGGCGCAGTTGCATTTCGCCGGGGCCAGCGCCTCGACCGACAGCGTCACCGGGCTGATGGGGCTGGGCGTGGCCGAGCAGGACGAAGTGGAAGTGGTGTGCTGGGGGCACGACAGCGAGGTGGCGCTGCAGGCACTGCTGAGAGCCCTTTCCACCCCTGCGGCGGATGAAAGACCTCAAACAACGCCTGCCAGGGTGGCGCGCCAGATGAGCAGCGCGGCGGAGCTTGAAAGCGGCGTGCTGGTCGGCGTCAGCGCCGCGCCGGGGCTGGCCACGGGCCCGCTGTTCCGGCTGGACGCCATCGAACTGGATGAAGACCTTGGCGGCCATCGTGCCGATGAACAGCGGCAGATGCTCGACGAAGCGTTGCGAGTGCTTCGCGCCGACATCAGCAGCAGCCTGAACCCGACACAGCACGAGCAGAACGCGATATTCGCCACTCACCTGGCGATGCTCGAAGACCCGGCCCTGCTCGACGCCGCTTATGCCGCCATCGACTCGGGCCGAGGCGCGGCACATGCCTGGAGCCAAGCGGTACTGACGCAATGTGCGGTGCTGGAAAAACTGGGCAACAGCCTGCTCGCCGAACGCGCCACCGATCTGCGCGACCTGCGTCAGCGCGTGTTGCTGAACTTGCTCGGCGAGGCCCGCAACGTCGAATTCCCGCCGGGCGCCATTGTCGTCGCCCGCGAGCTGACGCCTTCCGATCTGCTGATGCTCGAGCAACGCGGTGTCGGGGGTATCTGCATGGCTGAAGGCGGCGCCACTTCTCACGTGGCCATCCTGGCGCGCGGCAAGGGCTTGCCGTGTGTGGTGGCCATGGGCAGTGCGCTGCTCGATGTCGTCACCGACACGGCGGATCAGCCAGTAGTGCTGGACGCCGCCCACGGGCGTCTTGAGCTCACGCCGGATGCACCTCGGCTGCAGCAGGTTCATACCTTCAAGGCGCAGCACTTCGAGCACCGGCAACGTCAGCAACAACATGCGCATTTACCCGCGTTGACTGCCGATGGCGTGAGCATTGATATTGCCGCCAACGTCGCCTCACGGGCCGATGCCGAAAACGCGCAGCTCAACGGTGCCGACGGTGTGGGCCTGTTACGCACCGAATTCCTCTTTGTCGATCGCAGCATCGCGCCCACCGAAGACGAGCAATTGTCGGCCTATCAATCGGTGCTCGATGCGATGCCCGACAAGCCTGTGATCATCCGCACCATCGACATCGGCGGCGACAAGCAACTGGCATACCTGCCCTTGCCTGCCGAAGCCAACCCGGTGCTGGGCCTGCGTGGTATTCGCCTTGGCCAGATGCGCCCCGAACTGCTCGACCAACAACTGCGCGCGCTGCTGCGGGTCAAGCCGCTGGGGCGTTGCCGGATTCTGCTGCCGATGATCACTGAAGTTGGCGAGCTGCTGGCGGTACGCAAGCGCATCGACGAGCTGGCCAGCGAAGCCTGCATCAGCGAACGCCCGCAACTGGGGGTGATGATCGAAGTGCCCTCGGCAGCATTGTTGGCCGAGCAACTGGCCGAGCATGCGGACTTCCTTTCCATCGGCACCAACGATTTGTCCCAGTACACGCTGGCGATGGATCGGGACCATGCAGGCCTGGCCGCTCGCGTCGATGGCTTGCATCCGGCACTGCTGCGCCTGATCGCCATGACTTGCACGGCGGCCGCCGCCAAAGGCCGCTGGGTCGGTGTGTGTGGCGCCCTGGCGTCGGACCCTCTGGCCACTGCGGTGCTGATCGGTCTGGGCGTTCGCGAGCTGTCAGTCAGCCCGCCGCAGGTTGGCCAGATCAAGGCTCGGGTACGCGAACTGGACGCACGCCAGTGTCAGGCGCTCGCCCGGCATCTGCTCAAGCAAAGCAGCGCCGCTGAGGTGCGAGCGGCTTGCAGCACCTTTCAAAGCCAGGTCCTGACGCCGGGCGTCAGTGCCTGAATAACAAGAACAACATCGAGGAGAGACGCCGTGTATCAACACTTCATCGAAGGACTACAGCGATTGGGTCGCGCACTGATGCTGCCCATCGCGATTCTGCCGATCGCCGGCCTGTTGCTGCGTCTGGGCGACACCGACCTGCTGGACATCGCGATCATCCACTCGGCGGGCAACGCGATCTTCAGCAATCTGGCGCTGATTTTCGCCATCGGCATCGCCGTCGGTTTTGCCCGCGACAACAACGGGACTGCGGGGCTGGCGGGGGCCATTGGTTATCTGGTGATGACTTCGACGCTCAAGGTGCTCGATCCGCACATTGACATGGGCATGCTCGCCGGAATCATCGCCGGCCTGCTCGGCGGCGCGATGTACAACCGCTTCAAGGACATTGCCCTGCCCGAATACCTGGCATTCTTCGGCGGCCGGCGTTTCGTGCCGATTGTCACGGGTTTGTCTGCGGTTGCTCTGGGCTTGCTGTTTGGCCTGGTCTGGCCGACGGTACAGGCCGGCATCAACGCACTGGGTCAGTTGATGCTGGAGAGCGGCAGTATCGGCGCGTTCTTCTTCGGTGTGATGAACCGCATTCTGATCATCACGGGTCTGCATCACATCCTCAATAATCTGGTGTGGTTCGTCTTCGGCACCTTTACCGACCCGGACACCGGGCGCGTCGTCACCGGCGATCTTGCGCGTTACTTCGCCGGTGATCCAAACGCCGGACAGTTCATGACCGGCATGTTTGCGATGATGATCTTCGGTCTGCCTGCGGCGTGCCTGGCGATGTATCGCAACGCATTGCCCGAACAACGCAAGCTCATCGGCGGCATTCTGCTGTCGATGGCACTGACCTCGGCGTTGACCGGCGTGACCGAGCCTATCGAGTTCGCGTTCATGTTCCTGGCGCCGATGCTGTACGTGCTGCATGCCTTGCTCACCGGGCTGTCCATGGCATTGGCCAATATGCTGAACATCCATCTGGGTTTCACCTTCTCCGGCGGCGCGATCGACATGGCGCTGGGCTGGGGCAAGTCCACCAATGGCTGGTTGGTGTTCCCGTTGGGGCTGGCGTACGCAGTGGTCTACTACGTGGTGTTCGATCAATGCATCAAGCGCTTCAACCTCAAAACACCGGGTCGTGAGCAGGTGCTCAACCGCTCGGCCGACGTTCCTAAAAGTGATCGCGCGGCAGCGTATATCAGGGCATTGGGTGGCGCAGAAAACCTGCTGAGCATCGGAGCCTGCACCACGCGCTTGCGACTGCAACTGGCTGATCGCAGCAAGGCCCAGGACAGCGAATTGAAAGCATTGGGCGCCATGGCGGTGGTGCGTCCAGGCAATGGCGGCAGTCTGCAGATCGTTGTCGGACCACTGGCCGACAGCATTGCCGATGAACTGCGCGATGCCCTGCCCGTTGCCGCTAAATCACCGGCCACCGAAACGATTGCTGCCGTGCAGCCACCCGCACCGGTCGATGTCGCTCAAGCCGCGCAGTGGTTCAAGGCGTTGGGCGGTAAAGGCATGCTCGATGTGGAATGCGTGGCACTGACCCGACTGCGGGTGCAGTTAAAAGACGGCGAGTCGCCCGCCGTCAGCCAGCTCGATGCGCTGGGGTGCCAGGGCGTGCGCAAGCTGGGCGATAACGTCTGGCATGTGTTGGTGGGCGATAGTGCCCAGGGGTTGAGCGAGGCGTTGCGGGGCATGGTGAAGCAGCCGTGAAAACACGGCCCGGGTGACCAACTGTGTGCCTTAGAAATCCGCCAGCTTCCACACTTCATAAGCTGGCGTCTCATAGGGGTGGCTGTGCTTGAGCGCAGCCACTGCCTGTTGAATCAACTCATCGGCGACCACAAGCTCGACCTTCCACTCTTCGACCTGCTCGATCTCGCCGGCCTGCCCGATGAACGGCTGGCTGCCGTCCAACGGGCGAAACTGACCTTGACCCAGCACCTGCCATGAGCAGCTGTCATATGCCCCGATTCGCCCCGCGCCGGCGGCGAATAGCGCATTTTTGACCTGCTCCACATGGCTGGGTGGAACGAAAAACGCGAGCTTGTACATCAGCGATCAGTTAACCCAGACGCGGGCGTTGCGGAACATGCGCATCCACGCGCCGTCCTCTGCCCACTCATCCGGACGCCACGAGTTGCTCACTGCCCGGAACACGCGCTCAGGGTGCGGCATCATGATAGTGACGCGACCGTCGCGGGTGGTCAGGCCGGTGATCCCGCGCGGCGAGCCGTTCGGGTTGGCAGGATAGGTTTCGGTGACCTTGCCGTGGTTGTCGACGAAGCGCATGGCGACGGTGCCGGACAGATCGGTTTCCAGCAGTGCCTCAGGGGTCTTGAACTCCGCATGACCTTCGCCGTGCGCGATGGCGATCGGCATGCGCGAACCGGCCATCCCTTGCAGGAAGATCGACGCCGACTTCTGGATTTCGACCATCGCCACGCGCGCTTCGAACTGCTCGGAGCGGTTGCGCACGAAGCGTGGCCAGAACTCGCTGCCTGGAATCAATTCGCTGAGGTTGGACATCATCTGGCAACCGTTGCACACACCCAGGGCGAAGCTGTCGCTGCGTGCAAAGAAGCCCTGGAAGGCATCCCGTGCACGGCTGTTGAACAGCGCCGACTTGGCCCAGCCTTCACCGGCGCCGAGGACGTCGCCGTAGGAGAAACCACCGCAGGCGACCAGCCCCTTGAACTCGTTCAGATCGACGCGACCAGCCAGGATATCGCTCATGTGCACGTCGACCGAGGCGAAACCGGCGCGGTCGAACGCGGCGGCCATTTCTACCTGACCGTTCACGCCCTGCTCGCGCAGGATTGCCACTTGTGGGCGAACGCCTTTCTTGATGTAAGGCGCGGCGATGTCGTCGTTGACGTCGTAGCCCAGCTTGACGCTCAGGCCCGGGTTATCCTCTTCGAGCAGGGCGTCGAACTCCTGATCGGCGCAGTCGGCGTTATCGCGCAGACGCTGGATCCGGTAGCTGGTTTCGCTCCACTGACGTTGCAGCAGACGACGATCGCCCTTGAACACGTGCTCGCCGTTCAGGCTGATGGTCACTTCGCTGTTATTGATCGGCTGGCCAATCACCGCCACGCAATCGTCGCCCAGGCCGGCGGCGCTGAACTGCGCCAGCACATCCGGTGTGTCGTCGTGACGAACCTGAATCACCGCACCCAGCTCTTCGTTGAAGAGGATGGCCGCGACTTTTTCACGCTTGCCGGTCAGGGTGTCCAGTTGCAGATTCAGACCGCAGTGACCGGCGAAGGCCATCTCCAGTGCGGTGGTCAGCAGGCCGCCGTCGGAACGGTCGTGATAGGCCAGGATATGGCCGTCGGCGTTGAGGCCCTGAATGACAGCGAAGAACGCCTTGAGGTCTTCGGCGTCGTCCACGTCCGGGGCAACGTTGCCCAGCTTGCCGTGGGTCTGCGCGAGGATCGAGGCGCCCATGCGGTTCTGACCACGACCCAGGTCGATCAGGATAAGGTCGGTAACGCCTTTATCCATACGCAGTTGCGGGGTCAGGGTGCCGCGAATATCGGTGACGGGTGCAAAACCGGTGACGATCAACGACAGAGGCGAGGTAACGGTTTTTTCCGTGCCTTCGTCACTCCAGCGGGTCTTCATCGACATCGAGTCCTTGCCCACCGGAATGGTGATGCCCAGCTCCGGGCACAGCTCCATGCCGACGGCCTTGACGGTGTCGTACAGACGCGCGTCTTCGCCTGGGTGGCCGGCTGCGGACATCCAGTTGGCCGACAGTTTGATGTCGGAAATCTTGCCGATGCGCGAGGCCGCGATGTTGGTCAGGGTCTCGCCGATCGCCATGCGGCCGGACGCCGGGGCATCCAGCAGGGCCAGCGGTGTACGCTCGCCCATGGCCATGGCTTCACCGCTGTAGACGTCGAAACTGGTTGCGGTGACAGCGACGTCAGCCACCGGCACTTGCCAGGGGCCGACCATCTGATCGCGATTGACCAGACCCGTGATGCTGCGGTCGCCAATGGTGATCAGGAAGTTCTTGCCCGCGACCGCCGGGTGATGCAAGACGCGCTGTACGCTTTGTGCGATGTCCAGCGTGCTCGGATCGAAATCGTCGCCCTGCTCCGCTTCACGGCTGGCCGAACGGTGCATGCGCGGCGCCTTGCCGAGCAACACTTCCAGCGGCATGTCCACCGGGCTGTTGCCGAAGTGGCTGTCGGTCACGGTCAGTTGTGGCTCTTCGGTGGCTTCGCCGACCACCGCAAACGGGCAACGCTCACGTTCGCAGATGGCTTTGAAACGTTCGAAATCAGGAGCGCTGACGGCCAGAACGTAACGTTCCTGCGACTCGTTGCTCCAGATTTCCAGCGGCGCCATGCCCGGCTCGTCGTTGGGCACGTTGCGCAATTCGAAGCGGCCACCACGGCCACCGTCATTCACCAGTTCAGGGAAGGCGTTGGACAGACCGCCGGCGCCGACGTCGTGGATGAAGGCAATCGGGTTGGCATCGCCCAGCTGCCAGCAGCGGTCGATGACTTCCTGGCAACGGCGTTCCATTTCAGGGTTTTCACGCTGGACCGATGCGAAATCCAGGTCCGCCGAGCTGGTGCCGGTGGCCATGGAAGAGGCAGCGCCACCCCCCAGACCGATCAGCATCGCCGGGCCGCCGAGCACGATCAGCTTGGCGCCGACGGTAATTTCGCCCTTCTGCACGTGGCCTTCACGGATGTTGCCCATGCCGCCAGCCAGCATGATCGGCTTGTGGTAGCCACGCACTTCATCGCCGTGCGGGGTACTGATGGACTGCTCGAAGGTACGGAAATAGCCGGTCAGCGCCGGACGACCGAATTCGTTGTTGAACGCGGCGCCGCCGAGCGGGCCCTCGATCATGATGTCCAGCGGGGTGACGATACGCTCAGGCTTGCCGTAGGGCTTTTCCCAAGGCTGTTCGAAACCCGGAATGTTCAGGTTGGAGACGGTAAAGCCGGTCAGGCCAGCCTTGGGCTTGGCGCCGCGACCGGTTGCGCCTTCGTCGCGGATCTCGCCACCGGAACCGGTGGAAGCACCCGGGAATGGTGCGATGGCGGTCGGGTGGTTGTGAGTCTCGACCTTCATCAGGATGTGCACCGGCTCCTGCACCGCGCCGTACTGGCGGGTTTCAGGATTCGGGAAGAAACGCCCGGCCACGCTGCCGACGATCACCGAGGCGTTGTCCTTGTAAGCGGACAACACGCCTTCGTTGTGCATCTGGTAGGTGTTCTTGATCATGCCGAACAGGCTTTTTTCCTGGCTCTGACCATCGATGTCCCAACTGGCGTTGAAGATCTTGTGACGGCAGTGCTCGGAGTTGGCCTGGGCGAACATCATCAGTTCGATGTCGTGCGGGTTGCGCGCAAGACCCGTGAACGCATCGACCAGGTAATCGATTTCGTCCTCGGCCAGGGCCAGGCCCAGCTCGACGTTGGCTTTCTCCAGTGCGGCACGACCGCCCGCCAGTACATCGACGGCAGTCAGCGGCTTGGGCTGGGCATGGCTGAACAGGCCGGCAGCCTGCTCCAGTGCGCCGAGCACCAACTGGGTCATGCGGTCGTGCAGGACGTCGGCGATGATCTGCGCCTGGGCCTCACTGATATCACCCTCGACGTAGAAGGCGATGCCACGCTCAAGCCGCTGGACCTTGGTCAGGCTGCAGTTGCGGGCGATGTCGGTGGCCTTGCTGGACCATGGCGAGATCGTGCCAAAACGCGGCAACACCAGGAACAGACGGCCACGAGGCTCTTGAACCGGCACGCTCGGGCCGTACTTGAGCAGACGGGCGAGGACTTGCTGCTCGTCGTCTGTCAGGACGCCGGTAACCTCAGCGAAGTGGGCGAATTCAGCGTACAGGCCACTGACAGCCGGAACTTTATCGTTCAGCTGCTCAAGTAATTTCTTGTGGCGGAAGGCAGAAAGGGCGGGAGCACCACGCAAGATCAACATCGTCGGGACAGCCTCGGGGAAGGGGGTGTGCTTTGAGGCCGTGCATTCTAGCCTAAACCGGGACTTTCGGCACCCGAAACGACGGCCCGAACGCACCCGAATGTCGGCGTTCGTAGATATCCTATAGAGATCGGTAAAAAATCTGACCGCTCTATCAGACGCGATCATCGCTGTCGAGATATGGCGGTCAGCCTGCTTTGCGTATACTGCACCGATGTTTTCCCAATCAGATTTCCGCCCACGCTGTGCCAAGTGGCTCATCGCAACCGGAATCTTCCTGCTGCTCGGCGCCTGTGTTGAGAAACCCAACACGCTGGAACGAGTCAAGGAGGATGGCGTTCTGCGCGTCGTCACCCGCAATAGCCCGGCGACCTACTTTCAGGATCGCAACGGTGAAACCGGTTTCGAGTACGAACTGGTCAAGCGTTTCGCCGACGATCTGGGCGTCGAACTCAAGATCGAAACCGCCGACAACATCGATGACCTGTTCGACCAGATGAACAAACCCGGCGGTCCCGTGCTGGCGGCGGCAGGGCTGGTCAGCACCGAGAACCGCGCAAAACAGGTGCGCTTCTCGCACTCCTATCTTGAAGTCACCCCTCAGGTCATTTATCGCAACGGGCAGAATCGCCCGACCGATCCTGGCGATCTGGTGGGCAAGCGCATCCTGGTGCTCAAGGGCAGCAGCCATGCCGAGCAACTGGCGGCGCTGAAGCTCAAGTATCCGGGCATCAGCTACGAAGAGTCCGACCAGGTCGAAGTCGTCGACCTGCTGCGCATGGTCGATGAAGGCCAGATCGACCTGACCCTGGTCGACTCCAACGAACTGGCGATGAACCAGGTGTACTTTCCCAACGTGCGAGTCGCCTTCGACCTTGGCGATGGCCGGGATCAACGCTGGGCGGTGGCGCTGGGCGATGACAACAGCCTGCTCAACGAGATCAACACGTTCCTCGACAAGATGCAGAAGAACGGCATGCTGCAGCGGCTCAAGGATCGCTATTACGGGCACGTGGACGTACTCGGTTATGTCGGTGCCTACACCTTCGCCCAGCATTTGCAGGAGCGCCTGCCCAAATACGAAAAGCATTTCCAGACCGCCGCCAAGCAGGAACAGGTCGACTGGCGCCTGCTGGCCGCCATCGGCTATCAGGAATCGCTGTGGCAGCCGGCCGTGACGTCCAAGACCGGCGTGCGCGGGCTGATGATGCTGACCCAGAGCACCGCCCAGGCCATGGGCGTGTCGAACCGGCTCGACGCCCGGCAAAGCATTCAGGGCGGCGCCAAGTATTTCGCCTACGTAAAGGATCAGCTCGACGACTCGATCCAGGAACCGGACCGCACCTGGCTGGCGCTGGCCTCCTACAACATCGGCACCGGCCACCTGGACGACGCGCGCAAGCTGGCGGAAAACGAAGGGCTGAACGCGAACAAATGGCTGGACGTGAAGAAGATGCTGCCACGCCTGTCACAGAAGAAGTGGTACAGCAAAACCCGCTACGGCTATGCCCGGGGTGGCGAGCCGGTGAGTTTCGTCGCCAACATCCGCCGCTATTACGACATCCTCACCTGGGTGACCCAGCCGCAACTGGAAGGCAGTCAGGTCGCCGAAGGCAGCTTGCACGTGCCGGGCGTCGACAAGACAAGGCCGCCGGAAGAGAAAGCGCCGCTCTGACCCTGTAGAAGTGAACTTGCTCGCGATGACAGTTGTTCGGGCGGTCCGCATGCTCCAGACCTACCGCTATCGCGAGCAAGCTCACTCCTACAGTGTCATGCACTAACCTTCCCTAAAGTGCCATGCACTAACCCTTGGCCCTTCTCATCCTGAAAAACTCGCTCAACATCGTGCCGCACTCCTCCCCCAGCACCCCACCTTCGAACAGCACTCGATGGTTGAGAAACCCTTGGGTGAAGAATTGCCCCTGGCTCTGCACCACGCCCGCCTTGGGTTCGGCGGCGCCATACACGACCCGGCTGATGCGTGAATGCACGATCAGCCCAGCGCACATGCTGCACGGCTCCAGCGTCACGTACAGCGTGCTGCCCGGCAGGCGATAGTTGCTCACCGCCTGCGCAGCGTTACGGATGGCGACCATCTCTGCATGAGCACTGGGGTCGCTGCCACTGATCGGGCAGTTGTAGCCGCCGCCGATGATCACCCCGTCCTGAACCACCACCGCCCCCACCGGGACTTCACCCAAGAGCGCGCCTTCGGCGGCCAGCGCCAGGGCTTGACGCATGAAATGCTGATCACGACTGCGATCAATGATTTGCGGCTGGCGCATTACGAAACCTCGATAGCTGCCATAAGACCGGTTTCCATGTGATCGATCACATGGCAGTGGAACATCCACACCCCGGGATTATCCGCTACCAGCGCGATGCGTGCGCGCTCGTTGCGGCCCAGCAGGTAGGTATCGGTGAAATACGGGATCACCTTTGTACGGTTGGAGGCGATGACCTTGAAACTCATGCCGTGCAAGTGAATGGGATGCTGATACTGGGTCATGTTTTTCAGCTCGAACAGGTAGCTCCGGCCCTTCACCAGCCTGGCAATCGGGCGATCGGCGCAGGTCCTGTCGGTGATGTCCCAGGCCTGGCCGTTTATCTGCCACAGGCTCGGCGGCTTGCCGTTGTCGACATTGACCGACACCGCGCCCGCCCACTCGAAGTTGAAATTGAGTTTTTCGGCATTGGCCAGATCCGGTTCTGCCAGTGGGTTGGCGGGCAGCGCCGGCGGCCATGGTCCCGATGATCCCGAGCTTGCGACCGAGCGCAAGGTGCCCAGGCGCACAGGCCCGTTACGCAAGGCCAGCTCCTCACCCACGGGCGGTGCCTTGATCGCCAGACAGATGCGCATGCCCGGGCCCAGCCAGTAATCCTTGCCTAAAGCACGGGGTTCTACAGGGTTGCCGTCCAGTGCATAGATCATCGCCTCGGCACCCGGCAGGTTGAGACGGTAGGTCACGGTGTTGTCGAGATTGAGGATACGGACGCGAGTGATCTGCCCGGCCGGCAGCTCAATCACGCCTTGCGGCACACCGTTGATGGTCGACAGGCGCCCGGCCGTGCCCTCACGCGCGGCTTCGCGAATCACGCTGAAATCGGTAAACGCGCCCTGCTCGTCCACATGCCAGCTCTTCAGGCTGATGACCCGCTCGTGGGCAAAGCCGGTCGGCTGGCGCTCCTCGACGATCAACGGCCCGACCAGCCCCCGCCCCAGCTGCTCACTGCTGCTGACATGCGGGTGATACCAATAGCTGCCTGCGTCGGGTACGCGAAAGCTGTAATCGAAATACTCGCCCGGCTTGACTGGCAGTTGCGACACATAAGGCACGCCGTCCATTTCCAGCGGCAGACGGATGCCGTGCCAGTGAATGGTGGTCTCGACCGGCAGCTGATTGATGAAGCGCACCCGCAGCCAGTCCCCCTGACGGACCCGCAATTCAGTGCCAGGCGCAGAGCCGCCGAACGCCCAGGCCGGGGTCTGGTGACCGGCTACCAGCTCTACCTCCAGCGGCGCGGCAATCAGCTCGTAATCATGCCCTGCTCCGGGCCCGCGCTTGCCTAGCCAATAACGCGAACTGGCGCCAGCGCCCAGCCCGACCACGGCAAGACCGCTCAGGCCCGCGAGAATCTGTCGACGAGTGAAGGACATCAGGCATGGCACCTTTTTCAAACCAGGCAGGGACAAAGCGCTTAACGAGAGACTTTGCGAGGGGCGAATACGATACACCTGCGTTTGGGGAAAAATAAACGCGCGCAGGCTGCGGTACATATTTAGTACCAATTGAATAATGCCGACCGGGAAGCTCAAGGCTCACTCATCAAGGATGACGACCATGCCTTCCTCTACTGCTGACATGACCGACCGCGACGCCGACAGAAAATCACTGCACGCCATTTGCAGAAAGCTGGTAGCGAACTGCCCCGACATGCGCGAGATGGCGCGCGCTGCGGCCAGCGAGTTGCTGCGCCGGCACTACATTGACCACCTGGAGCCGGATGCCGTGTACTGGCATCGCTTCGACGTCACGCAAAGCAGCTCGCGGACGTTCAACGGCTGGCAGCACCTCGACAGACCCATTGCATCGCTGACCCTGCCGCAACTGGTGCTGCATCGTTTCAATGCAGCCGACCAGGACAACGGCGACTCTTTGCAAGCGATGAGCGGGTTCTACACCGCAGGTCCCGACGCCGGGGTTTTCGATGAAACCAACGAAGTACGCCTGCTTGCGCAAGATGCGTTAAGTGCGTTCTGGGCCCTGGATTTCAAAAGCCAATTCAAGCGCAAGATGAACGCTTTCTGGCGCGACCGGACGGACGATTTCAGGACGCTGGCCAAGGCAAGCTTCATCGCCAGGGCTGTGGAAGATCATTACAGCGGCACCCTCGACCGCGAACACTTCATGGTGCTCATGGCCGCCGCGGGCGTGCCTGCTGGAGAACCGATCACCTTGGCGATGCTGCAATCCGAAACGCCGCCAGCGGCCGGCCTGCGCATCTCCACGCTGGACATCGCCGGATACGTGGCCAGTGACATTCTGCGCATCGTCGAAGACAGCGGTCGGCAGTTCCTCTATGTGCCCGGCGAGGTCGATGCCTTCCATGTTTTCGATCACCCGGACGATCTGAAATGGTGGCTGATGATGCGCAGCAGTGAGATCAGGAATCGTGCGCGGTTCCTGTCGCACTTCCCCTTGTCCGCTCATTCGCAGGGCGCTGCGCAGGGCGGGTTGAACCACGCATTGGATGTTCTGGTCAGCAGTCAGGGTCCGCACGCTCTGTCCGTGATCAACCGGGATGACCATGCCATAAAGGGCGACCCGTTCACCCATCTGCGCGATGCCGCCCGCACGCGTATGCAGGCCGATGCCGAATTCGCGCTGTACTCCAACAACGAACTGCGCAAGCAGATGTGGATCGGCTACCTGCGCGCTTTCAGTCAGAGTTTCGGCGCCCTGGCTGCGCTTGACTGGCCGATTGCCTTGGCAGCGGTGGGCGCGGGGCTGGCCGACGTCGGTTTGAACATCGATCAGGCGGTACACGGCCACACCACGGCAGATCGCAGAAGCGGCGTGGTCGGCGCCATCCTGGGCGGCATCGATGTGCTGTTCAATGGTCTGTTTCTGCTGCCGGAAGCTGCCCCGCATATTGCCGAAATCGCAGCTGAAGGCGAGCCGGCCGCCTTGCCGGACGCCCCGCCAGAAACGCCAATCGCAGCCCCATCCGTAGAGCTGCAAATCGCGACGCCAGAGCCAACGTACACGGACGAGTTGTCCGAACTGCTGGCGCCCTTTGAAACCAACGAGATACTTGACGACTATCCGCCACCGCCAACGACCGGGCGGATGCGCGGCGTTTACCAGACCGGCACCGGCACCACCCTCATCTCGATTGACGGGCTCGCCTATCAAGTCCGCTTCGCCAACGAGCTGAACAGCTGGATCATCGTCGACCCGCAGGCGCCCTTCTCGTTCCAGCGCAACCTTCCCGCGCACTTGAACGCAGCTGGAGAGTGGAAACCAGTCGCTCAAGGTCTCAAGGGGGGTGGCGGGGCATTGCGCACCTTATCGTCGCAGCGATCGGCGGCCTCTGGCGCAGCGCTGGCAAGCCCCTACGACCTGCCGCCACCCTTGCGAGAACCCTTACGCGCCCGCGTGGAAAACCCCAGTAACAGGCCCTTTGACGGCAATTATGTCTCGTTCGACCCGAACGACCCGATTGAAGATTTCTTCACCCTGCGTGACCGCCTGTTGAGCGATACGCAGACGTTTTACGTAAACCCACCCACACCCGCGCGCCCGCCCATGCCGGTCATCGCGTCGAAATCGCCACCCAAGCTTGCGCTCAGGCAGCTCTATGAAAAGGCCCCTGGCCTGGTGATCGCGGAGAGCCACAACTGCGTGGCCAGCAAACAATTCTTGATCAACAACATGGCGCAACTGGCCAAACAAAAGGTCAGGACACTGTATATGGAACACCTGCTGACCGACTTGCATCAGGCCGACCTGGACACCTTCGCCAACACCGGGACCATGCCCGAAAAGCTGCACAGCTACCTGGAAGACCTGGACCGCGGCCATCTCACCGATTCCACCGGCCGCTATACCTTTCTCAACCTGGTCAAAACGGCCAACAGGCAGGGCATGCGCATCCGCGCCATCGACTGCATGGCCAGCTATCGAGTCGCAGGGATACCTGACCCAGACCGCACAGTGCGCATCAAAATGATGAATTATTTCGCCCGCACCGTCATCGATGCCGATCAGGCAGCGCTGGGCGGCGGGAAATGGATAGCGCTGGTAGGCAATGCACACGCGAACACGTACAGACAGGTCGTCGGCCTCGCAGAACTCGAGGGCGTCATCGGCCTGCGCGTCATCGACGTCGACCCCGGCCAGGCAACGGGTTTCGACGTGGACCAGGGAGACCCAGTGAACGATGCGATGGGCAGACCTGCCGGGAGAGTCAAAAGCGATTTCATCCTGCGCATGGCCGTCACGGGACGCAGAACCCATCTGATCGAAACCCCCGACTCATTCGATCCTCCGCCGCTTTGACGCCCTCGAACCAATGACGGCAGCCCAGCAGCGGATGGGCATCAAACCGACCCCTTGAAACGACGAAGCCGGATGAGTCATCAAGACTGCATCCGGCTCGTGTCATCAATCGCTGAAGCCCTGGGCGGGGCTTCGGTCGATCAGTCGATCATTCCCACTCAATCGTCGCTGGCGGCTTGCTCGACACGTCGTAGGTGACGCGGGAGATGCCTTCGATCTCGTTGATGATGCGCCCGCTGACGGTTTCCAGCAGTTCGTAAGGCAGGTGCGCCCAACGTGCGGTCATGAAGTCGATGGTTTCGACGGCGCGCAGGGCCACGACCCAGGCGTAACGACGGCCATCACCTACCACGCCCACCGATTTCACCGGCTGGAACACCACGAACGCCTGGCTGACCTTGTGGTACCAGTCGGCCTTGCGCAGTTCTTCGATGAAGATGTGGTCGGCACGACGCAGCAGGTCGGCGTACTCCTTTTTCACTTCACCAAGGATGCGCACGCCCAAACCCGGACCCGGGAACGGGTGACGGTAGACCATGTCGTATGGCAGGCCCAGTTCCAGGCCCAGACGACGGACTTCGTCCTTGAACAGTTCGCGCAGAGGCTCGACCAGTTTCAGGTTCATCTCTTCCGGCAGGCCGCCCACGTTGTGGTGCGACTTGATCACGTGCGCCTTGCCGCTCTTGGCGCCGGCGGACTCGATCACGTCAGGGTAGATGGTGCCCTGGGCCAGATACTTGATGTTGTCCAGCTTGGTCGACTCGGCATCGAACACGTCGATGAAGGTGCGGCCGATGATCTTGCGCTTCTTCTCTGGATCGCTCTCGCCGGCCAGGTTGCCGAGGAACTGCTCTTCGGCGTTGGCGCGGATGACCTTGACGCCCATGTTCTCGGCGAACATGGCCATCACTTGCTCGCCTTCGTGCAGGCGCAGCAGACCGTTGTCGACGAAGACGCAGGTCAGTTGATCACCGATGGCCTTGTGCAGCAGCGCCGCGACCACCGAGGAGTCGACACCGCCGGAAAGGCCGAGCAGTACGTTGTCGGTACCGACCTGGGCACGCACCTGAGCGATGGCGTCTTCAGCGATCTTCGACGGGGTCCACAGCGCTTCGCAACCGCAGATGTCGAGGATGAAGCGCGACAGGATGCGACCGCCCTGCTTGGTGTGGGTCACTTCCGGATGGAACTGCACGCCGTAGTAGCCACGGGTATCGTCGGCCATGCCGGCGATCGGGCAGCTTGGGGTGCTGGCCAGAATGTGGAACTCAGCCGGCATCTTGGTGACCTTGTCACCGTGGCTCATCCACACGTCGAGACCGAACAGGCCGTCAGCGTCGATATGATCTTCGATGCCGTCGAGCAAGCGGCTCTTGCCGACCACGTCGACACGGGCATAACCGAATTCACGCAGTTCGGAACCTTCGACCTTGCCGCCCAGTTGCTCAGCCATGGTTTGCATGCCGTAGCAGATACCGAAGACCGGAACACCCAGGTCAAATACGGCCTGCGGGCAGCGCGGGCTGTTGGCTTCGTGCACGGACTCGGGGCCACCGGCGAGGATGACGCCTTTAGGGGCAAATTCGCGAATCGCTTCGTCGTCCATGTCGAACGGGTGCAGCTCGCAATACACACCGATCTCACGCACGCGGCGGGCGATCAGCTGGGTGTACTGGGAACCGAAGTCGAGGATCAGGATGCGGTGGGCGTGAATGTCGAGGGCCATGAGTCATTCTCGTCGAAAATCAGAAACAAGACGGGGCTGTAATGAACAGCCCCGCTACACAATGCTTGAAAGACGCCTGAAACATCAGACGCCTCTCGGATCAACCTACGCGGTAGTTCGGCGCTTCCTTGGTGATCTGCACGTCGTGGACGTGGGATTCAGCCATGCCGGCGCCGGTGATGCGGACGAATTCAGGCTTGGTGCGCATTTCCTGAATGTCGGCGCTGCCGGTGTAGCCCATGGACGAACGCAGGCCGCCCATCAGCTGGTGAACGATGGCGCTCAGCGAGCCTTTGTAGGCAACACGGCCTTCGATACCTTCAGGTACCAGTTTCTCGGCGCCTTCGGAGGAGTCCTGGAAGTAGCGGTCCGAAGAGCCCTGGGCCTGGGACATCGCACCCAACGAACCCATGCCGCGGTAGGCCTTGTACGAACGACCCTGGAACAGTTCGATTTCGCCTGGCGCCTCTTCGGTGCCGGCGAACATCGAGCCCATCATCACGCAGTAGGCACCGGCGACGATGGCCTTGGACAGGTCACCGGAGAAACGGATGCCGCCATCGGCAATCAATGGAACGTCGGTGCCTTCGAGGGCCGAAGCGACGTTGGCGATGGCGCTGATCTGCGGCACGCCGACACCGGCAACGATACGGGTGGTGCAGATGGAGCCAGGACCGATACCGACCTTGACCCCGTCAGCGCCGGCTTCGACCAGTGCGCGAGCAGCAGCGCCGGTGGCGATGTTGCCGCCGATGACCTGGACGTCCGGGAAGTTCTGCTTGACCCAGCGAACGCGGTCGATCACGCCTTTGGAGTGACCGTGTGCGGTGTCGACGACGATCACGTCAACGCCGGCAGCGACCAGGGCACTGACGCGCTCGCCGGTGTCCTTGCCGGTACCGACCGCGGCGCCGACGCGCAGACGACCCTGGTCGTCCTTGCTGGCCAGCGGATAGGCCTTGGATTTCTCGATGTCCTTGACGGTCATCATGCCCTTGAGCGCGAAGTTATCGTCGACGATCAGGACTTTTTCCAGACGGTGCTTGTGCAGCAGGTCGCGCACTTCGTACTTGTCGGCGCCTTCACGGACGGTGACCAGACGCTCTTTGGGCGTCATCACTTCACGGACCGGGACATCCAGACGGTTTTCGAAGCGCACATCGCGCGAGGTCACGATGCCGACGAGTTCACCGTCATGCAGGACCGGGACGCCGGAGATATTGTGTTGACGGGTCAGTTCGAACAGATCACGAACAGTGGCGTCAGCCTCGATGGTGATCGGATCCTTGACCACACCCGCTTCGAACTTCTTGACCTTGCGCACTTCGGCAGCTTGCTGCTCGACGGTCATGTTCTTGTGGATGATACCGATGCCACCTTCCTGAGCCATGGCGATTGCCAGACGGGCTTCGGTCACGGTGTCCATAGCGGCGGAGACAAGGGGGATGTTCAGTTCGATGCCACGGGTCAATCGGGTTTTAAGACTTACTTCGTTGGGAAGCACCTCGGAATAACCGGGCACAAGGAGGATGTCGTCGAATGTAAGGGCTTCTTGGCTGATACGCAGCATCGCTGGGCTCCCGAGCGGGAAAATGGAAGCGCGCCATTATACCCAGAGAGGTGCCCTTGCTCAATGTAAAGATCAGCCTATTTAATAATCAGTTCGATGCAGAAGAACTATGGCGCTGCGGTGCTTTTATAGCCGGACTTTGACGAAGGCCACCGGACGATCCAGACGTTCGCCGAACTCTTCGACGAAACTGGCCTTGAACCCGGCCGCCAGCCAGTCGTTGAAGATAAACCCCAGGTTGGAAAAGCCGCACGGATCGAGAAACAGAAAGCCATTGATGTCGTCCTCATGACGGCATTCCGGACAGATGAAGTTGTCGGTATGGCCCGGCATCCATTCCTCCAGGCTGTCGAACAATGCCTCGCCGATTTCACGCCGACATTCGGGGCAACCGGCCTCCTCCTTGAAACCCTGCTGGGGCGTGTAGATGCAGCGTTTGAGCACGATCTCCAGGCCGTTGACCGGCTGACCGTAGGGCAACGCGTCAGGGTTTTCGACCACGCGTCGCGCACCGGGGCCGATCGCGTAGGCCATGCGATTGAAACTGCGCCCGCAAGTGGTCAGTGCCTCTTCCACCACGTCCAGCTTCACCAGCCAGCGCAGGACCGCCCGCGCCTTCGCTTCACGCGCAGGGAAGCTGGAGATTTGCGGGACGATGATGCTTTGGGTGTTCATGACGGGCCTGACTGCGGTTTGATCGGGGGCGGCAGCTTAATACCACCGCTGTAGACGTCAAGTATGGCGTTCAGCCTGCCAGGTAGCGACCGATGAGCGTGATCCCGCTGATCAGCACCATCCAGGTCACCAGACGCACGAACGTCTCTCGTGACAGGCGCATGACCAGGCGGCGGCCGATCCACGAGCCAACGATCATCGCCGGCAACAGGCAGACGGCCAGCAGCAACAGCGAAACCTGCGCATAGACGCCGGTGATCACGAACAGGCTCAGGCGCACGATGGTGCTGCAACTGATCAGCGCGTTCTGCGTGGCCCGCGCCTGGGTCTTGTCGGTCAGGCGGCCATTGAGGTAGATCGCATATAAAAAGCCGCCACTGCCAAACAGCGCACCGAACAATCCACCCAGAGTCCCCATCGGCACCGACCAGGCGGCTGCCAATTGGGTAGGACGCACCTTTACCGCCAGGCTGTACAGCGAGTAGCTGACCAAAAACAGGCCCATCAACAACAGAAGAACATCGGATTTGAGGTTGAGCAGGAACAGCACCCCGATCGTGCAGCCCACCGCCATGCACGGCACCATGCGCAGCAGTTCCGAGCGCACCACCGATTGCCTTGACGGCAGCAGATGACTGAAGGCGGCGAGGAAGTCCAGCATCACCAGCAACGGAATGATGCGCGACAACGGCATGAAATGGATCAGTACGGGACCTGCCACCAGCGCTGTACCGAACCCGGCAATGGCAAACACCAGATAAGCGGCAATGACCCCGCCCTCGATGAACAACCAGTCCAGCGGCGTCAGACCCAATTGACTGAAGACGCCCGACAATTCGCTGATGGTGGTGAGCATTTTTCCGTTCCTTGGATCATTTAGTGGTGGCGCAAGATACTATAGGAGCGCGCTTGCCCCGATAATCCCTGTAGGAGTGAGCTTGCTCGCGAGGGGGTCGGGTCAGTCATTGGTGTGAAGTCTGACACCCCGCTTTCGCAGTCGCCGTAACCTCCGACTGTTCCTACAGGTTCGGCGGTGACCTGCTGATGCACGACATCGCCCCCCAATGCCTTTATCATGCCCGCCATGATCAAAGACCCCTTCGCAAGACTCGGCCTTGACCGGGAAGTCCTCACTGTCAGCCAACTCAACGGCCGCGCGCGCGTGTTGCTGGAAGATGTGTTCGCCAACATCTGGGTGGAGGGGGAAATCTCCAACCTGTCGCGCCCGGCGTCCGGCCATGTCTACTTCACCCTCAAGGACAGCGGCGCCCAGGTGCGTTGCGCACTGTTTCGCAGCAATGCGGCGCGGGTCCGTCAGGCGCTCAAGGATGGCCTGGCGGTCAAGGTGCGTGGCAAGGTCTCGCTGTTCGAAGGGCGCGGCGATTACCAGCTGATCCTCGACACTGTCGAACCCGCTGGCGACGGCGCGTTGCGGCTGGCCTTCGATGCACTGAAGGAAAAGCTCAGCGCTGAAGGGCTGTTCAGCGCCGAACGCAAGGTTGCGCTGCCGTTGCATCCACGGCGCATCGGCATCATCAGCTCGCCCACTGGCGCGGTGATTCGCGACATCATCAGCGTATTCCGCCGCCGTGCCCCTCAAGTCGAACTGACGCTGATCCCCACGGCGGTGCAGGGTCGCGAAGCGATCAATCAGATCGTCCGCGCCCTCAACCTGGCGGACAGCCGCGGCTTTGACGCGCTGATCCTGGCCCGTGGCGGTGGCTCGCTGGAAGATTTGTGGTGTTTCAACGAAGAGGCCGTGGCCCGGGCCATCGATGCCTGCGTAACGCCGATTGTCAGCGCCGTCGGTCACGAAACCGATGTATCGATCAGTGATTTTGTCGCCGACGTGCGCGCTCCCACGCCATCGGCTGCCGCCGAATTGCTGGCCCCTGATTCCAGTGACCTGCACCGCCGCGTCGACAGTCTGCAACGCCGCCTGATCAGTCGCATGCAGGATCGCCTGATGCGCGAACAGCTGCGCCTGGATGGCATCTCTCGCCGCTTGCGTCACCCCGGTGAGCGCCTGCGTCAGCGTGCGCAGCGCCTCGACGACCTGGACATGCGCCTGCGTCGGGCTTTCGAGCAGCAGATGCACAAGCGTCAAGTGCGCATGGGCCACCTGCAGAGTCGCTTGGCCGCGCAACACCCCGGGCGCACCCTGGCGTTTCTGCGTCAGCGTCTGGAGGTGCTGGCCGAACGCCTGCCGCGGGCAATAAAGGAAAACCTCAAGACCCGCCGCCTGCACCTGCAAGGCCAGGTTCAGACGCTCAACGTGGTCAGCCCGTTAGCGACCCTCGGCCGTGGCTACAGCATCTTGCTCGATGAACGTGGCAGGGCGATCCGCACGGCCGAACAGACCCACACCGGTCAGCGCCTTACGGCAAGACTGGCCGAGGGCGAACTGCAAGTGCGGGTCGAGGACAACCATCTCACCCCCGTGACCCTTTCTCTACTGGATTGACCGATGCTGCCTTTTATCTCGCGCTCACTGGCCGGTGCCGCTCTGGCCATGTGCCTGGCCCTGCCGGCGCATGCCGACAGCTACATCTCGCGTCTGCTCAACAAGCCTGTGCCGGGTGGTGTGGCAGTGGTCGACCTGGGCCCCGCAGCGCAAGCCCCGAAGGCGACATGGCAAGGCAAGCCGGTACTGGTGGTCAAGGATCAGGACGCACGCTGGCTGGCGATTGTCGGCATCCCGCTGAGCGTCAAACCCGGCAGTGCCCAACAAGTGGCCAGCGGCGGTCGTAGCCTGCCATTCAGCGTCGGCAGCAAGCAGTATCCCGAGCAGCGCATCACCCTCAAAAACCAGCGCCAGGTCAACCCGAATCCGGATGATCTGAAACGCATCGAGGGGGAACTGGACGTTCAGGTACGCGCCTACCGCAGCTTCAGCGCCGGCACGCCGAGCAACCTGATGCTGGACAAACCGGTGGACGGGCCGCTCTCCAGCAAGTTCGGCGTGCGGCGTTTCTTCAATGGCGAGGAGCGCAATCCCCACGCCGGCCTGGATTTCGCGGTACCGGCGGGCACTCCGATCAAGTCGCCGGCTGCGGGCAAGGTCATCCTGATCGGCAATTACTTCTTCAACGGCAACACGGTATTCGTCGATCATGGCCAGGGATTCATCAGCATGTTCTGCCACATGTCGAAGATCGAGGTGAAGGTCGGCGATAGCGTGCCCCGCGGCGGCGTGGTCGGACGCGTGGGTTCGACCGGACGCGCCACGGGCCCGCACATGCACTGGAACGTGAGCCTGAACGACGCGCGGGTCGATCCGGCGATTTTCATCAATGCGTTTCAGCCGTGATGTGAATCTGTAGGCGTGAGCTTGCTCGCGATGCGGTGATGCGGTGATGCGGTGATGCGGTGATGCGGTGACATTGGTACCGACTGACACAAAGCATCGCGAGCAAGCTCACTCCTACAGTTGAGCAGTTGCGCAGAAGTTGATCGAGTTGCGCAGACCGAAATAGCCTGGCAATAAAATCTCGTAACCCAGCGATAAAGCGCCGATAAATATCAATATTGAGCCTCTATCGAAAATTTCTCTCAATTTTTTGCAACTGCTTGCCAGCTTTCACCCCATTGGTTACGGTTGGACACATGAAAGCCTCTCAAAACCTCATCTTGCTGCGTCAACACCGCTGCCTCAGCCTCGTCAGTGCACGACTGCCTGGGTAAATCGCGGTGCCTCGACCCTGTCTCTCGATTTAATCGGCTGGCCGCCTCTTCTCGGCCCTGAATACAAAAAGGATTATCCACATGACCATGCTCAAAGATCCCTCGACCAAATACCGCGCGTTCCCTGTCATCGATCTGCCTGATCGCACCTGGCCTTCCAAGACCATTACCGAGGTGCCGATCTGGTGCAGTTCCGACCTGCGTGACGGTAACCAGTCGTTGATCGAGCCCATGGATGCGGTCAAGAAGCTGCGTTTCTGGAAAACCCTGGTGCAGGTCGGCGTGAAGGAAATCGAAGCCTCGTTTCCGGCCGCATCGCAGACCGACTTCGATTTCGTGCGCACGCTGATCGAAGACGGACACATCCCGGACGACACCACCATCCAGGTGCTGACCCAAGGCCGCGAAGACTTGATCGAGCGCACCTTCGAATCACTGCGCGGCGCCAAGAAGGCCATCGTTCACCTGTACAACGCGACCTCCCCCTCGTTCCGGCGCATCGTCTTCAACCAGGACAAGGAAGGCATCAAGGCCATCGCGGTCAACGCTGCCAAGCTGTTCGTCAAATACGCAGCCAAACAACCGCAAACCCAGTGGCAGTTCGAGTATTCGCCTGAGACCTTCAGCGCCACCGAGCTGGATTTCGCCAAGGAAGTCTGTGACGCGGTAATCGAAGTCTGGAATGCCACCCCGCAGAACAAAGTGATCCTCAACCTGCCAGCCACCGTTGAAGTGGCCACGCCGAACATTTACGCCGACCAGATAGAATGGTTCTGCCGCAACATCAGCCGTCGCGACAGCGTGATCATCAGCCTGCACACCCACAATGACCGTGGCACCGGTGTCGCCGCTACCGAACTGGGCCTGATGGCTGGCGCAGACCGTGTCGAAGGTTGCCTGTTCGGCAATGGCGAACGGACCGGTAACGTCGATCTGGTGACGGTTGCACTGAACATGTACACCCAGGGTCTGAACCCGCAACTGGACTTTTCCGACATCGACGGCGTGCGCAAGGTCGTTGAAGAGTGCAACCAGATTCCGGTCCACCCGCGTCATCCGTATGTTGGCGACCTGGTGCACACCGCGTTCTCCGGCTCGCACCAGGACGCCATCCGCAAGGGCTTCTCGCAGCAGAAAGAAGGCACCCTGTGGGAAGTGCCTTACCTGCCGATCGACCCGGCAGACATCGGCCGCAGCTACGAGGCGGTGATTCGCGTGAACAGCCAGTCCGGCAAAGGTGGCATCACCTATCTGCTGGAACAGGAGTACGGCATCTCCTTGCCGCGTCGCATGCAGATCGAGTTCAGCCAGGTGGTTCAGGGCGAAACCGACCGTCTGGGCCTGGAAATGACCGCGCAGCAGATCTACTCGCTGTTCAAACGCGAATACCTGCAGGCCAATAAACCTTATGCGCTGGTCAGCCATCGTCTGCAGGAAGAAAACGGTCACAGCGCGGTGGAGGTCGAAGTCACCGGCAAGGGCGACGGCGAAAGCAACCTGCACTGGAAAGGCCGAGGCAATGGTGCGCTGGAGGCATTGGTTGCCGGCCTGCCGGTCAAGGCGGAAATCATGGACTACAACGAGCACGCCATCGGTGCAGGCACCACGGCCAAGGCTGCGGCTTATATCGAACTGCGTGTGAACGGCGACCGTGCGGTGCATGGCGTGGGCATTGATGAAAACATCACCACTGCCAGCTTCAAGGCATTGTTCAGCGCGTTGAATCGCGCACTGCTGCAGGCCGAGGATGCCGCCAAGGCCGCCTGACCAAAGCCGGCGTGCCCGACCGCTACTGCGTAGTAGTCGAGCTTGCCGGCGGTAACGTCCGCAAGATCGCTACCGTCGGCAAACCGGACCGCCGCAGAGAACGCATAAAGGTTGCCGGTATCCACGCATCGGCGCTACAAAAAAGGCCCTGCAGCGAAAGCTTCAGGGCCTTTTCGTTGGCGCCGATCCAGTCAGGCAGTGGTGCTGACCGTACCTTTCATCAACTCCAGCAACGCCGCCTGTTGCGCGGTCAACTGTGCCATGGTTCCGGCGATCTGTTGCTGGATGGCCATGACCTGAGCCGCTTTTTCCTGATCCGACGCTTTGCTGTTCATCGCGACGGCCAGTTGTTGCTGCTGTTGCGTGAGGATCTTCTGCGTCTGTTTGATCTGTTCCTGCAGCTGCTTGATCATCTGCTCGCGAGGCGAAGCAGGTGCTTGTGTCTCCCCGACCTTGGCGCCAGGCTCTTGATACACGTTGCCGCGCAGGCTTACGTTGGCCGTGGTGGCGTCGCTCTTGGTGGACTCGTTGTTCTTCAATCCAGCCGTGAAAACGCTGGAGTAGGCACTCAACGAACTCGTATTGATTGTGGTCATGGTGAACTCCTGTTCTGTGCACTTTGTATCGGCCAGCTTACAAAGAACTGAAGGTCATTGTTTTACGCGCACGAAAACGCCCCACGACCGGGTCATGGAGCGCTTTCGGATCGGAGGATCAAGCGGTGGTATTGATGCTTCCGGACTTCTGCAACTGCACCAGTGCTGCTTCCTGGGTCGCCAGGCTTGCGGTGGTGGTGGATATCTGGCCTTGGATGGCCATTACGCGTTGCGACTTTTCTTCGTCCGAACCTTTGCTGGTCTGCGCGGCGGCCAGTTGCTGTTCCTGCTCTTGCAGACGCTTCTGGGTTTCCTTGATCTGCTCCTGAAGCTTCTCGATCGCCTGCTCGCTTTCGCTGGACGAATCAGTGGAGCCGCCCGCTGCGCCAGCGCCACCGGCACCCCCTGCGGCGCCTGTGGGCGAGGCGGAAGTCGATGCTGCGGCAGCGTCGGTCGAAGTGTCGCTGTCGGCCGCAGCAGCCGTGGTAGCCGAGGTGTCTTTCTTGACTGCGACGGTGAAGCTGCTGGAGTAAGAACTCAATGAGGACGCGTTGATGGTGGTCATACCGATCTCCTGTTTTGGTACAACGCTATCGACCGACCACCCCGCAAACTCCATGACTTTAGTGTATCTCGAATGTATCAGCGTCGAGATATGCCGGAAATTTCTGCCGGTAGGCCGCGAGGCTCTCGGCGGACAGACTGACATGGAACACGCCGTCGGCCTCGCCGATGTTCAGCAGGCTCTCGCCCTGAAAATCCAGCACCTGACTGTCGCCGGTGTACGCGAAGCCCTTGCCATCGGTGCCGATGCGATTGACGGCAGCCACGTAGCACAGGTTCTCGATGGCCCGCGCCGGCAACAGGCGGTTCCAGTGCTGGCGGCGGGCCCCGGGCCAGTTCGCCGTGTACAGCAGCAGATCTGTGTCCTGGGCGCCGCGACTCCAGACCGGGAAGCGCAAGTCGTAGCAAATCAACGGACGAATGCGCCAGCCCTTGAGCTCGAACTGCACCTGGCGCTCGCCGGGACTGTAATGCTCGTGCTCACCGGCCATACGAAACAGATGGCGCTTGTCGTAATGCAGCAGCTCGCCGTCCGGGCGCGCCCACAGCAGGCGATTACGGTGGCTGCCATCGGCGGCGCGGATGATCACGCTGCCGGTCACCACGGCGTCGATGCGCCTGGCCTGACTCAACAGCCATGTCGAGGTCATGCCGTTCTCAGGCTCGGCAAGGACCTCGGATTCCATGGAAAAACCGGTGGTGAACATCTCCGGCAGAATCACCAGATCGGCGCCACGGGCCTGTTCCAGCAATTCTTCAAAGTGGGCATGGTTGGCCAGGCAGTCGTGCCAGACCAGGGTTGTCTGGACCAATGCGATGTTCAGGCTGGGCAACTCACTCAGATCGCGCATAGTTTTTCCGCTGCCTGACGCAACGTCTCCTCACGCTTGGGAAAGCACAGGCGAATCAGGCGCTGGCCTTCGGGTGGGTTCTGGTAGAACACCGACGGTGGAATGCTGGCCACGCCGTGCTCGCGGGTCATCCACAGCGACATCTCGACGTCGTTCAGATCCGGGCGAATCTGTGAATAATCGACCAGCTGAAAGTAGGTGCCGGCAGCGCGGGTGAATGTGAAACGAGAAGACTCCAGGCGGTCGCAGAAGAAGTCGCGCTTGGCTTGATAGAACGCCGGCAATTGCTCGACATGCTGCGGACACTCGGCCATGAAATCGGCCAAGGCCCATTGCAACGGGGTCACACCACAGAAGCCGACGAACTGGTGAATCTTGCGCATCTCGGCGCTCAGCGCAGGCGGCGCCACCAGATAACCGGTCTTCCAGCCTGTCACGTGGTAGGTCTTGCCGAACGAGCTGACGACAAAAGCGCGCTGATACAGCTCCTCGTGGGCCAGGATGCTGGCGTGCTTGACCCCATCGAACACCAGATGCTCGTAGACCTCGTCGCTGACGATGTAGATGTCGCGATCACGGATCAATGCCGCCAGCTGGTCCAGCTCGCTGCGGGTGATCAATGCGCCGCTGGGGTTGTGCGGCGAGTTGATGATGATCATGCGCGTGCGTGGGCTCAGGGCCGCACCGAGCTTTTCCCAGTCGATGGAGAAGTCGCCATCCTTGAGTTGCACATGCACGCAGCGACCACCCGCCAGTTCCACCGAAGGCTCGTAGCTGTCATAGCTTGGGTCGAAGACGATGACCTCATCGCCGGCGCGAACCACGGTCTGGATCGCGCAGAAGATGGCGTGGGTGGCGCCGGGGGTGATAGTCACCTCGGTGTTCATGTCGACCTGACGCCCGTAAGAACGGGCGATCTTGGCCGCGACCTGTTCGCGCAACGCCGGCAGGCCGGTCATCGGTGCATATTGATTGTGGCCGTCCATGGTGTGACGGCAGAGGGCCTCACGCAGTGCGTCGGGCCCATCGAAATCAGGAAAACCCTGAGACAGATTGATCGCCCCGGTTTCAGCTGCAAGCTGGGACATCACGGTGAAGATGGTGGTGCCAACGTTCGGCAATTTGCTGGTGATCATAGGGTTTTCCTGCTCCACACCCGGCTCCAGAACGGCGCGGGGACCCGCAGGATAGCCCAGACGACGCCCACAAAAAAAGGCGCCATTGGCGCCTTTTCGAAGAAAGTCCGTTACACGATCAGCGCTTGTCGCGGCGCTTCTTGTCGGCTTTCTTGTGGTGCGACATCATCCGACGCTTCTTGTTGACCTGACGGTCGGTCAGCGTGTTCTTGTTGCCTTCGTACGGGTTCTCGCCGCCTTTGAATTCAATGCGGATCGGCGTACCGACCAGCTTGAGCACACGGCGATAAGTGTTTTCCAGATAGCGCACATACGACTTCGGCACTTTCTCGACCTGGTTGCCGTGAATCACGATCAGCGGCGGGTTCGCACCACCCAGGTGAGCGTAGCGCAGCTTGATGCGGCGACTGCCGACCATCGGTGGCGCGTGCTCGCCGACTGCGTCTTCGAGGATCTGGGTCAGACGGCTGGTCGGCCAACGGGTCACGGCAGACTTGAACGAGTTCTGTACCGACTGATACAGGTTACCCACGCCAGTGCCGTGCAGCGCCGAGATGAAGTGGATGTCGGCGAAATCGACGAAGAACAACCGGCGTTCAAGCTCGGTCTTCACGTAGTCGCGCTCGCTCGGCACCATGCCGTCCCACTTGTTCAGTGCGATGACCAGTGCCCGGCCTGCTTCCAGCGCAAAGCCCAGCAGATTGAGGTCGTGATCGACCACGCCTTCGCGGGCATCCATCACGAAGATCACCACGTTGGCGTCTTTGATCGCCTGCAGGGTTTTGACCACGGAGAATTTTTCGACTTCTTCGTGGATCTTGCCGCGCTTGCGCACACCGGCGGTGTCGATCAGCGTGTACTTCTCCTCGTTGCGCTCGAACGGGATGTAGATACTGTCGCGGGTGGTGCCGGGCTCATCGTAGACGATGACCCGGTCTTCCCCGAGCATGCGGTTGACCAGCGTCGACTTGCCGACGTTGGGACGACCGATGATCGCGATCTTGATGCCGTCTTTTTCGCTCGGGCCGGGAATGCGCTTGGCTTCCTCGCCTTCGGCAACGTCTTCCTGCTCGCCTTCTTCCAGCTCGTCGGCATCCTTGGGGAATTCGCGCAGGGCGATTTCCAGCATCTGCGTGATGCCGCGACCGTGGGCACCGGCGACCGGGATGGCGTCGCCCATGCCCAGTGGGGCGAACTCTGCGCGGGCCATGTCAGGGTCGATGTTATCGACCTTGTTGGCGACCACGTAGGAGGTCTTGTTGCGCTTGCGCAGGTGCTCGCCAATCATCTGGTCGGCAGCGGTGAAGCCGGCCTTGGCGTCCACCAGGAACAGCACGACATCGGCTTCTTCGATGGCCAGCAGCGACTGCTCGGCCATTTTTTCGTCCATGCCGTGCTCGTCACCGGAGATACCGCCGGTGTCGATCAGGATGTAGGTACGCCCTTGCCACTTGGCCTCACCGTATTGGCGATCACGGGTCAGACCGGACAAGTCGCCGACGATGGCGTCGCGAGTCCTGGTCAGGCGATTGAACAAGGTGGACTTGCCGACGTTCGGTCGACCCACCAGGGCGATTACGGGAACCATGCGGCTCTCCACTTCGTTATTTCAGAAAATACAAAAGCCGCTGCAAGGCAGCGGCCGGAGTTCGGAGCGGCACCCGAAGTGCCGCAGGCCCCGTCAATGCGGGGCCGCCCAAGGAAAGCCGTAACGCTAGCCTCCTCAAGCATAGACAGCCACTACTTGATCGTCAGGGCTTCCAGCTTGCCGCTGTTGCCGAAGACGTAAATGGTATTGCCCGACACCAGAGGGCGTGCGCGCAGGCCATCGCTGTCGATCTTTTCACGGCCGACGAAGTGACCGTCAACCTGGCTCAGCAGGTGCAGATAGCCCTCCATGTCACCGACCGCTACGTAGCTGGAGAACACCTCAGGTGAGCCCAACTGGCGACGGGCCAGCGAATCATTGCTCCACAACGCGGTGGAAGAGCGCTCATCGACGCCTTCCACGGTGCCGTTGGCCAGCGAAACATACACACTGCCAAAACCTTGCGCGACACCCGAGTAACTCGAGGCATCACGCTGCCACAGCACGCGGCCGCTCTGCAGTTCCAGACCCGCTACGCGGCCCTGATAGGTGGCAACGTACAGCGTGGTGCCGGACAGCAGCAGGCCGCCATCGATATCGACCACACGATCGAGTTCCGAGCGACCTTGCGGGATCGCAACCCGTTGCTCCCAGACCGGCACGCCGTTGCTGGTGTCCAGTGCCACGACCTTGCCGGTCGACAGCCCTGCAACAGCCAGCTGGTTGGTGACGATAGGAGCACCGGTGCCACGCAGAGTCAGCACCGCAGGGCTGCTCTCGTAAAGCCAGCGCTGGGTACCGGTTGCTGCATCGTAACCGATGACCTTGTCGTCCTGGGTCTGGGCAACCACCACGTCGCCGTTGGTGCCTGGCGCGGACAGCACTTCACTGGTGGCCTTGGCCTTCCACTTCTGCTCGCCAGTAGCCTGGTCGAGGACGATCACTTCGCCACGCAGGGTGCCGAGCATGACCATGCCGAAACCTACGCCGACGGCGCCGGAGACAGGCTGTTCAAGCTCTTTCTTCCAGACCACGTCGCCGTTGCCACGGTTGATCGCCATGACCAGACCGTTGGCGTCGGCAGCGTAGATGTTCTCGCCGTCGATGGCCGGAACCAGCATGTTGTAGATATCGCCCTGGCCGTCACCGACCGAGCGGCTCCACAGCTTCTGCAGAACCACTTCTTCTTTGAAGTCGGTCAGCTCGGCCGGGGGCAATTCCTTTTTGCTGTTGCTGCTGCAACCCGCGGCCAGAATGGCCAGAGCCAGCAATGCTGCATGTTTCCAACGAATCACGTCACGCATCCCCTTTGGCCAGATCGTCGAGCTTCATTTGCAGGCCACCGACAGCCGATTCCTCGGACAGCGCAGCCTTGGCTTTCTTGTATGCAGCGTAGGCATCATCGGTCCGACCCAGCTGGACCAGCAGATCGCCGCGCAGCTCTTCACGGCTGGCCGCGAATGCCTTGTCGACCTGGCCGTCAAGCAGCTTCAGCGCGTCTTCTGCCTTGTTCTGTGCCGCCAGCACGCGAGCCAGACGCTGACGGGCGATTTCGCCCAACGTCGGCGTGGCTGGCTTGTCATTGACGGTTTTCAGCTCGGTTGCCGCATCGTCCAGCTTGCCGGTATCGACCGCGACCTTGGCCACGAACAGGCTGCCGTACTGGGCGTATGCGGTACCGCCAAACTCGCTCTTGAGCTTGCCAGCGATTTCGGCCACACGACCGGCATCCGCCTGGCCGCTTGGGGCAAGAGCAGTTTCCAGCAATTGCTGGTACAGGGCCGAAGCACCTTGTGCCTGGTTGTTCTGATAGCGGTGCCAGGCCTGCCAGCCCAACACCACGATCACCGCGAGCAGACCGCCGGTGACCAGAGGCTTGCCGTTACGCTGCCACCAGTCCTTTACCGCAGCCAGCTGTTCATCATCGGTACTCGACACCCCAATACTCCTATCTAATTCGGCTGTTTATCAGCTTCAACCCTGCACGATGCAGGCGGCCAGGTGCTCGGACAGAGCATCCCAGGCAATATTTTGTTGTTCGCCCTGGCCGCGCAGAGGCTTGACGCCCACTTCCTTGCGAGCCAGCTCTTCGTCACCGAGGATCAGTGCATACAGCGCGCCGCTCTTGTCGGCTTTCTTGAACTGGCTCTTGAAGCTGCCAGCCCCGGCATTGACCTGCAGGCGCAGCATCGGTGCCTGGTCGCGCAGACGCTCGGACAGAGCCAGTGCGGCCAGTTCGGCAGCTTCACCGAAGGCACAGACGTAGACGTCGACGGTGCGCGAGATTTCTTCCGGGATCTTTTCAAGGGTTTCGAGCAACAACACCAGACGCTCGATGCCCATGGCAAAGCCCACACCCGTCGTCGGCTTGCCGCCCATCTGCTCGACCAGACCGTCGTAACGGCCCCCGGCACAGACAGTACCCTGGGCGCCGAGCTGATCGGTGACCCACTCGAAAACGGTCTTGCTGTAGTAATCCAGACCGCGGACCAGTTTCGGGTTGATCACGTACGGAATCCCGACAGCATCCAGCCGCGCCTTCAGGCCTTCGAAGTGCAGCCGCGACTCTTCGTCCAGGTAATCGGCCAGCTTGGGTGCGTCGACCAGCACTGCCTGGGTTTCAGGGTTCTTGGTATCGAGCACGCGCAACGGGTTGGTCTTCAGACGGCGCTGGCTGTCCTCGTCCAGTTGCTCGCGGCGCGCCGAGAGATACTCGACCAGCGCTTCGCGATAACGGCCGCGGGCTTCACTGGTGCCCAGGCTGTTGAGTTCGAGTTTGACTGCACTGCGAATGCCGAGCATTTCCCACAGGCGCCAGGTCAGTACGATCAGCTCGGCGTCGATATCCGGACCATCGAGGTTGAACACCTCGAGACCGATCTGGTGAAACTGGCGATAACGGCCTTTCTGCGGGCGCTCGTGACGGAACATCGGCCCGATGTACCAGAGCTTCTGAACCTGACCGCCACCGGTGATGCCGTGCTCAAGCACCGCACGCACGCACGCCGCCGTGCCTTCAGGGCGCAGGGTAAGCGAGTCGCCGTTGCGGTCGGCGAAGGTGTACATCTCTTTTTCGACGATGTCGGTGACTTCGCCGATGGAGCGCTTGAACAGGTCGGTGAACTCAACGATCGGCATGCGGATCTGGCGATAGCCGTAGTTATCCAGCAAACGCGATACGGTGCCTTCGAAATAGCGCCACAGCGGCGTCTGGTCCGGCAGGATGTCGTTCATGCCACGAATGGCTTGCAGAGACTTACTCACAAAAATTCCTTGGAAACTGGGTTAGCCGCGAACGATCAACGCTGCGTCGGCCTGGACCTTCTCGGCCGCTTTCTGGCGGATCAAGCGTTCCAGCTCGTCCACAAGATTGTCATTGGTCAGCTTTTGCGCCGGCTTGCCATCGATGTAGATCAGGTTCGGGGTGCCGCCGGTGAGGCCGATATGCGCCTCCTTGGCTTCACCAGGACCGTTGACCACACAACCGATCACCGCGACGTCCAGCGGGACCAGCAGATCTTCAAGGCGCCCTTCCAGCTCGTTCATGGTCTTGACCACATCGAAGTTCTGCCGCGAGCAGCTCGGGCAGGCGATGAAGTTGATACCACGGGAACGCAGGTGCAGCGACTTGAGGATGTCGTAACCGACTTTCACTTCTTCGACAGGATCGGCGGCCAGCGAGATACGGATGGTATCGCCGATTCCTTCGGCCAGCAGCATACCTAGGCCGACGGCCGATTTCACTGTGCCTGATCGCAATCCACCGGCTTCGGTGATGCCCAGGTGCAGCGGCTGGACGATTTCCTTCGCCAACAGACGGTAGGCCTCGACCGCCATGAACACGTCGGAGGCCTTCACGCTGACCTTGAAGTCCTGGAAATTCAGGCGTTCGAGGTGCTCGACATGACGCAGCGCCGACTCGACCAGCGCTGCCGGGGTCGGTTCGCCGTATTTCTTCTGCAGGTCTTTTTCCAGGGAGCCGGCATTGACGCCGATCCGGATCGGGATGCCACGATCGCGCGCCGCATCGACCACGGCACGCACACGGTCTTCACGGCCGATGTTGCCCGGGTTGATGCGCAGGCAATCGACGCCCAGCTCAGCCACGCGCAGGGCGATCTTGTAGTCGAAATGGATATCGGCGACCAGCGGCACCTTGACCAGTTGCTTGATCCGCCCGAACGCCTCGGCGGCATCCATGTCCGGGACGGAAATACGAACGATGTCCACGCCTGCGGCTTCCAGACGGTTGATCTGGGCGACAGTCGCGGCCACATCGTTGGTGTCGCTGTTGGTCATGCTCTGTACCGCGATCGGTGCATCACCACCGACCGGCACGGAGCCGACCCAGATCTTGCGGGATTCGCGACGTTTGATCGGAGATTCGCCGTGCATGACTTATTGCCCCAGCTTCATGCGAGCCGTCTGGCCCGAAGTGAAAGGTGTGACGTCCACCGGCTGACCGTTGTAGCTGACCTGCGCGGCATGGGCCACACCCAGGCGCACTGCCAGGGGCGGCTTGCCGCTGACGTCGATGCTATCGCCCGCGCGCTTGAGCCCGCTGGTCAGTACCTTGCCGTTGCTGTCTGTGACCTGGAACCAGCAATCGGCGGTGAACTGCATCTGTACCCGACCAAAACCGGCCGGAGTCGGCGCAGCTTCAGTGGCAACCGGCGTCTGAGCGGGTGCCGGCGCAGGGACTGCCGCCGTGGCTGGCGCGGCTGGAACAGCTGTGCCGTGCGCAGGTGCAACCGGGGTCGCGGGCGTGCCGTGGGCAGGCGAGCTGGCCGAAGCAGCGCTGGACGGAGCAGGCGCTGCGGGGGTGGCAGGCGTTGTCGGAGCAGCAGTCGAAGGTTCGGCGTTGTTCAGCGGCAATGGCGCGCTCGTGGCGCTCTGTGCCTCGGCAACGGCCTGATCTTCCGGCTCGTCCAGAGGATGGATCTGAGTGGTGCCATCGGCGCTTTCGACCTCCACGTGCTCCATGCCCAGGTTGGTCGGTTCCTTGCCACGCAGGGTCGCCTGATCCTGCCACCAGACAAAACCACCGCCGATCAACGCCACCAGCAGCAGCAAACTGACAATGCGCAGGATGTTATGAGACAGACGCACCGGCTCTTCGATGCGGCCAAGGGCGTGCACGTTGCTGCCCTTGCCGTCGGTGCCGGTGTACTGATCGAACTGGCTGACCAGTGCTGCCTGGTCCAGGTCCATCAGTTTCGCGTAGGCACGGATATAGCCCCGGGCAAAGGTATGCCCCGGAAGCTTGTCAAAATCGCCCGATTCCACATAGCCCAGGGAAGTCGCGGTCAGGTTCAACCGCAAAGCCACATCTGGCAGCGACCAGTCTTTACTCTCGCGAGCCTGACGCAAGGTGACACCAGGATTCATGCGAGTGGCTGCTACAACTTCGGGATGCGCCGCTTTCATCATTGCTCCGACAGGTATTGCTGATATTCCGGCGTACCGGGATAGAGTCTTTTTAGTTGCAGGCCATAACTGGCTGCCTTGTTGCGATCGTCATAGATTTTCGCCAGGCGCGTGCCCAGCAACAGACTACGTGCATTCTGCTCGCTAAGCTGGCTGAAACGGTCGTAATAGTCACGCGCCGGCACATAATGCCTGTCTTCGTAAGACAACTCAGCCATTTCCAGCAAAGCACGCGGCTGTTGACGGTCCAGCCTCAAGGCTTTGTTGAACTGTTCACGGGCGGCATCGCGATCACCCAGCATCAGCGAGGTCATGCCCAAGTTCTCGAAGACCCTGGCGCGCTCGGAATAGAGGTTATCATCGGCGGCCTGTTCGAAGCGCTCGTAAGCTTCCTTGTAGCGCTTCTGCTCGTAAAGAAAACCACCGTAATTATTGAGGATCCGAGCATCGTTGGGGCGGGCCGACAGCGCCTTGGCGTAATACTGCGTCGCCAGTTCAGGCTCAAGCTCGGCCTGAAACACCAGGGCCAGCGCAGCGTTGGCATCGGCATCGGAGCTGTCCAGCTCCAGTGCTTTCTTCAACGGTGCCTTGGCACGTTCCATCTGCCCCTGCTGCAGATAACCCAGGCCCAATTGCACATAAGCCTGACGAGCTTCATCACGTCCCTTGCCGGTACTCAGCGGATCGACGTTGCCAGTGGAAACACAACCCACCAGCAGCGTGGCAAAACACAGCAGCAGCGCAGCGCGCAGGGACATAGAGATCCTCTCAGTCAAATTCGCAGTCAGGTGCGGCCCGCAACCACCTGAGCCCCTTCGGTCTCGGCGTTGAGCTCGCGTACAGCGATGTAACGTTCGCTGCGACGAGTGCGATCCATGACCTGTCCGACCAACTGGCCACAGGCAGCATCGATGTCCTCACCGCGCGTGGTACGCACGGTGACGTTGAAGCCCGCCTGGTGCAGCAGATCCTGGAAGCGACGGATCGCGTTGTTGCTCGGACGCTCATAACCGGAGTGCGGGAACGGGTTGAACGGAATCAGGTTGATCTTGCAAGGGGTATCCTTGAGCAGCTCGATCATCTCGATCGCATGCTCAGGCTTGTCGTTGATGTCCTTGAGCAGCGTGTACTCGATGGTCAGCACGCGCTTTTCGCCCAGCGCCGACATGTAGCGGCGGCACGACTCGAGCAACATCTTGAGCGGGTACTTCTTGTTGATCGGTACCAGCTGGTTGCGCAGCGCATCGTTGGGTGCGTGCAGCGAAAGCGCCAGCGAGACGTCGATATGCTTGGCCAGCTCATCGATCATCGGCACCACGCCGGAGGTGGACAACGTCACCCGGCGCTTGGAAATGCCATAGCCCAGGTCATCCATCATCAGATGCATGGCCGACACGACATTGTCGAAGTTCAGCAATGGCTCGCCCATCCCCATCATCACCACGTTGGTGATGGCACGGTCGATGGTGGCCGGGACACTGCCGAAGGATTTGTTGGCAATCCAGACCTGGCCGATGACTTCGGCGGCGGTCAGGTTGCTGTTGAAGCCTTGCTTGCCGGTAGAGCAGAAACTGCAATCCAGCGCGCAGCCCGCCTGGGACGAGACACACAGTGTGCCGCGCTTGCCCTGCGGAATGTAGACGGTCTCGACGCAGCTGCCGGACGCCACACGCACGACCCATTTACGGGTACCGTCGGTGGAGATGTCCTCGCTGACGACTTCAGGACCACGAATTTCGGCACGGCTGGCGAGTTTCTCGCGCAGGACCTTGCCGACGTTCGTCATGGCCTCGAAATTATCGACGCCAAAGTGGTGAATCCACTTCATGACCTGACCGGCACGGAAGCGTTTCTCCCCGATGGACTCGAAGAATTTTTCCATTTCCGGCTGGGTCAGACCCAACAGGTTGATTTTGCCAGTTGTCTCAGTCATGGATTCACCCTCACTCGCAGCAGCAGCTTAGCGAGCGGTTACCTCGGTAGCAGCGAAGAAGTAAGCGATTTCGCGAGCAGCAGCAGCTTCGGAGTCCGAGCCGTGAACAGCGTTGGCGTCGATGGAATCAGCGAAGTCAGCACGGATAGTGCCGGCAGCGGCTTCTTTAGGGTTGGTAGCGCCCATCAGCTCGCGGTTCAGAGCGATAGCGTTTTCGCCTTCCAGGACCTGAACGACAACCGGACCTGAAATCATGAAGGCTACCAGGTCACCGAAGAAACCACGGGCGCTGTGCTCAGCGTAGAAACCTTCTGCTTCGGCCTTGGACAGTTGCTTCAGTTTCGAAGCCACAACACGCAGACCGGCTTTTTCGAAGCGGGTGGTGATTTCGCCGATTACGTTTTTAGCAACGGCGTCAGGCTTGATGATCGAGAAAGTACGTTGAACAGCCATGGTGTAACTCCAGAAACAGTGATTATTGCGAAAAATTAAACCCGCGAATTATACGCGGGTTCTGGTGTATTGCCTAACGTGCAAAGATGATCAGTCTATTTCATCGGCCCAAAGGGTCTGGACCGCCTCAAGCACCTTCTCGCCGACCCGGCCGGAGGTGTCGTCGAAATCCGGCAGCGCCTGGATCATCTGTTGCAGTTTGACGAAGCCCACCGAATACGGATCGATGCCCGGATGGCTCTCGGCCAGTTCTTCAGCGATGCGTTGTACATCATTCCAACCGTAGCTCATGACAATCCCTCGGTCAGTGCGGCGCTTCGGCGGCATGGTTAAGCGAATATTTCGGGATCTCGACGGTCAGGTCTTCAGTCCCGACCTTGGCCTGACAGGCCAGACGCGATTGCGCTTCCAGGCCCCAGGCACGATCAAGAAAGTCCTCTTCCAGCTCGTCGGCCTCTTCCAGCGAGTTGAAACCCTCGCGGATGATGCAATGGCAAGTGGTGCAGGCGCAGACACCGCCGCAGGCGCTCTCGATTTCGATGTGATTGTCGTGCGCCACTTCAAGAATCGACTTGCCGACCTCGGCCTCGACAACCATACCGTCCGGGCAATGCTCGGCGTGTGGCAGAAAAATGACCTGCGGCATCAGTTATTCCTCAATCTCATTCAGGTTGCGCCCCGACAACGCGGCTTTCACCGTCGAGTCCAGGCGGCGGGCGGCGAACGCGTCGGTCACCTGCGACAGACGCTTGGTCTGCTGCTCGATGGCCCCACCGTCGGTGCCCTTCATCAATTCACGGAGTTCATCAACCTGCATGTCGATGACCATGCGCTCCTCGGCATCGAGCAAACGCTCGCCATCAGCCTGCAGCGCACCTTCAACGGCTTCGATCAGGCGCTGGGCGTCGACCTGCTGCTCGCGCAACACCCGAGCGACCTTGTCGTCGCCTGCATACTGGAACGAATCCTTGAGCATGCGAGTGATCTCGCCATCGGTCAGGCCATAGGAAGGCTTGACCTGGATGCTCGATTCCACGCCGCAAGCCAGCTCGCGAGCAGAAACGCTCAGCAGCCCGTCGGCATCCACCTGGAACGTGACACGAATCTTTGCCGCACCGGCAACCATGGCCGGGATACCCCGCAAGTCGAAACGCGCCAGTGAGCGGCAGTCGCTGATCAACTCACGCTCGCCTTGCAGCACGTGAATCATCATCGCCGACTGGCCATCCTTGTAGGTCGTGAACTCCTGCGCGCGCGCCACCGGGATCGTGGTGTTGCGCGGGATCAGCTTCTCCATCAGCCCGCCCATGGTCTCAAGACCGAGCGACAGCGGGATCACGTCCAGCAGCAACAACTCACCGCCATCACGCTTGTTGCCCGCCAGCGTGTCGGCCTGGATCGCCGCGCCGATCGCGACCACCTGATCCGGGTCGATCTCGGTCAATGGCTGGCGACCGAACAATTGAGCGACAGCTTCACGCACTCGTGGCACACGAGTGGAGCCGCCGACCATGACCACCGCTTCGACTTCGTCCAGCTCGATGCCGCAATCACGTACCGCACGGCGGCACGCCTTGAGGCTGCGTGCAATCATTGTCTCGATCAGGGAATCAAAGGCAGCGCGGGTCAGCACGCCGGTCCAGGCACCGTGTACCACATCGACCGAATCGGTATCGGTGAGCGCTTCCTTGGCCGCGCAAGCCGTCTGCATCAGACTGCGCTGGGCAGATGGATCGAGATCGTCGGACAAACCGGCTTCAGTGATAATCCAGCTGGCGATCGCATGGTCGAAATCGTCGCCGCCCAGGGCGCTGTCGCCGCCGGTGGCCATGACTTCAAAGACGCCGCCGGTCAACCGCAGAATCGAGATATCGAACGTACCGCCGCCCAGGTCATAGATCGCAACGACACCCTCGGCGTTCTGGTCCAGACCATAAGCAACGGCAGCGGCAGTCGGCTCATTGAGCAGACGCAGCACGGTCAGCCCTGCCAGCTTGGCAGCATCCTTGGTGGCCTGGCGCTGGGCGTCGTCGAAATAGGCCGGCACGGTAATCACCGCACCCACCAGCTCGCCACCCAATGTCGCTTCGGCGCGCTGACGCAGCACCTTGAGAATGTCGGCGGAGACCTCGACCGGGCTTTTCGGGCCCTGAACGGTCTCGATGAACGGCATGTGCGACTCGCCGCCGATGAAGCGGTAAGGCAGCTGCTCACCCAGATGCTTCACGTCGGAGATGCCCCGCCCCATCAGGCGCTTGACCGAGATGACGGTGTTCAGGGGATCGGTGGCGGCAGCGTCTTTGGCCGACTGGCCCACTTCCACGCGGTCGGCATGGTAGCGAACCGCGGACGGCAGGATGACCTGCCCGCTCTCGTCGGCCAGCGGTTCACTGATACCGCTGCGCAGCGCAGCAACCAGCGAGTTGGTGGTGCCGAGGTCGATCCCGACGGCCAGACGACGCTGATGGGGTTTTGGACTTTGGCCGGGTTCGGCGATCTGCAGTAGAGCCATTGCTTTTCTGATATCACTGGCGCGCCGCCCAAGGGCGGCGCGGGGTTAATCGTCGAGGCGCTCTTCGAGCTGGCGCACTTCGTAGGAGAGCTTGTCGAGGAACTGCATGCGGCGCATCAGCCTTTCGGCCTGCTCACGCTGTGCAGCATCGTCCCAACAGGCCGCGAAGCTTTCGTTCAGTTGTTCCTGGGCCACCTTCAGCCGGCGCTTGAATACCGCCACACCGTCCAGATCCGCCTCATCCTGCAAGTCCTCGAGCTCTTCGCGCCATTGCATCTGCTGCATCAGAAAATCGGGGTCCTGCACGGTGACTTCAAGGGGAACTTCACCCTTGAGCGCCAACAGGTAACGCGCCCGTTTAGGCGCGTTCTTCAACGTCTGGTAGGCATCGTTCAGGCTCGCCGAGCGCTCCAACGCAACGCGCTGCTCACGCTCGGGAGCGTCAGCGAAGCGGTCGGGGTGCACGCTACGGGCAAGCTCGCGATAACGCGTCGCCAGCACATCGAGGTCCAGGCGAAAACCCGGCTGCAGATCGAATAAAGCGAAATGACAAGGAGTACCCACGGTCAGCCTCAAACGTTGAAGCTTTCGCCGCAGCCACATTCACCGCGCGAGTTGGGGTTGTTGAACTTAAAGCCTTCGTTCAACCCTTCCTTGACGAAATCAAGCTCGGTGCCGTCCAGGTAGACCAGGCTCTTGGGATCGATGATCACCTTGACGCCGTGGTACTCGAACACCGTGTCTTCGCTTTCCGGCGCGTCAACGAACTCGAGTACGTACGCAAGGCCAGAACAACCTGTGGTGCGAACACCCAGACGAATGCCATCACCCTTGCCGCGCCCTTCAAGGGAACGACGCACATGGTTGGCGGCAGCTTCGGTCATGCTGATAGTCATCGGGACTCCTTAACCTCACAACAAGTTACTGACAAGCGAGACGCGCTCGAATCAGAGCAGGCCTTTTTTCTGCTTGTAGTCGCGAACGGCCGCCTTGATGGCGTCTTCAGCGAGTACCGAGCAGTGGATTTTCACCGGCGGCAGCGCCAGTTCTTCAGCCAGCTGAGTGTTCTTGATGGTCTCTGCTTCGTCCAGAGTCTTGCCCTTCATCCACTCGGTCGCAAGCGAACTGGAAGCGATCGCCGAACCGCAGCCGTAAGTCTTGAACTTGGCATCTTCGATGATGCCCTGCTCGTTGACCTTGATCTGCAGGCGCATGACGTCGCCACACGCTGGAGCGCCGACCATGCCGGTGCCGACATCCGGATCTTCCGCGTTCATCTTGCCGACGTTGCGCGGGTTCTCGTAGTGGTCAATGACCTTTTCGCTGTAAGCCATGATATCTGTCCTTTCATCATCAGGTGAGTCGCTCTTGCGACACTTCAAAAACTACCGCATCAGGTTTTCAAAGCGCCGCTCATGTGGCGACTTTAAATTAGTGCGCCGCCCACTCGATCTTGGAGATGTCGACACCGTCTTTGAACATGTCCCACAGCGGCGACAAAGCGCGCAGCTTGGTGACGGCCTCGCAGACTTTCTGCGCGGCGTAATCGATTTCTTCTTCGGTGGTGAAACGGCCGAAGGTGAAACGGATCGAGCTGTGTGCCAGCTCGTCGTTGCGACCCAGGGCGCGCAGCACGTAGGAAGGCTCCAGGGATGCCGAGGTGCAGGCCGAACCGGAGGAAACCGCCAGGTCCTTGAGCGCCATGATCAGCGACTCGCCTTCGACATAGTTGAAGCTCAGGTTCAGGTTGTGCGGTACACGGGCGCTCATGCTGCCGTTGATGTACAGCTCTTCCAGATGCTCGACCTGCTTGTAGAAGCGGTCGTTCAACGCCTGGATACGCACGTTTTCAGCGGCCATGTCTTCTTTGGCAACACGGAACGCTTCGCCCATGCCGACGATCTGGTGAGTGGCCAGGGTGCCCGAACGCATGCCGCGCTCGTGACCGCCGCCGTGCATCGTGGCTTCAATGCGCACGCGTGGCTTGCGGCTGACGTACAGCGCGCCGATACCCTTTGGACCGTAGGTCTTGTGGGCCGAGAAAGACATCATGTCGACTTTCAGTTTCGACAGATCGATGTCGACCTTGCCGGTGGACTGAGCCGCATCGACATGGAACAGCACGCCGCGCGAACGGGTCAGTTCACCGATCGCAGCGATGTCGTTGACGGTGCCGATTTCGTTGTTCACGTGCATGATCGAAACCAGGATGGTGTCGTCACGCAGAACAGCTTCGATCATGGCTGGAGTGATCAGGCCATCAGTCGTCGGCTCAAGGTAGGTGACTTCGAAACCTTCACGCTCCAGTTGGCGCATGGTGTCGAGGACAGCCTTGTGCTCGATCTTGCTGGTGATCAGATGCTTGCCTTTGGAGGCATAGAAGTGCGCAGCGCCTTTGATTGCCAGGTTGTCCGACTCGGTCGCACCGGAAGTCCAGACGATTTCACGCGGATCGGCGTTGACCAGATCGGCGACCTGACGACGGGCATTCTCAACCGACTCTTCAGCTTTCCAGCCGAAAACGTGGGAACGCGAAGCCGGGTTGCCGAAGTTTCCGTCAACCAGCAGGCAATCGCTCATTTTCTGCGCAACACGCGGATCGACCGGGGTCGTCGCGGAATAATCGAGGTAAATCGGCAATCTCATTGAATATCTCCTATCGGGCAGGCGCGCCGCGCGTTCATCTGCGTTCACTCAACGGCGGATGTTTCAATCTTGTCCAGAAGCTGGGCCTTGTTGTTGCAACGACGCAGATCCTGACGTTGGGCGACTTCCTGCACTTCACGGCGAGTGACGAGGTCGGCCAGGCTGATACCGCTTAGAAATTCGTGGATCTGCTGGCTGAGGTCGCACCACAAGTGGTGGGTCAGACAGGTATCGCCGGCATGGCAATCACCCAGGCCCTGGCAACGTGTCGCATCGACCGACTCGTTGACCGCATCGATGACCTGCGCCACCTGGATCCCCTGCATGTTGCGAGACAGCTGGTAACCGCCGCCAGGCCCACGCACGCTGGACACCAGATTGCTGCGGCGCAGCTTGGCGAACAGTTGCTCGAGGTAGGAAAGGGAAATCCCCTGCCGCTCGGAAATATCGGCCAGAGACACTGGCCCATGCTGCGCGTGCAATGCCAGATCCAGCATGGCAGTGACGGCGTATCGGCCTTTTGTAGTCAGTCGCATGACGTGTACCGCGCAGGTTCGGAATGAGAGCGAGTATGCTATTCCCGAGTATTTAAGTCAACTATAAGACCTAGTAAAACAGTCGGGATTACTCGCAAAACAGCGGCCGTATCATAGCAAAACCGGGCCCCAAATGGCACGCCCGCGTTTTATCCCAGGCGCCGCCGGTTTTTTCAGTCCTGGACCGCCGGGGTCTCGCTGCGCTCCTTGATGCAGTCGAAAACTTCCTTATGCAGCTGCGGAAGCTCCTTTTCCCGGTACTCGCAGCCAAGGCTCTTGAGCGCCTTGCCCATGTCTTCCATGCGCACATCGACTGCCTGCAAGTGATCGAGCAACTGCCCGATCGCCCTGGCGACCGGGTCGGGCATGTCTTCGCCGACGCCGTAGGCATCGAAGCCAATCTTCTCGGCCATGGCCTTGCGCTTGGCTTCGGTGGCGTCCGCCTCGTCGCTGGACTTGACGATGATTCGCCCCGGAATCCCCACGACAGTCGCGCCTGCCGGAACCGGCTTGGTCACTACCGCATTGGAGCCGACCTTGGCCCCGGCGCCGACAGTGAACGGACCGAGCACCTTGGCGCCCGCCCCCACTACCACACCGGCCTCCAGGGTCGGATGGCGCTTGCCTTTATTCCAACTGGTGCCGCCCAGGGTCACGCCCTGATAAAGCGTCACGTCATCGCCGATCTCGGCGGTCTCGCCAATGACGATGCCCATGCCGTGATCGATGAAAAAACGTCTGCCGACCTTGGCGCCGGGATGGATTTCAATACCGGTCAACCAGCGGCCAAAGTTGGACACCATGCGCGCCGGCCATTTCAGTTCCTTGCGCCACAACCAGCCAGAGAGCCGGTGCAGCCAGATCGCATGCATGCCGGGGTAGCAGGTCAGCACTTCGAACGCGTTGCGCGCTGCCGGGTCACGATGAAATACGCTTTGAATGTCTTCTCGCAGACGCTCGAACATCACTGATCCTTCCGCTTGTAGGGCTCGCCGTTGGCCGCTTTCTGGGTCTCGGTGAGGATGCCACGCAAAATGCTCATTTCAGATCGGTTAACCGCCGAACGCCCGTAAAGCCGGCGCAGCCGCGCCATCAGATGACGAGGCTTTTCCGGGTCGAGGAAGCCGATGTTGACCAACGTGGCTTGCAGATGCTCATAGAATTTTTCCATCTCATCCATGGTCGCAAGCTCGGTACTGCGCACCGAATTGACTTCGAACTTCTCGACCTTGCTCGCCTGCCCCTCTGCGGCAAGCCACGACATGCGGGTTTCATAGCTCAGGACCTGAACGGCGGCGGCAAGATTCAGCGAGCTGAACTCCGGATCCGACGGGATATGCACGTGGTAATGACAGCGCTGCAACTCTTCGTTGGTCAGGCCGGCGTATTCACGACCGAACACCAAGGCGATTTCCTCGCCGAGCGCCGCGTGTTCCACGGTCTTGACCCCGGCCTCTCGAGGATCGAGCAGCGGCCAGGGAATGCGCCGATCCCGCGCGCTGGTGCCCAACACCAGGTTGCAACCCACCAGCGCATCTTCCAGGGTCGCCACCACCTGGGCGTTTTCCAGAATGTCGCCGGCGCCCGAAGCACGGGCATCGGCTTCGTGATGCGGAAACATGGCCGGGTCGACCAGCACCAGACGCGAAAGCCCCATGTTTTTCATGGCACGAGCGGCGCCACCGATATTTCCCGGATGGCTGGTGCCGACCAAAACAACACGAATTTTTTGCAGCACTGGTGAAGTCTCGCAAGCTGGGTAAAAGGGGGGCGAATGTTACAGAAGCACCGGGCTCAAGGCTATGAACCCTTGCGCCACAGGATCTACATACACCGTCAGGCGCCAGCAGGCCAGACCGCATGCATGCGGCGTGAGGCGACCGGACGCATGGCAAACCTGTCACTCGCGCTGGAAATCATCGGCAAGAACCCATAGAATGCCCGGCTCTCTTTAACGACCTAGGTGATACATCCATGCAGCCCATGCTGAATATCGCGCTGCGCGCCGCCCGCAGCGCCAGCGAATTGATCTTCCGCTCCATCGAGCGCCTGGATACCATCAAGGTCGACGAAAAAGACGCCAAAGACTACGTAACCGAAATCGATCGCGCAGCAGAAAAAGTCATCATTGACGCGCTGCTCAAGGCCTACCCGACTCACGGCATCCTCGGTGAAGAAACCGGTCTGCGTGAAGGCAGCGGCGAAGGCGCTGATTACCAGTGGATCATCGACCCGCTGGACGGCACCACCAACTTCGTACGTGGCGTTCCGCACTTCGCAGTCAGCATCGCCTGCAAATACCGCGGTCGCCTGGAACACGCAGTGGTTCTGGACCCGGTTCGCCAGGAAGAATTCACCGCCAGCCGTGGTCGCGGCGCTCAGCTGAACGGTCGCCGTCTGCGCGTCAGCTCGCGCAAGAGCCTCGAAGGCGCATTGCTCGGCACCGGTTTCCCGTTCCGCGACAATCAGCTGGATAACCTGGAAAACTACCTGAACATGTTCCGCTCGCTGGTCGGCCAGACTGCCGGTATTCGCCGGGCTGGCGCAGCAAGTTTGGACCTGGCCTACGTGGCAGCCGGGCGTTTCGACGCATTCTGGGAGTCGGGCCTGTCTGAATGGGACATGGCCGCCGGCGCTCTGCTGATCCAGGAAGCAGGCGGTCTGGTCAGCGACTTCAACGGTGGCCATGAATTCCTCGAGAAGGGCCACATCGTTGCCGGCAACACCAAGTGCTTCAAGGCCGTACTGACCTCGATCGCCCCGTTCGTGCCGGCCTCGCTGAAGCGCTAAGCCTCAGCCAGCTGCAAAAAAAACCGGCCATGTGCCGGTTTTTTTTACGCCTTTAGAAAACCGCCGTACTTCCCGCCGACGCCGAATACACGGCAGAACACAGCACAACTGTGCGAGCGGCTCGCTGGCGAAATCAGTGTGTTAGTCAATATCATATGACGCACCATGCGACCGCCGGCAAGCCGGACTGCTACAGATCACTCTCCATACCTGATCCAGATAATCACTGATGGAAGAACTCCCGATAAACCGCAGACAAAAAAACACCCCTGCTCGAGGGGTGTCTTTTTCAGGGTCAGACCCGGGCGGCTTATTGTCCCGCCTGGCTCAACTCCAACTGACCATCCTTGTTGACCGGAATCTGGCTGCCTGGATCGCGATCCATACGCACCTGGCCAACCTTGTCGTTGAGCTTGTACTTGACGTTGTAGCCGACAACCTTGTCGCTGATGTCGTTGACCGTGTTGCAACGACTCTCAGTGGTTGTGTAGGTGTCGCGGTTCTGCATGCCTTCCTGCACTTTGTTACCGGCATAACCACCACCAACAGCGCCGGCGACGGTCATGACTTTCTTGCCGTTACCGCCACCAATCTGGTTACCGAGCAGGCCACCTGCCACGGCACCAAGGACGCTACCGACGATCTGGTGCTGGTCCTTGACCGGAGCGCGGTGGGTGACCGCAACGTCCTTGCACACTTCGCGAGGGGTTTTGATTTGTTCTTTAACAGGCTCGACGGCGAGAACATCTGCGTACTCTGGGCCGTTTGATTTTACGAGGCTATAGGTGGCCAAAGCACCACCGGCGGTTACACCGACAGCACCCAATACTGCACCGACTAGCAACGACTTGTTCACGTGAACCTCCTGACGATATTCAGCGCAACTGCTCGCGCTACTCCCAGCCTTGGAGCATAAAAAAAGGCGCGAGTTCATACTCGCGCCTTTTTTACAGGATGACCGGTCGGCAGAGATCGTTATGGACGATCGTCAACCTTCTCGGTTGTCACCGGTGGCAGCAGGTCTTCGGAGCGCAGGTTCAGCCAGATCAGCACCACGTTGGCGATGTAGATCGAGGAGTAAGTACCGGCCAGGACACCGATGAACAGCGCCACCGAGAAACCATGCAGGCTGTCGCCACCGAAGATCCACAACGCAACGATCGCCAGCAGCGTGGAGATCGAGGTCGCCATGGTCCGCAGCAGTGTCTGGGTGGTGGAGATGTTGATGTTCTCGATCAGCGAAGCCTTGCGCAGCAGACGGAAGTTCTCACGAACCCGGTCGAATACCACGATGGTGTCGTTGAGCGAGTAACCGATGATCGCCAGTACCGCAGCGAGTACGGTCAGGTCGAACGTCACCTGGAAGAACGACAGGATACCCATCGTCACCACCACGTCGTGGATCAACGAAACAATCGCGCCGACGGCGAACTTCCACTGGAAGCGGAAAGCCAGGTAGATGAGCACGCCGCCCAGTGCCAGCAACATGCCGATGCCACCCTGGTCGCGTAGCTCCTCACCGACCTGCGGGCCGACGAACTCGACGCGCTTGACCGTTACCGGGTTGTCGGCACCCGTCTTGCGCAGCGCCTGGGCAACCTGAGCGCCCAGTTGTGGATCTTCACCCGGCATGCGCACCAGCAGGTCGGTGGTGGCACCGAAGCTCTGCACGATGGCCTCGTGATAACCCGAGGAAGCCAGCTCCTCACGAACCTTGCCCAGATCGGCAGGACGCTCGTAGGTCAGCTCGATCAGTGTACCGCCGGTGAAGTCCAGACCGAAGTTGAGCCCTTTATGAAACCAGCTGAACAACGCCAGCACAGTCAGGAGCATGGTGATGGCGAACGCAACGTTGCGAACGCCCATGAAGTTGATGGTACGTTTCATGGCAGCCCCTTAAATCCACAACTTCTTGAAGTCACGACCGCCAAAGATCAGGTTGACCATTGCGCGGGTCACCATGATGGCTGTGAACATCGAGGTAAAGATCCCGAGCGACATGGTCACCGCAAAGCCCTTGACCGGGCCGGTGCCCATGGCGAAGAGAATGCCACCGACCAGCAGCGTCGTCAGGTTGGCGTCGAGGATCGCGGTGTAGGCGCGGTCGAAACCTTCATTGATCGCCCGTTGCACAGTCATGCCGTTGGCTATTTCTTCACGGATACGCGAGAAGATCAGCACGTTGGCGTCCACCGCCATGCCCATGGTCAACACGATACCGGCGATGCCTGGCAAGGTCAGCGTCGCACCCAGCAGCGACATCAGCGCCAGCAGCATGACCATGTTCAGCGCCAGTGCCACCGTCGCGATCAGACCGAAGAAGCGGTAGATGGCGAGGATGAACAGCGAGACAAACAGCATGCCCCACAGCGATGCGTGGACACCCTTGGTGATGTTGTCGGCACCCAGGCTTGGACCGATGGTACGTTCTTCAGCGAAGTACATCGGTGCAGCCAGACCACCGGCACGCAGCAGCAGCGCCAGCTCGGACGATTCGCCCTGGCCATTGAGGCCGGTGATACGGAACTGAGCACCCAGCGGCGACTGGATAGTCGCCAGGCTGATGATCTTCTTCTCTTCCTTGAAGGTCTGTACCGGCACGTCTTTCTCGACACCATCCACAACCTGTTTGGTGTAGGTGGTGGTCGGTTTCTGCTCGATGAAGATCACCGCCATGCTGCGACCGACGTTGGCGCGAGTCGCGCGGCCCATCAGATCGCCACCATGACCGTCCAGCTTGATGTTCACCTGCGGACGGCCGTGCTCGTCAAAGCCGGCCTTGGCGTCCGTCACCTGGTCACCGGTGATGATCAGGCCACGCTCCACCGGTGCCGCAGGGCGACCGCCTTCGCGGAACTCGAACATTTCGGTGGTGGCCTTGGTGTCATCCGGGCCTGCACCCAGACGGAACTCAAGGTTGGCGGTCTTGCCGAGAATACGCTTGGCTTCGGCCGTGTCCTGCACGCCTGGCAGCTCGACCACGATGCGGTTGGCACCCTGACGCTGAACCAGTGGCTCGGCCACGCCCAGTTCGTTGACCCGGTTACGCACCGTGGTCAGGTTCTGCTTGATCGAATATTCGCGGATCTCGGCGACCTTGGCCTGAGTCATGGCCAGGCGCAGGATCGGCATCTCGCCACGATCGCTCATGGTGATGTCGAAATCAGTGTAATCCTTGCGGATCAGGGCACGGGCCTGTTCGCGGGAATCGGTGTCACTGAAGCCCAGCTGAATTGCATTGCCATCTTGCGGCAGGCTGCGATAGCGCAGTTTTTCCTTGCGCAGCAGGCTTTTGACTTCGCCTTCGTAGACATTCAGACGGGCGTTGAGCGCCTTGTCCATGTCGACTTCAAGCAGGAAGTGCACACCACCGGAAAGGTCCAGACCCAGTTTCATCGGGCTTGCGCCAATACCGCGCAGCCACTTGGGCGTGGTTTGTGCCAGGTTCAGTGCAACGACGTAATCGTCACCCAGCGCCTTGCGCGCGACATCCTTGGCTGGCAGCTGGTCTTCCTGTTTGGTCAGACGCAACAAACCGCCCTTGCCATTCTCGGCCAGAGACGCGCCCTTGACCGCGATGCCAGCATCGGTAAGCGCTTTGCTTACGCGATCCAGATCAGCCTGATTGACTTGCAGCGCGGTGCTTGCGCCGCTGACCTGAATAGCCGGGTCATCAGGGTAGAGATTGGGTGCGGAATAAATAAAGCCGATCACCAGCACTGCCAGGATCAGGATGTATTTCCACAGAGGGTATTTGTTCAACATCACGCCGCCTGCTTATAACGCGGGGCGCCTTGCGCGCCCCGTCGATTGGTAAAAGACTGGAATCAGATGGCTTTCAAAGTGCCCTTGGGCAGGGTGGCAGCGATGGCGCCCTTCTGGATCTTCAGTTCTACGGTGTCGGAAACTTCGATGACCACGAAGTCGTCGGTCACTTTGTTGATCTTGCCCGCGATACCACCGGAAGTGACGACTTCATCGCCCTTCTGCAAGTTGCCCAGCAGGTTTTTCTGCTCTTTGGCGCGCTTGGCCTGTGGACGCCAGATCATCAGATAGAAGATAACCAGGAAACCGACCAGGAAGATCCACTCGAAACCACCGCCCATTGGGCCTGCGGCAGCAGGTGCAGCCGCATCCGCGAACGCGGAAGAGATGAAAAAGCTCATTTAACACTCCAGTTGCATATTTTTAATAATAAGAAGCGGTAAGACCGGATGTCAGTCAGTCCAGCGGCGGCGTCGCAAGCCCGCGTTTGGCATAGAACGTGTCGACAAAGGCGGCCAATGTACCCTGTTGAATAGCCTCGCGCAAACCAGCCATAAGCACCTGGTAATGCCGCAAATTGTGGATCGTATTGAGCATGCTCCCCAGCATTTCGCCGCACTTGTCCAGGTGATGCAGATAAGCACGCGAGAAGTTCTTGCAGGTGTAGCAGTCGCAGGTCGGATCCAGCGGCGAATCATCATGACGATGAAACGCGTTACGAATCTTCAGCACACCGGTATCGATGAACAGATGACCGTTGCGAGCGTTGCGCGTTGGCATGACGCAGTCGAACATGTCGACCCCGCGGCGCACACCTTCAACCAGGTCTTCGGGCTTGCCTACACCCATAAGGTAACGAGGTTTGTCAGACGGCATCCGTCCTGGCAGATAATCTAGGACCTTGATCATTTCGTGCTTGGGTTCGCCGACCGACAGACCGCCGATGGCCAGCCCGTCGAAATCCAGTTCACTCAAGCCCTCGAGCGAGCGCATGCGCAGGTTTTCATGCATGCCACCCTGGACGATGCCGAACAGCGCCGCGGTGCTCTCGCCATGGGCCACCTTGGAGCGCTTGGCCCAGCGCAGCGACAGCTCCATGGAGGTGCGCGCAACGTCTTCGTCGGCTGGGTACGGGGTGCATTCGTCGAAGATCATGACAATGTCCGAGCCCAGGTCGCGCTGAACCTGCATCGACTCTTCCGGCCCCATGAACACCTTGGCGCCGTCGACCGGAGAGGCGAAGGTCACGCCCTCCTCCTTGATCTTGCGCATGGCGCCTAGGCTGAACACCTGGAAACCACCGGAGTCAGTCAGAATCGGGCCGTTCCACTGCATGAAATCGTGAAGGTCGCCGTGACGCTTGATCACTTCGGTGCCAGGACGCAGCCACAGGTGGAAGGTATTGCCGAGGATGATCTGCGCACCCGTGGCCTCGATATCCCGAGGCAGCATGCCCTTGACCGTGCCGTAGGTACCAACCGGCATGAACGCCGGGGTCTCGACCACACCACGGGGAAAGGTCAGACGACCACGACGAGCCTTGCCATCAGTGGCCAGCAGCTCGAAAGACATACGACAGGTGCGACTCATGCTTGATCCTCTGGGGCCGAGTCCTTGGGGGCTGTCGGCGCGGGATTGCGGGTGATGAACATGGCATCCCCGTAACTGAAGAAGCGGTAACCGTGCTCCACCGCAGCCGCGTAGGCCGCCATGGTCTCGGGATAACCGGCGAATGCCGAAACCAGCATCAACAGCGTGGATTCAGGCAAATGAAAGTTGGTCACCAGGGCATCGACCACGTGAAACGGGCGCCCCGGGAAGATAAAGATGTCAGTGTCGCCGCTGAAGGGTTTGAGCACGCCATCACGCGCGGCACTCTCCAGCGACCGCACGCTGGTGGTACCGACGGCGATCACCCGGCCACCGCGAGCGCGACACGCCGCCACGGCATCGACCACTTCCTGAGTGACTTCCAGCCACTCATTGTGCATGTGGTGATCTTCGATACGCTCCACGCGCACCGGCTGGAACGTGCCAGCCCCGACGTGCAGCGTGACGAATGCGCTCTCCACGCCCTTCTCGGCAATCGCGCTCATCATCGTCTGATCGAAATGCAAACCCGCCGTCGGCGCCGCCACCGCACCGGCACGCTGGGCGTACACGGTCTGGTAACGCTCGCGGTCGGCGTCCTCATCAGGGCGGTCTATATAAGGTGGCAATGGCATATGCCCGACGCGGTCGAGCAGCGGCAACACCGGCTGGGCAAAACGCAGCTCGAACAACGCATCGTGCCGCGCGACCATCTCGGCCTCGCCACCGCCATCGATGAGGATCGTCGAACCCGCTTTGGGCGACTTGCTCGAGCGCACATGCGCCAGCACGCGATGCTGATCGAGCACCCGCTCCACCAGAATCTCCAGCTTGCCGCCCGAGGCTTTCTGCCCGAACAAACGCGCCGGAATCACCCGGGTATTGTTGAAAACCATGAGATCGCCGGGACGCAAATGCTCCAGCAAATCAGTGAATTGGCGATGCGCCAACGCGCCGCTGGGCCCGTCGAGGGTCAGCAAACGACTGCCGCGCCGCTCGGCCAGAGGATGGCGAGCGATCAATGAATCAGGGAGCTCGAAGGTAAAGTCAGCGACACGCATGATGGGGTTCGTCTAGCAGGGCCGCGAAGTTTAGCCGAAATAGTGAAAATTGACCATGAAACATGATTGACCAACGGTAGGCTCGTCTCTATACTTCGCCGCCATTGAGCCCTGATGGCGGAATTGGTAGACGCGGCGGATTCAAAATCCGTTTTCGAAAGGAGTGGGAGTTCGAGTCTCCCTCGGGGCACCAAACAGCAGCACCTTCAAGTGGTTACCTGACTTGAAGCACAAAGAAACCGGCCAGATTTGAGCCGGTTTTTTTGTGGGTGGGATTTGCCAAACATCAGGTTGAGGTGACGTTGTGCGGTTAAGACGTCGCTCAAACGCCGCGCCAACGAGCGCATAGCCTCGACCACATACTCGCCCTCGGCTCCCGATCAGCGGGCTTGCTCATCACCTGCGGCAAGTCCCTGAGCCTTACCCAGTAATCACTCTGCCACTCCAGCAACCCCACTGAACTTCCCGCCCATTTTATCGAACTGAAGCTGGGCGCTTGCGGCTGCGCCCTGTCGTGCAATGCTGGCAATACCTCATGGGTCAACCAGTGCCTCAGCGCACGGTTCTCGGGAACGTAATGATGGACGAGCATCGCAAAGAGTCCGGATTCGCTGATGAGCAGTTGCTTGCTCCATCGGCCATCATTTTTCAGCCATGCGCTGCGGTGCTGGTCGGGGTCGAGTTTCCAGGTGGCGCGTTCGTCGAGGGGTTTGCCCATGAGGCGGGCCGTATCCTGAAGGCAGAACCAGGCCTGGTTTTCGAGCGTAAGGGCGCGTAGTTGGCGATGGTGGCGGATGAAGGTTTTGGGTTCGTAGCAGTCGGTCATTGCCTCGTCCTCCCATGGCCGGTGAATGAGACGCGTCCTATCAGACGGGCGTGCAATGCCTGCATAAGTGAAGCTCCTGAAAAATAGACTGTCACCCATCGTCGCTAAACGAATAAGGGTGGCGGCTGTGCGAAGGTTAGCGAACCGGTTCCAGGAACCCGGCAGACCCGAGGATCTCCGACGCACAGCCGCCATAACGCGAGGCTCAAGTGTTCAGCTTGAGCCTCGAGAACAGCGTTGATGCGACTGGAAATCGGATCGCTAAATCCGGTCGCTGATACCAACGACGGAGCGAAGATTAGCGGGGGCTTTTTTGCTGTACAACCCGTTAAAGGGAATTCAGACATGTCCTACAGGGCGGCGCAATCTCAGGACCAGAGCCCCCATTAATGCCAGGCCAGTATCGCCCGCATGCTACGGAATCGTCTGGTTTTGCTGCCGGTGCCCGGCAGATCGCGAGCAAGCTTGCTCCTACGGCCTCCGGCCAGAATCAAAGGCCGATTGGAGGTGGAAGTCGGTCTTCGCTTGGCCAGAATCGAAGCCGATGGGAGGTGGGAGTTTAGCCGCGCAGGGTCAGCGTCAGAGCCGATTCGAGGTGTGAGCTAAGCGTCGTTCATCCAGCGTTAAAAGCTGACTAAAGGATTTAATTGAGTCTCGATTCAGCAGAGGTAAAAAAGCGGACTGGGGGGGGGTGGGTTAGAGCCACGTCCAACCTGAATAACGAAGGGATCGTTCGGAACTGAATAGCGCAAGACCTGTGGGAGCGATTCAGTCGCGAGACCGAGGTACAGCCGAAACATCTCCTGAAACTGGAGTCATTTTCGCTAATGAATCGGCTGCCCCAGGAGCAACCATGGTGATCCGCTATTTGCGCTTCAGCCACTTCCGGAAATCATCCAGCACTGATCGCCTGTCTTCGATGACTCGCTTTTTTATCATTGACAGAACGGTGAGTAGTAACTCTGACTCTTCGCAATCGAATCGCTCGGGTATAAACAGCAGGTCATACCAAGAAAGTACCTCGTACACAGAATAATCCTTGGCATTATCCTTTTTAACATAGGACAGGATATCTTTTTCTAGAGACTTTATTTTCATGCATGATTTCTTTTCGACCCAATTATTTACAATCTCTTCAAGCGTAAGCTGAGAGGTACGCTGGTCCTCAGGAAGGTGGTCTTGTATCCCATCTCCAAGATCACGCAAGAAGTCGATAAGCTCCATATATCCACGCATGATAACCTCACAAGATTGGGTAAGCCGAAACGATATAGGCAGGCATATAATTGAACTCAGTAAACTCTACGACAACAAGAACACTTTTCATACCTACTGGAGTGTCAGGCGCAGCTCTTGTAATTCCCCACCCTATGTCATCTGCGAAGCTCATCTTCAATACCACCCGATTATTCGTGCGGAGCAGGCTAACCTTGGAATATGCCAACACCTTATATCGGTGCGCTCTGAGAGCCTGGCTTACGGCCCATTCCGCCTGTTCGATACTGCTGAAAGTGGACATTACGTCGGCTTTTCTTTTACGCTTCATCCTTTTCTGCAATGCCACGATGTCTTTTGATACATGAAACCTTATCGTATGCCCGCCCGGTCCATTACTAGGAGCATGCAAACGCACCTCGCTCACCACAACGGTCATTCTCCCGGCCCGAACGGAAGATACCCTGGCGGCGTTATATAAAGATGCAGTGGTCAGAGGAACTAGAAATTCGGTAGCTAACCCGATAACGCGACCAGTGGCCCGTGACGCCCCCATGACCTCGGAGGCAGAAGCCCCAGCTTTGAATGCATAGGAGTCAGTTGCCCTACCCGTCACTAGCTGGTTAGTTGCCGCAGCCAATTGATCGGAGGCATGCACACCCATCGCGATGCAGCCGACTTTGGAAATCATCGTCGGCTCAGGTAAAGCACAGAGAACCGTGGATCCGGCCAACTCGACAATTCCACCAAGCAGTCGGAGACTACCAAATATCCGATTGGATCTAATCTCTGTCTCAGACAGCGACTCATGTTCTAGAATTGCTGCCATCTGAGCGTAACTAAGCATGACCCGAAAGTCATCTTGTTCAGGCATATCATTCCCTTATCAAAAAAAGCAGAGCAAGACGCGATTATGGAGAGCCGCCTTAAGAGCAGTAGCAACTATTGACAACGACCGTCGATAACAATGCTCCCGAATGTTAGCGTCAATGTTTTTTACATCAGTGCGACACTATCAAGGACGACAAAGACAGTGGGAAGCTAACTGGAGCACACTGATAACACAACCGACAAAAGCGGCAGGGAACTCTTTCCATACGCTTCTTACTTATATCTCCGAACATTCCTACAAGATTTTCGCGACACACAATCCCGAGGAACGCCAATTCGCACCCACATAATCATGTGTGGTGCAAATACGCCTGATTTGATAAGGATTTATGGAGGATGGTTGGGATGTGACAGACCGAGCAATTTGCTGCCGGTGCCCGGCAGATCGCGAGCAAGCTTGCTCCTACGGCCTCCGGCCAGAATCAAAGGCCGATTGGAGGTGGAGGGCGGTCTTCGCTTGGCCTGAATCGAAGCCGATTCGAGGTGGGAGTCTAGCCGCGCAGGGTCAGCGTCAGAGCCGATTCGAGGTGTGGGCTAAGCGTCGTTTTTCCAGCGTTAAGAGCTGACCAAAGAATTTAATTGAGCCTCGATCCAGCCTGATTAAAAATTCAAAAGACTCAGTTAAACGCTAATCTTAAGTCTCGGGCTCTGTATCCGACCCCCAGTATCCCAAGGCTATTTAAACCTAAACCATCTCGTATAAGAACTGATCAAATGCCACTTCCTGTCATTAATACCGGTGTTCAGAAGCTGTAGGGTTTCTGCTAGCAATTGAGCATCATCGCAGCCAAACCGCTCTTGCACAAACCCAATGTCATAGTCATAAAAAAGCTGATCTACAGAATAATCACCAGCCATATGCTTATTTAAATATGATTTTATATCACTTCGAAAAATGTACAGATCCAACAGAGACTTACGCCATGTCCAGTCGCGCACCACATCTTTCAATGTCAACGGATTCACCCTTTGCTCTTCCGGAAGATAATCCTGAATAGCAGTCCCAAGGTCGAGCAAGAAATCAATCAATCTACCGTACTCGCGCATATCTGCCTCATGGAATTGGATAGGCGGTGAGTACATAAAAAGGCATATTATTAAATTCATTAAATTCCACCACCACCCTAACGCGACTCATACTGACAGGAACATCAGGCGCTACCCTTTTTACCCCCCACCCTATTGAGCTATTTAACTCCATTACCATAACCAGCCTTCGCCTCTTTAATATAAAAGGCACCTTGGAAGCCAGTTGCACTTTCAATCTATTTGTTCTCAAAACCTGGCCAACTGCCCATTCAGCCAGCTCCAAGTTAGTAAACGTTGACATCGCATCTGTATTTTTAAACCTTTTCAACCTCTTTTGTAGTGCCGGAATGTCTTTATCCAGATGCAGTTTCTTCGTATGGCCGCCAATGCTGTCATTAGGAGCGTGCTTCGACTGGTCACTCACCTCAACCGTCATCCTTCCCGCCCGCACCGAAGACACCCTGAGCGCGTTGTAAAGGGAGGCTGTCGAAAGCGGAACAGCAAACTCGGTCGCCAGCCCGATCACTTGACCCGCTGCGTGCGATGCGCCCAGTGCTTCTGCAGTAGAGGATCCTGCTTTGAACGCAAAGGAGTCGGTCGCCTGTCCGGTGACAACCTGCGTTGTCGCTGCGGACAGCTGATCGGCGGCATGCACGCCCATGGCGATACAGCCTGCCTTTGAGATCATGGTCGGATCGGGCAAGGCGCACAGTACGCCTGCGCCAGCCAGCTCAATGATGCCGCCCACTAGCCTCAGGCTTCCATATATACGATTGGAGGCTATTTCAGAGGGGGACAGTGACTCATGCTCTAACACGGCTGCCATTTGCGCGAGGCTGAGGGCGACGCGGAACTCATCCTGGTCGGACACAGGCATTTCCTTATGTAATGGATCAATTGCTCGGTTACTACGACTAATGAAGATCAATGATTCGGTATGAACGTGGGTGGCAATCTTCAGTGCACCGCCGATTCAGCGGAGAGAGGCGAAAACTAGCGCGGGGAAGTTGTGCGAACAAGGGGACAGAGCGTCGAAGGATATGATCTAGACAGGTCCTGCGAAAGTTTCGGACTTGTCCTACGGCCGCCATTCAACAATCGCACTCAGTAATCATGACCTCGGATCAATAAGCAGAGAAAAGCTGGTCTAACAGTCAGCAGGCCGGCTTTTAATCAGCGATCAACTGTTCGTCTCGCATTCCGGGTCACAGAACGCCGATATTGTCGGACGCGTCGGAATTACCGCGCCGCGTGCCATCGGCAGGCTATATCTGACCGAGTACCTCAAGCCGCTGATGCAGCGAAATCCGGGGTTGCGGGTAGAGCTGAGCCTTGATGACCAATTGACCGACGCCGTGGCGTCCAGAGTTGATATCGGCATTCGAATTGGTGCCGTACGCGACAGACGCTACATCGCCAGAGCGATCGGCAAGGTGCCGTTGAAGATTGTTGCGGCGCCTTCGCTGATTGAGTCGGCAGGCGCTCCATGCAGCGTTGAAAGTCTCAAGGGTCTGCCGCTGTCAGTGCTCATTGACCGCAACCATGGCCGGCCTTGGCCGTGGTTCTTCGCCGACGGCCAGAGCTTTTCGCCGCCCTCCCCGGCCTTCAGCTGTGACGATCCCGAAACCGAGCTGCGATTCATCCTGGCGGGTCTGGCGTTCGGGCAAGTGCCGCATTATCTGGCCGAGCCTTACTTGAGCGAAGGTCGACTGGTTGAAGTACTGGCCCACAGCGCGCCGCCGCTCACGGACCTGATCATCTACCGCACGCAGTCAGGTCCGGTGCCGCCCAGGGTTCGGCTGGTGTATGACCACCTGATGGCGTGTTTTTCGGATGAGCAGATGTTTCCTCGGCAGGTCCACCCTTGATCGGGGTCGCGCGAGTGATGAAGTCAAAACGCACACCTGGTCAGCTTCGGCGCGCCCTCGCTGACCGTTGACCTGCAGTAGCACACCTGCCTCACATCACGTCGGCGCAGGCCGGCGTGATGCAACATCCTTCCCTGCGAATTTTCATCCCCCGCCCTGCAAAACCCCAGTTCTCAACTAGCCTGAAAATTGACTGATCCAAAGCGAATTCAACCGTGTGCTCCAACTCGCTGATCGGATAAAAATAAAAATGAAAGATCCCTATGCGTTCGGTTTCTATTGCGCCCTGTTCGCTCTCGCAGCGATGACCGGCGCGGTGTTCTACGAGTCCTACACAGGCGCCGGAGTTTCAGGCTCGGCGCGGGCGTACGACGTCATCAATTCCTGTTCGGCGCTGGTCCAGGCGCTGGCAGCCATAGGTCTGGTAGGGCTGGCGTTCAAGGCGTATCGCGCCTGGAAGAACGAGCTTATTCACAATAAGGCGCTGGGTATCATCTGGGACGCGAACGTGGCGTTTCGCGAGATCGAGCTCAGTTTCAACGAATGGTTCTTCGGCCCCAATGCGGTGGACAAGGCCAACAGCGAGGGCTCGCGGATTACCTCGTTGCTGGCGGCCAGCCCGTTTGGTGCCAGCCTGCGCAGCTTCAAGAAGCAGTGCATCCTCATCGACAAAGTGGTGATCAAGGACAACTGGCAATGGGTCAACCACGCCACCGAGCTGGATATGCTGGCCCGCGTGCTGAGCATGGACGCGTTCCGGCCGACCACCAAGGCCAAGGAAACCGCCAACATCATCGACTTTCTCTACTCGCGCGAAGGCGAGGCACTCAAACGCACCCAGGGCGAGTGGGAAATGCTGATGAAAGTAATCGAGAAGGACCTGGCGGCGCTGGAGGCTGAGTACAACGAATGACCCGCAGCAGGCATGGTCGCATAGCGATAGAACTGTTCGGCTGCTGATTTTGTCGAACGCATGCCTTCCGCCGGATGACCCTGCGGCTAACCCCCTTATCGAGGCCGCTGGTTCCCATGTTCGAACACGTCGACATCAATTATCTGCTGGTCAACTACGGTTACTGGGCAGTGTTCATCGGCTGCCTGATAGAAGGCGAGACCATTCTGATCCTGGGTGGGCTGGCCGCGCACCAGACGTCCTTGCGGCTGTTGCATGTGATCCTCGTCGCCACGCTGGGCGGGATGCTGGGCGATCAGGCGCTGTTCTGGATCGGTCGTTATTACGGCCCCAGGCTTTTGCCCAAGCTGCATCGTCAGCAAGCGACCATCGACCGTGTTTCCGGATTGATCGAGCGCTATCCGACGGCATCGATCTTTTCTGTGCGATTTCTCTACGGCATGCGTCTGATCGGGCCGCTGGTGATTGGAGCGAGCCGTCTGTCACCCCTACGTTTCTCGGTGATCAATCTGCTGGGTGCGGCGGTCTGGGCGACGCTGTTCGTCATGGCCGGTTATTGGGCGGGGGAAGCGTTGGAAAATCTGCTGGGCAACCTCAAGCCGTACCGCTTACCGATCTTCATAGGGGTGGTGGTCGTTGCCGCGGGCGTGGCGTTGTTCCGGCATCATCGGGCCAAGGTTCGGGTAAAGCGCTCATTGGTGAAGTGAGGAAAGCACATCCGGGCCAGAACAAGTCGTTAGCTGGCACTCCATATGTTCCACCAGCAAAGGCGGATGCAGGGGTTGTGCAAGCAAGTGGCGATTGCGCATCATGGCCTGCATGTCACTTCGGCAAAGGACCCGTCCGCGTTCATGAAAACCAGCAAGAGCATCACCCGCGCGTTCTGTGTCGAGCTGCAGCAGGAGCTGTCGATCGTCGCCGCGCGGCGTGAGTATTTCTCCCAGGAGCCGCCGCGGACGCGATTCAGTTTTCTGTGTTCGAGCGAGGCCTGTCGTGCGCAGCGGGTGAAGATTACCGGTGTGCGCTACGACGTGAAGCCGCAGGAGAATCCGACATTCGTTGCGGCTCATTTTCGCGCCAATCCCAACTATGAACATCACGTCGACTGCGAGTGGGTCGATGAGGCCGAAGCCGTCGAGGACGCGCCTGAGATCGAGGAATCCGCAGCAGAAACGGCGCTGCGCAAAGCCAAGCGCAAGCTGGATGATTACATCGATGTATTCGACCCAGCGCTCAAGGAACGCACGAAATCAGAATCTGCTGCGGTTAAACCTGACGCGCTGGCGGAGGCAAAGCCTGCCAACGTCACACCCGCGTCCGACACGGCCAGGAGCAAGCAGCCTGCACAAACCCGGACTAACAATCTGGAGCGTCTGGTCGACAGCTTCCGTCAGGCTCAAGCCCATTTGAGCAAGGAAGAGTTCGCCCTGTTGACCCTGAAAATTCCGGGACAGGGCGAGGTTACGTTGCGTTCGTATTTCCGCCACATCAAGTTCGCCCAGCTCGGTGACGAGCAACGAGTGCTCTACGGCGGCGGGCTGGTGGAGCGCTACGGTGCGGGCTTCAAGTTCAAGTTCTTCGATCGGTTGCAGGGCAAATTGGTGACGCTGTATGTGTCACCCGCGCAGATGCAGGCCTATCGTTCCAGCCGCTATATCAGCGAGTTGCTCAGCCATGCGGATGAGGTGCGGTTTTTCACCGTGTTTGCCCTCGGGACGCTGGCCGCCAGCCCAACCGGTAAAAGCATCAGCGTCGAGATAGAAGACTTGCGGCATCTGGCGATTGTCTTGGGGCCGGGCAAGGAGGCGGCGCCATCAGGCACTGACGGCGCCACTCAAGCGCAGTGATCCACACGGCCTGCCGGGTGTGGCTCAGACCCGGAATACCTGGACCATGCCGTTGAGCCCGACCGCCAGTTGCGAAAGCTCGCCACTGGCCCCTGACGTCTGGCTGGCGGCGGCGGCCGTCTGATTGGACAGGTCGCGGATACTCGTCAGGCTGCGGTCCACTTCACGAGCGACCTGAGCCTGCTCTTCGGTGGCTGCCGCGATGCCCAGGTTGCGCTCATTGATCAGAATGATCGCTGCCGTGATTTCCGCCAACGCCTGCCCGGCGGCTTCAGCCACTTGCAGACTGGCCTGAGCGCGATCGCTGCTGTTGCTCATGGCAGTCACCGCCTTACCCGCGCCATTCTGGATGGAGGTGATCATCCGTTCGATTTCCGCGGTGGACTGCTGAGTGCGATGCGCCAGCGCCCGGACCTCGTCGGCCACCACCGCAAAGCCACGCCCCGCCTCCCCCGCTCGTGCGGCCTCGATGGCGGCGTTGAGTGCCAGCAGGTTGGTTTGCTCGGCGATGCCGCGAATGACGTCCAGCACACTGCTGATGCCCTTCACCTGCCCGGCCAGGCCGTCGATTTCGCTAGCGGTCAAGCCTACGGCACTGTGCAGTTCGGTGATGACGCTGACGGTCTCCTCAACTCGACGACGACCATTCTCGGCCGACTGGCTGGAGTCGCGCGCCGCTACAGAGGCCTGCGCTGCGTTACGGGCGACTTCTTCGACCGCTGCGCTCATCTGGTTGATGGCGGTAGCGGCCTGATTGATTTCGTCGTTCTGCCGCTGGATGCCTTGCATCGCGTCCTGGGTGACGGCCGACATTTCTTCGGACGTCGAGGCCAGCTGATTGGATGAGTCACTCAACTGCATGACCGTGCGCCGCAGATTGTCCTGCATGATCGCCAGCGCGTTGAGCAGGCGACCCGGTTCATCCTGGCCATCGGCCTGAACCGGCTGGCTGAAGTCGTTGGCTGCGATACGTTCGGCGACACTCAGCGCCTTGGCGATAGGCGCGCTCAGGCTGCGGGTGAACAGACCGGCCAGGGTAAAGGTGGCCAGCAACGCAACGACGATGGTTGCAACGGTGATGTTGCGGGCCTGCACATAGGTCGCGTCAGCCGCCAGTGCCGTGGCTGTGACTTTCTGATCGGTGAGTTGCGCGGCCTGCGCGATGACCTTGTTCAACCCCTCCGCGGCGAGGGTCATCTCGCCGCTGGCCGAAACCAGCGAGTTGACGACATCGTTGCGCTGCTGCTCGACCGCATCGAGGAAGCGCGCGTGTACGCCAAGGTAGAGGGTGAGCGCGGCTTGCAGGTCCGTGTAGACCTTCTCGCCCTCGACCGTCGTCAGCAGCGGGCGAAGCTTGTTGACGTTGCCCTGCAGATCCTCACGCGACTGACCGACTCGTTGCCGGGCCTGCTTTTCGGTGTCGGCATCCGGCGCAGTGCGTGCCACCGAGTTCCAGAGGCGGATGGATGTCAGGTTGTTGCCGATATCACCGATGCGTTGCACGGTCGGCAGCACGGTGGTTTCGACGACTTCCTGGGCCTGTTTGAGGTCTGCCGATTGCCAGAGAGAAAACACGCCCTGCACGGTCACCAGCAGTGCAAAAAAGCCAAAGCACAGCAACGCTCGCGGCGCGATGTTCAGGGATCTGAGATTCATGGGCATACCTTTGAGTCAGTAACGGGCATTTAGAAGAAACGTTTCAGCTACTATGCAAGAAACGATATCAAAATGCCTCTACTACTCAAACTTACCGACGTGGAGCACCCAGTGGAGCCCCAGGCGGGGCCATTCGCAGCGCAGCTGCCCAGACAGCATCGACCTGAAAGGCCCCCGTGATGCTCAGTTCATGCGCGCTGTCGTGACTGGATGTACGCGAGAAAGGCATCCAGGTCCGATCCGCACAGATTTCGTGCCACGGACTTCACCTCCTCCATCGGCCAGTCCCACCAGGCTGCCTGCAGCAGCTGCTCACGCACCGCTTCTTCAAAGCGCCAGCGGATGAACTTGCATGGATTGCCCCCTACCACGGCAAACGGTGGCACATCGCGCGCGACCACTGCACCAGCGGCGACGATGGCCCCATGCCCCACCGTCACACCAGACAAAATCGTCGCGTCTGCGCAAATCCAGCAATCACTGCCGATCACCACGTCGCCCTTGCTGGGCGCGTAATCCTTGATGTCATCCAGGCCCTTCATCATGGCCGGAAAAGGGTAAGTCGTGAGCCAGTCGGTGCGATGCTCCCCGCCCAGCAGGATCTTCACGCCCGCGGCGATCGAGGTGTAGGAGCCGACGCGCAGAATGGTGTCGTCGCCGAATTCGAACACCTCCGGAATGCCGTAAGTGCCAGTGCCAACCACGTAATGCGGATACCGCAGGCGAATCTTTTCCGCCGCCCGTTCGAGTTTGTCCAGGCTGCGCAGGTGCTTTCTGGTTTTTCTGGTTTTCAGCAGTTCGAGGAATTTCATGCAGGTGTCCGTGAACGAAAGCGGGCGCGACAGGAGCCGATCAGTTCAACTGCTCTGCCGATGCAGCAGGAGGCGCTTGACCCGGCGCAGGGTGGTTTTGTTGAAATGGCGCAACGGGATCGAACGCAGCAGGGTCCAGGCGTATTTCTTGTCGCTGACGACCGCGTATTTCAAAGCCTTGTTGATGATCGCGGTCAAACCTCGGCTGTAGGCCGGGTGCGCGCGATAAGGGGCGATGGTTCGCATGTCGGCGTCGAGCAGGACCTTGTAGCGGCGCGAGAGGTTGTTCGGGTGCCGGCGATAGCGTGTGACGCTGACGGGCAGCACATGCACCTCATAGCCTCTGCTGGCGATTTTCAGGGTCATCTGAAAATCCTGGACCTTGATCTCGGGATCGTAGAAATCCACGGTTTTGAGCGCATCCATCCGATACAACGAAACCGGCGCGCCGACGACGATGGCATCGCCCAGGATTTCATCGAAGCTCAGCTTCTGGATGCCGGCGAGTTTCTGCGTCTTGGTGTCGTTGCCGTCGGAGTCCATGTAGATGATCAGCGCACCGACGCAGCCGACTTCCGGGTGCTGATTGAGGTATTCGGCTCGCAGCCGCACCGAGGAAGGCAACATGATGTCGTCCAGGTCCGGGGTACAGACGTAATCGCCGCGGGCATATTTCAGACCATGGTTCAGCGCAGCGCTGACCCCCTGATTGGCCTGAGAGTAGAGTTGAAAATCGTATCTGGCCTGCAGGGTGCGAAGCATTGCCACGCTGTTATCGCTCGAGCCGTCATCGATGATGATGACTTCGAAGTTCTGATAGTCCTGGGCGAAGATGCTTGCTATGGCGACATCCAGATACTTTTCTGCGTTGTAGCAGGGCGCGATGATCGATACGAGGGGCATCGAGTCATTCATGGGCCGGATTTCTGGAGTGATTTGGGCAGTCATAATTCTGTTTGTTGTTTCTCTACGACTGGATCGAAGGTATTTCGCTACGATCCTTGTACAAAACAGACACATGATGCGGCAAAGTAGGGACCTTTGTCATGGGCTGATCAAGCTCGGAAGGCCAAAACAGAGCATTTCCCTACACGGCCGTAGGCAGAACCTTACGTCAAACCGGGATCATCGCCCAATAAAAAACCCCGCGACTCTGAAGAGCAGCGGGGTTTTTTGTTTCAGCTCAGGTGATCAAGGAGCAGCGTAAGTAACCAGCAGCTCTTTGGTGACCTGAAAGTCCAGCGACATCGCCACGCTCAAAGCCGTGATGGTGAAGATGGAGAACACGAACAGCTTGCGTGCCCAAACGGTGTCGTCCTTGGCTTTGTAACCTGTCCAGGCCATGTACAACCAGTACATGCCCATGGCGGCGGCAACGGCCAGATAGTTGAGCCCGGCATAACCGCCGAAGGTCAGCATCAAGGTCGCCAGCAGGAAAGCCACGATGTAGATCAGGATATGCCGCTTGGCGACGCGGATACCACGCTTGACCGGCAGCACCGGAATCGAGGCAGCCAGGTAGTCGTTGAAGCGGAAGATGGCGATGGCATACGAATGCGGCATCTGCCACAGGCTGAACATGACCAGCAAGGTCAGCGCTGCGAGGTCGAAGCTATTGCTGACCGCGACGTAACCAATGACCGGTGGCATGGCCCCTGACAGGCTGCCGACCAGCGTGCCATGAACGGATTTGCGTTTCAGGTACAGGCTGTAGAAGCCGACGTAAATCACAAAGCCAATCACCGCAAACAGTGCCGCCAGTGCGTTGGCCTTGAAGTACAGCAGGCCAACACCGATCACACCCAGAACCGTGGCGTAGGCCAGTGCCAGTTTCAGCGAAACCAGCCCTTGCACCAGCACACGGTTCTTGGTGCGTTCCATCTTCAGGTCGATATCGCGGTCGATGCAGTTGTTGAAAACACAACCGGATGCAACGACCAGCGACGTACCGATCATCGCTACCAGGAACAGGCCGAAATCGACATGCCCCTTGGACGCCAGAAAAAAGCCACCCGCCACCGAAAGCACGTTACCGAAAATGATCCCCGGTTTGGTGATTTGGATAAAGTGCTTCAGTGACATCAGGTTTTCCTCACTTCGCCATCATGGCGGTGTGAATGCTGAACATGATCCAGGTGCTCAAGCCGACCAGCAGCACGATCACGAGGCCAGCAAAGGCGAAAGCGATCACGTTGTTACGCTGCGCCGCGGAACGGTCCAGGTGCAGGAAGTACACCAGGTGAACCAGAACCTGGACGACCGCGAAGACCAGCACGATCCACAGGGTGGCGATTTTCGAAATGGTCGGGAACATCACCAGACCGAACGGAATCGCGGTCAGGATGATCGACAGTACGAAACCGACCATGTACGACTTGAAGCTGCCGTGACTGGAATCGTCGTGGGATTGATGTGAATTTGCCATTTAGATCGTCCCCATCAGATAGACAACGGTGAACACGCAGATCCAGACCACGTCCAGGAAGTGCCAGAACAGGCTGAGCATGCTCAGGCGGGTCTGGTTGGTCGCTGTCAGGCCGTTCTTGCTGACCTGGTACATCATGATCGCCATCCAGATCAGACCGCTGGTCACGTGCACACCGTGGGTACCTACCAGCGTGAAGAACGCCGACAGGAAGCCGCTGCGATTAGGACCGTAGCCTTCGGAGATCAGCATGTGGAACTCGTTGACCTCCATGCCGATGAAGCCCAGGCCGAACAGGAAGGTCACGAACAACCAGCCCAGAACGCCAGACTTGTTACCTTTGTGCATCGCCAGCATGGCGAAGCCGTAGGTGATCGAGCTGAGCAACAGGCAGGCGGTTTCGCCGAGCACGTATGGCAGTTCGAAGATGTCGTGGCCCGAAGGACCACCGGCAACGTTGTTCACCAGCACTGCATAGATTGCGAAGATCGACGCAAACAGGATGCAGTCGGTCATCAGGTAGATCCAGAAGCCGTAGATCTTCATCTCGCCGGCGTCATGGTGACCATGGTCGTGCTCGTGGTCATGACCGTGGTCGTGACCCTTGGCACCTTCAAATACTAAGTTCGACATTGTTTATGCCTGCTCCAGCTTGTTGACAGGAGTGTTCGCCTGGGCGTCACGCACCGAGGCCAGGATCTTGTGTTGCTCGCCTTCGATGCGGGCCACTTCGGATGCTGGAACCATGAAGCCCTGATCGTCACGTGCAGCGTGAATGACGAAGTAGACGATGGTGCCAACCAGGCAGACGCCTGCCAGCCAGAAGATGTGCCAGATCATTGCGAAACCGAAGACGGTGAGCAGTGCGCCCATCACCAGACCGGTAGCGGTGTTGTTCGGCATGTGGATGTCGGTGTACTTGGCCGGAACCGTGTACGCCTCGCCATCACGCTTGGCCGCATAGAACGGATCGATCTCGTTCGCCTTCGGCAGTTCTGCGAAGTTGTAGAACGGAGGTGGCGACGAAGTGGACCATTCCAGGGTATGGCCATTCCATGGGTCACCGGTCAGATCGCGGTTCTGTTCGCGGTCACGGATACTGACGTAGATCTGGATCAGCTGGCAGGCGATACCGGCCATGATCAGCACTGCACCCCAGAACGCGACGTGCAGGTATGGCGTCCAGTCCGGGTTATCAGTGGTGTTCAGACGACGGGTCATGCCCATGAAGCCGAGCGCGTACAACGGCATGAATGCCACGTAGAAACCCGAGATCCAGAACCAGAACGCTGCCTTGCCCCACTTCTCGTTCAGCTTGAAGCCGAACGCTTTAGGGAACCAGAACGCGAAGCCGGCGATGTAACCGAATACCGCACCACCGATGATCACGTTGTGGAAGTGCGCGATCACGAACAGGCTGTTGTGCAGAACGAAGTCAGCACCCGGGATAGCCAGCAGAACGCCGGTCATGCCACCGATGGAGAAGGTAACCATGAAGCCCAGGGTCCAGAGCACTGGCGCGGTGAAGCGCAGACGACCCTGGTAGATCGTGAACAGCCAGTTGAACAGCTTCACACCCGTCGGGATGGAAATCAGCATCGTTGCCAGACCGAAGAAGGCGTTGACGCTGGCACCCGAACCCATGGTGAAGAAGTGGTGCAGCCAGACCATGAAGCCCAGTACCGAGATCGCGCCGGAAGCGTAGATCATCGAGTGGTGGCCGAACAGGCGCTTGCCGGTGAACGTCGAGATGACTTCGGAGAAGACCCCGAACGCCGGCAGAATCAGAATGTAAACCTCGGGGTGACCCCACGCCCAGAACAGGTTCACGTACATCATCGGGTTACCACCCAACTCGTTCGTGAAGATGTGGAAGTCCAGGTAACGGTCGAGGGTCAGGAACGCCAGGGTGCCGGTCAGGATCGGGAACGAAGCCACGATCAGGACGTTGGCCCAGGTGCAGGTCCAGGTGAAGATCGGCATGTCCATCAGTTTCATGCCAGGTGTACGCATCTTCAGCACGGTAACCAGGAAGTTCACGCCCGTCAGTGTCGTACCCAGACCCGATAGCTGCAGGGCCCAGATGTAGTAGTCGACACCCACGCCAGGGCTATAGCCAAGCTCCGACAGCGGCGGGTAGGCAACCCAGCCGGTACGTGCGAATTCGCCGACACCCAGGGACACGTTCACCAGGACCACGCCGGAGATCAGCAGGTACAGGGACAACGAGTTCAGGAACGGGAACGCAACGTCGCGAGCACCGATCTGCAGCGGCAGAACGATGTTCATCAGGCCGGTGAAGAACGGCATCGCCATGAAGATGATCATGATCACACCGTGGGCGGTGAAGATCTGGTCATAGTGTTCAGGCGGCAGATAGCCAGGCGAACCCTCGGTGGACAGGGCCAGCTGGGAACGCATCATGATGGCGTCGGCGAAACCACGCAGCAACATGACCATGGCGATGACGATGTACATCACGCCGATTTTCTTGTGGTCGACTGACGTCAGCCACTCGGTCCACAGGTAGGTCCACTTCTTGAAATACGTGATCAGACCGAAGACCGCTGCACCGCCGATAGCGATCATGGCGATCGTGATCATGACTATCGGTTCGTGGAACGGAATCGCGTCCAGACTTAATTTACCAAACATCGTTTACTCCTCTGCCTGCGCAGCTGAATGCTTACCCATGTCCATCCCTTCCATACCGGCCACTTCTTTCTTCTCGTGGACAATCTTGCCCGGCTTCATACCTTCATACTTGTCGATGATGGTCTGGAACAGGTTCGGAGTGACCGTGGAGTAGAGTTCAACGGGGTTACGTTCGCTAGGTTTGGCCAGAGCGGTGTATTCAGCCGTTGCCAGCTGTTTAGGTGAATTCTTGACTTCGGCAACCCAGGCGTCGAAATCAGCCTGCGAGGTTGCGGTCGCCTTGAATTTCATGCCGGTGAAACCTGCGCCGCTGTAGTTGGCGGAGATGCCGTCGAACTCGCCGTTTTCATTGGCGATCAAGTGCAACTTGGTCTGCATGCCGGCCATGGCGTAGATCTGGCCGCCCAGTGCAGGGATGAAGAACGAGTTCATGACCGAATCAGAGGTGATGCGGAAATTGATCGGGGTGTTCGCCGGGAAGACGATCTTGTTGACGGTGGCGATGCCCTGTTCCGGGTAGATGAACAGCCATTTCCAGTCAAGTGCGACGACTTCGATGGTCACAGGCTTCACATCGGACTCGAGCGGACGGTAAGGGTCCAGCGCGTGGGTGGACTTGTAGGTCACGTAGCCCAGTACGATGATGATCGCCAGAGGAACCAGCCAGACCACCAGTTCAATCCTGGTCGAATGTGCCCAGTCGGGGGTGTAGGTTGCGCTCTTGTTCGACGCGCGATACTTCCAGGCGAAGATGATGGTCATGAAAATGACCGGCACCACCACCAGCAGCATCAGCAGGGTAGCGGTGATGATCAGATCACGCTCTTGTACGCCGACATGGCCCTTGGGATCCAGCAGCGTGTAATCGCACCCGCTGAGCAGGAGCATGCTGAAAAGGGCCAAGAAGCCAAAAAACCTGGGGTACCTTTTTTTACTCATCTCACGACCTCTAAAAGCAGCTTTCGCATCGCAGTTGGGTTTCGACCGCCAACACTTCACCCTGCCAGGTGCTGGCAAATTTTTGGATTGAACAGGGGCCTGTCAGGAAGCTTATGGCCTCGTAACAAATCCGGGTTTAGCTGTGGTTTCTTATTCGAATGGTGGCAACCGCTAATGCGGTCCAAATCCCTTGGCGCAGACATTCTGAACTTGACGCAAGAGGCCATCCAAACGGCGTCTACAAAGGCGTAAAAACGCTTGCTGACCTCGATTTCCGCCGACCATCAAGTGACAGGGGCGTTAAGTGGGGGCGATTGTAGATACGTAAAGTTTTATTGACTATGAGTTATTGCGCAACAGTTAATTTCCGAATCGGTAAGAATGCGGTCTTATGTCGCACCCCCGAAAGCCGTGATAGCCCCAAATTTCTTAAGGAATTCGGGGCGATTTTTTACGCAACACTTTGTAATCAGCGCGCTTTCGATCGGTTCCGGATGACGCCCAGCGGTACCAGAATTACCGTGAGAACAAAAGCGATCAGTGCCCACTGCGCGAGCGACAGTCCGAAAACTGGCGGATATGGCGTCTCGCAGAACCCCCCTACCTGAAAACCCAACGGAAACAACGAAGCCAGCGGCAGCCCATCGACGATCGGCTGCAGGATATCGATACCGCAGCTCTCGGTCGGGTGGGTCTGGATGTACACGTGACGCCCGGCCGCGACGACCCCGCCGACAGCGCTGAGCGTCGCCAATGTTTCGCAGACGGTCAGACTCAGGCGGCCCGGCATGGCTGCGCCGATGAAGGCAAACACGGCGATGAACAACAAGGCATAGCGCTGCAGGATGCACAGGGGGCAAGGCGCCTCGCCCAATACGACCTGCATGTACAAGGCTCCGCCGATCAAGCCCAGGCAGACAACGCCCAGCAGGACCAGGAACTGTTTCTCGCGGCGCAGGTAAAACATGTCTTCGGTCATTCACATACCCTTTGAATTGAAGTCCATCCAGATCGACAGATCTGCGTTGTCGCGTGCCCCGGCTGCCCGGAAAGCCGGCAATTCTACCATCGTCGCGCTAGCTCGCTGGCGCAGAAGGTGAGCATACGAGCATTACCCGAAGATTAACCCTGACACGTAACAATCGACCCCTTCCTACAAAGCCCTTCTATATATATGGAGGCGTGCGACGCTATGCCGCAGGCCTGACCACGACGACCCTTCTATATATATAGAAGGATGCGTCTATTTGTCGCAGTAGCTACTGCCACCCGGCAGCCGTCTGGCTTGCCGGAGGTGGTGTTCAAACCGCTACCGCCGGCAAGCCGTGCTCCTACAAACGCCAATCATCGGCCCAAGGTTTGCAACGCGACATCACTCCAGGGCCGACGCCGGGCCGAAGAACTCGTAACGCGCCTGCTTGTCCGGCACACCTGCCGCCTTCAGTTGCCGCTTGATCGCCGCCATGAACCCCTTGGGCCCCAGGAAGTAGGCGTCCAGGTCGCGCTCCTCGGGCAACCATTGCTCCAGTTGTGCCTGATCCAGCAAGCCAACCGCATGCGCCGCAGGGCTCAGGCCGTCGTCCTCGCTGTAGCAATAGAAGCGCTTGAGCTGGGGATGTCTGGCAGCCAGGCTCTCGATCCAGTCACGAAAAGCGTGAACCGAGCCATTGCGCGCACAGTGAATGAAATGGATGGGACGCTGGGTGGCCAGGGCAGCTTCGAGCATCGCCAGTGTCGGGGTGATGCCGACTCCACCACTGATGAGCACCAGCGGCTTGTCGCTGTGCGCCAGAGTAAATTCGCCCGACGGGGTAAACAGGTTGATGCTGTCGCCGACGTGCAGTTGATCGTGCAGATAGTTGGAGGCGCGACCGCCGGGCTCGCGCTTGACGCTGATACGGTACTGGTTGTTGCCCGCCAGCGCGGAAAGCGAGTAGTTGCGACGGATTTCGTCACCATCGAGGAACAATTGCATGCCTATGTACTGGCCGGCGGTGAACTCAAGAATTGGCTGGCCATCGGCCGGGGCAAAGTGGAAGGAGGTGATTTCCGCGCTCTCCGCCACCTTGGCTACCACCTTGAACTGGCGCGCACCACGCCAGCCGCCAGGGGCTTGGGCTTTGTCGTCGTAGATGGTCTTTTCCGCGCCGATCAAGATGTCGGCCAGTTGCTGATAGGCCTGGCCCCATGCGGCGATGACCTCGTCGGTGGCGATCTCTTCGCCCAGCACTTCACGAATCGCTTCGAGCAGGCACTCGCCCACCAACGGGTAGTGTTCTGGCAGGATCTGCAAGGCGACGTGCTTGTTGATGATCTTGGCCACCAGGTCGCCCAGTTGCTCAAGCTGATCAATGTGACGGGCATACATCAGCACGCCGTTGGCCAGCGCGCGAGGCTGGTCGCCACTGGCCTGGTGAGCCTGGTTGAACAGCGGGCGCACTTGCGGGTATCTATCGAGCAGCTTCTTGTAGAAATGAGTGGTGAGCGCCTCGCCGCCACTTTCCAGCAGAGGCACGGTGGCTTTGACGATGGCACGATCGGAAGCATTCATCATGTGGACTCCTGAGACTGATTGAGTAAGGACTACCTTGGGTATATCAGGAACCGTGCCAGAATTAATTACGTTGTAAATCAATAGCTTGATTATTAGGTGTCAATTTGACCAAGCCCAGCCTGCGGTCAAAAAGACCTTCGACAGGTCATTTTGACCATGCGCGAAACGGGACATGAAACGCCACCACCTGGCGAATGGGCTAAAGCCTGCCTGCATGGGGTCGATAAACCGTCATCGAAAGCTGTTTGCTCGTTCAGGGGCAAGCAGAGACCGCATGACAGAAGGTTCATATGTCCAAAAACGTCCGCGCAGACTCACTCTCGCTTCTGCTGTTCACGTTACGCAGCGGAAAGCTGATGGCGATCAACCTGCTCAAGGTCAGTGAAATCATCCCCTGCCCTGCCCTCACGCGCCTGCCGGAATCTCACCCTCACGTCAAAGGCGTTGCTACCTTGCGCGGCAACTCGTTGTCGGTGATCGACCTGAGCCGTGCCATCGGCGAACGGCCACTGGTGGACCCGGACGGCGGCTGCCTGATCGTCACCGATGTCAGCCGCTCCAAGCAGGGCCTGCATGTCCAGGCGGTGAGCAAGATCGTGCATTGCCTGACCACTGACATCCGCCCGCCGCCCTTCGGCTCCGGCACCAAGTCGTTCATCACCGGCGTGACCCAGGTAGACGGCACGCTGGTTCAGGTACTGGATATCGAAAAGGTGATCCATGGCATTGCCCCTGCGCGAATCGCTTCCGTAGCCACTGAGCTCAGTCCTGAAGAGGTCGAGGTATTGACCAAGGCGCGCATTCTGGTGGTCGATGACAGCCAGGTGGCGCTGCAGCAGTCGGTCATCACCCTGCGCAATCTGGGCATCGAATGCCATACCGCACGCAGCGCGCGGGAAGCCATCGATCAGCTGCTCGACTTGCAAGGTACGGCGCAGCAGATCAACGTGGTGGTCTCCGACATCGAGATGTCCGAGATGGATGGCTACGCGTTCACCCGCACCCTGCGTGAGACGCCCGACTTCCAGGAACTGTACGTGTTGTTGCACACTTCGCTGGACAGTGCGATGAACGCCGAAAAGGCCAAGGCCGCAGGTGCCAACGCCGTACTGACCAAATTCTCCTCGCCCGAGCTGACCCGATGCTTGATCGAAGCCGCCCGTACGGTCCAGGCCCAAGGGATCTGAAGCCCGCTGCCACGGATCAATCAACCGGCCATTATTGGCTGATGCGTCGCGATCCTCTCCGGCCAGGCCGGTCTGTTGCCTGGCCGCAGGCGCTGCGCGACGTCGCATTCACTGCCGCCAATGCCGCAGCGGTTCACCGGTTGCTGGTAGAGGGCCGGCAGCATGGGGGCGGCCGCGTCGACGATTTGCAGACATGGCTGGACGGCTTCCAGAGCGACCCGGAGTTTGACCGGCGACTGTGCTTCGTCGTTGAAGACGCACAAGGGCCGGTAGCGGTCGCGCAATGCTGGACCAGCGCTTTCATTCGCAACCTGGTGGTCGATCCTCGCGTGCAACGGCGTGGCGTCGGTCTGGCACTGCTGGAGCGAGTATTCGAGGCGTTTGCCGAGCGCGGTGAAAGTCACGTCGATCTCAAGGTGATGGAGAATAACCTGGCGGCCCGCCATCTCTATGAGCGCGCCGGCATGCACTATGTGCAACGTTACGAACTGGAACCGCGCTGAGCTACTCTAAGTCGCTGTCACTTTCCCCCGATTTCGACGACGATGGAGATCCGCATGAACCGCAATACCCTGCTGTTGCTTGCCCTGACTGCGATGGCCGGGCAGGCCAGCGCATCCAGCCCTGACGCCTGGAAGGCATTCGACAAGACACTGGTCGACCGCTGCGTGGCCGCCAGTTCGCTGAAAAACGCCAGACCTGCCGGCACCGACGCGGCATTCGATGACAGCGTCGGCTTCAACGCGTTGCTGATCAAAGGTCAGTACAAACAGGCATTCATGAAGAACAAGGCCGGCACCGAACTGTGCCTGTACGACCGCAAAAACAAGAAAGCGCTGATCACTGAGTGGGACAACGTCACCTCCTTGCCGAAGAAATAGGACAGGCGCCCGTATCGTGCCTCCCGCTCCACTGCACATCACGCAGGCGATGAGCTATATGTTCATCCCTTTGCAGAGCGCCTGAGATGCATCGATGAGAAGCGTTGCGATCGTGCTGTTCCCCAATGTCCAGTCACTGGACGTCGCTGGCCCGCTGGACGTGTTTGCCGAGGCCAATCGTTTCGTGGCAGACGGCGATGGCTACCGGATTGTCACCCTGGGCGCGGCGCCCTACCCGATTTTCGCCTCCAACGGCATGCCACTGGGGGCGCAGTACGACCTCGCGGACGCGCCCAGACAGTTCGACATCCTGCTGGTGCCCGGTGGCCCGTTGCTGCCCGAGAGCGAGGAGATGCCGCATATCACCCGGTGGCTGTTGCAAGCCACCCCGCTGGCCGGGCGCTATGGCTCGATCTGCACCGGTGCGTTCATTCTCGGACATGCAGGATTACTCGACGGCAAGCAGGCCGCCACGCACTGGAGCCACGCGCAACAACTGGCTGATCGGTTTCCCGAAGCGCTGGTCGAGCCGGATCGAATCTATGTCCGCGATGGCAAGTTGATGACCTCGGCCGGGGTCACCGCAGGCATCGACATGGCCTTGGCGCTGGTCGCCGAAGACCATGGCCCGGGGATTGCGCTGGCGGTCGCCAAGCGTCTGTTGGTGGTTGCACAGCGTCAGGGTGGACAGTCGCAGTTCAGCCCGTACCTCACGGCATCGGTGGACGACGACTCGCCGGTGGCGAAAATCCAACGCTACGTCATGGAGCACATCAGCGAGCCATTCTCGGTGGAGCGACTGGCCGAAGTGGTGTCCATGAGTCCTCGCAGCTTTGCCCGCGTGTTCGCCCGGGATGCGAAAATCACCCCGGCCGAGTTCGTCCAGCGGGCAAGGATCGACGCCGCCCGGCATTTGCTGGAGGGCAGCGAAATGGTGATCAAGGCGGTTGCGTATCACTGTGGGTTCGGCAGCGCGGCGCGCATGCGGCTGATCTTCAGTCAGCGTCTGGGAGTGACGCCGACGCAGTACCGCGAAAGCTTTCGCAAGCAGGGTTGAAGCAGCATCCCGATCAGCGTTTGCCCATCGACCGGCGGGTGCCCGACGGCGCAGCGCCTGGACGCTTCTCGTGACTGGATTTGCCCGACTTCTGATAGTAAGGCTGATCCTTCTTGGCCTGCGCCAGCTCACCCGGCTTGAACGGGAAAGTGAACGCTGGAATCACCGGTTTACTGGCGTCGGCTGAGGCGTTGGCATCGACCGACTCGATGGCGAGGTCGGGAGCTGGTGGGTGTTCGGGGGTGGTCATGAAAAGCTCCGTAATCGCGAAAGGGTCGGTGAGTGGGCAGGCGGTGCCCGCAAGCCGCGCAGCATACCTGAATCACCAGGCTACTGCCTGTGACAACCGAGCAACGGCCTACTTGTAGAACAGGTCCACCAGCACCTCTGCCGAAAACGGACCCGGCGTCGGCGCATTGGTCTGCCACACCAGCTCGGCATAAAAATCGGCCGTGGCGGAGTAGTTATCACCCAGCAGGTCGGTGGCGGGAAAGGGTTCGTTGTAACGGACCAGGCTGTCGTCCAGCACGTTGGCGATACGAATACCGACACTGTCGTTGTTCACCGGCACCAGCACATCGCCAGACAATGTGCCGGACACGGGTGTGAACCGCGCGTTGAGGCTGAATGGCGAATCACATATACGGCTGGTGGCCAGTGCGAACCGGTGAAAGGCCGCAACCTTGCCGATGCGCACGTCCTTGATGGGCACTTCACCGAAATCGATGGTCTCCGGCATGACCCTCAACTCGGCGTTACAGGCAACAAAACGCAGGCCTGCGAGGTTGTTGATCAGGTAATTGAGGTTGTTATCCGGCACCGGGTTCATCGCGCTGCCGCTGTCGACCTGAAACATGCGGTAATCGAGCAGATCGCTGGCAACGCCGGAGGGCGGCGTCGGTCCGTATTTCTGGATGAACACGGAAAACGGCAGATTGAAACTGACCGTGGCACAGGCCGTCAGGTTGTCGGCAGACTTGCTGCAGGCTGGCACTACTTGTTGCGTAGGAACTCGTCCGCTGGTCTGCAGGTAGTCGATGCCATTGAGTGTCATGCCGGCGCGAATCCCCTGGCCAATCTGCAGATTCTCAGGGTTGAGGTACAAAAACACCTCTTCGGCGTCACCGGGTTGATCCCGGGCACATACGACACCGATGTCCAGCCGCTCCGAGCGCCACACCACGCTGCCGTCCGGCAATGTCGCGGGAATCGCGACGCTGCTGCTCAAATCACCGCGAACCACGGTCTCACCTGAGCCCTGCGTCTTGCAGGTCATGGCCACGCCGGTGGCCGGAAGCATCAATGCGACAAGGAAAATCGCACACCAACGGTGGAAGGAAAAGGTGCTCATGGTCAGCATTTCCGTACGGATGAATGAGCGCCGGGCGTTTGAAGCCGGGCGTTGAAAGGCTCGCTGCTGCTGATTGGCCCGCAAAAGTCACGCTGCCCGCCGTAATCGGTCAGCGCCTTGAAGCTCAAATGCCCAGATGCAGGTTCTCGATGCAGACCTGCCGGCAGGGCCAGAGCACGCTGCGAGAGCGGTCCGAGCATCAGGTCTTCGACGACCTCGATGCCGTTGATGGCGAGGTTGTGCAGCGACACATGAAACGGCGTCGGATTGCGCACCCACAACGCCGAACGATGCTCCGCCGTCCATTGCCAGGCAACACGTTGCGCAGCCTCGGCTGGATCTCCCGGCAAGCCTTTGGGGCGGTAAAACACGTTGATGCGCTGGCGTACCGCAATGCTCAACTGCTGCCTGGCCTCGCTGCGACGCGGCACCTCCAGCACGTACAAATGCAACATCGACTCTCGGTCGCTCGGCATGCCGACCCCTTCATAAAGAATGCGCAACGTCTGTCTGCCGCGGCCTGGTAATTGCGCCAGATGGGGCGTGACCACAAAAGGTAAATCCGCAGGGATCACCGGCTCAGCCCGGGCATCCTTGAGCCAGGCCTGGATCAGCACCGGAGCATCGCCGGGGTTGCTCAGCTCGATGGTCGCCTCCTGGTAACGACCCTCGAACACCAGGCGCGTGCCCGCCAAAGCAACCACCGCCTGCGCGTCCAGGCTGAAAAACAGCAGCATTGCGCACACCACAGCCGTCCAATTCATTGGCAAATCACCTTGAGACGGTCGTAGGTCAGCTGTGGGTTTCTGGGCGGCAGATCAAAGCGTGCCCGGCACTGCTGATCGGACCATTTGACACTCAGCTCGCCACTGTCCTGCTCGCTCAGAACCAGCGCGCGACCGGTCGGATCAACCGCCGCCAGCAGCTTGCCGTCCTGTCCTTCAACCACGGCGCCGAGGGGCAGTCGGCTGCCGTCAGGGCGCACCAGTTCAAACTGCACCCTGCGACCGACGACGGCGTTGAAACTGGCCAGCGGCACGGCGCCCCGACGCGGTACGACCTGAGCCACCGCGTTTTCCAGCTCGACATCGGCGCCCAACTGACGAGTGTCCAGGCTGACCCAGTTGGCGCGATACGGCTGGGCATAAGGCAAAATCGCGTAACCGTTCGCCGCGGTCTGGACATTGCTGTAGCTGGACAGCCTTGCCCCAGCGACATCCTTGACCTGCACCAGCGCGAAGGTCTCACCCAACGGCTGGCCGAAATTCAAGCCTCCTGCGTGCCCCACCACTGAACCGGCGGCGCCGACACTCAGCGCTCGATAATCGCGGCCCTGACCATATCCGGCGTCGAAACGGCCGTAGGGGGTGGTGGTGTTGAGCTTGCCGAAACCGGCGGAACCGGAGCGGTTATCGTGTCCGGCCTGTACCGAATAAAACGTATTGCGATCATCGAACACCTGGCCGTTGAGGCCAGACTGCACCGCGTAGGCGCCGGAATTGTCACGCACGCCGTTGAAGAACGCACGCGAGGCGCCGGGGCTGTTGCCAAGCGGCAGGCTCAGGGTCAGGGCGATGCGATTGTCCGTCTGGCTGCGGCCATTGCGCTCGAAGGTCTGATTGCGCTCCAGCGCAAGGCTGTAACTGAGGCTGTGCCAGGCGGCGTTCCATGACAGGTTCAACTGCCGGGTCTTGCCGGTCATGTTCCAGTAACGTTGTTCGGACCCGGTAAGGCTCAGCGACGCCGATTGCTCCGACAGCGCCTGGGTCAGGTTGATTTCCACGCGATCGCGCGCCCGGCCGATGCGCGTCCCATCCCGATATTGGCCCTCCTGGACATGTTCATCGAGGGTGCGGTATTGATCGGTGGAGTATCGATACCCGGCGACCGCCAGGGTCGTGTCGGTCAGGTCCAGGGTGTTGGCGTAGCGCAGTCGCAGGCTTTGCCCGCTATGGGTCTGCCGTGGCTGCCGGCTCACCGACTGCGTGAGGTCCAGCGAAACTGCGCCCAGCCCGGTGTCGACCCCGGTACCGATATTCCCCGCCTGATAGTCCCCAGCGACCTGCGCGCCACCGGCTGCGGTCAGCCGTTCCGTCAGGCCATAGATGAGCGTGGCGCTGGCAAAACCGGGCGACTGACCGCCGTCGACGTTGCTGTCGTACTGCCCCGCCGCCAGGCTGTAGCGCAGCGCGCCCTTGGGCACCATGATCGGTAGCGATGCATACGCTTGAGTGAACACGCGCTCGCGACCATCGGCCTCGATCACCGTGATTTCCAGATCGCCATTGGAACCGCTGGGGTAGATGTCGGCGATTTCAAAAGGGCCGGGCGAGACATTGCCGCTGTACAGCACGAATCCACTCTGGCGCACTTGCACCGTCGCGTTGGTTTCGGCGATGCCTCGGATCACCGGGGCATAGACCCGCTCGCTGTCCGGCAGCATGCCGTCGTCGGACGCAAGCGTTACACCGAGAAACCGCACACTGTCGAAGACCTGCGAATCGGTGAAGGTTTCGCCCAGAGTCAGCTGACTCTTCAATGCGCTGATGTCGCGCTGAACGAACGTCCGGTTGCTGCGAAACCGGTAAGGCTGCCCGTCGCCGTAGACCAGCGAGGACTCGTTGCGAAGACGCCACGCGCCAAGATTCAGACCGTTGCGCAGGCCCAGGTAATACTGGTCCTGGCTCTGATTGCTGCGCGTACGCCGCGCGCCACTGAAACTGTAATTGATGAAACCGACCGCCTGCCCTTGGTCCCAAAGCTCCGGTGCCACGTAACCACGAGCGCTGCGCGACATCATTGCCTGCGGGATGCTGATGTTCAGCCGCAGATTGGCCGGTTGATATTCGACGCTGGCAAATTCCACATTCGCCGACAAATCGAAACAGGGCTTTGACGCGGCGTCGGTCTGATCCAGTGCCTTGGTGTCCATCCCGAACTGTTGCAGCATGTCCAGGCTCAGGCAGGCTTCGATCGTGCCACTGAGCGCATTGGCGGCAAAACTGATGTCACGTCTTGCGCTCAGCGCCCGGTTGACATACACATCCACGCGATAGGTGCCGGGCACCACACTGTTACCTTGCAGAAAGGTCTCGAGGTCCGCTGGCTGGTCCGATCCCTGAATGAATGCCGTATTGAATTTCACCCCGGCCAACGCCGTTGCATAGCCGCTGCTGCCGACGCTACTGCTGCTGCCGTCGGTCATTGCCATGGCGCTGGAACCGACCATCCATGCGGTAGTGGCTGCGATGCAGGTGGCCAGTCGATGACGCTTGTGCGTGTCGTGCCGCCCGGCGCTGCGTCGGTGGGCGCAAGGAGGCGCAGGCTCTGGCACAGGTTCCCTGTTGTTCTTGTCTCGCCGTTCCATTAGCTGATTTCACTCGTACGCTGAGTCTCGATGCGCTGCCGATTCCTGTCGGTGGAGCGCGCGACGCTGCAGCCGGGAATCCGTCCGGCTGAAAAAAACAGGTCAATGAAAAGTCCTGGCTACGGGTAGCAGGCTATCGGGGAGGTGGCTCGATCCGGCTGGCCTGGCTTACTTGCTCACCGGACACACTGGCGTGATAGAGCTCCTGCGCGCCGAAGTCGTTGATGCTGATGAATTTCAATTCCACAGCGCCGTCCCTGGTTTGACTCAAAGGCAGTCGTACCCGCTGCAAGGGAGCGAGCATCCGGCTGTCCTCCTGAAACAGCTCGCGCCCGCGCTGACTGGCGGCAAGCTTGATCATCGAGACGTGATAGGACCCCGGATTGTTGACTTCGAGCTGCCCGTCAAGCACCCGCCATTGCAGGGCCTGGGCTGCTTTCAATGGATCGCCGGCCAGGCCCTGCGGGCGATAGAACACCTTGATGCGCTGGCGAATCGCGATTTGCAGTTCGTTTTCACCAGGGGACTGGGGGATCTCCTGGACGTTGAGCCACAGCACCGACTCACGATCGTCGGCCATCCCTTCGCCCGCATAGATCACCCTGATCAGCTGTTTGGCGTTACCCGCCATTCGCGCCAGCGCCGGAGTGATGGCGAACGGCAGGCTAGCCGTCGACGGTTTCTGGATATCACCCTCCAGCCATGACTGGGCAAGGATGTCGCCCGTCCCGGTGTTATGCACCAGCAGACTGACTTCCTTGTCCTGCCCCGGATAAATGAGGCGCGTGGTGTTGAGCACGATGCCGGCATGCGCCTGGACCGCGAGCGTCATCAACAGCCCCGGCCACGCCAGGCGCGCGATGAAACGAATAAGGGTAGAGAACATGGGGGATCGTCTTCAGTTCAGAGGCTGGCAGGGCAGGCAGCGCCTGCCCTGCCTGTTGCATCACAGATAGTCCATCACGAAGGGCAGGAAGCCGTCGGCGTTACCAGGATTGGTGGCTGCACCGTTGAGTACATACACCGCGCCAAAGTTGATTTCAGCCGTGGCACCGTCAGCCGCATCCTTGATCAGCGGGGTATCGATGGTTTCGCTGCCGCTCAGGTCCATCAGCACGTTGGAGGCATTGAGCAAGCCGATGCCCACACCGTCGGCGGCGCCGGTGGTACGCAACAGCTGCTGGTCAAGATTATCCAGGCCGCTGCCCTGACGAGCGATGAAACGCATGCTCACCGTGTTGTACTGCGCCGCGCCGCCGGTGCAGGTGACCAGCAACTGGATTGGCGATGCGGTTTCCAGCTTGCTTTGGGCGAAGGTGCCGATATCCGAGAACGATACATTGCCCATGTCGACGTTTATTTCACCCGGGTTGGCGCCAGGGCTTGCGCCCGCCCCGGCACCGATGTCGCAGGTGATGTTGGTCAAGGTGCCGTTAAAGACCAGCCTGCCGTTGTTCGCTGCGGTGGCGGCACCCGCCACGCTGAGACTCATTGCGGCCACGAGAGCCAGAGTAAGAGAAATCATTTTCATGTTAGCGACATTCCTTGTGTCAATTCGCGTGTGCCCAACTGGACGGAGCGAATCATAAGCGCACCGCTGCCCGGCGGATGTCAGGCTATCTACCTGGAACTTGCAGAAATGACAGTTTGGCTTGCCAGAACTTTCTGTAGGAAATGTCGGAGCAGTTGTTAAGCGTAGGAAAAACATGGCATTGCGATGAATGAGCGAAAAAAAGCTTGGCCGAACCTTTGCCACCCATTTGTAAGCAATGATCTTCAGCCAGGATTAAACGCCAATGAAAAAGCCGCCCTCGCCGGAATCGGCAAGGGCGGCTCATCGCTTCTGAAAAAAGGGGGTGCTGCCGACGCTGCTACTGATAGGTCAGCGTCACGATGCCATTGTGTGCACCGACGATGATCGAGGCCCGCTCGGCATACGCCGTGGACACCGGCAAGGCTGCGCCTTCGCAGGCGTCATCATGACTGGCCAGGCTCAGGCTAAGGGTGGTGCTGACTTTCAACGACTTGAGTTCGTGGTGCTGAGCTGGAGCGCTCAAGACCTTGGCATCGCACCCGGCATTGACCAGCTGGCCGTGCAACATCAGGGAGTTGGCCATCACCAGGGGAACCGATCCCGGAACAACGCAGGCCCCGATAAACGCGATCGAAAAAAACACCGAGACTGTCTTTTTGCATTTCATCGCCATACTCCGGAGTAAAGACTCGCTGATCGCAGTCAAGTCGAGGCAGGGACCGTCGACGCCCCGTATCCACGAGCGTTCTCTGCAGCAATTGCTACCAGGTTTTGAACCCACTCATCGAAGATCGTGCCCCTTCCTTATTTATCGCCCTGTTCGGTGTTTTCTTTATTCAACTTCATCTTCCGCTCTTATCAAGCTGACAATATTGACAGGTAGCAGTCATTTTGCTGACCGGATGCAGGGGTTATAAAGGAGGCTGTCGATTATCTGCCTTTCTTACTTTCGCTGGCGTTATCCCTGTATGCACAAAAAGAAAAATTCTGTGATAGCCATTGCCGTACTGGTCGCGCTGATCGCCATCGGTAGCTGGTTCTTCAGCCGTCCCACTGAAAAGAAAATCAGTGCACCCACCGCCGTGCCGGTTCAGGTCATCAAGGTGGTAGAGGAGGACGTCCCGCGCTATGTCACCGGCATCGGTTCGGTGTTGTCACCGCAAAGCGTAGTGATTCGCCCACAGGTCGATGGCATTCTGACCAAGCTGATGGTCAAGGAGGGACAGCAGGTCAAGACAGGGGATTTGCTGGCTACCATCGATGACCGCTCCATTCGCGCAGCGCTGGAACAGGCCAAGGCGCAGTTGAGCCAGAGCCAGGCGCAGCTGGATGTCGCAGAAGTCGACCTCAAGCGATACAAGCTGCTGACCGTCGACAACAGCATCTCCAGGCAGCAGTACGATCAGCAGCAGGCGCTGGTCAATCAGCTGAAGGCCACGGCCCTGGGCAATCAGGCTTCCATCAACGCCTCGCAAGTACAGCTTTCCTATACTCAGATTCGCTCTCCAGTGACCGGTCGCGTCGGCATCCGCAATGTCGACGAGGGCAATTTCCTGCGCGTCAGCGATGCAATCGGTTTGTTTTCGGTGACCCAGATCGACCCGGTCTCGGTGGTGTTCTCCCTGCCGCAACAAATGCTTCCGACCCTGCACGAGCTGTTGGCGGCGAGCACTGCGGCCAAGGTCGATGCGTATCTGGGAGAAGGTGCCACCGGTGCCTTGCTGGGCGAAGGCAAGCTGACGCTGATCGACAATCAGGTCGCGGCAACCACCGGCACCATCAAGGCCAAGGCCCTGTTCGACAATGCCGCCGAAAAGCTATGGCCCGGCCAACTGGTCACCATCCGCATTCAGACGGCCCTGGAGCGCAATGCATTGAAGGTTGCGCCGCAGGTCGTGCAGCGCGGTATCGATCAGCACTTTGTCTATCGGGTCAAGGGTGACAGTGTCGAAGTGGTACCGGTCAAAGTGCTGTATCAAGACAGCGACCTGATGCTGATCAGCGGCGTCAACGTCAACGACGTGCTGGTCAGCGACGGTCAGTCGCGGCTCAAGAACGGCGTGCGCATCGAAGTGGTCAAGGCCGATGCCGCCGACACCTTGGCACAGACCGCTACGGCGCCGGCCGGGGCCGCCAAATGAAAGGCCATGGATCCCTCTCGGCATGGTGCGTGAATCATCCGATCGCCACCGTGCTGCTGACCTTCGCCTTGGTGCTGCTGGGCTGCATCGCCTTCCCTCGGCTGCCGGTCGCGCCGTTGCCAGAGGCCGAATTCCCGACCATTCAAGTCTCGGCGACGCTGCCCGGCGCCAGCCCTGAAACCATGGCGTCATCGGTGGCGACACCGCTGGAAGTGCAGTTCAGCGCAATTCCCGGCATGACCCAGATGACTTCCAGCAGTGCCCTGGGCTCGACTAACCTGACGCTGCAATTCACCCTGACCAAAAGCATCGACACCGCAGCCCAGGAAGTGCAGGCCGCGATCAACACCGCCTCCGGCCGCCTGCCTGCCGACCTGCCCACCGCGCCGACCTGGCGCAAGGTCAACCCCGCCGACAGCCCGGTACTGATCCTGAGCATCAGCTCCGATCTGATGCCGGCAACCGAACTGAGTGATATCACCGAGTCGCTTCTGGCGCGTCAATTGAGCCAGATCAACGGCGTCGGCCAGGTCGCCATCACCGGCCAGCGACGCCCGGCCATTCGCGTGCAGGCGGCGCCGGAAAAACTTGCGTCCATTGGACTGACCCTGGCCGACCTGCGCGAATCGCTGCAACAGACCAGCCTCAATCTGGCCAAGGGGGCGTTGTACGGCAAGGACAGCATTTCCACCCTGGCCTCCAACGACCAGTTGTTCCAGGCCCGGGACTACGAGCAACTGATTGTTTCCTACAAGGATGGCGCACCTGTTCATCTGCGCGATGTCGCACGAGTCATCAACGGTTCGGAAAACGCCTACGTCAACGCGTGGTCCGGCGAGCAGCAGGGCGTGAACATCGTGGTGTTCCGCCAGCCCGGCGCCAACATCGTCGACACCGTCGATCGCGTATTGGGCGAACTGCCACGCCTGCAGGAAATGCTCCCGGCCTCGGTGGATGTCTCGGTCCTCAGCGACCGCACCAAGACCATTCGCGCGTCCCTGCATGAAGTGGAAATGACCCTGATGATCGCCATTGCGCTGGTCATCGCGGTCATGGCGCTGTTCCTGCGTCAGCTTTCGGCCACCCTGATCGTGACGGCCGTGCTGGGTGTCTCGCTGGTGGCCAGTTTCGCCCTGATGTACGTGCTGGGGTTCAGCCTCAACAACCTGACGCTGGTGGCGATCGTGGTGGCCGTCGGCTTTGTGGTCGACGATGCGATTGTCGTGGTGGAGAACATTCACCGCCATCTGGAAGCCGGTGAAAGCATGCGCGATGCCGCCATCAAGGGCGCGGGCGAGATCAGCTTCACCGTGGTGTCCATCAGCTTCTCGCTGATCGCGGCGTTCATTCCGCTGCTGTTCATGGGCGGCGTGGTCGGGCGTCTGTTCAAGGAGTTCGCCCTGACCGCGACCTCGACGATTCTGATCTCGGTGATCGTGTCCCTGACCCTGGCGCCAACCCTGGCCGCGCTGTTCATGCGTGCGCCCAAACACGACGCCCATGCCAACCCCGGATTCGGTGAAAAGCTGCTGGCGCAATACGCCCGAGGCGTGCGCTTTGCTTTGGCCCATCAGCGCATGATGCTGGGGATTTTCGGCTTGACGCTGATCCTGGCCGTGGCCGGCTATGTGCTGATCCCCAAGGGCTTCTTCCCGGTCCAGGACACCGGCATGGTGCTGGGCACCAGTGAAGCGGCTGCGGATATCTCCTACCCCGACATGGTCGAGAAGCATAAACAGCTGGCGAAAATCATCGCCGCCGATCCTGCCGTCAAGGCCTTCTCGCATTCGGTGGGGGTCAGCGGCAGCAACCAGACCATCGCCAACGGCCGGGTCTGGATCGCGCTCAAGGACCGCGCCGATCGCGACGTTTCCGCCAGCCAGTTCATCGACCGCATCCGCCCCAAGCTTGCGAAGATTCCGGGCATCGTCCTGTACCTGCGCGCAGGGCAAGACATCAACCTGAGTTCCGGCCCGAGCCGTGCGCAATATCAGTACGTGCTCAAGAGCAACAACGGCGCACTGCTCAACGAGTGGACGCAAAAGCTCACCGAGAAACTGAAATCCATCGCGGCGTTCCGCGACCTGTCCAACGATCTGCAACTGGGCGGCAGCGTGACCCATCTGGACATCGATCGCAGCGCCGCCGCGCGGTTCGGCCTGACCACCGCTGACGTCGATCAGGCACTGTACGATGCCTTCGGGCAACGCCAGATCAACGAGTACCAGACCGACATCAACCAGTACAAAGTCATTCTGGAACTCGAACCCCAGCAACGCGGCAAGGCCGAAAGCCTGAACTACTTCTACCTGCGATCACCGCTGACCAACGAGATGGTGCCGCTGTCAGCGCTGGCCAAGGTCGGCGCGCCAAAAATGGGCCCGCTGTCGATCAGCCACGACGGGATGTTCCCGGCGGCCAACCTGTCGTTCAACCTGTCGGCGGGAGTGGCGCTGGGCGATGCGGTACTGCTGCTCGATCAGGCCAAGAACGAGATCGGCATGCCGGCGGCGATCATCGGCAACTTCCAGGGCGCAGCCCAGGCCTTCCAGAGCTCGCTGGCCAACCAGCCATGGCTGATCCTTGCGGCGCTGGTGGCGGTGTACATCATTCTGGGTGTGCTCTATGAAAGCTTCGTGCACCCGCTGACCATCATTTCCACGCTGCCCTCGGCCGGTATCGGCGCGCTGTTGCTGCTGTGGCTGATGGGCCAGGATTTCTCGATCATGGGCCTGATCGGTATCGTGCTGCTGATCGGCATCGTCAAGAAGAACGGCATCCTGTTGGTGGACTTCGCCCTGGAAGGCCAGCGCCATCGCGGCCTGACCCCGCAGGAAGCCATCTATGAGGCGTGCCTGACGCGCTTCAGACCCATCATCATGACCACCCTGGCGGCATTGCTCGGTGCCTTGCCGCTGATGCTCGGCTATGGTGTCGGGGCCGAACTGCGTCAGCCGTTGGGCATTGCAGTGGTAGGCGGGCTGCTGGTGAGTCAGGCGCTGACGCTGTTCACCACGCCGGTGATTTACCTGCAGCTTGAACGAATTTTCCACCGCAGGCATCCGACGGCTACACCTGCACCCGGCAAAAAACCTGCGGTCGTACCGGCAACAGAAATGAGCACCGAAAAGTGAGAGTGGACCGATGCGTGTCCTGATTATCGAAGACGAAGAGAAGACCGCCGATTACCTGCACCGTGGTCTGACCGAGCAGGGTTACACCACCGACGTTGCCCGCGATGGCATCGAAGGTTTGCACATGGGGCTGGAAAGCGAATATGCGGTGATCATCCTCGACGTCATGCTGCCCGGCCTTGACGGCTATGGTGTGCTGCGTGCCCTGCGTGCACGCAAACAGACGCCGGTGATCATGCTCACCGCGCGTGAGAACGTCGATGATCGCATTCGCGGCCTGCGTGAAGGGGCCGATGATTACCTGGGCAAACCGTTTTCATTTCTGGAGCTGGTGGCTCGCCTGCAAGCGCTGACCCGCCGCAGTGGCGGGCATGAGCCGGTGCAGATCAGCATCGCTGACTTGTGGATCGACCTGATCAGCCGCAAGGCCACGCGCGCCGGTGGCCGTCTGGACCTGACGGCCAAGGAGTTTTCGCTGCTCAGTGTGTTGGCCCGTCGCCAGGGTGAGATCCTTTCCAAAACCTCGATCGCCGAGATGGTCTGGGACATCAATTTCGACAGCGATGCGAACGTGGTCGAGGTGGCGATCAAACGCCTGCGCGCCAAGCTCGATGGCCCGTTCGAGCAGAAACTGCTGCATACCATCCGCGGCATGGGCTATGTGCTGGAGAGCCGGCGTGTCGAGTAATTCGATCGCCCTGCGTCTTAGCGGCATGTTCGCGCTGGTGGCGCTGTTGGTGTTCCTGCTGATCGGCTGGGCCCTGTACCTGCAGGTGGACAAGGGGCTGGGCCTGCTGCCGGCGGCCGAAGTGGATGCCCGGTACAGCGTGCTCGAATCGGCGGTGCAGCGTTACGGCACGCCCGAGCACTGGGTCAAGATCAACGCCAAGCTCAAGCTGCTCAGCGAGGAAGACAAGCGTCTGCGATTCTGGGTCGTCAGCGACAATCCGACCTATGAGTTCGGCCATCCCGATGCCGAGATCCGTGCCTTCGCCAACGGCCCGCTGGGTATGCGCGACCTGAATCTGAGCGATCACGACTACCCGTTCAAAGTCCGCGTCAGTCAGTTCCCGGCCAAGGATCAGCGCCCTCCCCTGCGCTTTCTCACCGCCATCGACACCGAGACCTTCTGGCAGACCCAGCATTCGCTGTTGATCGCCCTGATCAGCCTGGCCGCGATAGGCATCGCGCTGGCCTCGGCGCTGGGTTATTGGGTCGCGCGCATCGGCCTCAAACCCTTGCTCGACCTTTCGCTGGAAGCGCGCAAGCTGGCGCCGCCGCGGTTGTCTGGAAGGCTGCGATTGTCTTCGCTGCCGCCTGAACTGGATCAGTTCGTGACCTCGTTCAACTCGACCCTGGAACGGGTTGAGCAGGCTTACTCGCGACTGGAGTCATTCAATGCAGACGTCGCCCACGAACTGCGTTCGCCGCTGACCAATCTCATCGGCCAGACCCAGGTCGCGCTGACGCGAGGACGCTCGGCCGAGCATTACTTCGAGGTGCTGCAGTCGAACCTGGAGGAGCTGGAGCGGTTGCGCTCGATCATCAACGACATGCTGTTCCTGGCCAGCGCCGACCAAGGCAGCAAAGCCACCGAACTGACCCAGGCGTCACTGGCCGAAGAGGTGGCAACGACCCTGGATTATCTGGATTTCATTCTGGAAGACGCGCAGGTCCAGGTCCAGGTGCGCGGCGACGCCAGCGCGCCCATCGAGAAAGCCCACCTGCGCCGCGCGCTGATCAACCTGCTGCACAACGCTGTCCAGCACACGTCGCCCGGCCAGATCATCCATGTCGATATCAAGGAAGAAGCCGACCACGTCAGCATCGGCGTCACCAATCCCGGCGCACCGATTTCCGGCGAGCACCTGCCCAAATTGTTCGAGCGCTTCTATCGGGTCGATGCCTCACGCAGCAACAGCGGCGCCAACCACGGACTGGGCCTGGCCATCGTCAAGGCCATCGCCCTGATGCACGGCGGCACGGTATTCGCCCGCAGTGAACACGGGGTGAATACGTTCGGGATCAATTTGCCGTGTTGAGGTTGGGGTAACAGCACAGGTCATGTGCAAGACACTAGGGCTACAAACAAGCTCCTCACGCAGCTTTGTCCCGCGACCTGCCGGGTATCGGCAGTAGAATCAGACGGCGCGGTGGGTCAGGTGCCCAGCGTTCGCAGGTTTTGCTGACGCTTCGCGCCAGATCGTTGGCAAGCCAAGCTCCCACGCCCTGCGGGCAGAAGCGATCGACATCTATCGCCTTGCGAGCAGAGGCAACCGACATCTATTGCGCCGCCTGTCTTTGATTCAGGCCGAAGGCCATGGGAGCCGGCCTGCTGGCTCCACAAGGTAATGCATTGAGCGCTGACTGCAGTGATCAACCCTTCTTCACGAATTCGGACTTGAGCTTCATTGCGCCGATGCCGTCGATCTTGCAGTCGATGTCGTGATCGCCGTCGACCAGACGAATGTTCTTGACCTTGGTGCCGACCTTGACCACCAGCGGCGAACCCTTGACCTTGAGGTCTTTGATCACGGTCACCGTGTCGCCATCCTGCAGGGTATTGCCGACAGCGTCCTTGATGACTTTCACATCGTCGCCCGCTTCAGCGGCGCCGTCGGCGGACCATTCGTGGGCGCATTCCGGGCAGATGAACTGGGAACCGTCTTTGTAGGTGTATTCGCAATTGCATTTCGGGCACGGCGGTAAGCTCACGGCGGATCTCGCATCAGTCTGGAATAGGCGCAGGATTATAAGGGTTTTTATGAAAGCGCGGGAACGGCGTTGAACCGGGGTGAACCTTGCAGGCACAGGAAGTCATAACCCTTATCCGTTGCCTACAACCGCACCCGTTAAAAGGGGACAAGCAATGAACGCTCACCATGACTTGCAACGCTTCCTCACCGCGCAAGAACCGGTCTTCGAAAACGCCCTGGCCGAGCTGGAAGACGGCCGCAAACGCAGCCACTGGATGTGGTTCGTCTTTCCTCAGCTCAAGGGCCTCGGTCACAGCGAGATGGCGCAGCGCTTCGGGATTGGCGGGCCGGATGAGGCGGTTGCCTATCTGGCTCATCCGACTCTGGGTCCGCGTCTAGAACGTTCCTGCCGCGCCCTGTTGAAATGGCGCCATCGCAGCGCGCTGGACATTCTGGGGTCGCCGGATGACATGAAGCTGCGCTCAAGCATGACCCTGTTCGCCGCCGTTGCTCCCGACAACCCTTTGTTCCAGGAAGTGCTCGACGGATTTTTCCAGGGCAAGCCGGATAGCACGACGTTGTCCATGATCAGCCAGGCAACGGATCACCTGTAGCAGTCCGGCTTGCCGGCGGTGGACTCATTGAGATCCCGACCGCCGGCAAGCCGGGCTGCTACAGAAACCCATCTGGCTGACCTGATTGACTCATGCCAGCGCCGTATCCATCACCATCATCAGACAGAAGCCAACCAGCAGCCCGAAGCTGGCCACTTTGTCATGTCCGTTACGCCGCGATTCGGGGATGATTTCGTGGGTCACCACCAACAGCATCGCGCCTGCCGCCAACGCCAGACCGAGCGGCAGCAGCAGCGCGGCGATTTCCACCAGCCAGGCGCAGAGCACGGCAAAGACCGGCTCCACCAGACCCGATGCGGCGCCGATCAGAAAAGCATTGAGCCGCGACATGCCCGCCGCCGCCAGTACCAGCGCAATCACCAGGCCTTCAGGTACATCTTGCAGGGCGATGCCCATGGCCAGACTGTCGGCATGCGCCAACCCACCGCCAGCCGAAACGCCCACCGCCATGCCTTCGGGAATGTTGTGAGCAACGATGGCGATGACGAACAGCCAGATGTTCGACGCGATTGCCGGTTTTCCCGCGACGTCCGAAAGATGCGGACCTCGCGAGACCAGCGTGTCCACGACGAACAGCCCGACGGCTCCCATCAGAATCCCGAAACTGATCAAGGCCCCGGCGCCCCACGGCGTGAAGCCCAGGCCTTGAGCGGCGCTTAAACCTGGCACGATCAGGGAAAAGGCGGTTGCCGCCAGCATGATGCCGGCGCCGAACCCCAGTAATGCGTCAGACACCGCGACCGGCATCCCTCGGATCACCAGCACGGGCACCGCCCCCAACGCGGTGCCCAGGGCGCAGATCGCGCCGCCTTCCAGCGCCCGTAACATCCGTGGTTCAAGGCTCAACCAGGTGAGCCCCTGGACGATCAGTAACCCCGTACCCACCAGTAGCAGGATCGAACCCAGAGCCAGACGAAACAACCGTCCGCTGCTGATAGTGAGAAATTCCGAGCGCATAGATCGCCTTATTGCTGACAGATGAAATTAACTGAGAGCGGCCTGATAACGCTCGGCGACGGCGGCCCAGTTAACGACGTTGTAGAACGCGGCGATGTATTCCGGGCGACGATTTTGATAACGCAGGTAGTACGCATGTTCCCAGACGTCGAGGCCCAGAAGTGGCGTATTGCCGTGCATCAGCGGGCTGTCCTGATTGCCGCTGCTCTCGACGATCAGTTTCTTTTCCGGGGTCACACTCAGCCAGGCCCAGCCACTGCCGAAGCGGGTCAGCGCAGCTTTGGTGAACGCTTCCTTGAAGGCTTCGATGCCGCCCAGTTGCTCATCGATGGCCTTGGCCAGCGCACCCGTCGGCAGACCGCCGCCCTTGGGACTCATGACCTCCCAGAACAGTGAGTGGTTGGCGTGGCCGCCGCCCTGATTGATCACCGCAGGGCGCAGTTTCTCCGGCAACTGACCGACACTGGCGACCAGCTTTTCGATTGGCCACTCGGCGTATTCGGTACCCTCGACGGCGGCATTGAGGTTGTTGATGTAGGTCTGGTGGTGCTTGGTGTAGTGGATTTCCATGGTTTGCGCATCGATGTGCGGTTCCAGGGCATCGTAGGCGTATGGCAAGGCAGGCAAGGTATACGGCATATCAATGGACTCCAAAGGACAAAGTGCCGGCGGCTGCAGCGTTATGCTCAGGTGCCGAGCGTGAGTGTTCGCCGCTGCTGTCGAGCAGGCGGTGGGTACGCGGGTATTCACCGTGTTCACTGATAAAACCCAGCAGTTCGCTGTAGGTCTTGTTGCTATGGCGCAACGCAGCCTGGCGCAGCGTAGGGGTCAGACTCGGGTTCTGGATCATCTGCAACAACCGCTGGTGGGCCGAGCACAGGTACTCGGCGCTCTCCTCCGGTTGATGCAGGCTCAGGTGCAGATCGGCGAGGTTGTGATGGGAAATCACCAACGCCGCCACCGCCTCATCGGCATCGCTCCAGCGCTCAAGCAGCACCTGCGCCAGCGCCAGTGCCTGCAGATAGAGCTCCCGGGCCTCGATCAGATCACCACGGTTGAAACAGCTATTGCCTTTCACAATGGTGCTTTTCCAGTGCTCCATGGGCGACTCTCCTCAATCAACAGCGTGAGCGAAAACAACTGCGGTCAGATGCCGCCGCCATGCACTACTCATCGAAACACCCTTGCATCAGTTCAGCGGGTGAAATCGAGGGCAGCAGCACGCAGGTCGCCAGTTGACGGGCGAAAACCTGCCAGCGTTGATGCTGGCAAGGGGAATGCGCCAGGGCTTGCAGGTCGCGCAAAGGGCGCCAGGCCTGATCCAGACACAGGGACCGCCAGTGCCAGGGCAGCGCGGTGTCGCGGGCGGTGTCGATCAGCAGGCGGAAAGTGCTTTCGGCGATCAGCGCCTGCGGTGTGGCGGTGAAACGCGCCAGATACCGGCCCTCGGCCAGGTAGTGGTCGATGACCCGTGGCTCGTCGGAATCCAGCGCACAGCGGATCCGCAGACTCAGCGCGCGCCAGTTTTCCATGTAGGGCGACTCATGCAGGACAGTACCCATGACCCGGGCTCATTTAGCGAATGATATTCATTATTAAATGAGTTTAAGAATCAAAACAACCCCCGGCGTTTTGGCCGATCAGTCCGGATCCCTGATAGCGGTATGTCTGCGACTCACTCAGCACCTGATGCACCGCTATCGCGAGCAAGCTTATGCCTGCAGTGGATCTGGCTTCGGGTGTTCTGGTGGGCATAAAAAAGGCCTGCACATGGCAGGCCTTGGAAAACGCTGCGAAGCGGGCGAAATCAGCTCCCCGCCACCGTCATTTTTTCGATCAAAACGGAACCGGTGCGGATGTTGCTGCGCAGCTCAAGATCGCTGCCAACGGCGACGATCTGCTTGAACATGTCGCGCATGTTGCCGGCAATGGTGACTTCCTGCACCGGGAACTGGATTTCGCCATTCTCGATCCAGAAACCCGCCGCGCCACGGGAATAATCGCCGGTGACCATGTTCAGGCCGCTGCCCATCAGCTCAGTGACCAGCAGGCCGCGTCCCATACGGCGGATCAGCGCCGCCTGGTCTTCGGTGCCGTGAGAGACGAACAGGTTATGCACGCCTCCGGCGTTCGCCGTACTCGGCAGGCCCAGTTTGCGTCCCGAATAAGTGCTGAGGATGTACGACACCAGATCGCCGTTCTCCACAAACGGCTTGGCGTACGTGGCCAGGCCGTCACCGTCGAATGCCGAGCTGCCCATCGCACCGATCAGATGCGGACGTTCGTCGATGGTCATCCACTCGGGGAACAGGCGTTGGCCCATCGCGCCTTCCAGGAAAGACGACTTGCGGTACAGGTTGCCGCCGGAAATTGCGCCAAGGAAGCTGCCGAACAGACCGCCCGCCAGCTCAGCGGCGAACAGCACCGGCACCTCGCAGGTTGGCACTGGCCGCGCGCCCAGGCGGCTCGCAGCGCGCTCGGCGGCTTTCTGGCCGATGAGCCTTGCGTCCATCAACAACTCGCCCTGGCGATTGACGTCATACCAATAGTCGCGCTGCATCTGGCCGTCTTTCTCGGCGATCATCACGCAGCTCAGGCTGTGCCGGGTCGAGGCGTAACCGCCGATAAAGCCGTGGCTGTTGCCGTACACGCGGCAGCCTTGATGCACATTGAGCGTGGTGCCATCGGCGTTCTTGATCCGGGGGTCGGCATCGAAGGCGGCCGCTTCACAGATCAGCGCGCGCTCGATGGCCTGCTCAGGTGTGATGTCCCACGGGTGGAACAGATCAAAATCCCGCACATCCTTGGCCATCAAGGCGGCATCGGCCAAGCCCGAGCTTTGGTCTTCGGAGGTGTGTTTGGCGATCGCCAGGGCAGCGGCAACGGTTTCGCGGATTGCCTCCGGGCCACTGGCCGAGGTGCTGGCCGAACCCTTGCGCTGGCCGACATACAGGGTGATGCCGAAGCCCTGGTCACGATTGAATTCGACGGTTTCAACTTCGCGCTGACGAACCGAAGTGGACAGGCCCTGTTCCAGAGAAACGGCGACTTCACATGCGCTGGCACCCTGACGCTTGGCTTCGGCGACGATTTGCTCGACCTGTTGTTGCAGTGCCGGCAAGGCCTGCGGGCCGACGCTTTCTGATGCACTCATGACTTTCTCCATCAAATTCGGATTCGGGCACTGACCAAGTGCCCACCGGGCCGGACAATTGGCCCCTGACTGGTTATCATGGCGGCGTTTATTTGCGGACGGCCCCCATGGTTGATTCTTACGACGACTCCTTTGACGGAGAAAAAAGCAAAACCCAAGTCAAACGAGAGCTTCACGCTCTGGTTGAACTGGGCGAACGCTTGACGACATTCAAGCCCGATGTGCTGGCCAAGCTGCCACTGACCGACGAGTTGCGTCGGGCATTGGCCGATGCTCCCAAGCACACCGCGCATATCGCGCGCAAACGCCACATTCAGTTCATCGGCAAGCTGATGCGCGATCAGAACCTGGACGAAATCCTGGTCCTGCTCGATCAGCTCGATGCTTCCACGCGCCAATACAACGAGCGCTTTCATAATCTGGAACGCTGGCGTGATCGCCTGGTTACCGGTACTGACGATGTGCTCGAGCAATTCGTCAACGAGTACCCGGACGCCGACCGTCAGCAACTGCGTTCGCTGATCCGTCAGGCCCAGCACGAAACCGCGCAGAACAAGGCTCCTGCCTCGACCCGTAAAATCTTCAAGTACATCCGCGAACTGGACGAAACCAAACGCGGGCTGCGTTGAACCTGTCGTGGGGGGGGGGGGGGGGGCGGGGGGGGGGGGGCGGGCGGGGGGGGGGGGGGGGGGGGGAGGGGGGGGGGGCCGGCGAGGGAGGGGGGGAGGGGGAGGGTGTG
>NZ_JBJDOA010000001.1:692117-809403 GCF_044900785.1 Pseudomonas sp. NPDC087358
CTCCCGGCCCCCCTCCCGCCTGCCCCCGCCACCCCCCCCACCCCACCCCCCCCCCCCCCGCCCCCCCCCCCCCCCCCCCCCCGCCCCCCCCCCCCCCCCCCCCCCCCCCCCCCCCCCCCCCCCCCCACCCCTCAGCTTTTCAGCATCAGTTGCTGCCTGTACCGCCGACCGTGATCGCATCGATCTTCAGCGTTGGCTGACCCACGCCTACCGGCACCGATTGCCCATCCTTGCCGCACGTCCCCACTCCGCTGTCCAGCGACAGGTCGTTGCCGACCATCGACACCCGGCTCATGCACTCAGGACCGTTGCCGATCAGCGTCGCGCCCTTGACTGGGGTGGTGATCTTGCCGTCTTCGATCAAATAGGCTTCGCTGGTGGAGAACACGAACTTGCCGCTGGTGATATCGACCTGACCGCCGCCCAGGTTGGCGCAGTAGATGCCTTTCTTCACCGAAGCGATGATTTCTGCCGGATCGCTCTGACCGCCGAGCATGTAGGTATTGGTCATGCGCGGCATCGGCAGGTGCGCATAGGATTCGCGACGACCGTTACCGGTGCGCGCCACACCCATCAGGCGGGCGTTGAGTTTGTCCTGCATGTAGCCCTTGAGCACGCCGTTCTCGATCAAGGTGGTGCATTCGGTTTTGGTGCCTTCATCGTCGACACTGAGCGAACCACGACGACCGGCCAGCGTGCCGTCGTCGACGATGGTGCAGAGCTTGGAAGCGACCATTTCGCCCATGCGCCCACTGTAGGCCGAACTGCCCTTGCGGTTGAAGTCGCCCTCCAGACCGTGCCCGACCGCCTCGTGCAACAGCACGCCGGACCAGCCGGAACCGAGCACCACAGGCAGCGTGCCCGCCGGCGCCGGAATCGCTTCAAGGTTGACCAGCGCCTGACGCAACGCTTCACGGGCATAACCCATGGCGCGGTCCTCAGTGAGGAAATAACGGTAGTCGGTACGGCCACCGCCACCATGGCCACCCCGCTCGCGGCGGCCATTTTGCTCGACGATCACGCTGACATTGAAGCGCACCAGAGGTCGCACATCGGCCGCCAGCCCGCCGTCGGTGGAGGCCACCAGAATGCGTTCCCAGACGCCGGCCATGCTTACCGTAACTTGCTGGATGCGTGGGTCCAGGGCACGGGTCGCAGCATCGACACGCTTGAGTAGCTCGACCTTCTCGGCACGAGTCATGACTTCCAGCGGGTTGTCAGGCGCATACAACTGGGCCACGTCCTGGGTGGTGAAGGCCTGCACCCGGCCGTTCTGGCCGGCACGGGAGATCGACCGCGCAGCGCGGGCGGCCTGTGTGAGGGCCTCAGGGGTAATCGCATTGCTGTAGGCGAAACCGGTCTTCTCACCCGATTGCGCGCGCACCCCGACACCTTGGTCGAGGTTGAAGCTGCCTTCCTTGACGATGCCGTCTTCCAGCGCCCAGGACTCGGAAATCTGCCCCTGGAAATACAGGTCGGCGGCGTCGATCCCGGGGCCGGCAAGCTCGCCCAGCACCGATTGCAGGCTGTCGATGCTCAGGCCGCCTGGCGCCAGTAGGTGTTCACTGACAGAGGACAAGTCGCTCATATTCACTCCGGGGTGTTGGCAGGCCGCAAGGCGCCCTGCGAAAAAAATCGCCGGTGATTCGACACCGGCATCCGCGCCCGTATGGACGCTTGCTCTTGACTGTCTCGCTCGGCGAGCAGCACGGCTGCACCCTGTGCCTGCTCGGCCAGCACGCGGCCCCATGGATCTATGATCGCCGCGTGTCCAAATGTTTCCCTGGGCCCTGGGTGCACCCCACCCTGCGCGGCCGCCAGTATGTAGCACTGGGTCTCGATGGCACGTGCGCGCAGCAGGATCTCCCAGTGCGCCGCGCCGGTCACGGCGGTAAAGGCCGAGGGCACGGTAATCAATTGAGCGCCTGCTTCACGCAGCGCGGTGTACAGCTCGGGGAAGCGCAGGTCATAACACACGGTCAGCCCCAGCCGTCCTACAGGTGTATCGGCGACCACCACGTTGCTGCCGTGGGCGTAGTCATCTGATTCACGATAACGTCCGCGGGCGTCGGCAACATCCACATCGAACAGATGCAGCTTGTCGTAACGCGCTACCTGCTCCCCATGATCGTCGACCAACAGCGAACACGCGGTGACTTTGTCCTGCGGCCGGTCTTGAGGCGGCAAAGGCAATGTCCCGGCGACAATCCATAACTTGAGGTCGCGGGCGGCAAGTTTCAACCATGGCAGGATCGGGCCTTGGCCCAACGCTTCGGCACGGCCGATGGCTGCGATGTCGCGGCGGCCCATGGCGGCGAAGTTTTCCGGCAGCACCGCCAGCGCAGCGCCCGACGCCGCAGCCTGCTCTAGCAGGCCACGAGCCTGGGCCAGATTGCCCTCGACATCGCTCTGGCTGACCATCTGAATCACGGCAAAGGACATGGGCGCTCCTTGATTGATAGACCTGCACTGTACTCCAAGACACTGCGACCTGCTTCTGGCCGGAGGCCGTGGGAGGCCAGCTTGCTGCCGATCTGGCGCGAAGCGGTCGCAAAACCTGACGATCCGGTTATGTCTGACACACCGAGCCCGCCGATTTACAACTGCTGCGAAGCCGATCGCGAGCAAGCCTCGCTCCTACGCCCTCCGGGCAGACGCCGGTCCAGGCGGCTCCGCGCCTTATTGGCCAGGCAAATCACTGCGGCTTCTCGAACGGTTTATCAAAGGTGATTTTAGGCTCTTTCCACGGCCCTTCGACCTTGTATTGCACGCTGGCAAAGCGCGCCACACGATCGCCCAGCAGCTTGTCGACCAGAAACAGCGCGCCACCGATTGCCGGCGCGCCGACGATCAGTGCCGCAATCGGCAGGTTATTGGTCACCGGCAGGGTCACCAGCAGTTTGGCGTCGACCCGATCGCGCACCATATCCAGCGTGCCATTGAGCTCCAGGTTGCTCGACGGGCCGATCATGGTGATCGGGTCGCGGGTGACATACACCCCGTCACTGGCCACCAGCAGCCCCTTGACCCGGTCATAACTCAAACCCTTGCTCAGCAGGTCGGAAAAATCCAGACGCAGACGGCGGCCGATGGAATTGAAATTGAGCAGACCGAACACTCGCAACGCCTGCGCCCCGCCCTCCACTTCGACGAACTGGCCGTTCTTGAGGGTGGCATCAAGGCTGCCCGAGTAACGCTTGAGGCCGACCCAGGCCGGTGATCCCGGCCAGCGCCCATCAGCGTTCAATTCGAACGCCTGGCTGGTGACGGTGGGCGCAAAGCCCCAGGCCTGAAGCACATCGGCCAGATTTTTGCCGCTGACCTGGCCCTTGTACCAACTGGTGGTTGCACCGGGAGTGCCTTCCCAGCCGCCAGCGCCCTGCAGCAGCACGCCCTTGAGCCCCATGTTCAGGTCGGCCAACTGAATACCATTGGCGGTGGGACGGACCTTGAGCGACCAGGCGCCGACCAGTTGATCACCCTGGAACAGCTGGGTGATCTTGATGTTCATCGCCGGGATGTTGTGCGGGTCGACATCGGCCAGCGGGTCTGGCGCGTTCTCCACCACGGCTGCGTTCGGATCCGGCGCGGGCAGGCGTACATAAAGCAGGTTGATATCAGCCGGCATGGCCTTGTTGTCCGGCAAGGTGGCGGTGCCTTTTGCTTTCGAACTGTCCAGCGACAGCCCCCAACCGACGTCGCTGCGCTTGAGCTGGACGCTCACCTGATCCAGGGTCGTGCCCATGGCTGTCAGCTTGCCGATCTGCAGATCGACACCGTTGAGCAACTGTTTGGCGCTGCCACCCGGATCGTTGCCTGCATAGCGCTCGACCATCGCCTGCCACGGCGCGATGTCCAGCTCAGGCAACGAACCGCGCACCCGCAAGCCTTTGGCGTCGGGGACGATGGCCCCGCCCTGCCCGAGGAACAGCTCACCGCGCCCGTCTGCGAATTTGCCGGCCGGGGCGGCAAACGCCAGATTGGCGAGATTGCCGTAGCCCACGCCGATACGCCGCTCCGGGCCCTGCAGGTTCATACGAAAATCGGTGTCGCGGGTCTCGTCAGCGGTCTTGCCGAAGGGCGCCGGCAGATCGACTGCCACGCCCTTGAGGTTGGAATTGATCAACAACTGGCTGTCGGCACCGTTGAGCGTGATCTGCAACTGATAAGGCAGATCGCCCGACACCGGCAGCGGTTGAGTGATGCCCTGCCAGTCGGTGAGTCGCTTGGCGGCAATCTGGCTGCTGGCGGTGATGCGGGTGACCGGCGCACCCGGCTTGCCTTCGGCGAAGATCTCGGCAGCCACTGGTTTGTCGAACGCCATCGCCTTGATGTTCTTGCCGCTCAGGCCCTTGGCGTAATCAAAGCGGAAATTACCCTTGAGTTGAGTCAGGTCCAGCACCGGATCCGGCAGCCTGAGCCGGGCGTTGTCGGTGTTGAAGTCCACCGCAACCTTGGGCTCCTGGCCCTTGACCAGCGGAATGTCCAGATTGATGTGGCCCTGCAGCGGCCCCTCGGCCTGCCAGCCTGCGAAGGTCTGCGCGGTGCCAATAGGCGCCTCCTGCAGAATCTTCATGCCGTCCTGCAGGCTGCCATTGAAGTCGCCATCCACCAGCAGATGGCTGGTCTGGCCGGACGCTACGTGCGGTACGTCCACGGCGACGTTGCGCACCTGGGTGCCGAGCAGCTGCCCCTTGGTGGCACGGATGCGCACACCACTGTTCTCGACGAAAACATTGCCGTCCACACCCGTCAGCTGCGGCCAGCCCGGCTGGAAGGCAAGATCGGCGTCGCGCACCTTGAAGAACAGGCTGATCACCCGCGCCACATCCGGCGCGTCGTGGCTGATCGAGCCCTGATACTGGAAGAAGCTCTGATCGACGTGACCGCTGACAATTGCGGTGCGCAACCACTGATCCAGCGCCGGGCTGAGGACTGCCGGCAGATACTTGGAGGTGTAGCGACCATCGGCATCGACCAGTCCGACACGCAGGTCCATGTAGTCTTCCTGAGTGTGGTCCAAATGCAGGCGGATCAGGAAGTCGCTGGCGATCTTGCCTTCATCGCCCACTACCTTGATGTACGGCGCAATGAGGGTGAACACTTGATCGTCCAGCGCCCAGGTCAGACGCGCTTCGGCGTGGCGATAGTTCCACGGGTTCTTGAAGATCGGGTCCAGATGCAGCATGAAATCGTCGGTGTTCAGGCGCAGCTCGCCCTGCCCCAGATCACCGCTGATGGCGCCGCTGACGTTACCGGCGGCAGGCGCGCCGTGATAGGCATCGAAGCCGACCTTGTCCAGATTGGCGGCAAAACTGAGTTTTTTCGCGCCTTCGGCCTGTGGCCGGTAATCGAGCAGCACGTTGCGCAGGCTACCGGTGACCTTCAGATGATCGAGCACGGCCATCAGGTTATCGGGCAGCGGCGCCAGGGAGTCGAGCAGCGGTGTGACGGGCGTCAGGTCCAGCCGGTCAGCCTGAACATGCCACAGCGCCTGGCTGTCGGAGGTGGCAGCGGTCTGCTTGAGCTGAATGCGGCTTTCCCAGCGCTTTTTGGCAATGTCCATCGCCAGTGAGTCCAGGGCCAGGGTGAAGCCGTTGTCGTCACGTTCAAACCAGGCATTGAGCGCCAGATTGTCGATTTTCGACGCTTTGCGGTCGGCGTAGGCGCCTTTGAACTGCGGCGCATTGAGCCGGGCGACGGCGGTTTGCAGAGTGCCTTTGCCCCAAGTCAGCCAGAACTCGCCGCCGGCCTTGAGGTTATTGATTTTCCAGCCGCCGGTCAGGCTTTTCGGCAACCAGTGCGACCAGTCGCTTTGCGGCAGGCTCAGATACGCCTCGGCGGCGGCATCGCGCCAGGCGCTGGCTTGCATTCTGGAACGGATGTTGAGCGACAGCGGCTGACCGTCGGGCAAGGTCACGCGGGCATCCAGACGCTGATGAAAGCGCCCGGTCTGGAGGGTCAGGCTGACGTAGGTCAGGGTCAGCGGCGCCTGTTCGTAAGGCTGCAGGGTGATTTGGCTGTCAAACAGCGACAGCTGCGAGATCATCTGCATCTGGGTCAGTACCTGCTCGGGATCGAACGGCTTGTCCTCCTGCACCGGCAAGCCCTGAATCGCCCAGTGCCCGTCCTTGTCCTCCTTGAGCCCGAACTGCAGGCCGTCAAGTTCAAGCCGGGCGATACGCACCTGTCGTGCCTTGATGCTGGCCCACAGATCAGGCACCGCTCGCACATGATCAAGTCGGACCGAGGCGGTGCCCTGGCCGACCATCACGTCACGCGCTACGAAGACCGGCGCGAAACCGCTCCAGCTGCCCTCAAGACGTCCAATGCTGACCGGCATGCCCACGGCCGCCTGAGCCTTGACCTCGACGTCGGCGCGGTACTCGGCGACCATCGGCACCAATTGACGGCCCACGCTGACGTATAAGGCCACCAGCACCACGACCAGCGCGCACAGACTCAAGCCCCAACGGGTCAGGGCCGCCAGCAAACGCGTCAGAGGCTGCATGGCGCCGAGCCTCCGTGTGCTGACGCTGCCCATGGCGACCGGCTCGAGGGTGCAGGTGGTTTTACGACCGGGAGGTGCTCATTCGCCACGCATAGTTCTCTTTGAAGGGCATCCCTGCCATCGGCCCGTGGGGCTCGGTTTTTCTGATTCGGGCAACCGCGCAGTGGTCTGCACGGCGCCCTGGAGCTTACAGAGTCGCGATCAAGCACACTCAGAGCAGCACAACGTCGTATTGTTCCTGGGAATACATGGTTTCGACCTGAAAACGAATGGTCCTGCCGATGAAGGCTTCCAGCTCCGCGACGTTGCCCGACTCTTCATCGAGCAGGCGATCGACCACTTTCTGGTTGGCCAACACCCTGTAGCCCACCGCCTGATAAGCGCGGGCTTCACGCAGAATCTCGCGGAAGATCTCGTAACAGATGGTTTCCGGGGTTTTCAGTTTGCCGCGACCCTGGCAACTGCTGCATGGCTCGCACAACACCTGCTCCAGGCTTTCACGGGTGCGCTTGCGGGTCATTTGCACCAGCCCAAGCTCGGTGATGCCGATGATGTTGGTCTTGGCGTGGTCGCGCTCCAGCTGCTTCTCCAGCGTGCGCAGGACCTGCCGTTGATGTTCACCGTCTTCCATGTCGATGAAGTCGATGATGATGATCCCGCCCAGATTACGCAGGCGCATCTGCCGGGCAATGGCGGTGGCCGCTTCCAGATTGGTCTTGAAGATGGTTTCTTCGAGATTGCGATGACCGACGAAGGCGCCGGTGTTGACGTCGATGGTGGTCATCGCCTCCGCCGGGTCGATCACCAGATAGCCGCCGGACTTGAGCGGCACCTTGCGCTCCAGCGCGCGCTGGATTTCGTCCTCGACGCCATACAGGTCGAAAATCGGCCGCTCGCCTGGGTAATGCTCCAGGCGATCGGCGATTTCCGGCATCAGCTCGGCGACGAACTGAGTAGTCTTCTGAAAGGTTTCCCTGGAGTCGATGCGGATCTTCTCGATCTTCGGGCTGACCAGGTCGCGCAAGGTACGCAAGGCCAGGCCCAGGTCTTCGTAGATCACGCTGGCAGGGCTGATGGTCTTGATCTGCTCACCGATCTGGTCCCACAAGCGGCGCAGGTAGCGGATGTCCATCATGATTTCATCGGCCCCGGCGCCTTCGGCTGCGGTGCGCAGGATAAAACCGCCCTTCTCCTTGATCCCTTCCTTGGCCACGCAATCGCTGACCACCTGCTTGAGGCGCTCGCGCTCGGCTTCGTCCTCGATCTTCAGCGAGATGCCGACATGGGCGGTGCGCGGCATGTACACCAGATAGCGCGAAGGAATGGACAACTGAGTGGTCAGGCGCGCGCCCTTGCTGCCGATCGGGTCTTTGGTGACCTGCACCACCAGGCTCTGGCCTTCATGGACCAGCGAGCTGATGGTTTCCACCGCCGGGCCTTCACGCATGGAAATTTCCGAGGCGTGAATGAACGCTGCGCGATCCAGACCGATGTCGATGAATGCCGCCTGCATGCCGGGCAGCACGCGCACGACCTTGCCTTTGTAAATGTTGCCAACGATGCCGCGACGCTGGGTCCGCTCGACGTGCACCTCTTGCAGAACCCCGTTCTCAACGACGGCCACGCGCGACTCCATCGGCGTGATGTTGATCAGAATCTCTTCACTCATGGCTTGTCACCTTCCAGGCATTGCCAACAGGGTATGCCGAAACGCGCCAGCATTTCTGCGGTTTCGCACAATGGCAGGCCAACCACTGCCGAATAACTGCCGCTGAGGCTTTCGACGAACACCGCGCCCAGTCCCTGAACGCCGTAGCTTCCGGCCTTGTCGCAGGGTTCGCCACTGGCCCAGTAGGCTTGCGCTTCTTGGGGTGTGATGCTGCGAAAACGCACGCGACTGCTGACAACCCGGGTTTCACAATGCTGCTCATCGACCACGGCAACGGCGGTCAGCACTTCGTGTTCGCGGTTCGACAACGCAGCGAGCATGGCCAGGGATTCGGCCTCGTCGGCGGGTTTGCCCAGGATGCGACCGTCGAGCACTACGGCGGTGTCGGCGCCAAGCACACAGGCGGTGGGATAAGCGGGATCGTTGGCCAGCTGCAGCAGCCCGGCATCGGCCTTGCCGCGAGCAAGCCGCTCGACATAAGCAGCCGGGGACTCGCCCTGGAGCGGGGTTTCATCGATATCGGCGCTGAGGGTGGTAAACGGCACACCTATTTGCGTCAGCAGCTCACGACGGCGAGGGGAACCGGAGGCGAGAAGAAGTTGGGGCATGGGACGTCTCCGTGTCATTGATCACAAGCTTAGGCGTTGCGTTAGAACGGGTGACTCTTCCTCTGACGACAGCTGTTTGTGACGTCATGCACGCTGGCAAATCGGACACAAACCTCGCTTCTGCCCGGAGGGCGTGGGAGCAAGCTTGCTCGCGATCTGGCGCGCAGCGGCAGTGAATCCAGACACCTTGGGTGTGTCAGACACACCGCGTTTGCAGGGTTTACTGCCGCTTCCCGGCAAATCGCAGGACAAACCACGTTCCTACGGCCTGCGGCCAGAATCAAGCGCGCTCAAGCGGCGTCCTCAGTTGATCTTCAAGCGCAGGCGCAGGCCACGCAGGCCGTAGCTCACCCAGGGCCAGAGCAGCGCGCTGACCAACGCCGGCAGGACCAGCGCCAGGGTTGGCTGGCGGTTGCCGGTCAGGGCGCTGAGCCACAGCTGCACCAGCTGCGCGAGGCCGAAGATCACCAGAATCACCAGGCATTGCTGCCACATCGGGAACATGCGCAAGCGCTGCTGCAGCGACAGTACCAGGAAGGTGATCAGCGTCAGGATCAACGCATTCTGTCCCAGTAGCGTCCCATACAGCACATCTTCGGCCAGGCCCAACATCCAGGCGGTGACCATGCCGATCTTGTGCGGAAGCGCCAGGGCCCAGAATGCCAAGAGCAAGGCGAGCCAGAGCGGGCGAAAGATTTCCATGAACTGCGGAAGCGGCGAAACACTGAGCAACAGGCCGATGACGAACGTCAGCCAGACCACCCAGCCGTTTCGTGCGGGAGCGTGACGAGCCATTATTCTTCCCTCGAGCGCGGCGTCGCCGGAGCAGCAGCCGGGGTTGCCGGTTTGGCCGCTGGCGGCTTTGTCGCAGGTTTGGCGGCCGGTTTGCTCGCTGCAGGCTTGGCGGGAGCGGGCGCAGGCGACGCCGGCGCAGCGACGGCAGTGGCCGCTGGGGCGGTCGATGGGCCATGCGCCGCAGCCGGCTTGGGCACCGTCGCCGGGACCACCGGTTTGTTTGGCGTGGCCGCAGGCGTGGCGCCCGGTACAGTCGCAGACGGCACCGCGGATGGGTCCGCTGCCTGGCGGTCCAGGGATTCCTGCTGTTGCGCCGCATCGGCAGCACGCTCTTCGGGCGAACGCCCGTCGGAGAACACCAGCAACAGGTAGCGGCTACGGTTCAGCGCCGCAGTCGGCACGGCGCGAACGATCGCGAAAGGCTGTCCGGAATCGTGAATCACTTCCTTGACCGTCGCCACCGGATAACCCGCGGGGAAGCGCTGCCCCAGGCCCGAACTGACCAACAGGTCGCCTTCCTTGATGTCGGCGGTATCGGCCACATGGCGCAGCTCCAGGCGCTCCGGGTTGCCGGTGCCGCTGGCAATTGCGCGCAGGCCATTACGATTGACCTGCACCGGAATGCTGTGGGTGGTGTCGGTCAGCAGCAGCACCCGGGAGGTGTAGGGCATCAACTCGACCACCTGGCCCATCAGGCCACGCGCGTCGAGCACCGGCTGGCCCAGCACCACGCCGTCGCGCTCACCCTTGTTGATGATGATGCGATGGGTGAAGGGATTGGGGTCCATGCCGATCAGTTCCGCCACTTCGACCTTCTCGTTGACCAGCGCCGAGGAGTTGAGCAACTCGCGCAGGCGCACGTTCTGCTCGGTCAAGGCCGCCAGTTTCTGCAGGCGGCCCTGCAGCAGCAGGTTCTCGGTCTTGAGTTTTTCGTTTTCAGCGGCAAGCTCGGTGCGGCTGCCGAACTGGCTGGCGACGCCCTGATACAGACGCTCCGGCAGATCGGCAATCCAGTAGGACTGCATCAACACCAGCGACATCTGGCTGCGCACCGGCTTGAGCAGAGTGAAGCGCGCGTCGACGACCATGACGGCCACGGACAGGACGACCAGCACCAACAGACGAACGCCCAGCGACGGGCCCTTTGAGAAAAGCGGTTTAATGGGCCGCTCCTTCCAGGGATGCTTGTGTTTGGCTGTGCTTATTCATGCGACATGAAACCGGCCTGGTGCGGGTTGACGGAAATACAGCGTGTCTGATTTGTAACATCGCGCCTGCAACATTGCGACAGCACGTCAACAAATCAGACACACACGAGCAGCATCGAGCGATGCTGCCCTTCGAGCTCAACAGGGTAGCGTTCCGGCGACTTATTCGCTGGAAAGCAGGTCCATGGTGTGCTTGTCCATCATTTCCAGCGCACGGCCACCGCCACGCGCCACACAGGTCAGCGGGTCTTCGGCGACGATGACCGGCAGACCGGTCTCCTGGGCCAGCAGTTTGTCCAGGTCACGCAGCAACGCGCCACCACCGGTCAGCACCAGGCCGCGCTCGGCGATATCCGATGCCAGTTCTGGCGGAGACTGTTCCAGTGCGCTCTTGACCGCCTGAACGATGGTTGCCAGGGATTCCTGCAACGCTTCCAGCACTTCGTTGGAGTTCAGGGTGAAGGCACGTGGCACGCCTTCTGCCAGGTTACGGCCGCGTACGTCGACTTCACGCACTTCGCCGCCCGGGTAGGCCGTACCGATTTCCTGCTTGATGCGCTCTGCGGTGGATTCACCGATCAGGCTACCGTAGTTGCGGCGCACGTAAGTGATGATCGCTTCGTCGAAACGGTCGCCACCCACGCGAACGGATTCGGCGTAGACCACACCGTTGAGCGAGATCAGGGCGATTTCAGTGGTACCACCACCGATGTCGACGACCATCGACCCGCGTGCTTCTTCAACCGGCAGGCCGGCACCGATGGCAGCGGCCATGGGTTCTTCGATCAGGAATACTTCACGTGCGCCGGCACCCAGGGCCGATTCGCGAATGGCGCGACGCTCAACCTGAGTGGACTTGCACGGTACGCAGATCAGAACGCGAGGGCTTGGCTGCAGGAAGCTGTTTTCGTGAACCTTGTTGATGAAGTACTGGAGCATTTTTTCGCACACGCTGAAATCGGCGATAACGCCGTCTTTCATCGGACGAATGGCAGCGATGTTGCCCGGGGTACGACCCAGCATGCGCTTGGCTTCCATCCCGACAGCAACGACGCTCTTCTGATTTCCGTGGGTCCGAATGGCCACAACCGATGGCTCGTTCAGGACAATACCGCGCTCACGCACGTAAATAAGGGTGTTGGCAGTGCCCAGGTCGATGGAAAGATCGCTGGAAAACATGCCACGCAGTTTCTTGAACATGGGAAAGGGACCCTAGGGAACGCGTGGGTAAAAAAGTGCGGCAAACTCTAACAACGACAGGGATTTTGGGCAAGGAGCCAATATGCTAAATTGGCGGTTTTCCGAGCACTACCCTCGACGTTCGCGGCCTTATGACCGTTTAAATGGCGTAGTGTTCCGCAATCTGACGTACGGCTCATTCCGTACGCATTCCACTGGAGAACCCCATGGCGCTTGATCGCTCCGACGTGGAAAAAATCGCTCATCTGGCCCGACTGGGCCTCAATGACGCCGATATTCCGCGTACTACTGAATCATTGAACAGCATTCTCGGCCTGATCGACCAGATGCAAGCGGTCGACACTACCGCAATCGAACCCCTTGCGCATCCGCTTGAAGCCTCGCAACGCCTGCGTGAAGACGCGGTCACCGAGGTCAATCACCGCGATTCCTATCAAGCCATCGCACCAGCGGTCGAAGACGGCCTGTATCTGGTTCCGAAAGTCATCGACTAAGGGAATGTGCCTGCAATGCATCAAATGACTATGGCAGAGATCGCTCGCGGTCTGGCCGATAAAAAGTTTTCTTCCGAAGAATTGACCCGCACCCTGCTGGCGCGTATCGCCCAGCTGGACCCGCAGCTCAACAGCTTCATTTCCGTCACCGAAGACCTGGCCATCACTCAGGCCCAGGCTGCCGATGCCCGTCGCGCCGCAGGCGAAGCCGGCGCATTGCTCGGCGTCCCCCTGGCGCACAAGGATCTGTTCTGCACCAAGGGCATCCGTACCAGCTGCGCCTCGAAGATGCTCGACAACTTCAAGGCGCCGTATGACGCGACCATCGTCGCCAGGCTGGCCGCCGCCGGCACCGTGACGCTGGGCAAGACCAACATGGACGAGTTCGCCATGGGTTCGGCCAACGAATCCAGCCACTATGGCGCGGTGAAAAACCCGTGGAATCTTGAGCATGTACCCGGCGGCTCGTCCGGTGGTTCCGCTGCCGCGGTTGCCGCTCGCCTGCTGCCGGCTGCCACCGGCACCGATACCGGTGGCTCGATTCGCCAGCCTGCCGCACTGACCAACTTGACCGGCCTGAAACCGACCTACGGTCGCGTATCGCGTTGGGGCATGATTGCCTATGCGTCCAGTCTAGACCAAGCCGGCCCGATGGCGCGCACCGCCGAAGATTGCGCCTTGCTGCTGCAAGGCATGGCCGGATTCGACATCAACGATTCCACCAGCATCGACGAGCCGGTCCCCGACTACAGCGCCAGCCTCGGCCAGTCGCTGCAAGGCCTGCGCATCGGCGTACCGAAGGAATACTTCAGCGCCGGTCTCGATCCGCGCATCGCCGACCTGGTCATGGCCAGTGTCGAGGAGCTGAAAAAGCTCGGCGCGGTGGTCAAGGAAGTCAGCCTGCCAAACCTGCAGCACGCGATCCCGGCCTACTACGTGATCGCCCCGGCCGAGGCTTCTTCCAACCTGTCGCGTTTCGACGGCGTGCGCTTCGGCTACCGTTGCGAAAACCCCAAGGACCTGACCGATCTGTACAAGCGCTCCCGTGGCGAAGGTTTCGGCCCTGAGGTGCAACGCCGGATCATGGTCGGCGCCTATGCGCTGTCCGCCGGTTACTACGACGCCTACTACCTGCAAGCGCAGAAGATCCGACGCCTGATCAAGAACGATTTCATGACCGCCTTCACCGAAGTCGACGTGATCCTGGGCCCGACCACGCCGAACCCGGCCTGGAAAATCGGCGCCAAGAATGCCGACCCGATCGCCGAGTATCTGGAAGACTTCTACACCATCACCGCCAACCTGGCGGGCCTGCCGGGCCTGTCGATGCCAGCTGGTTTCGCCGACGGTCTGCCGGTGGGCGTGCAATTGCTGGCGCCGTACTTCCAGGAAGGTCGTCTGCTCAATGTTGCCCACCAGTATCAGCAAGTCACTGACTGGCATCTTCGTTCACCTGCCGGCTTCTGAGGAGAAAACACATGCAATGGGAAGTCGTCATCGGGCTGGAGATTCACACCCAGCTCACCACCCAATCGAAGATTTTCTCCGGTAGCGCCACCACGTTCGGCTCCGAGCCCAACACCCAGGCCAGCCTCGTCGACTTGGGCATGCCCGGCACGCTGCCGGTGCTGAACAAGGAAGCCGTGCGGATGGCGGTCAAGTTCGGCCTGGCGATCGACGCCGAAATCGGCCAGCACAACGTGTTCGCGCGCAAGAACTACTTCTACCCGGACCTGCCCAAGGGTTATCAGATCAGCCAGATGGAGCTGCCGATCGTCGGTAAGGGCCACCTGGACATCACCCTGGAAGACGGCACCATCAAGCGCATCGGCGTGACCCGCGCGCACCTTGAAGAAGACGCCGGCAAGAGCCTGCACGAAGACTACAGCGGTATGACCGGCATCGACCTGAACCGCGCCGGCACGCCGCTGCTGGAGATCGTTTCCGAACCGGACATGCGCTCGGCCAAGGAAGCGGTCGCCTACGTCAAGGCCATGCATGCGCTGGTGCGCTACCTGGGCATCTGCGACGGCAACATGGCCGAAGGTTCGCTGCGTTGCGACTGCAACGTGTCGATTCGCCCGGTCGGCCAGGTCGAATTCGGCACCCGCTGCGAGATCAAGAATGTCAACTCCTTCCGTTTCATCGAGAAGGCGATCAACAGCGAGATTCAGCGCCAGATCGACCTGATCGAAGACGGTGGCAAGGTCATCCAGCAGACTCGCCTGTACGACCCGAACACCAACGAAACCCGCGCCATGCGCAGCAAGGAAGAAGCCAACGACTACCGTTACTTCCCCGACCCTGATCTGCTGCCAGTGGTCATCGAGGACTCGTTCCTGGAGCAGACCCGCGCCACCCTGCCGGAATTGCCACCGCAGAAACGCGAGCGTTTCCAGTCGCAGTTCGGCCTGTCGCTGTACGACGCCAGCGTGCTGGCCTCCAGCCGCGAGCAGGCCGACTACTTCGAAAAGGTGGTCAGCATCGCGGGCGACGCCAAGCTTGCCGCCAACTGGGTCATGGTCGAGCTGGGTTCGCTGCTGAACAAGCAAGGTGTCGAGATCGACGAATCGCCGGTCAGCGCCGAGCAACTGGGCGGCATGCTGCAGCGCATCAGCGACAACACCATCTCGGGCAAGATCGCCAAGATGGTCTTCGAGGCCATGGCCAACGGTGAAGGCAGTGCCGATGAGGTCATCGAAAAACGCGGCCTCAAGCAAGTGACCGACAGCGGCGCCATCGAGTCGATTCTCGACGACGTGCTGATCGCCAATGCCGAGCAGGTTGAACAGTATCGCGCCGCCGATGAAGCCAAACGCGGCAAGATGTTCGGCTTCTTCGTCGGTCAGGCGATGAAAGCGTCCAAAGGCAAGGCCAACCCGCAGCAGGTCAACGATCTGTTGAAGCGCAAGCTGGAAGGCTGATGCACAGCGCCTGATCTGGAACTTTCGGCATCAGGACCGGCCAAATCGCGAGCAAGCTCACGCCTACAGTGAATCGCAAGACCCTGTAGGCGTGAGCTTGCTCGCGATAAGGTCACCCCAGGCAACGCAGAATTGCCGGGCCAAATTTCTCAAAGGACTGTACCCATGTGGCGGCTGTTCGGCGCTTGCGCCCTGATTTCCCTGCTGGCCGGCTGCGCCAGTGAAGGCATCATCGATCCACACGGTTACAACGCCACCGGCGGCGCCTCGTTCTATGGCTCCCGCCACCAGGGCAAGCGCACCGCCAGCGGTGAGCGCTTCAACCAGAGTTCCCTGACTGCCGCCCACCGCCAGTTGCCTTTCGGCACCCGGGTGCAAGTCACCAACCTGGACAATGATCGCAAGGTCATCGTCCGTATCAACGATCGCGGCCCGCACACGCGCGGCCGGTTGATCGACGTATCGCGTGCAGCGGCCGAACAATTGGGTATGCTGCGCAGCGGAACCGCCCAAGTACGGGTGCAAGCCCTCGACGACTGACCGATCCAAAGGTGCCCTGAATTCTCGCCCTATCGACCCTGCCACTGCCCACGCTGATCGAGCTGGTCTGCGGCCTGCTGCTGATGATCATCGGTGCCGAGCTGTCGGTGCGTGCCGCCGTGGTTTTGGCTGCCCTGTTGAAAACCCGTCCGCTGTTCCTCGGTCTGACGGTGGTCGCCTTGGGCAGCAGTGCGCCGCAAATGGCTGTCGGCTTGCAGGCGGCACTGACTGACAGCACCGACATCGCCGTAGGCAGCGTCATCGGCAGCAACATCTTCAACATTCTGGTGACCCTCGGCCTGTCAGCGCTGATTATCCCGCTGCGGGTGGCTCGGCAACTGGTGCGGGTCGACCTGCCGCTGATGATCGGCGCCACCCTGCTGGTCGCGGCACTGGCGTGGAATGGCGAGTTGAGCGGGCTGGACGGCGTGGTCTTGCTGCTGGGCATGGCGCTGTACCTGGCGGTGGTGCTGCGCCAGTTCGCCCATGGTGCGCGGCATTTTGGTGAGCCGGATGCTGCACCACGACGCAAGATCGGGCCGATCCTGGGCCGGCTGACGTTGATGTCCTGTGGCCTGGCGCTGCTGATTCTGGGCAGCCATTTATTGGTGGGCGCGGCGGTGGTGGTCGCTCAGGACCTGGGTTTGTCGGAACGGGTGATCGGCCTGACGGTGATCGCCATTGCCACCTCCCTGCCAGCATTGATGACCTCGCTGATCGCGGCGCTGCGTGGCGAGCGCGATATCGCCGTCGGCAATATCATCGGCAGCAACCTGTTCAACCTGCTGGGGGTGCTGGGGGTGACCTCGTTGATCGCCTCCGGCCCGCTGTCGATCTCACCCAACGCGCTGGACTTCGACCTGCCGGTGATGCTTGGCGTCGCCGTCCTGTGCCTGCCGCTGTTCTATTCGGGATACCGGATCACGCGGATTGAAGGCCTGCTGCTGCTGGGGTTGTACGCGGTGTACGGGCTGCACATCGTCTCGTTCACCACCGGCATGCCGCTGGCCGACCGACTGGAGCGCCTGATGATCCACTATGCGCTGCCGGTGTTGGGAGTGATGGTTTTGATCAGCACCGTCCGCGCGTGGCGCAGGCAGCATTGAAAAAACGCGCTTCTGATTCGGCCCGAACGGCGTGGGAGCCCTGCTTGCGCGCGATCTGTTGCGATGCAGCGATGGATCCATTCAACTGGGCCGTGTCAGGCAGATCACGGTCTTAGAATTTACTGCCGGTTCCCGGCAGATCGTTGGCAAGGTGGGGCGCGACCCCGGCACCTCTCACGCCCTCCGGCAGAAGCGTGATGCCCGGGTACCGCGCTTAAATCCACCCACCCCACTGCAAGATGAAAATCCCGATGTTGGTGGTCAGGGCCGCGGCCAGTGTCGTCATGACGATGATCGACGCCGCCAGCTCGTGATTACCCTCTGCGGCGCGGGCCATGACGAAGCTGGCGGACGCGGTCGGTGCGCCGAAGTACAGGAACAGGATACCCAGTTCGGCATGGCGAAAGCCCAACAGCCAAGCGCCCAGGGTGAAGATCAGCGGCAACCAGACCATCTTCATCAGGCTCGCGCTGACCGCCAGGCCACCGCTTTCGCGCAGCGATTTGAGCGACAAGGTGCCGCCGATGCACATCAGCGCCAACGGCAGGGTCATCTGAGCCAGGTAGCTGCCGGATGTATCGAGCCATTTCGGCAACCCGATGCCAAAGTAGGCAAAAGGCGTGGCTGCAACGATGCTGATGATCAGCGGGTTGGCCAACACGCTCTTGCAGATGCTCCACGGATCGGACTTGATCACCGGGCTGTAGACCGCCAGCACCACGGTTGAAAGGGTGTTGTAGAACAGGATCACCAGGGCCGCGAGAATCGCGCCCAGGGAGATCCCGTAGTCGCCGTACATACTCGCAGCCAGTGCCAGACCGATGACCCCGTTGTTGCCGCGAAACGCACCCTGGACGTAGATGCCGCGTTCGATAAACGGCACACGATAGATCGCCCAGCCCCAGACCAGCGCAAAACCGGCCAGTGTGGCAACGATGAAGTAGACCAGCACCCCCGGTTGCAGGGCCGCATGCAGGTCGGCGTGGATAATGCCCAGAAACAGCAACGCGGGCATGGTGCAGTTGAACACCAGCGAGGAGGCGGTATGGATGAAGCTGTCGTTGATCCAGCCGACACGTTTGAGCACCACCCCCAGAAACAACATGGCGAATACCGGTGCCGTGATGTTCAGGGTTTCCAGAAAGATTGCCAGCATGCACGCCAAACCCTGAGCCGTCGTTAGGTGGCTAATGATAGGCCAGCAGACGGCTAAGTGTTACCGGCAATTGCACGGTTATCGTACAACCACGGAAGAATTCGCAAAACCGGTGTAGGGGTGAGCTTGCTCGCGAGGCAGGGTGTCAGTCACCTGACCAAGCGCAGACAGATGGCTATCGCGAGCAAGCTCACTCCTACAGGGTTTAAGTCAGGCAGGGGTCACCGGCGCCAGCTTCTTCTCAAACACCGAAACCCCATCCAGATCGCGCAGGGTCACGGTCATTTCGCCGCTCTGTCCGTCGATGTTTACCTCGCCGAAGAACTGGAAGCCGGCAAACGGCGAGGTGTTCTGCGCAGGCGGGGCTTTCTGGAATACCAGTTCGGGGCCGAAAGTCTTGTCCAGCGTGTTGGGACCGTAGCTGCCGGCATTCAGCGGCCCTGCAACAAACTCCCAGAATGGATCGAAATCCTGGAACACCGCCTGGTCGGGGTGATAGTGATGCGCGGCGCAGTAGTGCACATCCGCAGTCAGCCATACGGTGTCGCGTATCTGCTGCTGGCGCAGGAAGCCGAGCAACTCGGCGACCTCCAACTCACGCCCTTTCGGCGCGCCATCGTCGGTGTTGGCGATCGCTTCCCAGCGCATCACACCGGGGCTGACTTCGCCATCCGGCACGCCCAGGCCGATCGGCATGTCGGCGGCGATGACTTTCCACTGCGCCCCCGACGCCTGCAACTCGCGCTTGAGCCAGTCCAGCTGCTCGCGTCCGAGAAACGCCGTGGTCGGCCCTGGCTGATCCGCCAGGTTGGCATCGTTGCCGTCGCGATAACTGCGCATGTCGAGCACGAACACATCGAGCATCGGCCCGTAGCTCAGCTTGCGATACACCCGCCCGCCGTTATCGGCCGATTGCAGACGCATGGGCGCGTACTCGAGAAACGCCTGACGCCCGCGCGCGGCCAGCAACTGAATGTCCTTGACCTGGTAGCGCTCATCCAGCTGTTTGCTCGGCGACCAGTTGTTGCTCACTTCGTGGTCATCCCACTGCCAGATCTGCGGCACTTGGGCGTTGAACCGGCGCAGGTTGTCGTCCATCAGGTTGTAGCGATAGGCGCCGCGATATTCGTCCAGGGTTTCGGCGACCTTGCTCTTCTCCTGCGTGGTGATATTGCGCCAGATCCGCCCACCCTCGGTGACCACTTCGGCGGGCACCGGGCCGTCGGCGTAAATGGTGTCGCCGCTGTGGATGAAGAAGTCCGGCAGGCGCAGGCGCATGGCCTCGTAGATGCGCATGCCGCCGATATCCGGATTGATTCCGAAACCCTGGCCGACGGTGTCGCCACTCCAGACAAAGCGGATGTCACGACGGGTCTGCGGTGCACTGCGCAGATGACCGAACCAGGGCTCGCTGGCGACGCCGGTCTGGGCATCTTCGAAGAACACTCGATAAAAGATCGCCTGGTCGGTGGGCAGCCCGGTCAGCTCGACGCGGGCGGTGTAGTCGGTGCGCTGGTCAGCCAGCAGCGAGATGGCGCGGCGCGGATTGCTGAACACACTGCGGGTGTCCCATTCGACCACCATGCGCGAGGGTCGGTCGCTGCGGCTCCAGACCATGGCACGATCGCCCAGCAGATCGCCGGACTGCACGCCATCGGTCATTTTCGGGCGGTCCTTGACCGAGGCGATGACCGCAGGCGCCAGGCCCGGCAAGAGTAATCCGGCGCCAGCAGCCTGGATGATGCGCCGGCGCGTCAGGTCGAACTGAGTCATGTCTGCTCCTCACAAGCGAATGCCAAAGAAAGGAACCTAACAACCGATTGTTTGCGCAATGTGACAGCGAGCCTGGAAAAAGATCATTGGCCGCCGCACATGCCCCTGTAGGCGTCAGCTTGCTTGCGATGGCGGTTGGGCGGCCGGCATCTTGCTGTCTGGCCTGACGCTATCGCGAGCAAGCTCACTCCTACAGTGGGACGTGACAGGGCTGGATCAAGCCCCCGCCGGCAGCGCATCCAGCTCCACCACCTCGGGCCGCTTCAGCAGCGCATACAACACCCCGGTCACCACACTGCCGACGACAATTGCCAGCAGGTACAACAACGCGTGGTTGATCGCATTGGGGATCAGCATCACGAACAACCCGCCATGGGGCGCCATGAGCTTGCAGCCGAAAAACATCGACAATGCCCCGGTGATCGCACCGCCGACCACACTCGCCGGAATCACCCGCAACGGGTCTTTCGCCGCGAACGGAATCGCGCCTTCCGAGATGAAGCACAGCCCCAGCACGAACGCCGCCTTGCCTGCTTCGCGCTCGCTTTGGGCGAACTTGCGACGGGCGATGACGCTGGCGATGCCCATGCCAATGGGCGGCACCATGCCGGCGGCCATCGCAGCGGCCATCGGGGCATAACTCTGAGACGCCAGCAGGCCGACCGAAAAGGCGTAGGAGGCCTTGTTGATCGGCCCACCGAGATCGACGCACATCATCGCGCCAAGCAACACCCCCAAGAGGATCGCGTTGGTGGTGCCCATGCTGTCGAGGAACTGAGTCAGCCCTTCGAGCATTCCGGCCACCGGCTTGCCCACCACGTAGATCATCACCAGCCCGGTGAACAGACTGGCCAGCAGCGGGATGATCAGAATCGGCTTGAGTGCCTCGACACTCGCCGGCAGCCTGGCATAGCGATTGATCGCCGCGGCACTGTAGCCGGCCAGGAAACCGGCGATGATGCCGCCGATGAAACCGGCCCCCAGCGTACTGGCGAGCAAGCCGCCGATCATGCCCGGCGCAAGACCCGGGCGGTCAGCGATGGAATAAGCGATGTACCCCGCCAGCAACGGCACCATCAGCTTGAATGCCGCATCACCGCCGATCTGCATCAGTGCCGCTGCGAGGGTGCCCGGCTCCTTGAACGCAGTGATGCCGAACACGAACGACAGCGCGATCAGCAGACCGCCGGCCACGACCATTGGCAGCATGAACGACACGCCCGTGAGCAGGTGTTTGTAGACGCCGGTCTTGTCCTTTTTGGCCGCAGCCTTCGAGCTGCTGAGCGCGGTTTCGACCTCGGCCTCGGCCAGGGCTTTTTTCAGGGTGGCTTCAGACTGTTTGAGGGCAATCCCGGTGCCGCAGCGATAGATGCGTTTACCTGCGAAACGCTCCGTGGCCACTTCGATGTCGGCCGCCAACAGCACCACGTCGGCCTCGGCAATCGCCTGGGCGCTGAGTGGATTGCGCGCGCCGACCGAGCCCTGGGTTTCCACCTGAAGTTCGTAGCCAAGCTTTTTGGCCGCCTGCTGGATCGCTTCGGCGGCCATGAAGGTGTGAGCCACACCGGTCGGGCAGGCCGTGACGGCGACCAGACGCGGCGCGCTGTGGGCACTGGCCACCGGTGCGGGTTCAACCTGCTGTACGGCGCTATAAACCTTTGCCAGTTCGCTGGCCGAATACATAAACCCGTCGACATCCTGCAACGCCCGGGAAGGCGTGGCTTGATACAGGCGCTTGCCGGCAAAGCGATTCAGGTCCAACGGGCCGGTGTTGACCACCAGCACCCAGTCGGCCGCTTCGATATCGGCGCTCGACAGCTGTTTTTCCGGCTGACGCGGATCGTGCACTTCGACAACCGTGCTCCAGCCCTTACGCTGCGCGGCGGCATCGAGCAAGCGGGCGCTGAGGACACTGCTGATCCTGCCGTTCGGGCATGCCGTGACAATGACTAACTTCATCACACTTCCTCTCTTATTTTTCGGTCAGGGCGCGCACGTTGACGCCGCCTTCCAGCCGTTTGAGTTGGGCGGTGTCGCTGATGCCGAAACCGATCTGAGTCACCGCCATGGCCGCGATGGCGGTCGCAGTGCGCAAGATCTGCTCCGGCTTGTGCCCGCAAAGCAGACCATGAACCATACCGGCCAACAGCGAATCCCCGGCGCCCACGGTGCTCGCCACACTGACCTTGGGCGGCAACGCCTGCAGAGCGGTGGCAGAACTGAACCAATGCACGCCTTCCGAGCCTTGGGAAATCACCACATGTTCGATGCCGCGCTGGCGCAAGGCAGCAGCGGCCTGGGCCTGTGCTGCGAGCGAAATGATCGGCGCATCCAGCGCATCGGCCAGCTCTTCGGTGTTGGGCTTGATCAGCCACGGCGAGGCCTCAAGACCTGCGCGCAAGGCTTCGCCGCTGGTGTCCAGCGCCACTTTCAGGCCCATGGCATTGAGGCGCAGCAACAGCGTTTTCAACCATTGTGCGTCCACCCCGCGAGGCAAACTGCCGGCCACCACCACCGCATCGAAGTCTTTGGCAATCTGCTCGACGCGGGCAGCCAGGGCTTGTTGCGCCTGCACGCTGACCTGCGGCCCCGGGCCATTGAGATCGGTGATGCGGCCGCTGCTTTCGGCCAGCTTGATATTGCTGCGCGTCTCGCCCGGCACTCGCACGAATTCATCAACGAAGCCGCGTCGGGCGAACAGCGATTCGAACGGCTGTTGATTGTCGACGCCGAGGAATCCGGCCACCGTCAGCGTGTGCCCAAGATCAGCCAGCACCTGGGCGACGTTAATGCCCTTGCCCGCCGCGTGGGTCAGCATCGCTTCGCTACGGTTGACCTGGCCCACCTGCAACGGCCCCAACTGCACCGTCAGGTCCAGTGCCGGGTTCATGGTCAATGTCAGAATTTTCGCCATTTACAGCCCCTCCACGAGGGCACGTACTTGCGCGGCGCTGCCCACAGCCAGCGCCGCTTGCGCCAGCTGTCTGGCGCCGATCACGTTCAAATCACGCACGCAGGCCTTGACCTCGCCAATACTGCGCGCCGCGACACTCAATTCATCCACGCCCAGGCCCACCAGTACCGGCACCGCCAGCGGATCCGCCGCCAGTTCGCCGCATACCCCGACCCATTTGCCATGGGCATGGGCGGCGCGCACGGTGATGTCGATCAGTTGCAGGACCGCCGGATGCAAGCCGTCGGCCTGGGCCGACAAGGTCGGGTGGCCACGGTCGATGGCCAGGGTGTATTGGGTCAGGTCGTTGGTGCCGACGCTGAAGAAGTCCACCTCCCTGGCCAACACCGGCGCCAGCAATGCCGCCGACGGGACCTCGATCATGATGCCCAGCTGCAGATCGGCCACCGGAATTTCCAGACGCAGGCGCTCGGTCATGTCCCGCGCCTGGCGCCACTCCTCGAGGGTGCCGACCATCGGGAACATGATGCGCAGCGGGCGGTTGTCGGCGGCACGCAGCAAGGCACGCAGCTGACTTTCCATGACATCCGGCCGCTGCAGGGTCAGACGAATGCCACGCACGCCCAGAAACGGGTTCTCTTCTTTGTCGATAGGCCAGTACGGCAAGGGTTTATCGCCGCCGACATCCAGGGTCCGTACCACCAGCGGGCGGCCCTTGAGATCATCCAGGACGCGCCGGTATTCGGCTTCCTGGGTGGCCTCGTCAGGCGCCGAACTGTGCGCCATGAACAGCAACTCGGTGCGCAGCAGACCGATGCCTTCAGCGCCCTGCTCCACCGCCGCCGGAGTCCCTGCGCTGTCGCCGATGTTGGCGAACACTTCGACCACATGGCCATCGGTGGTGATTGCCGGTTCCATGCGTCGTGCAGCGGCGGCCTTGAGGCGTTGCTCGCGGGTATCGCGCTCGAGCAGCGCGCCTTGCAGCGTGAGATCGTCAGGCGCGACGTCCAGACGCCCGCGCTGGCCATCGATCAGCAGCAAGGTGCCGGACTTGATCAGCAGCACCGCGTCACCGGCCCCGACCAGTGCCGGAATGCCCAGCGCCCGGGCAACAATGGCGCTGTGCGCCGTGGCGCCGCCACGGGCAGTGAGAATGCCGGCAACCCGTGCCGGGTCCAGCCGCGCCACATCGGACGGGCCGACCTCATCCATTACCAGAATGTACGGATCTTCCGGCTCGATCAGATCGTCAACGCCGCAAAGCTGCGCCAGCACCCGGCGACCGATATCGCGCAGGTCGGCGGCACGCTCGGCCAGCAGCGCATCCTTGAGCTGCTCCTGCTGCAGGGCAGCGGTTTCGATAACGTTGATCCACGCCGCAGCGGCGCTTTCGCCTTGCCTGAGGCGCAGGGCGACCTCATCCACCAGCTCGGGGTCATCGAGCATCTCCTGGTGGGTGATGAAAATCTCGCGGATAGCCTTGGCCGTACTGCGCTGGATCAGCCGCTCGATGTCTTGCTTCACCTGCGCCAGCGCCGAGTGCAGACGTTGCTGCTCGGCGCCATGGGACTCGCCTTGCAGCGGGTACTCGAACACCGGCAACACGTGCACATGGGCCGGCCCCATGGCGATGCCCGGCGCTGCGGGCACGGCCTGAATCTGCGCACCCGCCACGGGCGCGCTCAGCTGCTTTTTCATCACCGCTGCAAGTGGCGTCGGGGCGGCGTGGGTCGGCAACGGTTCGATTTCTTCGCCCAGTCCTTCCAGCACGGCGGCAACCAGCGCAGGCAATGCGTCGTCGGCCACACCAGGTTCGGCGATGAATTCCAGCACCTGGCCGCGACGCACGCCCAGGCTCAAGAGTTTGCTCAGGCTTTTGACCGAGACCGGATTCTCGGTGCTGTCGACGACGCGCACGCGCACATCGCCTTCGAAACGCTTGGCCAGTTGCGCGAGAATTTTTGCCGGACGCGCATGCAGGCCATGAGCATTGGCCAGCACCACCCGCTCGGACGGCCAGTCAGGCGGCACGTCGCCGCCGAGTGCCTGAAGCACGGCACGGCTGCTGGTGGCCTGGCCCAATTCGTGGCCACGGCCTTCGATCAACAGCGCGCACAACCGTTCGAGCAACGCCTGGTGGGACTCGCCCAGGCTGGCCAGACAAAACAGTCCGGTCAGCGGCTGACCCAGATGGCGCATCGGTTTGTCGGGCGTCACAAAGGCAAGTCCCGGCTTGTTGACCATTTGCTCGCTGTGCAACCACCACAGGCCATCGCCCAGCGGCAGCGGCTCGACCTGTTGCAGCACGGCGGCAAAACCGTTGTTCACACAGTCGGCGCGACGCAACAGTCGTGCACCGCGCCAGACCAGCTCTTCAAAATCATCGACTGAGGCGCCGAGGCTGATCATCTGCGCATCCAGCGCCAGTTCCTGCGGTGCGCCTTGCAGCAACTTGAGCAGCGACTCGGGATCCTTCGCCTGACGCAGCGCTTGACCCAGATCGGTTTCTCCAAGGGCGCGGGTGAGCAACTGCAACAGACGCAAATGCTCGTCGGACCTGGCCGCAATGCCAATGGCCAGATACACCATCTGGCCATCCCCCCAATCGACACCGTCGGGAAACTGCATCAGGCGCACGCCAGTGGCGAATACCTGGTCGCGGGTTTGTGGCGTACCGTGGGGGATCGCGATGCCCTGCCCCAGAAAGGTCGAACCCTGCTGCTCGCGCGCTTGCAGTCCTTGCAGGTAACCGGGGGCTACCAGTCCATCGGTTGCCAGCAGCTGGGCCAGCAGTTGCAGCGCCGCGGGTTTATCCACGGCACGTTGGCCCATGGAAATTTGCTCAACGGTCAGCTCGAGCATGCGTTTCTCCTGTGCAGCGCATGATGGCGCCTGGTTCTTGTTCTAAGACCGGTCATCATGACCGATAGCTTCAATGAAAAACGCCCGGTGCAGGCCAGACGCATTAACGGATTAACGCGATAAACAGGTGTGCTGAATCGTTTAATCTAGATGGGCGGGCACGTTACTCGATAATCTCCACGGATTGAAGCTCATCCGGTCGATTGCTGTCACAACGGTTCTGAATCAACCACTGGACGCCGGTCTGCTGTAATGATGGACATGAATCAGTGAAAATCCTCGGCGCGTTTATTTATTCAGCCGCCCCGATGACTCTCCAATCAGAAAAGGACGTTTGGCTTGAAACTCAGTGATATTGCGCGTCTGGCCGGTGTGTCCGTCACCACCGCCAGCTACGTGATCAACGGCAAGGCCGAGCAGCAGCGCATCAGCAATGCGACGGTCGAGCGTGTTCGTGCAGTGGTCGAGGCTCATGGGTTTCGGCCAAATCCGCAAGCGGCCGGGCTGCGCAGCCGGCACACCCGCACCTTGGGTTTCATTCTGCCGGACCTGGAAAACCCCAGCTATGCGCGCATTGCCAAGCAGCTTGAACAAGGCGCCCGGGCGCGAGGCTACCAGCTGCTGATCGCCAGCTCCGATGATGACCCGATCAGCGAGCTGCAATTGCTCCAGCTGTTTCGCGCCCGGCGCTGCGATGCCCTGTTTGTCGCCAGCTGCCTGCCCGCCAGCGACGACAGTTATCGCACACTGCAACAGCAAGGCACTCCCGTCATCGCTATTGACCGCGAGATGGACCCGGCGCATTTCTGCTCGGTGGTCAGTGATGACCACGATGCCAGCCAGCAATTGACCCGCAGCCTGCTGGAAACAAAACCTGCACACATCGCCCTGATTGGCGCTCGCCCGGAGCTGAGCGTCAGTAAGGCGCGTGCCAGCGGATTCGAAGACGCGCTGGGCGACTTCAAAGGGTCGGTCATTATCGAGCATGGCGAGTCTTTCAGCCGCGAATGTGGCTTGCAGATCGCCGGCCAGATGCTCGACCGTCTGGGCTACTTTCCCGATGCCCTGATCACCACCTCCTACGTGTTGCTGCAAGGCGTGTTCGACCTTCTGCAAAAGCGCGGCCTGAATCCTGACCAGTTGCACCTGGGCACCTTCGGCGATACCCAGTTGCTGGACTTCCTGCCACTGCCGGTCAACGCCATGGCCCAACAACATCAGCTGATCGCCGAGAAAGCGCTGGCCCTGGCACTGTCGGCGATCGAGCAGGATCAGTATCAACCCGGCGTGCATGCCATCGTGCGCACCTTCAAACAGCGCATTCACGAGGCCTGAGGGTGAAGCTGACAGACACCCACACACACCTGGATTTCGAGGACTTCGATGCCGATCGCCAGGCCGTGCTCAACCACTGTCAACAGCTGGGTGTCGAGCGCATGGTGGTGTTGGGGGTGTACCAGCGCAATCTGCAGCGGGTGTGGGATCTGGCCTTGAGCGAGCCTTCGGTGTACGCCGCACTGGGTCTGCATCCGATCTACCTTGACGAGCATCTGCCTGAACACCTTCAGCAATTGCGCGATCTGCTGGCGACGCTGGCGGGCCATCCCAAACTCTGTGCCGTGGGCGAAATCGGGCTCGACTACTACGTTGAATCGCTGGACCGGCAACGGCAACAGAACGTCTTCAACGCGCAACTGCAGATGGCGGCCGACTTCAACCTGCCGGTGCTGCTTCACGTGCGTCGCAGCCACGCCGACACCATCGCCACCCTCAAGCGCTTCAGGCTCAAGCGCAGCGGCATCATCCATGCCTTTGCCGGCAGCGCCGAAGAAGCCCGGGAATACATCAAGCTCGGCTTCAAGCTGGGCCTGGGCGGCGCCGCCACATGGCCGCAAGCCCTGCGCATGCATCGGGTCATTGCCCGGTTGCCGCTCGACAGTGTGGTACTGGAAACCGATTCACCGGACATGGCGCCTGCCATGTTCCCCGGCCAACGCAACAGCCCGGAGCACCTGCCGCACATCTGCTCGGCACTGGCTGCCTTGATGAAAATACCTGCCGAGCAATTGGCCCACGCCAGCACCGAGAATGCAAATGCGCTGTTCGGCTGGCGCTGAACACCGCCTCGCTTGATTTCACTTTGTAAGAAGAAATTTCAAACCGCCATTGTGGTCTCTTGCTTATCTCCCTGAAAAGCTAAGGACACCGGCAATGAAATTCTCGAAGTTTGCACAGGCCTTGTCGAAATGGTCCGGCAGCCCCCGGACCTTTCTCGTCGCAGTGGTGCTGATTTGTATCTGGGCAACCACCGGGCCGATGTTTCATTACAACGACACTTGGCAGCTGATCATCAACACTTCCACCACCATCATCACCTTTCTGATGGTGTTCCTGATTCAAAACACCCAGAACCGCGACACCGATCAGTTGCACATCAAGATCGATGAGTTGTTGCGGGTCACCAAGGACGCGCAGAACGCCGTGTTGAGCCTGGACAATCTCGATCAGAAAGAACTGCACGAGCTGCGCAAGAAATACCGGGCGATGGGCGAACAGCAAGCGCTGGACCACACCCAGCCATTTCCCGAATGTGAAGCCGACAAAGACCTCCTGGCCTCGAAGCAGTCTGCCGACCATTGATCAACATCGAAGGAACTACACGGCCTTGTGCTCTTCATAATTGATGAAACCGGCGCACGTCAGCGCAATTTGAATTGAACCGGGAGACTGAAAATGCCCACTCAAAACAAAGACAAATACACCACCGAACAGAAGCACAAAGCCGCGCATATCGAGGACAGCTACGAGTCAAAAGGGGTCTCCAAAGGCGAGGCAGGAGCTCGCGCCTGGGCTACTGTGAACAAGCAGTCCGGAGGGGGCGAGAAAAAAGGCGGCTCAGGCAGCAAAAAGTCCGCCAGCGCCAAGTCCCACGACCGCAAGGATTCGGCCAGACGCGCCGTCTCGGCCAAGCACGGTGCGCCGCGCAACACCGGGCAATCGCTGGATGAGCAGACCAAGGTTGATCTGTTGCAGCGGGCCCGCGGGCTGAATATCTCTGGCCGCTCGACCATGACCAAGGCGGAGCTGATCACCGCCATTCGCAAGGCGGCTTGATGCAGACCGCAGGCTGCTGGTATCGAAAACACAGCTGTAGCAGCACCGTTTGCCGGCGGTAGCGGACTGAAGATCGCTACTCCTGGTAGCACGGCTTGTCGGCGGTGGCGGCCTGAAGATCGCGACTCCCGGCAAGCCGGACGGCTACAAGGGCCCCTTCAACGCCTCAGGGAGTTCGCCTATGAGCGGATCACGCAGTACTGCAAAGTCGGAAGTTGTCCTGCTGGCCACCCACAAGAAACTGGCAACTCACGAAACCGTGGTTCAGCAGGCGTTAGGGGGACGCATTGCCAAGCTACTCGGCGCCACCTTCGCCGGCGCCTATGACCCCGCATTGCACAAGGGCCACGCCCTTTACTACATCCCATCGGACACCTTGATCGGCAAACAGCAAGGCGAAGCCCTGGACATTGGTAGCGTCGATGACTTTTTCGGCGGACTGATCGACCATCCATTCATGGCCACCAAGGCCATTTCCCATCCCTTGATCAAAGACGCCACCTCTCGGCCAGCGGGCTGGTCCGAACGTTTTTTCGAGGACGCTGCCGACGCTGTGCTCAGCGGTTTCAGCGTGTTCAACGAAGCTGACGCCAAGCGCGCCGGCCGGCAGTTGCTCAAGGACGGTCCAGTGCGGGTCAAGCCGGTGCTGGCCACGGCCGGTCGCGGGCAACGGGTGGTCACCAGCGAGTCTGCGCTGGACCAGGCCATCGCTGCACAGGACATGGCTCAGGTCGAGCAATGGGGCCTGGTGCTGGAAGAAGATCTGCGTGACGTCATCACCTACAGCGTCGGCCAGGTGCACGTGGCCGGGATCATGGTCAGCTACCATGGCACTCAGAGCCTGACCCAGGACAACAACGGCGAGACGGTTTACGGCGGCTCACAGCTTTGGCTGGTGCGCGGCGGCTATGATCAACTGCTTGAGCTGGATCTGGAAGACGATGTACGCCGCTCAGTGACCCAGGCCATGAACTACGAGAAGGCCGCGCTCGATTGCTTCCCGGATTTCCTTGCCTCGCGGCGCAACTACGATATTGCCCACGGCACCAATTCGCGAGGTCAGGTGTGTTCCGGGGTTCTGGAGCAGTCCTGGCGTATCGGCGGCGCGAGCCCTGCGGAGGTCGAGGCGTTGGTGGCATTTGCCGCCGATCCGAAGCTGCAACGCATCGGCGCGTCCAGCCACGAGATTTATGGCCCCACCACCCTGCCCCCGCACGCTCATGTTCTGTACGAAGGCGACGATCCTGAAGTCGGCCTAATCAGCAAATTCACACAGGTCCAGCCTTATGACTGTACGCAGTGAAACCATCGACATTAATGTCAACGATCAATACATTTCCGGGACCATTCTCACCCCGGGGGCGAGGATGCCTGGCATCCTTTTCGTCCACGGCTGGGGGGGCAGCCAGCAGCGCGATCTGGCGCGCGCCAAGAACATCACCGGCCTGGGCTGCGTGTGCCTTACCTTCGACCTGCGTGGCCACGAACGCACCCATGAAATGCGCGCCTCGGTCTCCCGCGAACACAGCATGGAAGACTTGCTCGCCGCCTACGACAGGCTGGCCAGCCATCCTGCCGTGGATAACAACGCCATCGCGATCATCGGCAGCAGCTACGGCGGCTATCTGGCGACCATCCTCAGCGGCATGCGCCCGGTGCGCTGGCTGGCCTTGCGTGTGCCAGCGCTGTATTGGGACGCCGACTGGGACATGCCCAAGCAGGCACTGGACCGCGACAAACTTGCGCACTATCGGCGTTCGGCCGTGACGGCAGCGGACAACCGTGCGCTCGCCGCCTGCAAGGAGTTCAAGGGCGACGTGTTGCTGGTGGAGTCCGAGCAGGATGATTACGTGCCGCATGCCACGCTGATGAGCTACCGCACCGCATTCGACCTTGCGCATTCGCTGACCTACCGACTATTGGACGGCGCTGATCACGGGCTCAGCAGTGACACCAGCCAGCACGCCTACACCACGTTGTTGACCAGCTGGATCAGCGAAATGGTCATAGACTCACGGCTTGTGGACTACCCCCATCACTCGGCTGCGTACTCGTAATCGCCTGCCTTGTGAAAACAGAGCCAGCGACCTGCGCAGTCCCTTGCAGAAGCCGGCTCCCACAGGCCTGCGGCCAGAATCAAAAGCATGCCGCGCATCAGAAATCGATCGCTTCTGCCCGCAGGGCGTAGGAGCAAGCTTGCTCGCGATCTGGCGCGAAGCGGCAGTAAACCCTGTGAACGGCATGCACCTGATCCACCGCGCCGTCGGATTTACCGCCGGTGCCCGGCAGCTCGCGGGGCACGCGCGCTGCTACGGGTCGGCTCGAGGCTGTTGCAGCCCGATCAGGTAATCGGGGCGGGGTTGAACAGGGTGATGTCGTTGTGCAAGCGATAGTGCTCGGTCCAGGTCTTCTTCTTGCCGCTGGCGACATCCAGATAAAAGTGGAACAGCTCCCAACCCAAGTCTTCGATGCTGGCACGACCGGTCGCGATGCGGCCGGCATCGATGTCGATCAAATCCGGCCAGCGCTGGGCCAGTTCGGTTCGGGTCGACACCTTGACCACCGGTGACATCGCCAGACCATAGGGCGTGCCGCGGCCGGTGGTGAACACATGCAGGTTCATCCCGGCCGCCAATTGCAGCGTGCCGCAGACGAAATCGCTGGCCGGAGTAGCGCAGAAGATCAGCCCTTTACGGCTCACCCGCTCGCCGGGGCCAAGCACGCCATTGATGGCGCTGTTGCCGGATTTGACGATCGATCCCAGGGACTTCTCGACAATATTCGACAGCCCGCCCTTCTTGTTGCCCGGCGTGGTATTGGCGCTGCGATCCGCCTCGCCCTTGGCCAGGTAACGGTCGTACCAGTCCATCTCGCGCACCAGCTCCTCGGCCACTTGCGTGGTTTCGGCGCGGGAGGTCAGCAAGTAGATGGCGTCACGCACTTCGGTCACTTCAGAAAACATCACCGTCGCACCGGCGCGCAACAGCAGGTCCGAGGCATACCCCAGCGCCGGGTTGGCGGTGATGCCGGAAAACGCATCGCTGCCGCCGCACTGCATGCCCAGAATCAACTCGGACGCCGGCACGGTTTCGCGCCGACGCTGGTCAAGTTTCTTCAGACGGGTTTCGGCAAGGGCCATGATCTGCTCGATCATTTCGTTGAAGCCGTGACTGGAGTCCTGCAGCCGATACAGCCAGGGCTCGCTCAGGTCCACCGAACTGTCGTCCTCGTGCATCACCTGGCCGGCCTGGAGTTTTTCGCAGCCCAGACTGATGACCAAGGCTTCGCCACCCAGATTCGGGTTACGCGCCAGATTGCGCACGGTGCGGATCGGGATGTACGCATCCTTGGCGGTGATCGCCACGCCGCAGCCATAGCTGTGGGTGATCGCCACCACATCATCGACGTTCGGGTATTTGGGCAGCAGCTCCTCGCGGATGCGTTTGACCGCAAAATCCAGCACGCCGGTGACGCATTGCACCGTGGTGGTGATCCCCAGAATATTGCGCGTGCCGACGGTGCCGTCAGCGTTGCGATAACCTTCGAAGGTAAAGCCTTCCAGCGGCTCGCCCTTGCCCGGCACGTCGGTGGACAGCGGCAAACTGTCCAGCGGCGGCGCGCTCGGCATGCGCAATTGATCTTCCTTGACCCAACTGCCCCGGGCGATCGGCTGCAGGGCATAACCGATGGTCTGCCCGTAGCGGATCACCGCCCCACCTTCGGGGATGTCCACCGTATTGACCTTGTGGCTCTGCGGCACGTTATCGATGGTCACCAGACCGTTGTCGAATTCTGTCCCCGCCGGTACGCCCTGGTCATTGACCACGACGACGACGTTATCGCGCTCATGCAAGCGGATATAACGCGGCGAGTCGGCATGTTGGATCAAGTTCATCACGGTTTTCCTCAGATTTTCACATGAGCTCAGGTTCGGGCTTGAGGGACTTCGCCGACTTCGCCCGCCTGCACATCACCCTGCGTCGGGGTGTCTTTCAATTCCACACGTTTGATCTCACCCACGATGAACACGTAGCTGATCACCGCCACCAGCGCGTTGGCGCCGACGAACACCAGGGCCCATTTGAACGAGCCGGTGGAGCTGATGATGTACCCGATCACGATCGGAGTGGTAATCGAGGCGATGTTGCCGAACATGTTGAACAGCCCGCCACTCAAACCGGCGATCTGTTTCGGCGACGCGTCGGACATCACCGCCCAACCCAATGCGCCCACGCCCTTGCCGAAGAAGGCCAGCGCCATGAAGCCCACCACCACCCATTCGACGTCTACATAATTGCAGGTGACGATAGAGGTCGACAGCAGCAAACCACCGATGATCGGCGCCTTGCGCGCGAAGGTCAGCGACTTGCCGCGACGCAGCAGGTAGTCGGAAATGATTCCGCCCAGTACGCCACCGATGAAGCCACAGATGGCCGGCAAGGAGGCGATGAAACCGGCCTTGAGGATGGTCATGCCGCGCTCCTGGACCAGATACACCGGGAACCAGGTCAGGAAGAAATAAGTGATGGCGTTGATGCAGTACTGCGCCAGATAGATGCCGAGCATCATGCGGTTGGTCAGTAACTGGCGAACATAGTCCCATTTCGGGCCGCCGCTTTTGCCTTTGCCCTGATCCTGGTCCATATCGATCATGCCGCCGTTGTTGGCGATGTGATCGAGTTCGGCCTGGTTGATTTTCGGGTGGTTGCGCGGGCTGTGGATGACTTTCAGCCAGATCAGCGAAAACACCACGCCAACGCCGCCCATGACCACGAACACGTGCTGCCAGCCGAAGGTGTAGACGATCCAGCCCATGATCGGGGCGAACAGTACGGTGGCAAAGTATTGCGCGGAGTTGAAGATCGCCGAGGCAGTGCCACGCTCGGAAGTCGGGAACCAGGCCGCGACGATGCGCGCGTTGCCAGGGAAGGACGGGGCTTCTGCCAGACCGACCAGGAAGCGCAGCATGAACAGCGCAACGATCGCGGTGGAGAGACCGAATTCACCGACATAGCCTTGCAGCACGGTGAACAGCGACCAGGTAAAGATGCTCAGGGCGTAAATCTTCTTGGAGCCGAAGCGATCGAGCAGCCAGCCGCCCGGGATCTGACCGGCGACGTAGGCCCAGCCAAAGGCGGAGAAGATATAACCGAGGGTGACGGCGTCGATGCCGAGGCTTTTCTGCAGGCTGGAGCCCGCGATGGCGATGGTGGCACGGTCGGCATAGTTGATCGTGGTCACCAGAAACAGCATGAGCAGGATCAAATAGCGGACGTGAGTCGGCTTGGTATTTTGCATGTTCGAAAACTCCCACTAATTATTTTTTTGCGCGGGTTAAACGATCTTTTATATGTGTGTGCTGCTCGCCTCTGCCCCTAAATTCAGATGCGATTGAAGCGGTGCTCTCAAGGTGTAGCCACTAGGGTGAAACTCACGCATCGGCGACCTTGCCGACGCGAAACATTAAAAACTCAAGACTGCATGAGCGATGCTGAAAAACCGCTTGTCCCGACGGCAAAAAACCGCTGATCGCTCAGCGGTTTTGCGAAAGGTCGGCTGTTATTGCTGACCCTGCTTGTCCATCAGTGCAGCGAGCATTTCGAACTCTTCTTTGGTCAGGTCGGTCAGCGGAGCGCGAACGGGACCTGCGTCGTAACCGGCGATTTTTGCGCCTGCCTTGACGATGCTTACCGCGTAGCCGGCTTTGCGGTTACGGATGTCCAGGTACGGCAGGAAGAAATCGTCGATCAGCTTGCCAACGGTCTGGTGATCGTCCTTGGCAATGGCGTGGTAGAAGTCCATCGCAAGCTTGGGCACGAAGTTGAACACCGCCGAGGAGTAAACCGGCACGCCCAGCGCCTTGTAGGCTGCGGCATAGACTTCAGCGGTTGGCAGACCACCCAGGTAGGAGAAACGATCGCCCATGCGGCGACGGATCGACACCATCAGCTCGATGTCGCCCAGACCATCCTTGTAGCCGATCAGGTTCGGGCAACGCTCGGCCAGTTGCTCGAGCAGCGCTGGCGTGAGGCGGCAGACGTTACGGTTGTAGACCACAACACCGATCTTGACCGACTTGCACACCGCTTCAACGTGGAGGGCAACGCCGTCCTGGCTGGCTTCGGTCAGGTAGTGAGGCAGCAGCAGCAGGCCTTTGGCACCCAGACGCTCGGCTTCCTGAGCCATCTCGATGGCTTGACGGGTAGGACCACCGACGCCAGCCAGAATCGGCACGGAATTTTCGCAGGTGTCGACCGCAGTCTTGATGACTTCGGAGTATTCGCTACCAGTCAGGGAGAAGAACTCACCTGTACCGCCGGCTGCGAACAGTGCAGAGGCGCCGTAAGGGGCCAGCCACTCCAGACGTTTGATGTAGCCAGCGCGGTGGAAGTCGCCTTGGGCATTAAAATCGGTTACCGGGAAGGACAGCAGACCGTGAGAGAGGATGGACTTCAGTTCTTGTGGATTCATTATTCGAACACCCTGGGGAGCAATTTTTGTGGATGAAGCACCAGTCCTGCGCTGATGTCGTATGTCATCGTACAACTAGGAATGAGAGGACTCAATAGGGGGGTGGAATTATTTATGTCGGGAAGGGATGAGCGGTGATTCGGTGGGATTTTGCAGGCCTTGTAGCAGTCCGGCTTGCCGGCGGTGACGTCCTTGCGAGCGCTACCGCCGGCAAGCCGGACTGCTACAGGTATTCGTTTTGCTGAGCTTTGGGTTCAGATCAGACAACCTCAAGCCCGCTGCGATTCTGCCTCTTCATGGGCATGGCGCAACCGCTCGCGGCTGTTGGTCAGGTGCAGACGCATCGCCGCACGGGCGGCATCGGAATCCTGGCGGGCGATGGCCTCGTAGATTTCTTCATGCTCGCGGCTCAGCCGGCCCATGTAGTGCTGCTGATCGTCGTGAGCGATGCGGGCGGAATTCAATCGGGTCCGGGGAATGATGCTGGTGCCCAGGTGATTCATGATGTCGGTGAAATAACGGTTGCCGGTGGACAGCGCAATCGCCATGTGGAACTGGAAGTCGGCGCCCACCGCGTCGCTGGCGTGGGACGCGCTTTCATTGAGTGCATCGAGCGCGGCGCGCATGTCGGCCAGTTGTTCTGGCGAGCGGCGCACCGCCGCCAGACCTGCAGACTCGACTTCGAGGCTGATGCGCAGCTCCAGAATGGCCAGCACATCACGCAGGGTGACGATCGTCGCCGGATCGACCCGAAAACCACTGGGGCTCGGCGTGTCGAGGACGAAAGTACCGATGCCGTGGCGGGTTTCCACCAGACCCGAGGCCTGCAAACGCGAAATGGCCTCGCGCACAACCGTGCGGCTGACGCCCTGCTCTTCCATGATTGCCGACTCGGTCGGCAATTTATCGCCGCGCTTGAGCTGGCCGCTGCGAATGCGCTCGGAGAGTTCGGTTACCAATTCCTGCGCAAGGCTGCGGTGCTTTCTGCGGGCGCGAGGCGGAGCACTCTGATTTTCCATATCCAACATGCATCTCTAAATACGGTGAAAGGCTAATCATAGCTCACCAGGTTGTACGATCACATAACAAACCCGGCGAGTTCGTAGGTATTTGCGGCGTTTTGTCGCCTACATCACCGTTTGCGCCTGCGGTTGCTCCAGCAGTTGCCCGCCTTCGATACGCAAGTGACGACGATGAAAGCGTTTGAGACTGCTGCGATGACCAATGCTGAGCAGCGTCACCCCCGGCAACTCGTCAAGCAGGGCCTGATAGAGCGCCGCTTCGTCCTCTTCGTCCATTGCCGAGGTGGCTTCATCGAGGTACAGCCAGTCCGGCGCGAACAGCAGCGCGCGGGCAAAAGCCACGCGTTGCTGCTCACCCGGCGAAAGCATGCGTTGCCAATGATTAGCTTCTTCAAGCCGCGAAACCAGATGGCCCAGCCGGCAGGTTTCCAGCACCTGGGCAAAGCGCTCGGCCGGATAGACTTCCGGCGCTTGTGGATAACTCAGCGCCTCGCGCAGCGTGCCGATGGGTAGATAGGGCTTCTGCGGCAGGAAGAACGCCCGTTTGGCTGGCAGTTTCACCGCGCCATGGCCTTCGTTCCACAAGCCGCCCATGGCCCGTAACAGGGTACTTTTGCCACTGCCGGAGCGGCCGCTGAGCATGACCTTTTCGCCCGCTGCAATGTCGATGTTGGCGTTGTTGAGCAACTGACGACCGCCCACCAGCGACAAGTCCAGACCTTGCAGATGCAGCGCGTTGCTGTCGTGGCTGACCTTGATGGCCGGCACCCGCGCTTCGTTTTCGTCCATGGCCTGGCGGAAGCTGAGCAGACGGTCGCAGGTTGCGCGCCAGGAGGCCAACTGCGTATACGCATCGATGAACCAGCTGAAGTTCTCCTGCACGTTGCCGAACGCCGAGTTGATCTGCATCAGCTCGCCCAGTTCGATCTTGCCGGCAAAGTAGCGCGGCGCCGCGACGACGAAGGCAAAGACGATGGCGATCTGCGAATAGCCTGCGGTGAAGAACGTCAGGCGTTTCTGCACCTTCATGATGGTCCAGAAGTTGCTCCAGACCATGCCAAAGCGCGCGCTCAGGCGCTGATTCTCGTTGGCCTCGCCGTCAGACAAGGCGATGCTCTCGGCATTCTCGCGAACCCGCACCAACGAGAAACGCATGTCGGCTTCATAGCGCTGTTGCTGGTTGCTGAGCACGATCAGGCGTTTGCCGATCAGGTGGGTCAGCCAGCTGCCAACGGCGGCATACAGCAAGGCGGCCCAGAACATGTAGCCGGGGATGGTGATGCCGAACAGTTCGATGCTGCCGGACACGCCCCACAGGATCACCGAGAACGACACCAGACTGACGACCGTGCGCAGTAGGCCAAGGCTCAGGCTCAAGGTATCGGAGGTGAAGTTGTTGAGGTCTTCGGACAAACGCTGGTCAGGGTTATCGGTGTAACCGCCCTGCTCCAGCCGGTAGTAATTCTTGCTGCTCAACCATTTGGCAAAATGCTTTTCGGTCAGCCAGCGACGCCAGCGAATGGTCAGCATTTGTGTCAGGTAAAGGCGATACACCGCGCCCAGAATGGCGATGGCGGCGATGCCGCAGAAATACAGGATCAGGTGCGTGAAGGCGCCCAGATCCTTGTTCTGCAGGGCATTGTAGAAATCCCGGTACCAGCTGTTGACCAATACGGAGATGAACACGCTGAACAGCGACAGCGCGATCACGGCAATCAGCAGGACCCAGGCCATGCCCTTTTCTTCACTGCGCCAGTACGGCGTAACCAGTTTCCAGACCCGGGAGAAGAAGCTTCCGGTCACAGCGTCATTGACCCTGGATTCATCGACATCAAAATTCATGGTGGAGGCTCAGCGGCAGGCAATTAGTGGCGTTGGCACCAATGTGCCAGACGCCACGCGAGGTCTTCCATGAAGAAATGTTTATGTGACCGTCCGTGGTTAACGACGAACCGGTCGCTTCTGCAACTTGCGCTGCAACGTCCTTCGGTGCATCCCCAAGGCACGGGCGGTCGCGGAAATGTTGCCCTCATGCTCGGTCAGCACACGCTGGATGTGCTCCCACTGCAGGCGGTCCACCGACATCGGGTTTTCCGGCACCAGGGTGTCCAGGTCGGCGTGTTCGGACAGCAGCGCTGCCAGCACGTCGTCCGCGTCAGCCGGTTTGCACAGGTAATTGCAGGCGCCGCGCTTGATCGCTTCGACCGCCGTGGCGATGCTCGAATAACCGGTCAGTATCAGGACACGCATTTCCGGGTCCAGTTCCAGCAGCTTGGGCAACAGCACCAGCCCCGAGTCGCCTTCCATCTTCAGATCGACCGCGGCGTAGTCGGGAATGTCCTGCTGCGCCACAGTCAGACCTTCCTCGGCCGAGCCTGCGGTACTCACGCGGAAACCGCGGCGGGCCATGGCGCGGGCCATCACGCGAGTGAAGGTGGCATCGTCGTCCACCAGCAACAGGTGCGGCAACTCTTCGCCTTCAACCTGGATTTCATCAGTCATGCTTCATCTCCTCGTGCGTCACGGGGCAGGCGCAGCTCGGTGAGCGTGCCGCCTTCCTCGTGAGGATAGAGTTTCACCGAGCCACCCGCGCGGGTCACGCTGGCCTTGCTCAAGAACAGGCCCAGACCGAAGCCTTTGCCCTTGGTGGTAAAAAAAGGTTTGCCGATCTGCTCGGCCACTGCCGGCGGCACGCCAGCACCGTGGTCGCGGATGCTGATGCGAATCTCTGCGGCGCTCCAGTCCAGGTTCACTTCCAGACCCTCCGGGCAGGCGTCGGCGGCATTGTTCAGCAAGTTCAGCAGCGCCTGGGTCAGGTCGGGTGGCGGCGCGACCATCGGTACATCGCCCTGCCCCAGGCGCTGGAAGCGGTAACTGGCTTCCGGGCGCATCAGGTGCCAGCGATTGAGTGCCTGATCCAGCCAGTGGGTGACGGTCTGTTCCTGAACCGCCAGGCGACGGTTGGCCTCGGCCGCACGCACCAGCTGCTGAAGCGTCTCCTTGCACAGCTTGACCTGGTCCTGCAGTACCGACAGGTCTTCCTGCAGCGCAGGGTCCTTGTGGTCTTGCTGCATCTCTTTGAGCAGCACACTCATGGTCGCCAGCGGCGTGCCCAGCTCGTGCGCGGCACCGGCGGCCTCGGTCGCCACGGCCAGCAATTGCTGATCACGTGCGCCTTCTTCACGGCGCAAGGCGCGCATGTGCTCCTGACGGCGCAATTCCTCGGCCATGCGCGCGGCGAAAAAAGTGATGACCCCGGCGGCCAGGGCAAAACTGAGCCACATGCCGTAGATCTGCATCTTCTCGCGGGCAACGGCAAAGGCTTCCAGCGGATAGAAGTTGGCCAGCATCAAGGTATAGAGCGCCAACGCGATGCCTGACAGGATCAACGAATAGCGCCACGGCAGAGTCACTGCAGCGATGGTCAGCGGCACCAGATAGTAGGAAACGAACGGGTTGGTCGAACCACCGGAGAAGTACAGCAGCGCGCTGTGGATAAACAGGTCGAATGCCAGTTGCACGGCATATTCAAGCTCGGTCACCGGCCACGAGGTGCGCAGACGAATCGCCGTCAGCAGGCACACGATGGCAGAAAACCCGAGGGTGATGTCCAGCTGCAACCAGGGCAGCGGCAACAGGTTGAACAGGTAGGCGAAGCCCACCGAGCCGGCTTGGGCGCCCAGCACCAGAATGCGGACGAACGTCAGTCGCCAGAGGTTCTGGCGGGTGGCGGAAAGCAATTGTACGGGGGCGAGCATGAGCTCTCCTGATGAGCGCTCCAGGCGAATCGGAGCGAGTATAACCAATGCGACAGCGCTTTCCTTGGAAGTGCGTCAAAGCGCCACAGCGGTGGGACATGCCAGTGATCGAGTTGACCGCTTCAATGGGTGCAACCGCTGCAGGCGCCGGCTGGCTGGCGAACACCTCCGGTATGGGCCCTTTCCCGACCTCATACCATCCTGTAGCAGCACGGCTTGCCGGCGGCAGCGATGTCACTGACATCACCGCTGACACCCCGCGTTCGCCAGCCAGCCGGCCCCTAGAATGACAAGCGATCCCACAAGGATCCCGGAACAAGATCGCGCAACCACAGTCTGATGGGCATCCGTGCGGCGGCCCACAGTGACGTGCGCCCCTGACGGCCCGCCCAACAAGGAGTTTTTATGTCCAGCCTTCGCCCCACCGCCACATTGTTCGCCCTGGGCGCCATCGCTCTGGCCAGCACCCCGGCCCTTGCGGACGATGTCCACTACAACCAGGTTTCGGTCCGCGCCGAGGTCAATCAGGAAGTCCAGCGCGATCTGATGACCGTAACCCTGTACACCGAATCGCAGAATTCCGACCCGGCGAAGCTGGCCGCCGGCATCACCGAGACACTGAACAAGGCCCTGGGTGAGGCGCGCCAGGTCAAGGAAGTGACCATCCGCCAGGGCAGCCGCAACAGCTACCCGATCTACGACGACAAGGGCCAGAAGATCACCGGCTGGCGTGAACGCGCCGAGTTGCGTCTGGAAAGCCCGGACTTTGCAGCCCTGTCCAAACTGACCGGCGAGCTGCTGGGCAGCGACATGAAAATGGGCGGCATGGACTTCTCCATCTCCGATCCGGCGCGCAAGGCCAGCGAAGACACCCTGCTCAAGAATGCCGTTACCGCGTTCAAGGCCCGTGCGCAACTGGTCACCGATGCCCTGGGCGGCAGCAGCTACAAGCTGGTCAACCTCAACCTGAACACCTCAGGCTACCCACAGCCCTATATGCGCGCACCGGTGATGATGATGAAAGCCGCGCGTGCGGACGCTGCGCCAACGCCTGAAGTCGAAGCCGGCACCAGTCAGGTCAGCGTCAGCGCAGATGGCGTGATCGAAGTCGCCCTGCCCTGATGCAGATGGCGGTGACCAAGGGTCGCCGCCGTTTCCTCCTGTTATCCCCCCGCTTTACTCGCCAATCTATGGCGGCTTCTTCGTTTGAGCGACTCCCCCTTCCTACGCCCCGCAACGTCCTGTCTGATTTGCAAGCACCGCGCAATACATAAAATCGACTCTCGTAACACCCGCTGACCTTTGCCACGGAATGGCCCGGCGCTGGACCCACCAGCCCCAGGCCCGGCGCATTTCAACCCATTCAAGGAAGAATCCGATCATGACTACGACACACTCTCAGCCCGCCGATGCAACGATCCCGCAGCACGAGCCGCTGCCTGTTCCCTTGAGATTCGAGGCCAGTAGCGCAGACGCCGAGGGCCATACCCACCAAACCATCGAATGGGTCCTCAGGGAGTTCGGCTTCAGCCGTGAAGAGGTGGACGCGGTCTACTTCGGCAACTGGCTGCGGGACTATTCCCAGGTTGTCGACCCGAAGATTACCCGCGCCCCGGACATGCCCAAGGAGTTTCCGGCGATTCTTTCCCGTCAGGCCTGGACCGACCTGGTGGATGTGCTGGCGGTCAGGAAATTCCCCGACCTGAGAATGCGCCATCCGGCCGACATGAAAGTGACCGTCGACAGACTCGGCGTCTACCGCCCGCGTGAACACATCGATAACCCGCTGGTCAGCGAACCGCCAGTGCCGGACCCGAGGATGCTCGACCCCGACTTCGAGCCCTGGGTGCTGACGCAGGATCCATCCTTGGAAACAGATCCTCAGACGTCGATGAAGCGCTACATTTCACGCTCTGTGGACTACCTGCAGCAGCAACTGCGCCAGACCATGGATCAGCGCCGCTCGCTGTCCGGCCTGCGCAGCTTCGGCGCCGCCCTGCATGTGCTCGAAGACCTGTTCGCGCACTCCAACTTCGTCGAGCTGAGTCTGATCCAGGCCGGCTACGAGGGTGTGCTGCCCTGGACGACACCCACCGAGGTCAAGTGGAAACGGGCACTGGTCACGGGCACGTTCGGCGGCAGTGATATCATTGCCAGCCTGGCGGCGCCGCTGGGCAAGATCCTGTTTTCTACCGAGGAACTGGAGTTCGAACTGACCCAACCGGGCTACCGCTCCGACCGGGACAAAGTGCTGCTGATCCTGCTGAGCGAGCACCCGGACCCGCACTTATTCAGCGCCTTCAAGGCGCTGCTGACCGCACGCGACGAGCTGATAGCACTGGCCAAGACCTTCGGCGTCGACACCCTGAAGTTTTACCGCTGGCTGATATCCACACCCGCCGCCATCCTGCTCAATGCCTATAACAGCGCCGCCCAAGGCGTGCTGAGCTGGATCGGCAACAGCGTCGACGATGCTCAGATAGCCCTGGGCAACGACCCGAACATCGATGCCTCGATCGAGCCGACGCATTCACAGCTGTCCAAGGACCACGCCGAGCACCCCTTGCATGATCTGGCGGCACAACTTGCCAGCGAAGCGGTTCGTCAGGTGGCCCAGGCCATGCTCGACTACTGGGAGGGTAAACCCGAAGCCGATCCAGTCAGCGTGGCCTCGGCCTTCTTCTGCCACCCTGCCGACGCGCACTGGCATTCAGAGCAGGTCAGCGCCTGGGCTGCCAGTCATGCAGAGGAAGTGCAGCGTGCCGGGTCGAAAACCGATCTGGACGAAACCCATCAACGGGCGGTCCAGGCGCTGCAGCAGATTCAGGATCGACTGAGGAACGAAAGCCAGGGTTACCTCGACTATGTGTTCACCAGCCAGGACGGGCAGTCTGCAGGTTTGCGCGGTGTCGCGGCCAAGGCGTTCATGGCCCTGGTATCGCAAACCTCATGGTGGAAAGCGATCCAGGACCTCGGCAAGTAATAACCCTGGAACCGGATGCACCTTGTAGAACCGACGAACGGCGCGGCATGCTCTGCGGTCTATCATCAGTCGATGAACTCCGGCAGCAATGCCGCAACCGTATGAGGTTCACATGGAGAACACCTTCAAACCCCTGTTGCTCGCTGCCGCCATTGCGCTGTGTGCGCCAACGGTGCAAGCGGCCAGCACCCTTGTCTACTGCTCCGAAGCAAGCCCGGCAGGCTTCGATCCCAGCCAGTACACCAGCGGCACCGAGTTCGATGCCTCGGCGGAAACCGTCTTCAACCGGCTGACACAGTTCAAGCGCGGCGGCACTGAAGTGGAACCGGGTCTGGCAACCCAGTGGGAGGTGTCAGCCGATGGCCTGACCTACACCTTCCATCTACGGCCGAACGTGAAGTTCCACACCACCGAGTACTTCAAGCCGACCCGCGACTTCAACGCAGACGATGTGCTGTTCACCTTCAATCGCCTGCTCAACGCCGACGACCCGTTCCGCAAGGCCTACCCTTCCGAGTCGCCCTACTTCACCGACATGGGCATGAACACCACCATCAAACAGGTGGAGAAGGTCGACGAGCAGACCGTCAAATTTCACCTGAACAACATCGATGCGGCATTCATCCAGAACCTGGCCATGAGTTTCGCCTCCATCCAGTCGGCTGAATATGCCGCCCAGCTGATCAAGGACGGCAAGGCCGGGGATATCAACCAGAAGCCGATCGGCACCGGTCCCTTCGTGTTCAAGCGCTACCAGAAGGATGCGCAGATCCGTTACGTCGGCAACAAGGACTACTGGAAACCGGACGACGTGAAGCTCGATAACCTGATCTTCTCGATAAACACCGACGCGGCCACGCGCCTGCAGAAGCTCAAGACCGGCGAGTGCCAGATCAGCGGTTATCCACGGCCGCAGGACATCGAAGAGGCGCAGAAGGACCCGAACCTCAAAGTGCTGAGCCAGGCCGGGTTCAACCTGGGCTTTCTGGCCTACAACGTCACCCATCCGCCGCTCGACCAGCTCAAGGTCCGGCAGGCGCTGGACATGGCCATCGACAAGCCGGCGATCATCAAGGCGGTGTACCAGGGCGCCGGGCAACTGGCACAAAATGCCCTGCCCCCCGCGCAATGGAGCTATGACCCGAACATAAAGGACGCCCCGTACGATCCGCAGAAGGCAAAACAACTGCTCAAGGAGGCAGGTGTGGCGCCAGGCACGCAGATCAATCTGTGGGCGATGACCGTGCAGCGCGCCTCCAATCCAAACGCACGGATGTCGGCGCAGATGATCCAGTCCGACTGGGCCAAGATCGGCATCAAGGCGAACATCGTCAGCTACGAGTGGGGCGAATACATCAAGCGCGCCAAGGCTGGCGAACACGACGTGATGATCTATGGTTGGACGGGTGACAACGGCGATCCGGACAACTGGCTCGGCGTGCTCTACAGCTGCGCAGCGGTCAAGGGCAGCAACTACGCGAAATGGTGTAACCCCGCCTACGACAAGCTGGTGACCCAGGCCAAGCTGACCAGCAATCGCGACGAGCGGGTCAAGCTGTATCAACAGGCACAGAACATCCTGAAAAACGACGTGCCGATCACCCCGATCGCCAACTCCAAGGTGTTTCAGCCCATGCGCAAGGAGGTACAGGATTTCAAACTGAGTCCGTTTGGCCTGACGCCCTTTTATGGGGTGAGCCTGGGCAAGTAGCACCAGCAAAAAGCAACAGCGCAGTAACACTTGTGACTCAAGCGGGTGCATTCGCTACGCAGCAATGCACCAAAATAGTGCCACAAAGATATCGATATGCGACACGCAAACGTTCAACCGCGTCAGAAATTATAGTTTTGCGACATTCGTGTACGTTCGTGCCACTCTTTGACACTTGATTGGCGCCAGCATCTTGCTTTGGGTATGGCGCCTGCATAAGTATCCGCGGGATCGGCTCACAAGGTCGCACCCTCAATTAAAAAATGACAACAACTGAGGCCACCATGCTCAAAAAAGCGGTCATTCCGTTTCTTCTAGGCGCAGGTTTGATCGCCAGCGCTCCCTTCGCCCAAGCAGCATCGAACCTGGTGTTCTGCTCCGAAGGCAGCCCCGCTGGTTTCGACCCAGGTCAGTACACCACAGGCACCGACTTCGACGCTTCGGCCGAGACCGTTTTCAACCGTTTGAGCCAGTTCGAACGCGGCGGCACCGCTGTTATCCCGGGCCTTGCCACCAGCTGGGACGTGTCCCCTGACGGCCTGACCTACACTTTCCACCTGCGCGACGGCGTCAAGTTCCACACCACGCCGTACTTCAAACCGACCCGTACCTTCAATGCCGACGACGTGCTGTTCACGTTCAACCGCATGATCAACAAGGACGATCCGTTCCGTAAGGCGTACCCGACCGAATTCCCGTACTTCACCGACATGGCGATGGACACCAACATCACCAAGATCGAGAAAGTCGACGATCACACTGTGAAGATGACCCTGGGTACCGTCGATGCGGCGTTCATCCAGAACCTGGCCATGAGCTTCGCTTCCATTCAGTCCGCTGAATACGCCGCTCAATTGCTCAAGGAAGGCAAGCCTGAGAACATCAACCAGCAGCCGATCGGCACTGGTCCTTTCGTGTTCAAGAGCTACCAGAAAGACTCCAACATCCGTTTCACCGGCAACAAGGACTACTGGAAGCCTGAAGACGTCAAGGTCGACAACCTGATTTTCGCCATCACCACCGACGCTTCGGTTCGCGCTCAGAAGCTCAAGAAAGGCGAATGCCAGATCACTGCTTACCCGCGTCCTGCCGACCTCGCTCCGCTGAAGGCCGATACTGCGCTGAAAATGCCTGATCAGGCAGGTTTCAACCTGGGTTACATCGCCTACAACGTGATGCCGAAAATCAAGGACGACGACAAGCCTAACCCGCTGGCCCAGCTCAAGGTTCGTCAGGCGCTGGACATGGCTGTCGACAAGAAAGCCATCATCGACGCGGTGTATCAGGGTGCCGGTCAGCTGGCGGTCAACGCCATGCCGCCGACCCAGTGGTCCTATGACACCACCATCAAGGACGCGCCGTTCAACGTCGCCAAGGCTAAGGAACTGCTCAAGGAAGCGGGCGTCAAGGAAGGCACCGAAATCACCCTGTGGGCGATGCCGGTTCAGCGTCCTTACAACCCCAACGCCAAGCTGATGGCTGAAATGCTCCAGAACGACTGGGCGAAGATCGGCATCAAGGCCAAGATCGTTTCCTACGAGTGGGGCGAGTACATCAAACGCGCCAAGAACGGCGAAAACGGCGCGATGCTGATCGGCTGGAGCGGCGACAACGGCGACCCGGATAACTGGCTGGGTACGCTGTTCGGTTGCGACGCGGTCAACGGCAACAACTTCGCCAAATGGTGTGACAAGCCATTCGACACCTTGATCCACCAGGCCAAGGAAACCACCGACCAGGCCAAGCGCACCGAGCTGTACAAACAGGCTCAGCACTTGCTCAAGGACGCAGTACCAATGACTCCAATCGCGCACTCGACTGTTTATCAGCCAATGCGCAAGGAAGTTCAGGACTTCAAGATCAGCCCATTCGGTCTGAACTCGTTCTACGGTGTGAGCGTAAGCGGTAAGTAAAATCTCCAAGTGACCGCACGGTCGCGCTACCTTCGGGTAACGCGACCGTGTCGTCATGTGCGCGATCAATAAATGAAAATGACTATCGTTAGATGAGTAACGGGCGACATAAAGACTTTGCCTACTAACGATATGCACTTTTCCTACAGACTTTGAAGCACTCACAACTATTTACTGTGCGGCCCGACGAACATAACTTCTCGAACCCCCGCACCTGGAATTTGTCGTTTTTCTGTTCGGTCGGGTAACCACCGCCGCCCCAACTCCGTTTGCGCAAACGATATGCCACGGGGTCTCTGCGGCCAGCGCGGGTTATTCACGCCTCAGACGATAAGGATTGTCATGCGTAAAAACTTTGTTGTTCCGTCATTGTTAACTGCCGGGCTATTGGCCATTACTACCGCCAGCCAAGCCGCAGGTAAAAGCCTGGTGTTCTGTTCGGAAGGCAGCCCTGCCGGCTTCGATATTGCGCAGTACACCTCTGGCACCGACAACGATGCCGCCGAGCCGATCTACAACCGCCTGGCCGAGTTCGAACGCGGCCAGACCAGCGTCGTGCCTGCTCTGGCGACCCGCTGGGAGATTTCCAGTGATGGTCTGCGCTACACATTCGAGCTGCGTGAAGGGGTGAAATTTCACAGCAACAAGCTCTTTACCCCCACCCGTGATTTCAATGCCGATGATGTGCTGTTTACTTTCAATCGCATGCTGCATAAAGACCATCCTTTTCGCATCGCCTATCCGACAGAGTTCCCTTACTTCACCAGCATGGGGCTGGACAGGAATATAAAGTCGGTCGAAAAAACCGGACCAATGACCGTTGTATTTTCGTTGAACAAGGTGGATGCGGCATTCATTCAGAATATAGCGATGAACTTCGCCTCCATTCTTTCCGCCGAATATGCTGACAAACTGATGGCATCGGGCGATGTACAGGATATAAACCAATCCCCCATTGGTACCGGACCTTTTGTTTTCCAGCGTTATCAGAAAGACTCGCAGATCCGTTATGTCGCCAACAAGCAGTTCTGGGATCCGGGCAGAGTCAAGATCGACCAGTTGATTTACGCCATCAATACCGACGCTTCGGTGCGGGTGCAAAAACTCAAGAAGAACGAGTGTCAGGTCACACTCAATCCGCGCCCGGCCGACGTCGAGTCGATCAAGGCCGATAAAAACCTCAAGGTCATCGAGAAACCCGGATTCAACCTGGGATACATCTCCTACAACGTGCGTCATGCGCCTCTGGACAAGCTTCAGGTGCGTCAGGCGCTGGACATGGCCGTTGACAAGAAAGCCATCATCGACGCGGTGTATCAGGGTGCCGGGCAACTGGCGCAAAACGCCATGCCACCGACCCAGTGGTCCTTTGATGACACCGTCAAGGACGCGCCCTACAACCCTGACAAAGCCCGGGAGTTGCTGCGCGCCGCAGGCGTCAAGGAAGGCACCGAGCTGACATTGTGGGCCATGCCGGTGCAGCGCCCTTACAACCCCAACGCAAAGCTCATGGCGCAAATGCTCCAGGCTGACTGGGCGAAGATCGGCATCAAGGCCACCATCGTCAGCTACGAATGGGGCGAGTACCTCAAGCGCAGCAAGAATGGCGAGCACGATATCTCGCTGATCGGCTGGACCGGTGATAACGGCGACCCGGACAACTGGCTCGGCACGCTCTACAGCTGCGCGTCCATCGGCGGCAACAATTACTCGATGTGGTGCGACCAGAAATACGACGCCCTGATCAAAGCGGCCGTCTCGAGCGCCGACAAGGATCAGCGCATCAGTCTGTACCAGCAGGCCCAGCACTACCTCAAGGAACAAGTGCCCATCACCCCGATCGCGCACTCGACCGTCGTTCAGCCCATGCGGGCGCAGGTCGACGGCTTCCAGGTCAGCCCCTTTGGGCGCAACAACTTCTCCGGCGTCAGCCTCACCGAATAACCCGAGCAACCTGCCAGAGGTGATCTTCATCTTTGGCACTGCTTTATCCGCAATCCGTCGGATCAAGCGCAACAAGGCCCACGAGGCCGTTCCATCAAAGCCGGCCAACCCATAAAAGCCGGCCTCTATAAAAGATGTAAACGGGAGCTTCAAACGTGAAAAAAGCCAGCACCGCTGTATTCGCCTTGTCCCTGCTCGCCATGAGCGTAGCGGCCCAGGCAGAGCCCACCAGTCAGGACTTCGTACCGACTGAACTGGCCTCAAGCAACGCCCAGAGCGAAGCCAAAGGCTTTCTGGAAGACTCGAAACTGACCGGTTCGACCAAGAACTGGTACGCCAACGAACTGCTGCGTCGTGGCGGCAACTTCAGCCGTAGCGAAAACGGCGTCGTCGTCGACCGTGACCCACGCCGTATCAACTGGGTGCAAGGCACCATCGTTGACTACAGCTCGGGTTTCACCCAGGGCACCGTAGGCTTCGCGACCGAAATGGCGGTCTACAACGCCGTGGCGCTGGACCGCGACAAAGACGACTTGATGGGCGGCGCCAACCGTACCCTGACCAAAAACAACGGCGATGCCGTGGGTCAGTGGAGCAAGCTGGGCCTGGGCAACATCAAGGCGCGCATCTCCAACACCACCCTGACCGCAGGTCGTCAGTCGCTGAACACGCCGGTACTGGCTTACATCGGCAACCGGGCGCTGCCATCGAGCTTCGAGGGTGTGAGCATTCTCAGCGAAGAATTCAACAACCTGTCGTTCCAGGCCGGTAGCTTCGACCGCGTATCGCCGCGTTCCGAGCAGAGCCTGACCAAGTTCCGCTCCGAATACACCGCCAACGCCAACATCGAATCCGATCATGTCGACATGGCCGGCGTTGACTACAAGCCGTTCAAGAGCCTGACCACCAGTTTCTATGCCTCCAACGTTCAGGATTTCTGGCACCAGTACTACTTCGCCTTCCTGCACGAGATGGGCGACACCGACGTGCTGGGCCTGAGCACCAACCTGAACTACTACAAGACCAAGGACTCGGGTCAGAAGAAGATGGGCCCGATCGACAACGACACCTACAGTCTGTCGTTGACCGCGACCCACAAGGCGCACAGCGTCAGCATCGCCTATCAGGAAGTCGAGGGTGACACCTACTTCGACTACGTCCACGACAGCAACGCCATCTTCCTGGCCAACTCCCTGCTCTCGGACTTCAACGGACCTAACGAGAAGTCGGTCCAGCTGAGCTACCTGTTGAACATGGCCGACTACGGCGTGCCAGGCCTGAAATTCAACGTCTACCAGGCGCGCGGTTTCGACATCGACGGTACCCACTACAAGGGCACCGCCTATGACGTTCGCGGCATGGACGGCGAAACCCACTACGAATATGGCATCGGCGCCTCGTACACCATGCAGTCCGGCCCGCTGAAGGCTTCGACCATGCGCGGCACGTACACCACGCACCGTGCCAGCGCCAACCAGGCTGACGGCAACATCAACGAGTTCCGTCTGGTCACAACTGTTCCGTTCAACATTTTGTAATCACGGGAACCGGTCGCTGTCTCAGGCCTGTACCGCCTGAGACACGACCCACTTATGGCTTCATCACTTGCGGAGGGCGTTTACTTGAAATCGACATTCAAACTCGCAACATTGCGCAACGCGGTCGCACTGGCGCTGTTCAGCGTGGCGGTCGGCGTATCGGCCAAACCTCTGGTGGTCTGTACCGAAGCCAGTCCGGAGGGGTTCGACACGGCCCTGTACACCACGGCAGTGACGGCTGACGCTGCGGCGGAAACCATTTTCAACCGCCTGGTGGACTTCAAGCCCGGCACCACCGACATCGAGCCGGCGCTGGCCGAGTCCTGGGAGATCAGTGAAGACGGCCTCAATTACACGTTCCACCTGCGCAAAGGCGTCAAGTTCCACACCACCGAATACTTCAAACCGACTCGCGACATGAATGCCGACGACGTGGTCTGGAGCTTCCAGCGTCAACTGGACCCCAACCACCCGTGGCACAAGCAATCGGCCGTCGGCTATCCGTACTTTGAAAGCATGGGCTTCAAGGAACTGCTGAAGAACGTCGAGAAGGTTGACGACAACACCGTCAAATTCACCCTGACCCGCCGCGAAGCACCGTTCCTGGCGGACGTGGCCATGGCCTTCGCCTCGGTCTATTCGGCCGAATACGCCGATCAGCTGCTCAAGGCCAACAAGACCGAGGAGCTGAACAGCCATCCGATCGGCACCGGCCCGTTCGTTTTCCAGCGCTATGCCAAGGATGCGCAGGTGCGCTTCAAGGCCAACGCTGACTACTTCCGGGGCAAGCCGCCGGCCGACGCACTGATTCTGGCCATCGCCACCGACAGCAACGTGCGCCTGCAGAAGCTCAAGGCCAACGAATGCCAGATCGCGCTGTACCCCAAACCTGACGACATCCCGAACATCAAGAAGGACCCGTCGCTGAAAATCGACGAGCTGCAGGCGATGACCACCGCCTATGTCGCGATGAACACCACCCACAAGTACATGAGCGATGTGCGCGTGCGCAAAGCGATTGATATCGCCTTCGACAAGGAAGCCTACGTCAACGCGCTGTTCGGCAAGGGTAACGCCAGTGTGGCGGTCAACCCGTACCCGCCTACCCTGCTGGGCTACAACAACACGCTGAAAAATCCGGCCCACGATCTGGACAAGGCACGCGCCTTGCTCAAGGAAGCCGGTGTGCCTGACGGTACCGTGCTGACCCTGTTCACCCGCAATGGCGGCGGCGCGACCAACCCGAACCCGACCATGGGGGCACAGATGATGCAAGCCGATTTGGCTAAAGTCGGCATTAAGTTAGATATTCGCGTCATGGAATGGGGCGAAATGCTCAAACGGGCGAAAAACGGCGAACACGACATGGTGTCGGCAGGCTGGGCAGGCGACAATGGCGACCCTGATAACTTCCTGACGCCGAACCTCAGTTGCGATGCCGCCAAAAACGGCGAAAACTACGCGCGCTGGTGCAATCAGAAGTTCCAGACGTTGATCGATCAGGCTCGGGAAAAAACCGACCCGGCCGAACGTGCCTCGCTCTACGAGCAGGCCCAAGTGATCTTCAATCAGGATCAGCCATGGATCAGCATGGCGCATACCAAGATGTTCACTGCAATGCGCAACAACGTAGAGGGCTATCACATTAGCCCTCTCACCACTAATAACTTCGCTACCACCCAAGTGAAGTAGAAGAAGAATCTGGCGGGCCTGATCAAAGGCCCCGCCAGTACACGCCTAAGCGGCAGATGAGGTACACGAGAAGATGTTTAGTTTTATCGCTCGCCGAGTGGGGTTGCTAATACCCACCTTCTTCGGCATCACCTTGCTGACCTTCGCACTTATTCGCCTGATTCCGGGCGACCCGGTCGAAGTCATGATGGGTGAACGCCGGGTCGATCCGCAAATGCACGCCCAAGCCATGGAACGTCTTGGCCTGAACAAACCCCTTTATGCGCAATACATCGATTACGTCGGCAAGCTCGCTCATGGCGACCTGGGCGAATCGTTGCGAACGCGTACGAGCGTGTGGAGCGAATTCACTTCGCTGTTTCCGGCAACCCTGGAACTGTCGATCGCGGCGCTGATATTCGCTGGCATCCTCGGACTTCTGGCCGGGGTCATCGCGGCCCTCAGGCGAGGGTCCCTGTTCGACCATGGAGTGATGGGTATCTCGCTTGCGGGGTACTCCATGCCGATCTTCTGGTGGGGCCTGATCCTGATCATGTTCTTCTCGGTATCGCTGGGCTGGACCCCGGTATCGGGGCGTATCGACCTTTTGTACGACATTCCCCCTAGAACCGGCTTCATGCTGATCGATACCCTGCTCAGCGATGAAGAAGGTTCGTTCATCGACGCCCTGCGTCACCTGATTCTGCCGGCCATCGTGCTGGGCACCATCCCGCTGGCGGTAATCGCCCGGATGACCCGCTCCTCGATGCTTGAAGTGCTGCGTGAAGACTATGTGCGTACCGCCCGGGCCAAAGGCCTGTCGCCGGCGCGCGTGGTGTTCGTCCACGGCCTGCGTAACGCGCTGATCCCGGTGCTGACCGTGTTCGGCCTGCAAGTGGGTACGCTGCTGGCCGGTGCGGTACTGACCGAAACGATCTTCTCCTGGCCGGGTATCGGCAAATGGCTCATCGAGGCCATTGGCGCACGTGACTACCCTGTCGTGCAGAACGGCATCCTGCTAATCGCCTGCCTGGTGATTCTGGTCAACTTCGTGGTGGACATCCTCTACGGCTTTGCCAACCCACGCATTCGTCACCAGCGCTGAGATCATTTTTTATGAGCACACCTACTCCCGTAGTAGCAGTCGATCAAAGCCTGCTCTACCCGTCCGTATACAGAGAGTTCTGGCAGCATTTCGCCAAGAACAAAGGCGCGGTGGCCGGTCTGGCCTTCATGCTGCTGATCGTTTTCTGCGCCCTTTTCGCACCGTGGGTCGCGCCCCATGACCCGAGCGAGCAGTACCGCGATTTCCTCCTGACCCCGCCGGTCTGGCTTGAAGGTGGCCAGTGGCAGTTCCTGCTGGGCACCGACGAACTGGGCCGTGACCTGCTGTCGCGTCTGATCCAGGGCTCGCGCCTGTCATTGCTGATCGGTCTGTCGTCGGTGGTGATGTCGCTGATTCCGGGGATTTTCATGGGTCTGCTGGCGGGCTTCTTTCCGAAGATCCTCGGCCCGACCATCATGCGCCTGATGGACATCATGCTGGCCCTGCCCTCGCTGCTGCTGGCGGTGGCCATTGTCGCGATTCTCGGCCCTGGCCTGATCAACACCGTGATCGCCATCGCCATCGTCTCGCTGCCTTCCTATGTGCGTCTGACCCGTGCTGCGGTCATGGGCGAACTGAACCGCGACTACGTGACCGCCGCCCGTCTGGCCGGCGCCACCCTGCCGCGCCTGATGTTCATCACCGTGCTGCCCAACTGCATGGCGCCGCTGATCGTGCAGGCCACTTTGAGCTTCTCCTCGGCCATCCTCGACGCCGCGGCACTGGGCTTCCTGGGTCTGGGTGTACAACCGCCGACGCCTGAGTGGGGCACCATGCTCGCTTCGGCCCGCGACTACATCGAACGTGCCTGGTGGGTCGTGAGCCTGCCCGGTCTGACCATTTTGCTCAGCGTGCTGGCAATCAACCTGATGGGCGACGGTCTGCGCGATGCGCTGGACCCGAAACTCAAGAACGCCGCCTGAGGACGTCCGAATGCCACTTTTAGAAATCAAGAACCTGAACGTTCGCTTCGGCGATGCCACTGCCACTCCGGTCGTCGACGGCCTGGACCTGACCGTGGACAAAGGCGAAGTACTGGCAATCGTCGGCGAATCGGGCTCGGGTAAATCCGTGACGATGATGGCGCTGATGGGCCTGATCGATCACCCCGGCATCGTCACCGCCGACTCGCTGACCTTCGACGGCAAGGACATGCTCAAGCTGAGCGCACGCCAGCGTCGGCAGATCGTCGGCAAGGACCTGTCGATGGTCTTCCAGGACCCGATGACTGCGCTGAACCCCAGTTACACCGTGGGCTTTCAGATCCAGGAGGTGCTGCGCGCACACCTGGGCATGTCGAATCGCGCGGCGCGCCAACGTGCGCTGGAACTGCTGAAAAAAGTTGAAATCCCGGGTGCCGAGCAGCGTCTGGACGCTTACCCGCATCAACTGTCCGGCGGTATGAGCCAGCGGGTGGCGATTGCCATGGCGATTGCCGGCGAGCCGAAACTGCTGATCGCCGACGAGCCGACCACGGCGCTGGACGTAACGATTCAGGCGCAGATCATGGACCTGCTGCTGGCCCTGCAGAAAGAGCAGGACATGGGCCTGGTACTCATTACTCACGACTTGGCCGTGGTGGCCGAAACCGCTCAGCGCGTCTGCGTGATGTATGCCGGTCAGGCAGTGGAAGTCGGCTACGTGCCTGGCCTGTTCGAGGTCCCGGCGCACCCATACAGCGAAGCCTTGCTGGCAGCGATTCCCGAGCACAGCATGGGCGCAGCACGCCTGTCGACCCTGCCGGGTATCGTGCCCGGCCGCTACGATCGTCCAAGCGGTTGCCTGCTGTCGCCACGTTGCCCCTACGTTCAAGAAAACTGCCGCCAGCAGCGTCCTGCGCTGGACCCTAAAGCCAACAGCCTCGCACGCTGCTTCTACCCGCTGAATCAGGAGGTGGCGTAATGAGCGAAATCGTATTGACCGCCCGTGACCTGACCCGTCACTACGATGTATCCCAGGGTCTGTTCAAGCCCCACGCCACCGTGCGCGCCCTCAACGGCGTGTCGTTCGAGCTGGAAGCCGGCAAGACCCTGGCCGTGGTCGGTGAATCCGGCTGCGGCAAATCCACTCTGGCGCGTGCCTTGACCCTGATCGAGGAACCTTCGTCGGGCTCGTTGAAAATCGCCGGGCAGGAAGTCAAAGGCGCGACCAAGGATCAACGCAAACAACTGCGCAAAGACGTGCAGATGGTGTTCCAGAGCCCCTACGCATCGCTCAACCCACGGCAGAAGATCGGTGACCAGCTGGGCGAACCGCTGCTGATCAACACCAACCTGTCGGCCGCTGAACGTCGCGAGAAAGTCCAGGCGATGATGAAGCAGGTCGGTCTGCGCCCTGAGCATTATCAGCGCTACCCGCACATGTTCTCGGGTGGTCAGCGTCAGCGTATCGCCCTGGCGCGCGCCATGATGCTGCAACCCAAAGTGCTGGTGGCGGACGAACCGACCTCTGCGCTGGACGTGTCGATTCAGGCGCAGGTGCTGAACCTGTTCATGGATTTGCAGCAGGAGTTCAATACCGGTTACGTGTTCATCTCGCACAACCTGGCGGTGGTGCGGCATGTCGCCGATACGGTGTTGGTGATGTACCTGGGGCGCCCGGCAGAAATGGGGCCCAAGGATGAGATCTACAACCGTCCGCTGCACCCGTACACCCAGGCGTTGCTGTCGGCCACGCCGACCATCCACCCGGACCCGCTGAAGCCGAAGATCAAGATTGTCGGCGAGCTACCCAACCCGCTCAACCCGCCGTCTGGCTGCGCTTTCCACAAGCGTTGCCCGTATGCGACGGAGCGCTGTGTTGCAGAAGTTCCAGAGTTGCGCCTGGTGGACAACCGTCAGGTCGCCTGCCATTACGCGGAACAGTTTGTGGTGTGATTGGCCATTAACGGGTGAATTAGAAAGGCCGTTGCGTTGAGAACGCAGCGGCCTTTTTCATGACTGGGTTTTGGGTTTTGGGTTTTGGGGCAGAGGGGGATGCGTTCTCGCAGAAGCGCAAACCACCCCTGTGGCAGCGCGGCACCGATGTATGAGGGAGCCGGCGCTGCGGCGCACTTGGGCAGTGCCGTCCCCTCAATAAACATCCCTTCGATACCGCCCCTGCTCGATCAACGCCTCTACACCCTTCTCGCCCAACAAGGCGTTCAGCGTCCCGTCGACCCCCGCCGCCATGCCTTCCAGGCTGCCACAGATATAGATCAGCGCTCCATCGGCCAACCAGCGATGCAGTTCGTCCGCCGCTTCGCGCAGGCGATCCTGAACATAGATTTTGCCGGCCTGATCGCGCGAGAACGCCAGGTCCAGACGCGCCAGGTCACCCGACGCCAACCAGGCCTGCAACTCATCAGCGCAGTGGAAATCGTGCGCCAGGTTACGCTCGCCAAACAGCAGCCAGTTGCGCTGCTCACCCTGAGCAATGCGTGCCTTGAGCAGACTGCGAAGGCCTGCCAGCCCTGTGCCGTTGCCGATCAGAATCATCGGCGCCGCCGCGTCAGGCAGATGAAAACTGCTGTTGCGCCGGATTCGCAAGCTGATCGAGGCGCCTACCGCAGCGTGCTCTGTCAGCCAGCCCGAGGCTAGGCCGAGGCTGGCGTCGGGATGCAGTTCCTGGCGCACGATCAGTTGCAGGATGCCGTCCTCGGGGATCGAGGCAATCGAATACTCGCGCATCGACAGCGGCACCAATGCATCGACCAGCGCCTGCGCATGCAGGCCCACCAGATGGCTGCGATTGGCCGGCAATTGACGACTGAGCAGCGCCTGGCCGGCGGTTTCTTTCAGGCCGTCGACATGGACCGGCGTGTCGGACGCGATGCCCAGTCCCGCCAGCAGTTGCTCAACGGCCGGTCTAGCGTTGCGCGGCATGACCTCAACCAGATCACCAGCCTTCCAGGATGACTCAGGTGCACCCCTCAGCCCCAGCAGGAACACTTTCGAACCGACACTGCCCCGATTCAGCCATTCGCGCTGGGTCAGCGTCCAGTTCTGATAGTCCGGAGTCTTCCAGGAGGCCGGGGGGGTCGACCCGGTCAGATCGCCCAGTTGCTGCTGCCAGTGATGCAGCGCGGTGCTGTCCCCACTGTCCACCTCGACCGGCGCAAACAACGTGTTGCCGCCGCGCTCTGCCAGCCAGCCGTGCAGGCGCTGGGCAAACCCGCAGAAATGCTGATACTGCCGGTCGCCCAGGGCCAGCACCGCGTAGTTGAGGTTCTCCAGCGACAGGGGCCGCCCGAGCAACTTGCGCTCGAAACCACGGGCGCTGTCAGGCGCCTGGCCATCGCCAAAGGTGCTGACTACGAACAGCGCATTGCGGCTCTGACCGAGGTCCTGCTCGGTCATGTCCGCCAGACGCTGCACACGCACTGGCAGCCCTGCCGACTGTAATTGCCCGGCGGTCTGCCAGGCCAGTTGCTCGGCATACCCACTCTGGCTGGCAAAGCCAATCAGCCACGCAGGCCCCTGACTGCCATATCCACTGGATGCTGTGGAAACTTCACCACGGGCCGTGCGAATCTCGCGCTTCTTGCGACGGCGATCCAGATACAGCAGCCATCCGGTGATGAAGAACAGCGGCATCAGCAGCGCCGCGACGGTGATCACGATGCGACCCACCAGGCCGAAGTAACTGCCGGTGTGCAGCGCGTAGTTACTGATCAGCAACTGCGAGCCCAGGCCCTTGTCGGCGTAGCGCGACACTGCTTTGACTTCGCCGGTGGCCGGATCCAGGGTGATCTGATTCAGGGCGCGCGGATGCGGGGCGTCCTTGAGCAGATAGAAGACTTGCCCAGGCTGGCCGGCAGCTGGCGGCAGACGCAAGTTGTAGGCCTTGAGTCCGGGCCCTGCGGTTTTCTGGATGGTGTCCCAGATCGCCACGTAATCGACGACCAGCGGCGCTGCATCGGCTGGCGCTTGATTCCCGCCACGACCACGACCGCCGCCCTCGCCCCTGCGCTGCTCGCCAGCGGCCGGCGGATCACCGATCAACTTGGTCATGCCGTTGCTGACCCAGTCGTAGGACCAGATCAGACCGGTGATCGCCAACAACAGATAGACGATCAGGCACCAGGTACCGAACACCGAATGCAAATCCCAGTTGAAACTGCGTCCCTTCTTCGCCCAGTCCAGAGTCAGCCACACCCGCCAGTTCAGCGCCTGACGCGGCCAGCGCAGGTACAACCCGGACAGGCAGAAAAACACCAGGATCAAGGTACAGGCGGCAGTCACCTGCTTGCCGTACTCACCCGCGGCCAGGAATCGGTGCAATTGCAGAATGAAACCGAAGACGTCCTGACCGAACGCATCAGGCTTGAGATCGCCAGTGTAAGGGTCGAAGTTGTGCATTTCGCCCCGACGCTCGCCGGGGGCCGGCTTCATCCAGACTTGTGCAACCTTGTCACCGTCGACTTCGATGCGCAGCATGGCGACGGTGTCATGGGTTTGCGCCTGGATCTTGCGTACCAACTCCACCGGCGGCAGTTGGTGATCCCGGGGCTGCACGAAAAGGGTATCGGGATTGAGCACATCGAGAATTTCGTCCTCGAACGAATACAGCGCGCCGGTGATCCCCATCAGGGCAAGTACCAGGCCCGCTGTGATTCCGAAGAACCAATGCACTTGAAACAGGACTTTCTTCAACACCCTCGATCACCTCGATAACCCGCTGCGACGCGCATTATGCGCATAAACGGAATGCATTCTCATCCGTAGCTGATTCTTTATTCGGTCACAATCAGGACACAACAGCCGGGGCCAGCGTCCCGCAACCCCACCGCTCCCGGCTCTGTAGCAGTCCGGCTTGCCGGCGGGGGCGTCCCCTCGGCAACGCGGAGCTGCCTACACACAAAAGCCCCACTGGCCAAAGGCAAGTGGGGCTTCCCGGTTCCCCGTCTTGTTAGAAGTGGAAGCTGGTGGTCAGCAAGGCGGTACGACCGGCTGCCTGAGTCGCGAAGTGCGAGGCATAGGCTTTGTCGTAATAGGTCTTGTCGGTCAGGTTCTGCACGTTCAATTGCAGGTCGATGTTCTTGGTCAGCTTGTACGCCGCCATCGCGTCGTAACGGGTGTAGGACGGTACATAGACGGTATTGCCGGTATCGCCCCAGACGTCATCGACATAGAACGCGCCGCCGCCGATGGTCAGCTTCGGCAAGACTTGATAGGTGGTCCACAGGCTCGCGCTGTTCTTCGGCGTGTTCGGCATTTCGTTGCCGTCCTGCGAAGCAGCACCTGCGGTAACGGCACCGTTACGACCCGCTAGGCCGGAGCTGACCAGTTCGCTGTCCAGGTAGCTGTAACCGGCGAACACCTGCCATTTGTCGGTGATCTTGCCGCTGGCCGACAGTTCGACACCATCGACGCGGGACTTACCGGCATTCTGATAAGTGCCGCTGCTGACCAGTACCCGAGTGTTGTCTTTCTCGGTGCGGAATACCGCAGCGGTCAGCGACAGGCGCTCGTTGAACAGATCCCACTTGGTGCCGACTTCGTAATTCTTGGTGGTTTCTGGCTCAAGATCGCTGGTGGCGGTACCGGCAGTCAGCGGGTTGCCGTCCGAACCTTCGCCGACCAGACCGCCAGGGGGTGTCGCAGAGGTCGCGAACGACGCATAAATGCTGCCGTTTTCAGCCGGCTTGTAAGTGATGCCAGCCTGCCAGTTCCAGAAATTGTTATCGCTGCTAGCGTGCACGGTCGGTGAATTGGCGGTGACGTCGAAGCTGTCGTAGCGAACGCCGCCATTGATCAGCCACTGCGGCGTCAACTCGATGGTGTCGAAGGCGTAGATCGAACGGGTGTTGGCCGCCGTCTCGGTGGTGGTGTAGTTGCGAGCGATGGTGCCACCGTAGGCGTCATCCGGGTTCGGGTTGGCCAGCGAGGTACAGTTGCCCGAAACGCTGTTGCCGATACCGGTCGGCGAGCAGTTCTGCATCGCGCTGGTGCTGTACGTGTAGCCGTTGACACGGCTCTTCTCGCGGGTCAGTTCGATACCGGTCGAATAGTTGTTCTTCAACCCCAGCGTCTGGAACGAACCGAACAGATCGGTCTGGTTGGTGGTGGTATCGGTGTTGGATACGCGAGTGTTGGCACGGCGCCAGACAGTGCCGTAGCGGTTGACGTTGCGCTGGCTGTCGTCCGGTTGGGTGAGGATGTAATCCTGGCCCGAGTTGCCGTGGCGGAATGTGTTCTTCAGCGTCATGTCTTCGTTGAAGTCATGCTCGAAGCTGATGGTGGCGATGTCAGTGCGGGTCTTGCGGAAGTCCCGGTCCTTGAGGCCATAGAAGTTGTTGCTGTTGCCGCCATCGTCCGGTTTGTCATGCACGTGGGCGGTCGCGGTCGGCGAGGCGTAACCGTACGGAATGCCCGAATCCGGCAGGTCGTCGCTCTGCATGTGGTAGTAGCTGAGGTTCAGACGGTTTTCGGTGCCCAGCCCGAAGGTCAGCGACGGCGCCACACCCCAACGGTCATAGTTGATCGCGTCACGCCCGGCGACGTTCTGCTCGTGGCTCATCAGGTTCAGACGGAACGCGGCGTCGTCGAGGAACTTGCGGTTCACGTCGAGGGTGTAGCGGCGGGTCTGATCGGTGCCATAGGTGAAGCTGCCGTCGGTGAAATCGTTGGCTTTGGGCATTTTGGTGACCAGGTTCAGGCTGCCACCGGCCGAGCCACGACCGCCCATGGCCGAGTTCGGCCCCTTGCTCACTTCGATCGATTCGATGTCGAAGATCTCACGCGTCTGCGCGCCGGTGTCGCGCACGCCGTCGATGTAAGTGTCGCCCTGAGCATCGAAACCGCGAATGAACGGACGGTCGCCTTGCGGGTTACCGCCCTCGCCTGCGCCGAACGTGATGCCGGGTACGGTACGCAGTGCGTCCTGCAGCGAGACGGCAGCAGTGTCTTTCAACACCTGCTGAGGCACTACGGTGATCGAACGAGCGGTATCGATCAGCGGTGCGGTGTACTTGGGTGAAGAACCTTTTTCGGTTTTGTAGTCGGTGGACTGAGCTTCACCGTTGATGCTGGTCGCGCCCAGCGAAATTGCGCCCGCGTTGGCCTTTTCGGATGCTTCGGCGGCGTGGGCCATCTGCGATGCGGACATTGCAGTGACGGCCATGCCAATTGCCGAAGCGAGAAGCCGAGGCGAACTGACAGACGGATGTAAAGTGAGGCGCGACATGGTGGTTTCCTTCCCCAAGGATCGATGAGGTCGCGGAATATAGTTGAGACTGATTGCTATTCGCAGAAAACTTACATTCTTTACAGTTTCGCTTTACGGTTTTTTCACCCTCATCCGTCTACGCACGCTCGCGGGGTTTTACACAGACAATAAGAATCACTACCATTCGTTTCCTCTTTCGATCCTGAGTGGCACTGCCATGCTTCTACACATTCCCGGCCTGTTTACCCGTGAGGAAGTGCTGCGTGTGCGCCAGGCTCTGGAGCAGACCGAATGGGCCGACGGGAAGATCACCGCTGGACACCAGTCGGCGAAAGCCAAACACAACCTGCAATTGCCCGAAGGTCATCCTCTGGCCAAGGAAATCGGGGCGGCCATGCTCGAACGCTTGTGGCAGAACCCGCTGTTCATGTCAGCCGCGCTGCCGCACAAGGTATTTGCGCCGCTGGTGAACTGCTACACCGGCGGCGGCAGTTTCGACTTTCACATCGACAACTCGGTGCGCCAGGCCAAGGGCAGCATCGAGCGCGTGCGCACCGACCTGTCCTCCACCCTGTTCTTCAGCGATCCCGACGATTACGACGGCGGCGAACTGGTGATTCAGGACACTTTCGGTACCCGTCAGGTCAAACTGCCCGCTGGCGACCTGCTGCTCTACCCCGCCACCAGCCTGCACAAGGTCAATGCCGTGACTCGGGGGGCCCGCTACGCATCGTTCTTCTGGACCCAGAGCCTGGTGCGCGACGACGGGCATCGCACCCTGTTGTTCGAAATGGACAGCGCCATCCAGCAGCTGAGCCGTGACGTGCCTGATCATCCTTCGCTGATTCAGCTCACCGGCACTTACCATAACCTGCTGCGCCAATGGGTCGAGGTGTAGGTCATGAGTTGGAATCTGCGGCGTCAGGAAGTGCTCGATGGCGATCAACTGCGTGCGATGCTGCAGGACAATCCCGCCAGTGCTGCGAAAGCGATCCTCATCGCCGCCCAGGCAAACATGCTCGACGCCCAGGCCCTGCTCGGGCAGATTCTGCTGGACGGCACGGGCATCGAGCAGGACGCGGCGCTGGCCCTGGTCTGGTTTCAGATCGCCGCCCGTAACGGCCACGCAATGGCCAACAACATGGCAGGACGTTGTCATGAACATGGCTGGGGCTGTGAGCCCGATGCCGCCAAAGCCGCCGAATACTATCGCCTGGCCGCCGAGAGCGGGCTTGATTGGGGCTTCTACAATTACGGCAACCTGCTGGCCACCGGGCGCGGCGTCAACAAGGATCAGGCCCGGGCACTGGCCTGCTACCGCAAGGCCGCGCAAATGGGCCACGCCAAGTCGATGAACCTGCTTGGGCGTTATCTGGAAGAAGGCCTGTGTTGCGAACGCGATCTGGCCGCCGCCCATGACTGGTACCGGCGCTCGGCCGAGGGTGGGGATTTTCGTGGGCAGTTCAGCCATGCCGCCGTGCTGGCAGATCAGGGTCTGATCGATCAGGCGCTGGCCTGGCTCGGAACCGCTTTGCGCGTAGGCAATCTGAATTTTTTGCGCGTCAGTCGCAAGACGTTGCTGTCCTCCCCTCATCCGCAAGTCCGCGCACTGGCCGTTGAGTATCACCAGCGCGCGGCGGAGTTAGGGGATGGTTCGGACCTTCATGAGTTGAACGCCCTAAGCGTCAACGACTGAATCCCAGCGTAGGGGGTAATGAGATCAGCTCTGCCACTGTCGGCGCAAACCGTGGAGGTATGCAGTCATGGTCGCGGCATTTTCGATGAAACGGCCCACCTGCTCGACCACATCGCCATTGGCATCGAACTGGTTCTGGTGCGCAAAATCCCTGATCGTCTGAACGATGATGTCGACCTCTCGCAGGTACACCAGGCGATGGCCGGCCAGGCCCTGATAAGCCTTCAGCTGCCCGATCCTGAGTTCTTGCTCGCCGATCTCGTCGCCCAGTTCGCGCAGCCTGCGCTTTAGCGTATCCAGATCCCGTTGCAGCCTGCTTCTCAGGGAAATCAGGTGGCTGTACTTGACGGCCTCGTTGCCCAGATTCAGCTGATTCTTTAGACCCTCAAGCCCGGCCTGGATAGAACCCACCAGCGGATTCTTCGGGTCAACCTCAAGCAGCTTGGCCAGCGACTCCACCAGGGGTTGCAGACGATTCAGAAGGCTGATGGACTCCACCTCGGCAATCAGTTTGTTCAGAGCGGTTTCGTGCACCTGCAATTCGGCCAGTGGCTTGCCCTCTTCTTCAATCATGGCCCTGACTGGAGCAATTTCGGCCTCCAGCTGGATGATCACAGGATCGGCATCATCGAGGTTGATTGCTCTGAAATTACTCAGCGCGTGGTCAAGGCTGCCGACGTGGTCGGCAACATGGGAAATGCGGTTTCGAGCATCCTCTTCCAACTCCCGGGTCAGCTCCTCGATCACGACACTCGAGGCCACCGGCGCGTGCTCGCGCAGATCCATGATGGTCTTGATCAGTTCGGGCAAGCCATCGGTATTCAACGCGATGGGCGTTATGGTCAAGGCATGGAGCCCCTGAGCGTCAGCGATGTTGAGGTCGAGGAGTAACGAGCGGAGCTTCTCGCGCAGCCGGGACAAGTGAATATTCGCCAATGCCAACGTTTGCTGCCGCAATTGAGTACGACTGGTGTTAAAGGCAGCCATGTCGGGGGTGGGAAGTTGAAGGGGAGCATCCATGATGTAAGGCATGTGGGTTCTCGCAACGAATTCAAATAATGAGTGGAGTAATATGATTAGCGACCGATGGCGTTATCGAACGCGGTCAGCAGTTCTAAAGATTGCTTTTTGATATTGGTCCAGTTAGAAATAACAACATTGAACTGCAGCACCACAACGGCCAAATATGTTGCGCTTTTCAGACGAGCCACTCGGTTCTCCGAAGACTTGACCAATTCCTCAAGCAGTACCCAGATACTTTCGAGCCCGGAGATCCCGACGGTTGCACCATCGATTCGCCCCTCTAGATCTTGAAGATTGGTCTCCAGCGTGCGCAACAACCCCAGCAAATGGTTAAGTTTCATCAGCTGCTCTTCGATGCGCCGCTTGGATTCGATCAACTCATTCTTTTCCTTGCGCACGTTTTCGGCTTTTATTCCGTAAATCGACCCGGTTATCGCAGCGCCGATCGGGCCCCACCACACACCGATGAGCGCGTATTTGACGTACTCGCCATACTCTGCGGTCTTTTGGTCGATACGCTGGGTCAGGATCGCCAGCTCGCCGTTCAGCCGGGCAACTTCGCGGCTGGTGTCAGCACTGTTGGACAGCTGCACTTTCAGGCTGACGTCCGGTGCTATGCTGCTGCTCAGCGTTTTCTTGAATTCGCCAACGCCTGCCTTGACCCTCGTGGTGCTGGCACTGTGTTCCTGCAGGAGGGTTTTCAGCTCCTCGAAAAAGCTCATCAGTACCGGGATCTTTTGCCGGTCACCCGGGGCCAGCGCCACGGGCGGCAAGGCGTCGATCTGCTCGGGTGTGAGGTCCGCGACCCTGAGGCTCTGGTATGACTCCAACCCGGTGACAAACTCGACGATGGTCCTGGCGGTCTCCAGCAGGCTGTCAGAGAACACGTACAGATCGCTACCAACCTTGCGGATATCCGACTCCAGTGGCGCCCAGGTCTGGCAATGGGCCTGGATCATGGCGTAGAGATCCCGGATGTCCTCCGGCGCCAACCCGCTGATGCCACTGCTGTAGTTGCCAAGCAACTTACGAACCTGTTGCGGATTTGTCGGCAATGCCAGCCCACTGCTGACATAGGCACGAATCTGTCGGACGTCTTCGGTGGTCAGAATCAACCCTGGATCACGCGCAACCTGCGTCTCCTGCCCACTGGCAACCTTCATGAAGTTACCACTGGCCATTAACATTTCGTCCAGGGTATACACAGATGCACTTACGGTTTCTTTCTGTTGCATGATCAATTTCCCTATCGGTCATTACAATGAGGTGTCGCTCTTTATTCGCATAGATTACTTGAGCGACGCCAACAAACTAACAGAGCAACTATCGTTGGGCTATATGCATAGATCCGACACATAACGTAGGAAAAAGACGTAACAACGAAGGGAATAAATAAGCAGAGAAAATCAAAGCAGAGAAATTAAAATAACGTTAAGACGCTATCGATAAAAGGCTTGCCACCCCACAAAACCAAGCCGTAAAAAAACCCGCGATCACTCGCGGGCTTTCGCGTTATAGCGTCAGGCTCAGACGTAGAACGACTTCAGTGGCGGGAAGCCGTTGAATTCCACCGCGCTGTAGCTAGTTGTATAGGCACCTGTAGACAACCAGTACAAACGGTCACCAATGGCCAGGTTCAGCGGCAGGCCGTACTTGTAATTTTCGTACATGATGTCGGCGCTGTCGCACGTCGGACCGGCGATCACCACTTCCTCGACCTCGCCTTTTTTCTCGGTCCAGATCGGGAACTTGATGGCTTCGTCCATGGTTTCGATCAGGCCGGAGAACTTGCCCACGTCGGTGTAGACCCAACGCTCGACGGCAGTGCGCGACTTGCGCGCGACCAGCACCACTTCGCTGACCAGAATGCCGGCGTTGGCGATCAGCGAACGGCCCGGCTCCAGAATGATTTCCGGCAGGTCATCGCCAAAGTCTTCCTTGAGAAAACGGATGATTTCTTCGGCGTAGGTTTCCAGGCTGTTGGTACGGGTGATGTAGTTGGCCGGGAAGCCGCCGCCCATGTTGATCAGCTTGAGTTCGATGCCGTCTTCTTCTTTCAGACGCTCGAAGATCACTTTGACCTTGGCGATGGCCGCGTCCCATACGCTGATGTCGCGCTGTTGCGAACCGACGTGGAAAGAGATGCCATAAGGCACCAAGCCCAGTTCACGGGCCAGGATCAGCAGGTCCATGGCCATGTCGGTCTGGCAGCCGAACTTGCGCGACAGAGGCCAGTCAGCCGTGGTCGAGCCTTCGGTCAGGATGCGCACATAGACTTTCGAGCCCGGTGCGGCCTTGGCGATGTTGCGCAGGTCGGCTTCGGAGTCGGTGGCGTACAGACGCACGCCCTTGTCGTAGAAGTAACGAATATCCTTGGATTTCTTGATGGTGTTGCCGTAGCTGATGCGATCCGGGCCAACGCCCTGATTCATCACTTTGTCCAGCTCATAGATAGAGGCAATATCGAAGTTCGAGCCTTTATCCTTGAGCAAGTCGATGATCTCAACAGCAGGGTTCGCCTTCACGGCGTAGTACACCTTGGCGAATTCGAAACCGGCGCGCAGGTCGTCGTAGGCCTTGCTGATCATCGCGGTATCGATGACCACGAACGGGGTTTCTTGCTTGTCGGCAAACGCCTTCATTTTCTCGAAGGTGCTTTTCTCGAAATAGTCTTCGACCTGAATCGACATGCGGGGGACTCCTGTTGGCAAACGGTAAAAAACAATGGGTGTGAGAGCCAGGCCCTCTTGAACGTCCTCCGTATCCCCACTTTGGTTCGCCTACTTCCCAAGGCTGCTCGCCGAAAGCAAAAAAGGCCACAGGAACGCAGGTTCCCTTGGCCTTGCTGTCTCGTCGTCAGTACTTGAGCCGGATGGATCGTTTCCAGCATGGACGTTCGGCGCGAACTTTAGGACCTGAGGGGCTGGAGATCAACAAAAAATGTCGCGTTTATGCCCGTTTTTGCCAGACGGGCATTCGCGATAGTCATCCACCCTGTACTAACCGACCGACGTGACAGAAGGATGTTCCCCGGGGGCGGCGGCATCCTGATTCTGCTCCAAAGGTATGGGTGCCGCCGGGGGGGCGCTCCACCTTGCCTGCGCTCTGGCACGAAGCGGTAGCAATTGAGCATATGCGCCGTGCTAAAGCCCCCCCCGAATATCTGGATGTGCTATCGCATCGCGGCAGATCGCCGACCAGTCAAGCTCCCTCGCCTTTCGTCCGGAATAAATACGGCTTGCTCGCAACGGCCTGCTTCTGCCGAAGGCGTGGGAGTCCGGCTTGCCGACGATCTGGCGCGAAGCGGCAGCCATTTGACACATGCGGTGTCAGAGACCGCCGAAATGTCTGGCTGTGCTACCGCTTCGCGGCCGATCGCCGACAAGTCCGGCTCCCAGGCCCTGCGGGCAGAATCGAAAAACTCTAGCTACCCGCCTGCTCCGCCACCTCCGCTGGCGAAACAATACTGGTCTTCTTCCCGCGCGATTGGCCGGAACTCAGGTACGCAGCGATCGATTCCTGGGTCACTTCACCCAGGAACACGTTCTCTTTATCCAGCACCGGCAGCCAGGCGCGGTTGAATTCGTACATGCGCGACAGCAGGATGCGCAGGTGTTCGTCGTAGGCGGCGGTGGCATTGAATGCCTGCAGGTATTGCTCGCAGGTGCCGGTCTGGCGGTGCAGGTCGCGACGACGGACGTAGCCCATGGCCTTGTTTTCATCCCAATGGCAACCACCGGCATCGGCGCGTCAAAATGAACATGAGTAAGAAATCAAAAGACGAATAATAAACGCACAGTTTAATAAAACCATAGATTTACACACCCACCTCGACATAAGTGTAAGAGTGTACAGGTATTGTAGGTCACTTCGGAAAACACAAAACCTCTATTGCCAGCGCCGCTCAACAAACCTACCATCCTAAGCAGAAATAAGCATTGGAACAGAATATCCAAAAGCACGTCTGAAACATGGACATAATCAATTTAAAATCAACTCATCAGAGTGATAGAATTTTCACGCTGAACGCTGAATAGTGTCGTCGCCAGAAAACACCTGGACGCCGCTTAGACAAAGAGCTGCAAATATAATAAAACGATGAACTAAAGGGCACTGCAAGCAGATGACCATAGAAAACAAATATACAGACCTCTCAAACGAAATAAATCAAGATTCTGAATTTGTCAGAAAATTCGCTCTACAGACACCGCTAATACATCTTCCGTGGCTAAGTACTTCCGGCAGACAGGTATGGGCAAAGTTGGAATGCAACCAAATAACCAATTCTTTTAAAATTCGTGGCGCATACAATGCGATTCGGAAAATATCTCCTGACGCTCCGATCTTTACAGCGTCGGCGGGAAACCATGGCCTAGCAGTTGCTTATGTCGCCCAGCGCCTCAAGCGTAGATGTACTGTGTATGTCCCTTCGAATGCCTCTGAGCTTAAAACTCGCAGGATCATAGCATTAGGAGCGGATGTCCGGCCTGCTGGAAAGGACCTATTTGAAGCTACAACATTCGCTCGGGCTCAAGCAGTCTCACGAAATGGTTCTTTTATATCGCCGTTCTCCAATATAGATGTAATCAAAGGCCAGGGCAGCTTAGCCATAGAGTTACTGAGCCAATCGGGCATACAGTTCGAAAACATAATTATTCCCCTGGGCGGCGGCGGGCTACTGGCTGGGATGAGCTCTGTACTAAGGGCAAGACACAACGTTACAAACATTCTTGCGGCACATCCAAAAATCTTTAACCGCAATCTAGCATGTGCTGGACCGGGTGCGTTGAACAAAGCGGCTTTTCCTACAATCGCCGATGGGTTGGCAGTGCAACATGGGCCTGAAGATTTCGCATTGTGCGAATCGATCTGGCCTTCTGTGGAAAATATGTTAGAGGTTGAAGAAAAGGACATTGAACGCGCTATTGTGGCCTTACTACATAATGAAGGTGTCTTAGCGGAAGGTGCCGGGGCGATAGGTCTCGCGGCTCTAATGGCCGACCGGGATGAAAAGAAGATCTCCGGTTCTACTCTGGTTATCGTCACCGGCGGTAACATTTCAGTTTCCGCATTGGTAAAATGTGTGGCGACGCATGAAGCAAATTCGATGGACGCAGCCAAGCTTGGCCACCAATCCATAAAGCCCATTGGCGAATTACCTCAGAGGGCTTGCGCGCCCGTCGGTACAGCAACTCACAAACCAGTGGAGACAAACTCAAATCCAACATTCTGGGAAGAAGCATTTCTAAGACTGGTGAAAAGAATTCAGAAGTTCATCCAAGACATTGACAGACACTACGAGTTTCTGCAACTAGAAAATCTCTCTACCGACGTGGAAAGTATATCCTATACCAAAGAGCGCGCCATTGCTATTTTAGAAAGCGCAAACTCCGCAACACTAAGAACAGAAAACCAGCGCTCACTCAGATCTAATTACAGAGTACTAATTCAAGAATATTCCTTCCTACGCAACTGTTTAGCATGGTGTAGCGCGAGTAATGACCAAAGTGAAACTGCTATGTTTTTCGACCCTCAAGAAAATACGGACACGGCCCTCAATTATGACCGTTATGGCTCAATGCTTTTACGCGAAACTGAGGCCAATCTACTGGTGAGCCTCGGATTCGAGACTACAACTTGCGATCTGTTAATGACATCGTCAGGTCAGGCAGCGTACACGGTCATCGAAAGCTTCCTATTGAAAAATGTCCTGAAAGCAGGAAGCCATGTCAGCATTAGTCCATACATTTATTTTGAGGCACTGGAGCAGTTGGAACGACTGAGTCACATCGAAATAGGTCGGTCTGATTCTTGGTCAGTAGCTTCCCTGGCACAAATGATTTCAGAGTCTAGATCGGCTGCAATTTTCATCGACCCTATGGCGAATTTGGGCAGTATGAACTCAGTGGACTTTCAACAGCTCGCGCAGCTGATAAAAGCGCAGGATAACAGTGATAAGTGGTTAGTGATCGATGGAACAATGGTATCTGGCGGAATTAACGTCTTCGAAATATTTTCAGAACGGACTCACCCAGAGATCCTCTACTACGAGAGTGGGAGTAAGTACCTCCAGTTCGGACTCGACCTGCAGATGGCAGGTGTCGTAGTTAGCTCCAAAAAGCACAGTGCAGCTCTTACAACCCATCGCAGGAACACAGGTAGCGTTATGTATCAAACGGCCGTCAGTAAATTCCCGGAATATGGAAGGGCAGCATTCCTAGGTAGAATGGGCGTATTGACAAGAAATGCGGAAACATTGGTAACCCGCCTGAGCGACAGCCAATATTTAAAGGAACGCATTGAAATTGCATACCCGGGTAATTGGCAATCGCTAGGTTGGAAGCATGGCGGTGGAGTTGTCTCAGTGTCCATGAAGTCCATGGGCTTGAATAATCGAGCGTGCCTTGAAGGGTTTATCGCGATATTAATACAACGCTGCCGAGTAAAGCACGTAGCGATCACCAAAGGGGTCAGCTTCGGATTTGCCGTTACACGTGTATCTGCTGCAGCAGCCATGGCCGATAACATGCCACCCTTTTTGCGCTTTTCAGTTGGCGAAGAGCTTCCAGAAAACATGAAGCTGCTAGCAGAAACCATAGTTTTATCACTCTATGATTTTTTGAAAAAGTTTGATAATTAAAAACATCGATATTGGAGATTACTATGCCACCACTCCCGCCTTCACGGTTAAATAAAAAAAGCCAAGCCTCACCCACCTTGGTAGCGAATGAAATATTGCATGAAGTCCTGCGCACCTGTTCCGACCCTGAAATCCGTCGGAATGAAAAATCCGAAAAGCGGTTGATTCAGTTAATTGATGACGAAATCGAGAACGCTGTCATTTACAACACCGAATCGAGCTTATTAATACTCCACATCATCGCTAATGAAATACTTCGCCGGCGCTATAACGCTTTCCCTGACGCTGTCGAGCTATCTCCATTCGCGTTTATAATCCAGCAAAAAATCATGCAAGCACAGCTTGATTATGACCTAAGAGCTCTAAGTGGCGGAGCGCTTCCTTCAAATGAACATGAGTTTAAAAAATGGTTTAATAATAAATTCCAAGAACACCACACATCTTGCCACTCCCTGTTCGATTACATAGAAAAAAGCGCAAGCATTGAAGAGTTTCGACATTTTATAAAAATAGAAGCCGAGGTACATGTTTCATTCGATGATGTCATTGCCGCAACCCAGATAGGCGTAAGAGGACAAAAAAAACTTGAGTTTTCGGCAAACTATAACGATGAACTTGGTAACAACGACCCTCAAAATTTTCACCTTACTATGTTCGAACGTCTTATTGAAACGCTAGGCATTGTCGGCGTAGCAAGCAGCGACATTTTGTGGCAGGCGTTAGCATGCGGAAACTATATGATGTACCTCGCTCACTTCCGTAAACATTATCATCATTGCGCGGGCTATCTTGGGTATTTGGAAGCCCTAACTCCAATTCGCTTTGCTTCAATCGCAAAAGGCGGCGAACGCCTTGGGATTCCCTCAAAAGCCTTGGCGTATCACTCCGAGCATTCTGTGCTTGACGCCATGCACGCGGAAAGCTGGCTTGAAAATATAATTCTGGCAGAAATTCGGGAGCGCCCTGATTCGATCCATGAGCTTGCCCAAGGCGTACTCCTGCGTGAGCGGGTATCCAACCGATATTGGGATGCTATTTTGGATATCTACGCAAAACAGAATATATAAGGGCTATGTAATGAAAGGTTCAATTATTTTTGTCGAAGCCAGCCGGACAGGTGCAGGCGAAATGACTTGTGCGTATGCCCGGCACCAAAACCTTGAAGTTATCCTGCTCACCGGTGATACCCTTAGATATCCGCACGGCGTTACAGCCCACTGTCACCGTATCATTGAGACAGATACTACTAGCATCGCGGCGATGATTTCTGCCTTGGAAGCAACAGAAGCACATCACAACATAGTCGCGATTACAACAACTAGTGATTTTTTTGTTATCCAAGCGGCTGTACTGGCCAAGTATTATAAATTACCAGCTAATCCACCGGATGTTGTCGCAACATTAAGGAATAAACACTTAATGCGAACAGCTATCGAAAAATACCATCCGCACCTAAACCCCCTTTTTCAATTGACCCACAGCATCACAGATGCGTTATCTTTTGCAGAACGCATCGGGTTTCCGTTCATTGCAAAACCTATCAACGGCAATGATAGCTTGCACGTGGTAGAAATCTCGAACAAGGATGGTCTGGAAAAGTATTTTCAAGAGAGGGACGCGTGGGGGGATGATGCGTCCGGGCAGCGTTTCGAAGATGGCATACTTCTGGAGGAACTCATTGGGGGAGAAGAATTCTGTCTAGATATACTAAAACCTTTAGACCAAGATTTCATCGTAATGGGCGCGTTCAAAAAAATCATATCTCGCGGTTCAGGGGACCGATTTGTTAAAATCGGTGCCTGTTTTCCATCAAGCGATACGGATACTTCGACTTTATCCGATCATATCATTCCACTGTTGAAGAAGATTGGTTTTGCGGTGGGCGCAGCAGATATTGACTGTAAAATCATCGACGGAAAAGTCAAGATTCTGGAGATAAACCCACGATTAGTTGGAGACCAGATGGGAAGTCATATGATTGAGCTTTCTACTGGACAAAACGCCGCGCACGCGGTGGTCGACCTTGCTCAGGGCAAAACTTACAAATGGTCACCGACTAAAAACTGTGGCGTCGCGATTCATCGTTTGACGCTATCCGACCCGGGGTATTTTCTTGGGATCGAAAACGAGAAAGAGATAACCTCTCATTCTGGCGTCGAAAAATTATTAATTCTCGGACAGCCCAATACTTGGTACGAGCCTGCCACATCGAACCAAGGGGTTGTTGGATCAATCATCGTCTCGCAAGAAACTGCGAACCAGGCTTTGAGCTTGCCCAGAAACTAGCAGACCAAGCACGTATCAGTTTGGTAAGCAGCCTTATCTAATATTCGGTAACTCTTCCATGGACAAGTAATAAATGACGCGCCGTATCCCGACAATCGTTAAATTTCAGCTCTGCGGAACCTTTTTGAACAGTGCCAGTGCAATAATAAAATTGTTCATCCCGCTCTATCTACTTGGTGCGTACGATTTATCGTTCACGACCATCGGCTTGTGCATGGCGGGTTATGGCGCTGGATGCGTGGTCGGCGCCTACGCGGGGGGAATAATTTCCGAACGACTGGATATACAATGGTTCACGGCGCTATGCCTTCTAGCCAGTGGGGTAGTCGCATTTATAATGTCATACCCCCCACCGATCCTAGTTGTTTATTTTGCAATACCTCTAGGGGGTGTGTTCGACGGTGCGTTTCGACCAGCCAACTTACGAGGTGTAATGGAGAGCGCGCCCTTAAACTCGCAATTTAAAGTTCAGGGAATATATCGGGTGGTATTCAATTCGGGAGTGGCCGTTGCAGGTATCTTGGCAGGTTCAGTTGGAGACGGAAATTACAAATTTATATTTTTCTTGCAGTTTATATTCTGTTGCTCAGGGGGTTTACTCATCCTTTTTTGTGCAACTACGCGTAGCAAAGCATCCAAGCAAATAACGACAAAACTCCCGTTTGACGAAAGCCCCATCAGGTCCGAGGAAACAGGGACCTCACCATGGCGAGACAGAGCCTTTATTATTTTCATAATCGGGCAGTTATGCGCGCTCGGAATTTTTGATCAAATGTATGGAACACTCGGTTTTTTTTTGCTGGACCACGTGGCGGCAAACCCTAACTGGATAGGATATCTACTTTCAGTTAACGCCGTACTTATCGTTCTTTTCCAACTGCCCGTCAACCGCTGGATCGAAAGAAATGGTGTGGTTAACGCCTCTCGTCTGGGCACCGTCCTGCTCGGCACCTCGTTCCTGTTTTTGAATATAAGCGACCACTTGATATGGTCGGTAGTCACGATACTGTTTATCACCGCTGCGGAGTTACTGCTTACGCCCGCGTGGACGATGGCCGTTCTGAATCGGTCGGAGGGCGGGGAGCGCGGGAAATATCTAGGGATATTCAGCGCCGCTTGGCTGGGCCATTCGCTTTATGGCCCGGCAATAGGAACTTGGGTATATGGATCTTATGGCGGTTTTTTCCTATGGTGGGCGTGTGCATGCGTAGCCCTGCTGGTGATGTTGTTGCATTACTCTGCAATCCCGCTGCTATGGAAACGCTTGGACCGTGTCCAAACGAGCCCGACAGAGGCAGGCAGCACTATCTAAACGCCCATATGTGTGGGCACTATCGCTCGGCGACGGGTGACAACGAGGCCCTGAATAAACAACATGGCGTCCATCATGAATTTATTTGCCTACCCCACGCCGTCTAGCGACATGGGAGCAAATTCATTCACGATGACGCCAGTTCAGGCATGACATGCGCTCAGCAATTCACCTCACACTGACCCTGCCTGCTCCGCCACCTCCGCTGGCGAAACAATACTGGTCTTCTTCCCGCGCGATTGGCCGGAACTCAGGTACGCAGCGATCGATTCCTGGGTCACTTCACCCAGGAACACGTTCTCTTTATCCAGCACCGGCAGCCAGGCGCGGTTGAATTCGTACATGCGCGACAGCAGGATGCGCAGGTGTTCGTCGTAGGCGGCGGTGGCATTGAATGCCTGCAGGTATTGCTCGCAGGTGCCGGTCTGGCGGTGCAGGTCGCGACGACGAACGTAGCCCATGGCCTTGTTGCTGGCGTCGGTGACGACAACGTAGCGGCGGTCGTTTTCGTCCATGATTTCCAGCGCATCGGCCACCGGGGTTTCCGGGCTGACGGACGGTGCGTTGTCGGCGGCGTCTTCGGCCTTGACCAACAGCAGGCGCTTGAGGGTGCTGTCCTGACCGACGAAGTTGCTGACGAAGTCATCCGCCGGGTGCGCCAGCAGGGTGTCCGGGTGGTCGATCTGCAGCAGCTTGCCGGCGCGGAAGATGGCGATCTTGTCGCCCAGTTTGATGGCTTCGTCGATGTCGTGGCTGACCATGATTACGGTCTTGTTCAGCGCGCGCTGCATCTCGAAGAACTCGTTCTGGATCATCTCGCGGTTGATCGGGTCGACCGCGCCGAACGGCTCGTCCATCAGCAGCAGCGGAGCGTCGGCTGCCAGCGCACGGATTACGCCGATCCGCTGTTGCTGACCACCAGAGAGCTCACGCGGGTAGCGATGCAGGTACTGCTTGGGCTCGAGCTTGATCATGCTCATAAGCTCGCGGGCGCGGTCGTGACATTTCTGTTTGTCCCAGCCGAGCAGCTTGGGCACCACCACGATGTTTTCCTCGATGGTCATGTTGGGGAACAGACCGATCTGCTGGATCACATAACCGATGTTCCGGCGCAGGGTCACTTCATCCAGGCCCGTGGTGTCTTCGCCGTTGATCAGCACTTTGCCGGAGGTCGGCATGATCAGGCGGTTGATCATTTTCAGGGTCGTACTCTTGCCGCAACCCGATGGGCCGAGGAACACGCAGATCTCGCCTTCGTTGACGGTCAGGCTCACCGAATCGACGGCCTTCACTTCCTTACCGTTGCTCTGGAAGGTTTTCGATAGATTTTGAAGTTCGATCATTTGAGCAGTCCTTTTGGAGTCAGCGAGCGTTGCAGCCATTGCAGAAGCAGGTCGGCGAAGATGGCCAGGATGCTGACCAGTACGGCGCCGACGATCAGCATCGACATGTCGCTGCGGCTGATGGAAGCGAGGATGAGTACGCCCAGACCACCGGCACCGATGGTCGCGGCGATGGTCATGACGCCGATGTTCATGACCACGGCGGTGCGCACGCCGGCGAGGATCACCGGCACCGCGATGGGCAGCTCGACCATGCGCAGGCGCTGGCCGAAGGTCATGCCGATGCCTTTGGCGGCCTCACGAATGCCCGGCTCGACGCCGGTCAGCGCCAGATAGGTGTTACGCATGATCGGCAGCAGGGAATAGAGAAAAACAGCGGTGATTGCCGGCATCGGGCCCAGACCCTGGCCGAACCTGGAGTAGAACGGCAGCAACAGGCCGAACAGCGCGATCGACGGGATGGTCAGCAGCACTGTCGCGCTGGCCTGCAAGGGGCCTGCGAGGGCCGGGAAGCGGGTCATGAACACGCCCAGCGGCACGCCCGCCAGAATTGCCAGCGACACGGCGATGCCGACCAGGGTGATGTGTTGCAGGGTCAGGTGAAATACCTGATTCCAGTCCAGATGGGAGAAAGCGCTCCAGAAGCTCATAGTTTCTCCTCCTGTTTTTCCACCGGTGTCTGCTTGATCGGCACGCTTTCGGCGGAAGGGTTGATCGGATGATTACGCAGGAAATCTGCCGCCACCACGCTAGGGTTTTCGTGGTCGACGTCGATCCGCGCATTCAGGGTGCGCATGGTCTGGTCGTCCAGCAGTGCGGCCAGCGGTTTTAGCTGCTCGGCCAATTGCGGATGCTGGTCCAGGTACTCCTTACGAATCACGGGAGCTGCGGTGTAATCCGGGAAGTAATGCTTGTCGTCGGCCAGCACCTTGAGTTTGAAAGCGTTCAAGCGGCCATCGGTGGTGTAGACGAGCCCTGCAAACACTTGCCCGTTATGCAGCGCGGTGTAGACCAGGCCCGCGTCCATCTGACGAGTGTTTTCACGGCTCAGGTTCATGTCGTAGTGCTTGACCATGCCCACCAGGCCGTCGGAACGGTTGGCGAACTCGGTGTCGAGCGCGACGATATGACCCTCCTTGGCCTCATCCTTGAGCAAGGTTGTCAGGTCGGAGATGTTGTTGATCTGCGGGTATTGCTGCGCGATCTTGTCCGGCAGCGCCAGGGCGTAGGTGTTGTTGAACTTCGAGGGGGCCAGCCAGACCAGGCCTTTTTTCGCATCGAGTGCCTTGACCCGTTGATAGGTCTGTTCGCTGTCGAGCTTCTCGTCAACGTGGTTGTAGGCCACCAGCGACACACCGGTGTATTCCCACAACAGGTCGAGCTGCCCGGTTTCCTGGGCACTGCGCGCCAGGTTACTGCCCAGCCCGCCCGTGATCTGGACCTGGTAACCCTTGTCGCGCAGGTATTGGGCGGTCAGTTCGGCAAGCATGGTCTGCTCGGTGAAAACCCGCGCGCCAATGCGCAGCAGCGGTCTTTCGGCGGGGCTATCGGCCGCCTGGACAAATCCGGACAGCAGCAGGCCGGCGCCCACTAATAATGTGCATAACTTTTTCATTCAAATTCCTTTCTCAGCGCTCAGCGAGGCCTGATTCAGCAAGGCTTGATTAGCGAGCCAGCCCACGTTCCAGCCAGATACGACTGGCCAGGGTCACGGCGCCATCGAGCAACAGGGCCAGCAGAGCGGTGCATGCAGCACCCAGCACAAGCTGCGGCTGATTGTTCAGGGCAATGCCAGGGAAGATCAGGCTGCCCAGGCTGTTGGCGCCGATCAGGAAGGCCAGTGGTGCAGTGCCGACGTTGATGGCCAGCGCGACCCGCACACCACCGATGATGATCGGCACCGCATTGGGCAATTCGACGCGCCACAGCACCTGACGGGGGGTCATGCCGATGCCGGTGGCAGCTTCCTTGAGAGAACCCTGAACGTTTTTCAGGCCTTCGTAGGTGTTGCGCACGATGGGCAACAACGAAGCGAGGAACAGCGCGAAGATCGCAGGCCCACTGCCGATACCCAGGACGCCCAGGGCAATGGCCAGAACCGCGAGAGGAGGAACGGTGTTACCGATGTTGAAGATCTGCATGAAGCGTTCGGCGCGGCCAACCATGTTCGGTCGGCTCAGGACAATGCCGGTCGGGATTCCGACCACCAGTGCCGCCAGCATCGATGCCAGCACCAGCATCACATGGGCTTGCAGGTAGAACAGCAGATCATCCTGATACTGCTTGAAGGTACTGATGCCGATCCAGTGGACCAGCAGGGCCAGAAGCACGACGACAATCGCACCTCCCAATAGCCCCTTGCCATAGCGATTAGCCACGGGCGGACTCCTTATTTCAGTCGGCGAACGCCTCGCATGGGGGTCGCTACAAGGCAACCTGCGAACGTTCGCGAAGAGCAGCGGGTGGGTCGCCGGAAAGGGTGAACCTCGGCGAAAACACAAGCCATGAGCGCAGCTTCGTCAAGCTAACTTGCTGATTTTGCAGCCCTTGGCACTTGGCGTTACCCAGGGATGGACGTCTCCACAACCGCAAAGGTTCCCACGTGGGATGCTATTTGGCCACCCTTGATCGACTGAACGGTTCGGTTATTGCATCGACTTGGGCTATAATCGGCGCCCTTTTTTGAATCACCTCTCGGGCGATTTCCCATGACCAGACAGGCCGCCGAAGTCGCGAAACGCCGCACTTTCGCCATCATTTCCCACCCGGATGCGGGTAAGACGACCATCACCGAAAAACTGCTGCTGATGGGCAAGGCCATTGCCATCGCCGGTACCGTGAAGTCGCGCAAATCCGACCGCCATGCCACCTCCGACTGGATGGAGATGGAGAAGCAGCGCGGCATCTCCATTACCACCTCGGTCATGCAGTTCCCGTATCGCGATCACATGATCAACCTGCTCGATACCCCGGGCCACGAAGACTTCTCCGAAGACACCTACCGCACCCTGACCGCGGTGGACTCGGCGCTGATGGTGCTCGATGGCGGTAAGGGTGTAGAGCCACGCACCATCGCCCTGATGGATGTCTGCCGTCTGCGCGATACGCCGATCGTCAGTTTCATCAACAAGCTGGACCGCGACATTCGCGACCCGATCGAGCTGCTGGACGAGATCGAAGCGGTGCTGAAGATCAAGGCTGCGCCGATCACCTGGCCGATTGGCTGCTACCGTGACTTCAAGGGTGTCTATCACCTGGCCGACGACTACATCATCGTCTACACCCCCGGTCACGGGCATGAGCGCACCGAGACCAAGATCATCGAGAAGCTGGACTCCGACGAGGCCCGCGCCCACCTGGGTGATGAGTACGACCGGTTCGTCGAGCAGTTGGAACTGGTGCAGGGCGCCTGCCACGAGTTCAATCAACAGGAATTCCTCGACGGTCAACTGACGCCGGTGTTTTTCGGTACTGCACTGGGCAACTTCGGTGTCGACCATGTCCTCGACGCGGTTGTCGACTGGGCGCCCAAGCCACTGGCGCGGGTCGCCAACGAGCGCACCGTGGAGCCGGTGGAAGAGAAATTCGCAGGCTTCGTGTTCAAGATCCAGGCGAACATGGACCCCAAACACCGCGACCGCATCGCGTTCATGCGCATCTGTTCGGGCAAGTACGACAAGGGCATGAAGATGCGCCACGTGCGCACCGGCAAGGATGTGCGCATCGGTGACGCGCTGACGTTCTTCTCCAGCGAGCGTGAACAGCTGGAAGAAGCCTACGCCGGCGACATCATCGGCCTGCACAACCACGGCACGATCCAGATCGGCGATACCTTTACCGAAGGCGAAGCCTTGGGCTTCACCGGCATCCCGCACTTCGCCCCGGAGCTGTTCCGTCGCGTACGCCTGCGTGACCCGCTCAAATCCAAGCAACTGCGCCAAGGCCTGCAGCAACTGGCCGAAGAGGGCGCGACCCAGGTGTTCTTCCCCGAGCGCAGCAACGACATCATCCTCGGTGCCGTGGGTGTGCTGCAGTTCGACGTGGTGGCCAGCCGCCTGAAAGAGGAATACAAGGTCGAATGCTCCTACGAGCCGATCACTGTGTATTCCGCGCGCTGGATCGATTGCAGCGACAAGAAGAAATTGGAGGAATTCTCCAACAAGGCCGTGGAAAACCTCGCGATCGACGGCGGCGGTCACCTGACCTACCTGGCGCCGACCCGGGTCAACCTGGCATTGATGGAAGAACGCTGGCCGGACGTGAAATTCCGCGCAACGCGTGAGCACCATTAAGGACCAGTGAAGTTCATGGCCAAGCGATAAACCTGTTGATGATCGTTCCCACGCTCTGCGTGGGAACGATCATCGCCGCAATCGCGAGCAAGCTCACTCCTACAAGTGTTCACGCCTCACTTCACCACCATCCCCACTCCCCGCCCACGCGGGTCGGACGCGGTTTCGATTTTCGTTCCTTCGATCCTGATCGCCTGAATATTGCCCATCGACCAGCCCTGGTCCTTGAGCGTGTAGCCCATGGCTTTGAGTTCATCCGCCACCGGGGCGGACAGCGGCGCGAATTTCTCGGTGTAGATCGTGTCTTTGGGCAACAACTGGTGATGAACCCGCTGCGCAGCCACAGCGTCCTTCAACGGCATGTGGAAGTCATACAGATTGTTGAGCACCTGAAACACGGTGGTGAAAATCCGCGAACCACCCGGCGTACCCAACACCAACGTCACGGCACCTTCGCGCGTGACCAGGCTCGGGCTCATCGACGACAACATACGCTTGCCCGGCTCGATGGCATTGGCGTCGCCACCGACCACGCCAAAGGCATTGGCCACACCCGGTTTGGAGCTGAAGTCGTCCATCTCGTCGTTCATCAAAAAGCCCGCACCCTTGACTACCACTCCACTGCCGTAGTCCCAGTTCAGGGTGTAGGTGTTGCTGACCGCGTTACCCTTGGCGTCGACGATGGAGAAGTGCGTGGTCTGGTGCGACTCAAGACCGGCCTTGATGTTTTCCGTCGGTGAGATGGCGGTCGGGTTGACCTCATGCGCCCGTTGAGCCAGATAGACGTGGTCGGTCAATTGCGCGACTGGCGCCTGGGAGAAGTCCGGATCGCCCAGGTAATTGGCCCGATCGGCGAACACGCGCTTTTCGATTTCTGCCAGCAGGTGAATGTAGCGCGCCGAGTTCAGCGGCACGCCCTTGAAGTCATCACCCAACTGCTCCTTGATACCGATCAACTGCGCCAACGCCACCCCGCCGGAACTCGGCAACGGCGCGGTGTAAAGCGTATTGCCATTGAAGTTGACGTGCAGCGGCTTGCGCCAGACGGCCTTGTAATCAGCCAGGTCCTGCTGGGTGATCAAGCCGTTGTCATGCTGCATTTGCGCCACCAGCAGGTCGGCCGTCTGCCCCTGATAGAACTCGCTGGCACCCTTGTCGGCGATCCTCTCCAGGGTCTTGGCCAATTCTGGCTGAGTGAAGTTTTCGCCGGTTTTCAGGTTGCCGAAGTAATCGCCGAAGTTGGTCTTGCCGTTGAGCTGCTTGATCGCCGCCTCACCGTACATGTACTGCTTTTCAGCCACCTTGAAGCCATTCTTCGCATAACCGATGGCCGGGGTCAGCAACTCGGCCCAAGGCAACCTGCCGAATTTCTGATGCGCCTCCCAAAGCCCCATCACCGTCCCCGGCACCCCGGATGCGCGAGCGCCGACCAGACTCATGCCGGGAATCACTTCGCCTTTTTCATCCAGGTACATGTCGCGGCTGGCGGCCTTGGGTGCGGTTTCGCGGTAATCGAGAAAGTACGGGCGGCCATTCATGAACAGGGTCATGAAACCGCCGCCGCCGATGTTACCGGCCTCAGGGTAGGTCACCGCCAGGGTGAACGCGGTAGCGACCGCAGCATCGACGGCGTTGCCGCCTTTTTTCAGAATCTGTGCAGCGACCTGCGCGCCGTATTGGTCAGGCGATGCGACAGCGCCGCCTTCCAGAGCGATGGCGTACACCGGTGAGCTGGCGGCGAATATGACCGACAGGGCGAGGGTCTTGAGCGTCACGACTCGCATAGGGCTTCCTTGATGGGCTGATGCAACAGCTTCGGATGCGCGGGCTGAATGGAAGCTGTTTTGGGTGCGCACGAGACTAAAGGTCCAGGGCCTCATTAATGATGAAACTTCCCATAAACGCAAACGGCCACCCGAAGGTGGCCGCAGTCGAAGGTCTGGCGCTGTTCCTGTAGCAGTCCGGCTTGCTGGCGGTAGCGATCGTGAGGGCGCCCCGCCGGCGAGCCGGACTGCTACAGGGGCTCAGTGCAGCCCCGGCAAAACAGCATGCCGGTCGCCGGGCGACGCACCCTCAACCCTTGAGCATGTCCTGCTTGATCCAGTCGATGACTGATGTGCGTTGTGGCACCCAGCCCAGCAGTTCACGAGCATTCTTGCCCCGCACGCGGCTGTTGGAGCCCAGGCCATAGTTGGCCATTTCATAGCCCCACTCGGCTTCGGCGTCCTTGAGCGGCCAGTCCTGGGATGCGCCCAGCCCCAGCGCCTCGGCCATGGCATTGGTCATGTCGACGAACGAGGCTTCACCGCTTTCGACGAAGTAGAAGGTACCGGCAGGGTTGTTTTCCAAAGCCAGGGCATACAACTGCACCACGTCTTCGATGAACACGTTGGACCAGACGTTCTGGCCAGGGCCGACGTGGCGCACGATGCCACTCTTGCGCGCCTGCTTGAGCAGACGCGGCAACTGCACGCTGTCGCGGTCGACGCCCAGGCTCAGGCCGTAGATCAGCGTGTTGCAGATCACCGCCGAGCGCACACCGTCTTTGGCCGAGGCGATCACCAGATCATCGATGGCAACCCGCGCGGCTTTATCAGGCGTTGCGGCAGGCAACTGGCCCTCATAGTAGATCTGGCCGCCACCTTTGCCGCCCGATGCATCGCCGACGATGCTCGAACCACTGGTGTGCAGCAACGGTTTGTTCGAACCCTTCAGGCCTTCGATCAACGCCTCCACGGCACCGCGATGATCGCTGCTGGCCGCGTTGATCACGCCGTCGGATCTACGCGCCTGCTCGGTCAGCAGCACGCTGTCTTCCAACGTGCCAATCACTGGAACGATGCCCAGGGCTTTCATTTCTTCGGCCTGCTCGGCGCTGCGTACCAGGCCTGTGACGTGATGGCCGCGCTGAACCAGACCGGTTGCGATGGAGCCACCGATAAAACCTGCGGCGCCGGTAATGAAGATGTTCATGAGATGACTCCTGCTGAGCTGAATGATGGAGCCAGTATCTGCCGGGGATTGAGTGCGAAAAAGATCGGACAGCCCAAATGACTATTGCGTGCAGATCACGAATCGTCGCGATAAGAAACCTGTCCCTGATCGCCAATCAATAGGATGAACTGAAGTCGCGATTGTTAAGGTAGTGACAGCGCAAGGCTGCGCGCGTGACTGCAAGGAGCAATCCCATGAAAGTGATTTCTGCATTGATGGCCGTCGTTTCGATTGCCATGGCACTGCTCTATTTGACGTTCAAAGGCCCGTCATTTATCCAGACGACCCCTGAGACGACGGAGCCTGATGCCGCATTTACTGCCGCCGTCGGCAGAATCCGCGAGTTTGCGGCAACGCTTGAAGTGCAGGAGGTCGATATCGATCCCAGGGCTGTAACGCTGGATCAGAAAACCCTTGAGTTCACCTTGATCGACCATTCGATCACCGCCAGAAAAGTGCGCAGTGAGCAGGTCCTCAACCCTGATGGAACGCAAAGCATCGTCTGGTATGGCAACCTCGAGCCTCATGCCAGTGTCGTCCCTGAAATCGCGCAGTGGCAGGACCCGCTGAATTTCATCACCCTGGTGAAGTCCGGACAAACCGTCACCGGCACCATTCGTCAGGGCGGGCAGCTGTACCAACTGCGCCCGGTGGGGAGTCACCGGCACGTAGTAATAGTGCTCGACGGCACGAAAATGCCACCGGAAACAGACAACGTTGAGTTGCCCAAGCGCACCCTTAATCCTGCGCCTGCGCATAGTGCTTCCAACCGGTCTGCTGCCCCTGTCACCCTGGACGTCATGACCGTGGTGCCCCAACAGACCGTCACCGACTATCAGGGCGACATGCTGGCGCTGATGCAACTGGCCGTGGCCTTGGCCAATCAGAGTTATATCAACAGCAATATCGACATGACCTTGCGCCTTGTGTCTTATCAGGTGACTGACTATGTTCCCAATGCCGCATTCCCCGGTCTGGATCTGATCCGCTTGCGGACGCCGAACGATGGCTTCATGGACGACTCGCTCAGCGTTCGTGATCAGGTTCGCGCTGACGTAGTCATCTACATCTATCGCTCCGCGCCTGCCGGGGACGATTCACAATCCTGCGGTCAAGCGCTCCAGTACGGCTCGACTGCCGACACGGCGTTCGCCATGGTCAACCATGAATGCATCGCCAACTTCACCTTCGGTCACGAGATAGGGCATCTGCAGTTCGCGCGCCACGAGTTCGACAGTGATCCTTCCCTGACGCCCTATCCCTTTGCTCACGGTTATCGTTTCACCGCAGGCGGCCATACCTGGCACACGGTCATGGGGACTCAACCCAACCCGCCGACGTCCCAGCGTCTCAACATCTGGTCCAATCCCGACATTCGATACGAGGGCGCTCCTCTCGGTGATGCCGAATCGGCTGACAACCATCGGGTACTGGAAACCACCAAAGAGGCCATTTCCGGCTACAGGTGACGCATCACGTTTCAGGCGCTCTTCAACGCATTGATGCCGGTCCGCTCACGCCGCAGATTCAGCGCCAGCACGCTGCTCAGTACCACCAGGGAACCTGCGATCACCATCGGTGACGGCATCTCACCGAGCAACACCGAGGCAATAGCGATGGCCATGGGCGGCGTCAGGTACAAGCTCATGGAGGCGCGACTGACGTCCATGTGTTTGAGCACGTAGGCCCAGGCCAGATAGGCCAGCGCACTGGGAAAAAATCCCAGCACGGCCACGGCGATATTGACCCGCAGCGGTGCGTTGAGGATTTCGCCCATCAGCCCAGGCAGGTAGATCAACAGAAAGAACGTCCCGGCCCAGATGGTGTAGCAGACCATGGTCAGTCCGTCGTAACGGTGGCTGTAGCGCTTTTGCAGGGAGAAATACACACTCCAGGAAAACGCCGCCAGCAACACCAGCAAACCGCGCACGTCGATGTGACCGAAACCGCGATCCCCGGTGATCACGATTGCGACGCCAATCAGCCCCCATGCCACGCAGGTCCAGCGCCAGCCACTGACCCGCTCCTTGAACACAAAATGCGCCAGCAGTGCAGTGAACAATGGCATCGATTGAATCAGCACACTGGACGCTCCGGCGCTGACGCCAGCCTGGCCGAAATTCAGCGCGATGTGGTGCAGGCTGACCGCGAAGAACCCCAGCACGGCCAGCAGTGGCAAGTCCTTGAGCCGGGGCAGAGCAATGCGCATCGACGAGGCGATCAAGGCCATGAACAGCGAGGCAATGATGAAGCGCAGCAGCGCCAGATGGGTCGGATCGTAGCCTTGCAGACCGATGCGAATCCCGGTCGGAGAAAAGCCCCAGCAGGCCACCACGAACAAGGTCGCCAGTGCGACTTTCAGCCCTTGCCAGCGCATATTCGCGGGCTGCGCAACGGCCATGGCCGGCGTCGACGGGTTCGCAACACTCATTTCCACACTCCTGCCGACAGGCCCGACGCCTGTACTTGGCGGACAGTATCGAAACAACCTATGCTCACCACAACCGAACAATAATGACTTAACCATTCACTTTTGGTGATGTATGGAACTGGCTCAGATTCGCATGTTCAAGGCCGTGGCAGACACCGGCAGTATCGCGCGTGCCGCCGAGGTGCTGCATTGCGTGCCGTCGAACGTCACCGCTCGGATCAAGGCGCTGGAAGCGGAGCTGGGCACCGAGCTGTTTTTCCGTATCGGACGAGGTTTGCGTATCAGCCCGGCCGGGGAGATTTTTCTGACCTACGCCGGGCGCATGCTCAGTCTGGCCGAGGAAGCCAAGCGCGCGGTGCATCCCGACGCCACGCCATCCGGGCCGTTGCGCATCGGCGCCATCGAATCCTCGGCAACCTCGCGCTTGCCCAGGCTGCTTGCGCGCTTTCATGCGCGCTATCCGGATGTTTCGCTGGAACTGACCACCGGCACCGGTCCGCAGCTGCTCGACGCGACGCTGAACCACAAGCTCGATGGGGCAATTGTTGCCATCGACGTCAAACGCCCGCGCCTCAAACGCACCTCCATGTATCGAGAAGATCTAGTGCTGATCGCCGCCGAGTCCCTGGGGCCGATCCGCAGCGCTGCCGATCTGCAAGGCAAGTCGATTTTCATGTGGCCCGAAGGCTGCCCGTATCGCGCCGCCCTGGAACGCTGGCTGCTGAACAACGGCCAGACTCAGCCGATCATCAGCATCGCCAGCTACGGCACCATCGTCGGTTGTGTCAGTGCCGGCGCCGGCGTTGCACTGGTGCCCAAGGGGGTGTTCGAGCAGTATCACAAGGGTTCGGGCTGGGTCGGTTATGAGTTCCCGGAACTGACCTCCATCGACAACCTGTTCTACTGGCACGAAAACGCCGAATACCACCCGGCACGCGAGGCATTCGTGGAGATGTTGAAAGCGGAGTTCAGTGGGGCTGGCAGAGCATGATCAAGGTTCTGTAGCAGCACGGTTTGCAGGCGGCGGCGTCTTTCTGGTCACTGCCGCCGGCAAGCCGGACTGCCACAGACAAACCGGCCCTGATTCAACAAGACATGTGCTGTCAGGGATTAATCGTCACGACCCTCAAGCCGCATAGTTCGCCAGCTTCTGCTGGATGAAATCCAGAAAACACTGAATGCGCAGGGCCAGTTGCGAGTTGCGGTAGTACACCGCGTGAATCGGCTGGCGATAGCCGCTGTTGGCCTCGGGCAGGATGACTTTCAAGCGCCCCGAGCGGATATCCTCATGGGTCATGAAGTGCGACAGGCAGACGATGCCCTCCCCCGCCAATGCCAGCTGGCGCAGGGTCTCGCCGCTGGAGGCGGAAACCGTCGGCTGGATGAACAGGCGGTCGCCATCGGCGTGCCGCAGCGGCCAGTGATTGAGGGTTTCGGTCTGGGTAAACCCCAGCAACGAGTGTCCGCCGAGCGCATCGACGGTCTTGGGTGTGCCGTGTTTTTTCAGGTACTCGGGGCTCGCCAGAATATTCAGCGGGCTGGTGCCCAGCGAGCGAGCATGCAGGGTCGAATCGGCCAGGGCGCCGATGCGGATCGCCACGTCGGTGCTCTGCTCCAGCAGGTCAATGATCAGGTCGTTGCTGTTGAGTTCGAGCTGAATGTCTGGATACGTCGCCCGAAATTCGGCGACGTAGGGCACGATGGAATGCAGCATGAAGGGTGACGCGGCGTTGATCCGCAAGCGCCCGGACGGCGTCTGCTGACGCAGCGACATGCGCTCTTCCAGTTCCTCCATCTGGCCGAGAATCTGCTTGGCCCGTTCGAGGAAAAACTTGCCCTCCTCGGTCAGGTCCATGCGCCGGGTGGTGCGGTTGATCAGGGTAGTGTCGAGCTTGGCTTCCAGCCGTGACAGGGTCCGACTGATGGCCGACGGGGTTTGCCCCACCTGCTCGGCGGCGGCCGAGATCGAGCCGCTTTCAATCACCGAAACGAACACCTGCAACTCATCGGATCTGGCTTTCACTGTTGTCCCCCATTCAAAACAGACTGGATATTAGCCCTGTTTCGAGCAAAAGCCAGCACGCGTCATCAGGGCAGTGTCCTCAAGGTAATAGCCCCGCCACTCGATACGCCTCGATGGTGGCGTCGAACACGCCGAGATCGCCTCGACCCCGCGCCACCAGCTGCGCACCTTCGACTGCCGCATAAATCGCCAGCGCCTGCTGCTGGCTCTGATCGGCACCAAGCTCAGGCCGGCAGGTCGATAACACCTCGCTCAGCCACTGCACATTGACGTCGGTAAACGCATCGACTTCCACGCGAACCTCTGGCGGCAGGTCGTCGTATTCAGCAGCCATGATGCCGCACAGGCACATGCGATTGTCATTGAGCAGCGCCATGCGGAAGATCTCGGTGTAGCCCTTGATCCAACGCTGCGGATCATCCGAGTCGGCGCGCAAGCCGCTCAGGTAGGCCAGACCGTCCTCGGTATAGCGTCGCGCCAGCGCGCTGCCAAGATCACCCTTGGTCGGGAAATGGTAGTGAATGCTGGCGCTCTTGATGCCGACTTCCTTGGCCAGCTCACGAAAGCTCAAGCCGTTGTAGCCGCGGGTCTGCACCATTTTTCGGGCGACCGCCATGATGGTCTCCCGGGTGTCGGTGGTCATCTGTTCATCTCTCCAGCCAATGGGGTCCATCTATAGCAATCCGGCTTGCCGGCGGTAGCGTCTTGGAAATTGCCAGCGCCGGCAAGCCGGAATGCTCCAGAAGATCATTCGGCACTTAATTTTACCTATCGGTAGATAGGCATTGACAGTCGAAATATTCTGCGCGCATTGTATACCTACCGATAGATAGACAGCTATGGAGCACGCATGAAAATTTTTGATATTCCCGGTTTCCCCAACCCTCTACGGATTCGCATCGTGCTGGCCGAGAAAAGCCTGGCGTCCAGGATCGAGTTCATCAAAATCGATTTGCCCGGCGCTGAACACAAACAGCCGGCGTTCCTGGCGATCAATCCCACCGGCACCGTGCCGGTACTGCAGCTCGATGACGGCACCTACATTTCCGAGTGCACGGTGATCACTGATTACCTGGACAATCTGGATGGCAACCCGACGCTCACCGGCACGACGCTGAAAGAAAAGGCCATCATCCACATGATGCAAAAACGCGCGGAGTCGGAGCTGGCCGACCCGGTCGGGATCTACTTCCACCACTCCACACCGGGACTTGGCGCTGGCTTGCAACCGTACAAGAGCCCGGAATGGGAAGGTCGCATTGAATGGGGCAACCGCCAGCGCGACAAGGCGGTGGCAGGCATGAAGTATTTCGATCAGGTGCTGCGCAGCCAGCCGTATGTGGCCGGCGAGCAGTTCTCCATGGCTGATATCACGGTGTACGCCGGCCTGGTCTTCGCCGGTTTCGCCAGCCTTGCCATCCCGCAAGCATGCACCGCGCTGCTGGCCTGGCAAGCCAAGGTGCAAGAGCGACCCAGTGTGAAAAACCCCGCCTGACACACCCTGCCCGCGCCCCCCGATCAGGCTGCGCGGGTTATTTCCGGCAACCGTCTCAGACGCCGAACACCGACGCCAGATGCGCCTGGTAACGCTTCACGTCAGCTTCAATGTTCGGCACTTTCATCACGTCCACCGCCAGGAAGGTCGGCAGGCCGGTCATGCCCAGGAACTGGTTAGCCTTGTGGAACGGAAAGTAAACGGCGTCCACGCCCTTGGCTTCGAAGAAGTCGGTGGGATCGTCAAACGCCTGCTGCGGCGCGTTCCAGGTGGCGGAAATCATGTATTGCTTGCCTTGCAAAAGGCCACCGCTGCCGTACTTCTGCGAGCTGTCGGAACGGGTACGACCGTCGTTGGCATACAGGCTGCCATAGCCTTCGGTGAAGACTTCGTCGATGTACTTCTTCACGGTCCATGGCGCGCCCATCCACCAGCCCGGCATCTGCCAGACGATCACGTCCGCCCAGAGAAACTTCTGCGCTTCTTCAGCGACATCGTAGCCACCGTCGATGAACGTCTGCTTCACATCACACCCTGCGCGGTCCATGAACCCTAGTGCCGCCTCGTGCAGGGTCGCGTTGTAACGGCCCTCGGAATGAGCGAATTGTTTGCCGCCGTTTATGAACAGTACTTTTTTCATGTGAAACCTCGTCGTTGCTCAAGCTTTGGCCGCATGTATCGGGGCCGCAGTCGAGCTTCAATAACCGCAAGGGTTGGAAACTGGAATGGACGGCAGGATAACGATTTGGCGGGCAATGAATAAGCAGACAGCGAACAAAAAACATTTGTCTTAGACGCACGAATGGAGGCGAGATTGTTGACTTAGAATTTCTCCACTTTCATTTCAGGAGGCATTCATGAGCGATATGCACGGTTTCATTCTTCATGCCCGGACCAGGCCCGAAAAAGCGGCAGAATTCGAAGCGCTGTTCAGCAGCTATGTCGCCGCCAGCCGCAGTGAAGACGGCTGCATCGAATACCACATGCTGCGCGATCGGGAGGATCCGACACTGTTCATCTTCTACGAGATCTGGCAGTCGAAGGCGCACCTCGATGTGCATTCGGCGCTGCCGCACATGGCGAGCTTCTTTGAACAACGCATGGAGTACCTGCAGCGCGATTTCGATATTCGTCGGGTCGAAATGATCAGCCCGTCGTCAGCCGTACGCTGATCGGTCGCGTCATCCACTGATCAGCAGGTGCAGGCCCAGCAGCGCCATACCGATAAAGAACACCCGCTTGAACACCACGGCGCTGATGCGCTGACGCAGCCACTGGCCGAGCATCATGCCCAGCAGCGCCGGAATCACCGCCAACACTGAAGCGCTCATTTGCGCACCGCCCAGGGCGTCATTCCAGAAAAGCCCGGCGCCCAGCGCCAGGGTGGACACGGTGAACGACAACCCCAGCGCCTGCACCAGCTGATTGCGGTCCAGGCCAAGGCCCTGGATATACGGCACCGCCGGAATCACGAACACGCCCGTCGCCGAGGTCACCAGTCCGGTCATCAAGCCACACAGCGGACCCAGCCAGGGTTCTGCCGCAGGGGGCACCTTGAGGGTCGGTAGGAACAGCCCACACAGCGCATAGACAAACAGCGCGCCACCCAATGCCCGTCCCATGCTGTGCGCGCCGCCCATACCCAATCCATAAGAACCCAGACCGGTGCCGACGATGATCATGCCGAGCAGCGGCCAGAGGCGTTTGAGCGAACTGCGCAGATGGCCGCCCGCCGCCAGTTGCCAGAGGTTGGTAATGGTCGAAGGGATCAACAACAGCGCAGCAGCCTGAGTGGGTAACATAGCCACACCGAGCAAGCCCATGGCGACGGTGGGTAACCCCATGCCGATCACGCCCTTGACCGTGCCTGCCAGCACAAAGGCCGCGAGCACAAGCAGCGACAGGTTCCAGCCCATGGTTTGATACAGCGAAAGGAAGGTATTCATGGGCCTATCCTGGGCCTGCTGAGTGCATTTGCAAATCTGCGATATATTGAGCCAGCCTTCGCTCAGGACAGAGCCTGAACGGCAGGTATCCGCAGGGGAGAGCTTGCTCGCGACGCCATTTTTTCAGCCCCGATGATGACGACTGAGACAACGCATTCGCGAGCAAGCTCACGCCTACAGGGGTTCAATGCCCAGCCGCAATCCCCGGCGGCGTCCGGAAAGAGCAGGCCCAATGCACTTCGACCTGATCGACCTGAAGCTTTTCCTCAACGTGACCGAAGCCGGCAATATCACCGCAGGCGCCGCGCATAGTCACCTGTCCCTGGCGTCGGCCAGCGCCCGTATTCGCGGGCTGGAATCTTCACTGGGCATCGCCCTGCTCGAACGCGGCCGACGCGGGGTCACCCCCACTGCGGCGGGCAAGGCGCTGAGCCAACATGCGCGACTGATCCTGCAGCAGGTCGAGCGCCTGCAGGTCGACCTCACCGATTACGCCCAAGGCTTCAAAGGGCAGATTCGCCTGTTATGCAACACCTCGGCGCTCAGTGAACACCTGCCAGAACGGCTGGCCGAGTTTCTCGCCAGCCATCCCAACATCGACATCAATCTGGAAGAACATCCCAGCCTGCGCATCCTTCATGCCGTGCGGCATGGCACAGCCGACATCGGCATCATCTCCAACGCCGTCGACGCCAGCGACCTGCAAACCCTGGCGTTTTGTGCCGATCCCCTGACCCTGATCATGCCCGCCGATCATCCCTTGGCCGGGTTGCCGCGCACTGAGTTGGCGAGCCTGCGCTTCAGCCAGACCCTGCAATACGAGTTCGTCGGCCTTGGCGCCAACAGCGCCATGGCCATCTATCTGGAAGAACAGGCGCTGCATCTGGGTCGCAGGTTGAAAACCCGCGTGCGTGCCGAAAGCTTCGATGGGGTCATGCGCATGGTGCTGCGCGGCGCAGGGCTGGGTGTCGTGCCGCAGGCGGCGGTGGAGCGTTTCCAGCAGGCGGCACAACTCAAAAGTGTGCCGCTCAGCGACCCCTGGGCCGATCGCCAACTGCTGCTGTGCGCGCCGGACTTTGCCGCGCTGCCTCAGTACGCCCAGGCCCTGCTGCGCAGCCTGGGCGCGCAGACTGCGTTTCTGGACACCCCGATGTCGAGCACAGACAACTGACCTGCCCCAGAGGCCCCTAAGGTGGGCGAGCGCAACATTCGCCACCTTCTCTGGAGCAGTCATGAGCAATCCGATCACCGTTCTTCGCGACACCACGCCACTGCCCGTCGTTGACGCCTGCAAATGGGAGCGCATCGGCGGCGACCCGCACACCGTCAACCTCAACGCCTACACCAGCGAAGACGGCAGCAAGATCATGGGCACCTGGATCTGCACCCCCGGCAAATGGCTGGTTGAATACGTGAAGTGGGAATACTGCGACTTCCAGGAAGGCTACTGCATCATCACCCCTGAGGGTCAGGCGCCGATTCACCTCAAAGCCGGCGACAAGTTCATCGTCGAGCCGGGCATGAAAGGCACATGGGAGGTGGTCGAGACCGTGCGCAAGTATTTCGTGTTCGCCTGATGCCCGATTCGGCGCACAACCCTGGGTAGCAGCATGGCGTGCCGACGGTCGCGGTGGTGAAATCGCCACCGCCGGCAAGCCGGACTGCTACAGGTGATCAGCCACCAACTTGCTGAACGCCTCAAGCTCCCCCCTTTCCAGATCCGACACGGCGATGAAGCGCATGTGATCGTGCTGCCAGGCAACGACGTTATAGCCACGCAGCGAAAGGTCCTCACGGGGTTTTTCGCCGCCTGTCGCAGGCACGATGAACAGATTGATCAGGTGCTTCGCCCGGCCGTAGGACAACGCTGCCGCCGGCTGATGCTGCAGATAGTCCAGCCGTCCGCCCAGCAGTGGATAACCCTGTTCAGTCAAGTCATACACCGGTGGGGCAAAATCCAGTTTACCGGTGAACCAGGGCTTGACCGTGTGCCGGTCCGACGACACCACATCGTTCAAATGCCCGGCCATCAATGAGCGCACATGGCTGGACACCGCCTCCTCCATCCACGGCTGCTCGCCGGAAGGTGTGGCGATGTACAGCACTGCCGCCAATGCCAGTGCGGCGCTGGAAAACGCCGGCGCCAGCCAGTTGCGCAGGATCGAGGCCCATGTTTTTTGCCGCTCCGGTGGGGCTGCGAAGATACTGCGCAGCAGCAGATCGGGTGCGGCGTAATAAGGGGCTCGGCGTTTGACGCTGTCGACCAGCAGCCGGGCCTGCTCGTAGGACTGTCGGCAGTCGGCACAGCCGTGCAGATGCGCCGCCATCGCCTGCGCGGCGGCCGGGTCCAGTTCGTTGTCCAGATAACCGTGCAGGGTGGTGCGGCAGGTGGCGCAGTTCAGGTCAGTCATGGGCGTGCAACTTCAGCAGTTCGAGCCTGAGCATCGCGCGCGCCCGGGCCAGCCGCGACATCACGGTGCCCAGCGGAATATCCACCACCCGCGCGATGTCCTTGTAGGACATGTCTTCGAGTTCCTTGAGCACGATCACCTCGCGAAAGGCCGGGGCGAGCGCCTGCAACGCCTGTTGAATGAGCCGGGCATCCTCGGCATGCATGGCCAGAAGCTCCGGGGTTTGTGCGTGACTTAGCGCCAGGTCGTCTTCGGCAATTTCATCTCCCAGCGCCACCCAGCGACCGCCGCCAGCCGCCTTCAGCCAGCCATAGCTTTCGTGGCGCACGATGGTCAGAAACCAGGCTTTGGGATTGCCGTCGACGAAGCGGTGAACGAAGCGAAACGCCCTGAATGCACTGGCCTGCACCACATCCTGCGCGGCGCTCTCGTCGCCCGTGAGCCAGCGCGCGAGGTTGTAGGCGGCATCCATGTGCGGCGCGAACAATTCCTCAAATCGCTTCATGTCGGCTCCGGTCACTGATCCCCCTATAACCGCGATGCGCCGGGTTTTATTCCCGTAAAGCCGCAAATAAAAACTTATTTTTTCATCCGGAATAAAAGCGCATCTCGCCCGGTTGTAAAGGATGTCTGCTCAAACCGTGAGCCGCCACCGAGGCCATCGCCATGAACCGCCATCGCGACACATTCGAAAAGCGCACCGACGGGCCTCTGGACCCGCAACGCAGGACCCTGCTCAAGTGTTCGGCCTGGGCCGGCGCCGGCGTCCTCTGGGCCTTGGCCGGCGGCATTCCGCGCGCCTTCGCGCTCGACAGCAACGGCCAGCCAACGGACCCGGCGGCGCTCAACAGCAGCTTTCAGTTCGTGCAGATCAGTGATTCACACATCGGCTTCAACAAGGAAGCCAACCCCGAGCCGGTCAAGACCTTGCAGGAGGCGATCGACAAGGTGATCGCCTTGCCCCAGCGGCCCTCGCTGATCCTGCACACCGGCGATATCACGCACCTGTCCCGGGCCGCAGAGTTCGACACCGCCGCGCAGCTGCTCAAGGGCCTGCCCGCCACCGTGCATTACGTGCCCGGCGAGCACGACACGCTCGACGAGGGCGGCGGCAAGCTGTACCTGGAGCGTTACGGCAAAGGTAGCAAAGGCAACGGCTGGTACAGCTTCGACGACCACGGCGTGCACTTCGTCGCGCTGGTCAACGTGTTCAATTTCCAGGCCGGGCACGAGGCGACGCTGGGCGCCGATCAGCTGGCCTGGCTGGCCGATGACCTGCGCGCAGTATCCACCAGCACGCCGGTGGTGGTGTTCACCCATATTCCCCTGTGGACGCTCTACCAGCCTTGGGGCTGGGGCACCGAGGACGGCGACCAGGCAATTGCCATGTTGCGCAGATACGGCTCGGTCACGGTTCTCAATGGGCACATTCATCAGGTGATCCAGAAGGTCGAAGGCAACATCACCTTCCACACCGCCCGTGGCACTGCTTATCCACAGCCCGCGCCCGGCGCCGCGCCCGCCCCCGGGCCGCTGACCGTCCCCGCCGATCAGCTGCGCAATTACCTGGGCATCACCGACGTCAAGGCGACCCAGGGTGATCACCCATTGGCGCTGATTGATTCGACGTTGGCATAGCGCCAGCGAACCTGAAACAAAGCCGTCCGTAGCCGTCGACGAATCAACCGTGAGGACATTGGGTCATGAAAAAGCAGCTGCAATTTGCCCTTCTCGGCACCCTGATGGTCGCTCTGCCAACCTTCGCCCAGGACGTGCGCATCGATATCAAAGAGTTCATGTTCGCGCCTGTGGATCTGAACATCCCCCCGGGCACCAACGTCACCTGGGTCAACGATGACCAGATCCCGCACACGGTAATGGAGACCCACAAGGCGTTTCATTCGGCCGCGCTGGACACCAACGACAGCTTCAGCTACCGCTTCGATAACCCCGGTACGTTCGAGTATTTCTGCGCGTTGCACCCGCAGATGATCGGCAAGATCGTGGTCAGCGCTCAGCTTTGATCCAGGTCTGCCAACATTCAGCAGCCGGTCGGCGACGGTCGCATTGGCGGCTGTTTTGATAATCAGGCTCTATCGCCTTCATAGCCGTTGTTGACGCTGAAATTCCGGCAAATGTCTATAAGATGAAGCCCGTCATAATGGTCGGACTGGACATCCGGCCATTGGAAATCCATCCCGGGCCGCATTCCAAGGGCCGACTACGGAGTTCATTGTCATGTCTGAAGTCACGATCTACACCACCACTATCTGCCCGTACTGCGTGGCCGCCAAGAACCTGCTCAAGACCAAGGGTGTGAGTTACACCGAGATCAATGTCCAGACCTCGATGGAGCAACGCAACATCATGATGCAGCGCAGCGGTCGTCGCAGCGTGCCGCAGATTTTCATCGGTGAGCATCACGTCGGTGGCTTCGACGACATGGCGCTGCTCGAGCGCAAGGGTGAGCTCAATGGACTGTTGAACGCCTGAACACCGCGGTCTGCGCAATAACTCTGTGTAGCAGTACGGCTTGTCGGCGGTGGCGTCCTTGAAATCGCTGCCGCCGACAAGCCGTACTGCTACATACAGCGGCGACGTTCAGCAGGACCTGTACGGCAGGTTTCCATTTCTGCCAAGTCCACTTGCCATTTGAAACGTTTCCCCTGCCGGCGGTTTTTCCTAGCATCCCCCGACGTCAACGACGCCTGGTTCGCCAGCCATCAACGTATCTGAGGGGAAATGTTTATGTCTGATGCTACGGAGCGCCTGTGGGGCGCGCGGTTCAAATCCGCTCCGGCCCAGGCCATGGCCGACCTTTCACGCTCGCCCAGCGTGTACTTCCGCATGACGCCCTACGATGTTGCAGGCTGCAAGGCCCATGCTCATGAGCTTGAGCGCGCCGGCCTGCTGGATGCCGACGAGACACAGCGCATCATCGTTGCGCTGCAGTCGATTGATCAGGACTTCGCCGCTGGCAAGGTCCAGCCCATCCCCGCCGACGAGGATGTACACACCTTCATCGAACGTTTGCTCACCGAACGCCTCGGCACGCTCGGCGGCAAGCTGCGCGCCGGTCGCTCGCGCAACGACCAGACGGCCAACGACATGCGCCTGTTTCTGCGTGACCAGATTCGTCTGCTGACCCTGTCGATTCTGCAACTGCAGCACGCACTGGTCGGTCAGGCCGAGCAACACATCAACACCGTCGCGCCGGGCTTCACCCATCTGCAACAAGCCCAGCCGATTGTCTTCGCCCACCACCTGATGGCGCATGCGCAGGCCATTCATCGTGACATCCAGCGGCTGCAAGACTGGGATCGACGCTTCAACCTGTCGCCATTGGGCGCCGCTGCCATGGCAGGTTCGGCCATCGCCCGCGACCTGCAAAGCTCGGCCGCTGAACTGGGCTACGCCGGCCCCTGCGAGAACTCCATCGACGCCGTAGCCAGTCGCGATCACGTCGCCGAATTCCTGTTTTGCGCCAGCATGCTGGGCATCAACATCTCCCGCATGGCCGAAGAGTTCTGCCTGTGGACATCGCGGCAATTTCGCTGGGTCGAACTGGATGATGCCTACGCCACCGGCAGCTCGATCATGCCGCAAAAGAAGAACCCTGATATCGCGGAGCTGGCACGAGGCAAATCGGGTCGCCTGATCGGCTCGCTGACGGCGATCCTGTCGGTACTCAAGGCGCAACCGCTGTCGTATAACCGCGACCTGAGCGAAGACAAACACGCTGTGTTCGATGCAGTCGACACGCTGAATCTGGTGCTGCCAGCGTTCGCTGGTATGGTTCGGACGATGACTGTGCGTACCGAGGAACTGCTGCGTCAGGCGCCACTGGGTTTCACCCTGGCCACAGAAGTTGCCGACTGGCTGGCAGTGCGTGGCGTGCCGTTCAAGGAAGCTCACGAGATCACCGGGCAACTGGTGCAGCTCTGCGAAACGCAGGACATCGGGCTGCAAGAGCTGACCCCGGAAATGCTGGCCCAGACCGATGTCCGGCTGACAGCTGAGGTGCTGCAGAGCCTGACGCTGGATGCAGCGCTTGCAGCGCGCAGCGGTTGGGGCGGGACGTCGCCGGTACGGGTGGCCGAGCAGATCGAGCGGTTCAAGCAGCACTTGCTGGCTCAGGAAAAATGGGCCAAGGATTACAGCGGGCCGAGGGCTCAAGGTTGACCCCAGAGATGTCTGCCTGACACGGCTCTCTGTGGGAGTGAGCTTGCTCGCGAGGGGGCCTGTACATTCGCCGCATTTTCAGCGGCTCAAAGTCAGTCTTCGCGAGCAAGCTCACTCCCACAGGTTTTGTGCATGGTCCGTAAGTAAGTGTCGGACCAAGCACATGCCCCGCTCACTCCTTCTTCCGATAACCCTCGACCACCGCCGAGAAATCCTTGCCGCCATCGCCGCGCAGGCTCATCGCCTGGTACAGCTGCTGCGCCACGGCCCCGAGAATCACCGGTTGATGAGCGACTCTGGCGGCCTCGGTGGCCAGCCCCAGATCCTTGAGCATCAGCTCGGCACCAAACCCACCGCTGTAGCCTCGCGACGCCGGGGCGGTTTCGACGATGCCAGGCCAGGGGTTATACATCTCCGAGCTCCAGCAGCGCCCGGTCGAACTGTTGATGATGTTGGCCAGAATCGCCGTGTCGATTCCCAGCTTGTCGCCCAGTGCCATGGCCTCGGCAACGCCGATCATGGAAATCCCCAGCAGCATGTTGTTGCAGATCTTGGCAATCTGCCCGGTGCCGACGTCGCCGCAGTGGACGATGTTGCGGCCCATCTGCGCCAGGATCGGCTTGAGCACGGTGAAGTGCTCAAGGCTGGCGCCAACCATGAACGTCAGCGTGCCGGCCTGAGCGCCACCGGTACCACCGGACACCGGCGCATCCCCCAGCATGACCCCTTGTTTTTCAGCTGCCGCCGCCACGTCGCGAATGGTCTGCGGATCGATGGTGCTGCAATCGACCGCTGGTACACCCGGGGCAATACCCGCCAAGACGCCGTCGTCATTCAGGTACACCGCGCGAACGTGGGCTGCGGCAGGCAACATGGTGATCACCAGTTCTGCGCCCTGCACCGCATGTTTGGGTGATTCGCTGATGCGACTGCCCAGCTCGGCGAGTTCGGCCAGCACCTGAGTGTTGAGGTCGAACAGGTGCAACTGGTGCCCGGCCCGAATCAGATTGCGTGCCATCGGCGCGCCCATGTTGCCCAGACCGATGAATGCGATTTTCATTGTTGTTCTCCCTGTTCAGATTCAGTGGTGCAACCGACACCGATCACCTGTAGGAGTGAGCGTGCTCGCGATCGATTGTGTCAGTCACCGGTGTGATGACAGGGCTATCGCAATCGCGAGCACGCTCACTCCTACAGGTTTACGTCGTTGCGGCATCGATCAACGCAGATTGATCGTTGTGTTCACGCCGTCATTCACGCTGTCGTCGTCGAACCAGCGGCTGGTGACGGTCTTGGTCTGAGTGTAGAACTGCACCACCTGTTTGCCGTATGGACCCAGGTCGCCCAGCTTGGAGCCGCGCGAACCGGTGAAACTGAAAAACGGGACCGGCACCGGAATCGGAATGTTGATGCCGACCTGACCGATGTCGATTTCATTCTGAAACTTGCGCGCCGCCGCACCACTCTGGGTAAACAGGCCCACGCCGTTGCCGAACGGGTTAGCATTGACCAGTTCGATGGCCTGGTCCAGCGTGTCGACTTCCAGCACCACCAGCACCGGGCCGAAGATTTCCTGAGTGTAGATCTGCATCTGCGTGGTCACGCCGGTGAACAGGGTCGGACCGACGAAGTTGCCGTCTTCATAACCTGCGACCGTGATCCCGCGCCCGTCCAGCTCAAGAGTGGCGCCTTCCTTCACGCCGCTTTCGATGAGGTCGAGAATCCGCTGTTTAGCGCGCCGTGAGATGACCGGCCCGACGTCGGTACCCGGTTCGTTGCCGGCATTGACCGTAAGCTTTTGCGCCAGCGCCTTCAGATCGGGTATCCACTGCTTCGACGCGCCCACCAGCACCACCACCGAGGTGGCCATGCAACGCTGCCCGGCGGCACCGAAACCGGCGCCGACCAAGGCGTTGAGGGTCTGCTCGCGGTTGGCGTCGGCCAACACGACCGCATGATTTTTAGCGCCCATCATCGACTGCACGCGTTTGCCGTGTTTGCCCGCCAAGTCGTAAACATGGGTGCCAACAGCGGTCGAGCCGACGAAGGACACGGCCTTGATGTCCTTGTGCGTGCAGATGGCGTCCACCACCTGTTTGCCGCCGTGCACCACGTTGAGCACGCCCGCCGGGACGCCCGCTTCCACGGCCAGCTCGACCAGCAGCATGGTCGACATCGGGTCCTGCTCGGAGGGTTTGAGCACGAAGGTGTTGCCGCAGGCGATGGCCATCGGGAACATCCACAGCGGAATCATTGCCGGGAAGTTGAACGGAGTGATGCCGGCGCAGACACCGATCGGCTGGCGCAGGGTGTAGGTGTCGACCCCGCCCGCCACGTTTTCGGCGAACTCGCCCATCTGCAGCGTGCCGATGGAGCAGGCATGCTCGACCACCTCCAGACCGCGGAAAATATCGCCCTCTGCATCGGCGATGGTCTTGCCCTGTTCGGCGCTGAGGACCTCGGCGATGCGTCTGGAATGCTCGCGAATCAATGCCTGCAGCTTGAGCATGATGCGCATGCGTGCACCAATCGGGGTGTAGCGCCAGGTCTTGAAAGCTTCTTGCGCGGCGGCGACGGCGGCGTCGACCTCGTCGGTGGTGGCCATCGGTACCCTGGCCAGCACTTGCTGGGTCGCCGGGTTGACCACGTCCAGCCATTCGCGGGTCTGCGATTGCACCCATTGGCCGTTGATCAGCAGTTTTACGCTGGCCACTGTGGTGTCGTTCTGATTCAGTGAAACGTTCATCTCGATGTTCTCCATTCGAAGCGGCGCCATTTGGGCAGCACCGATGATGCTCTTGTGTAGTTGTCCGGCTGGCTGGCGATGGCGGGCCGAAAGATCGCCACCGCTGCCACGCCAGGCTGCTAGGGGGCTTTGTAACGTGGCGGGTCGCGCTTCATCAGCGCCGTGCAGACCAGCGCCACCAGTGCCAGGCCGATCAAATACACGATCACGTAATGCGGATTGCCGCCGCCCATGGCCAGCAGCTGCGTGGCGATCATCGGTGCGAAGCCGCCACCCAGGACACCGGCCAGCTGCACTGATACCGAGATGCCGCTGTAGCGAATCTCGGCGGGAAACTGCCGGGCAAACAGCAGCGATTCCGGCGCGTAGAGAATCGGGAACACCACGCCCACCGCCAGCACCATCGCCCACCAGACCAGTTGCGGTTCACGGCTGCCGAGCATGGCGAAGAAGGGATAAACGAAGGCGCAGAGCAGCAACAGACCGGCGAAGTACAGGCGCTTCTGACCCACCTTGTCGGACAGATGCCCACACAACGGCATGGTGATCAGCGACAGCGCGGCGCCAGCGGTAATGGCGCTCAAAATATCGGCACGAGGGATCTGCAACTGGTTGGCCGCATAGGCCAGCGCAAAGGTCACCGACATGTAGAACCAGGCGTTCTCGGCCGTGCGGGCGCCGATGATGGTCAGGGTTTCTCGCGGGTGTTCGCGGAACACTTTGAACAGCGGAACCTTGACCGCGATGTTGTCCCGTTTCAGCTTCTCGAAGTCAGGCGATTCGGGCACCTTGAGGCGGATCAGCCACCCCACGCCGAGCAGCACGACGCTTGCCAGAAACGGCAGGCGCCAGCCCCAGCTGAGCATGTCGGCTTCCGGCAGTTTCGACACCAGCCCCATCGCCAGCGATGCCAGCACCAGACCTGCGCCGACACCGGTTTGCGGTAGGCTGCCGTAGAACCCTTTGCGCCCTTCGGGTGCATGCTCGACGGCCATCAACACCGCGCCGCCCCATTCACCACCGACGGCCATGCCTTGCAGAAAACGCATGGCGACCAGCAGCACGGCCGCCCAGTAGCCGATCTGCTCATAAGTCGGAATCAGACCGATGATGATGGTCGGAATCCCCATCAGCATCAGGGTGAACAACAGCATCGACTTGCGTCCGATTTTGTCGCCGAAGTGACCAAACAGGATTCCGCCCAGCGGCCGTCCGAGAAACCCCACCGCGTAGGTGGCGAACGCCGCCAGCACGCCAATGATCGGGTCCAGCGCAGGAAAGAAGATTTTGTTGAAGATCAGCGCGGCAGCGGTGCCGTAGAGAAAAAAGTCGTACCACTCGATGGTCGTGCCGGCCATGCTCGCCGCGCCGGCAAGCCGGTAGGATCTGGCCTTCTTTGGTGTCGTGCTGGCGTCTGCGATACCGGGATCAGGCACCCCGGGATTCGCCGTTATAGCGTTCTTCATAAACTCCTCCGCTTATTATTTTTGTGCAGGGTGTTATGGCATGTAGGTGGTGCGGTTTTCGGGTATCTCAGCTGGCACTTTCCCTGTAGGAGTGAGCTTGCTCGCGATGGCGGTCGCTACACTCATCGGCAACTGACAGACCCCTATCGCGAGCAAGCTCGCTTCTACACAGGTGATAACACGGAACCGTAATACGTTGGTTTGCCCCGTGCTTCGGAGTATAGATGTGCAAACTTCTAATAAGAACGCACATAAAAGCAGGTTCAACATGCAAAAAAACATCACCTCCCTGAGCGCATTGAACTGGGATGACCTGAAGTTTTTTCTCGAAGTGGCGCGTACCCGCAAGGCCAGCACGGCGGCCAAGCGGCTGGCGGTGGATTACACCACCGTGTCGCGGCGGATCAACTCGCTGGAGGCATCGCTTGGCACGTTGCTGTTCGAAAAGTCTCGCAACAACGGCTTTATCCTGACTGCCGAGGGCCAGCGGTTACTGGGCTCGGCCGAGTCCATCGAAAGCACCCTGCACATTGCCTGCGAACAGGTCTCAGGCTCCGGGGTTGCACTGTCGGGGCACGTGCGCATGGGCTGCACCGAAGGCTTTGGCAGCTTCTTCATTACCCCGCAGTTGAGCCACTTCACCGACGTTTATCCGGCGATCTCGGTGGATATCCTGCCGCTGCCACACTTCATCAGCCTGTCCAAGCGCGAGGCCGATATCGTCATTGCCCTGGAGCGGCCCGAACACGGTCCGTACGTCTGCTGCAAGCTGTGCGATTACAACCTGCGGCTGTATGCGACCCAGGCGTACCTGGAGAGTCACCCGCCGATCAAGCGGGTGGAGGATCTGGCCGAGCATCGCTTCGTCAGCTACGTCGACGACCTGGCATTCAGTTCGCAGCTGCTGTATCTGAGCAATCTGCTGCCCGGCGCCCATGCCAATCTGCGCAGCACCAGCGTCATTGCCCAGTACGTCGCAGCCCTGCAGGGCCGGGCGCTGGCGATCCTCCCGTGTTTTCTGGCGGCGCAGGACTCAAGATTGCTGCCGGTACTCGAAGCGCAGATCAACATCACCCGGCAATTCTGGATGTACTGCCGCGAAGACTTGCGCAAGCTCAAGCGCATTACCTTGTTGTGGGATTACATCCGCACCACCACCGAGGCCAACCAGGCGTTTTTGCTGGGGCAGACCCGTGAGATGGGGTTTGTGGATTGACGCGCCTGCCCCTGCCACACGCTTGGCCACTGTAGGAGCGAGCTTGCTCGCGATGGGTCAAGCCCAAGGCCAACACCCTGGGACACACACCCTGCAATCGCGAGCGAGCTCACCCCCACACACAGGGTGATTTGCAAGATTCGTGTCTACATCGCACCTCGCCACCATAGTTTAGAAATCTCTGAACTATGCATTTGAGCTTTCCTATTCTTTCCGTTCATCGGCCGAACCTAAGATCGGCCCCAATAAAGGAGCCCGTCCACTAGAGACACGGCCCGAAGATTGCCTTTTTCAGATGTGACTGCCGTTGTACCCCCGTTCGGCCCGCGCCGTGGCGGAGCTATGCCCAAGGTCACCCTGTCAGTCGCCAGACGCAATCTTTGAGGACGTTCGATGAAACTGGAAATCTTCCGCACGATGTGGGGCTACACCGCCCCCAGGGCTCAGGCACTCGATGAGTTGCTGCAAGCCGGTTTCGACGGCATGGAAGCGCGCCTGCCGCTCACGCCCGTCGAGCGTGCTGAATTGGGCGCCTTCCTGCGCGCCAACCACCTGCCTTACATCGCAACTGTCTTCACGGCATATGACGTGCTGCCTGAACAATCGGCGACGACTGCCGAGCACCTGATCGATCTGGAAAACAAACTCGCCTGGTCCACCGAACTGAACCCGCGCTTCGTCAACGTGCTTGCAGGCAATGACCGCTGGCAACTGCCGCAGCAGGTGGAGTTCTTCGGCCAGGCGCTGGAGCTGGCGCGCAAGCATGGGCAGATGGTCACCTTCGAAACCCACCGCGCCCGTTCGCTGTTCAATCCATGGGTGACCCTGGAGCTGATTCGTCAGCTGCCGGATCTGCGTTTCACCAGCGACATCAGCCACTGGATCGTCACCTGTGAGCGCCTGCTCAACGATCCCGAGGACGACCTCAGCGCGTTCGTCGAGCGCGTCCATCACATTCAGGCCCGTGTCGGTTATGACCAGGGCCCGCAAGTCCCGCACCCCGCCGCGCCTGAGCGTGCCAGTGAGCTGGCCTTCCATCAGCAGCATTGGGAGGCCGTCTGGACGTCCCAGCAGGCGCGTGGTTATCAGGTCAGCACCCTGACCCCCGAATTCGGCGCCGACGGTTACCTGCATCACCTACCCTTCACCAATGTGCCGGTGGCCGATCTGTGGTCGCTGAACGTGTGGATGGGCAAGACCGAACGTGAACACTTCCAGCGCTTCACCCATAAAACAAGTCGATAAGGAGCGTTTCGCCATGCCTGATCAGTCTCAAGCGGCGGCCCCGAAGGTCGCCAATTTCAACAGCATTCCGGTGGTCGACATCGCCGGTCTGTTCAGCGCCGACATCCTCCAGCGTCAGGCGGTAGCCGACGAGCTGGGCAAGGCGGCGCGGGAAGTCGGCTTCCTGTACGTCAAAAACCACGGCATCGAACAAGGACTGATCGACGGCTTGCGTCAGGCCGCCAAGGATCTGTTTGCTCAGTCTCTGGACTACAAGATGCAGCACTACATCGGCACTTCGCGCAGCCACAAGGGCTTCGTGCCGGAAGGCGAAGAGGTGTACGCCAAGGGCAAGCCAGATCACAAGGAAGCGTTCGATATCGGTTTTGAAGTCGGCGATGAAGACCCGCTGGTCATCGCCAAGACGCCGCTGATCGGCGCCAACGAATGGCCGGACCTGCCAGGTTTCCGCCCCGCCGTGGAAGCCTATTACGCCGCCGTGTTTGCCTTGGGCCGTCGGCTGTTCGACGGGTTCGCACTGGCATTGGGCCTGGAAGAGGGCTATTTCGAGGCGATGGTCACGCGCCCGCCCTCCAAACTTCGCTTGATCCATTATCCGTTCGACGACGCGGCACAGGACGCGCCCGGTATTGGTGCGCATACCGATTACGAGTGCTTCACCATGCTGCTGGCGGACAAACCCGGCCTTGAGGTGATGAACGATCTGGGCCAGTGGATTGACGCGCCGCCCGTGGACGGGGCTTTTGTGGTCAACATTGGCGACATGCTGGAAGTCATGACCGCTGGTACGTTCGTTGCTACGGCTCATCGGGTACGCACCGTCAGCGAGGAGCGTTACTCGTTTCCGCTGTTTTTCGCCTGTGACTTCCATACCCAGATCAAGCCGCTTCCCCAATTCGATATGGGAAGCAAGGAATACGAAGAAATCACCATTGGCGAACACATGTTCGGCCAGGCCCTGCAGACCTATCAGTACTTGCGGCGCAAGGTCGAGAACGGCGAGCTCAAGCTGTACGAAAAAGCCCGCAAGCCATCGAGCTTTGGCCATTTGAAGAATCAGGCACAGGACGCGTCCTGATGCGACGCGACCCCACAAGCCCCATGAATCCAGAACACACCGTGCCTTACTTACCTTCCGTGGAGTCACCGACGATGCGCAACACTTTGAACACTGCTGTTCGCTTGACCGTTCTTGCCACCGCCGTGCTCGGCGGCTCTCTGTTGCAGGCGACCCTGGCTCAGGCCGACACCACCGTGACACCCGGGCAGTTCAAGGTCGGCATGGAGATCACTTATCCACCGTTCGAATCCTATGACGAGAAGAAAAACGTCGTCGGTTCCGACCCGGACCTGTCGCGCCTGCTGGCCAAGCACATGGACCTGAAGGCGGACTTCGTCGACACCAAGTTCTCCAGCCTGATCCTGAGCCTCAATGCCGGTCACTACGACGCTATCATCTCGGGCATGTACATCACCCCTGAACGTCAGACCCAGGCCCAGACCATCGCCTACGCCAAGACTGGCGCGGCGATCATGGTTCTCAAAGACAGCACCATCAAACCCAAGGTGCCGGAAGACCTCTGCGGCCTGAAAGTCGGCCTGGAAAAAGGCACGACCTGGGTCGCTCAGTTCAACAAGTTGTCAGCCGATTACTGCGTGCCCAACAACAAGGGCGCCATTGCCGTCAGCGAGTTCCCGTCTGCGCCGGAAGTGACTCAGGCGCTGCTGTCCGGCAACGTTCAGGCCCAGGTTGAAATCGACGGCGCCGCCGGCATGATCGCCGAACGCACCAAAGGCCGTGTGGTGGTCAGTACCGAGCATTCGATCTACCAGCAGACGCTGGGCATCTATGTGAAAAAGGGCAACGACGAGCTGTATCAGGCCTTGCTCAAGGCGTTCGACGAAACCAAGAAGTCCGGCGAGTACGCAGCGTTGCTGAAGAAGTACAACCTGGAAGAGCCAACTAACTGATTCAGTGACAGCCCTGTAGTAGCTCGGCCGGGCGGCGCTCCGTTTGCCGGACTGCTACAGGTCGATTGATGCTTTACCCCTGTAGGAGTGACCGGGGTGGCGTTCCTACAGGTAATTTGTTTGACAGGGGATTACCCCAGGGTTTCCCCGCTGAGGTGTGTATGCAATTCGAATGGTCTTACTTTTTTTCTCTGTTCTCGGTCTCGGACTTTTGGGAGTCGTGCATCACGGTCATCGAGCTCAGCGCGCTGGGCTGGTTCATCGGCATGCTGCTGGGCTTCCTGCTGGCCTCGGCCAAGCTCTCGACCGCGCGCTGGATCAGCGTTCCGGCGTCGATTTATATCTGGTTCTTTCGCAGTGTGCCGCTGCTGGTGCTGGTGGTGTTCACCTATAACCTGCCGCAGATGTTTCCGATCACTCGCGAGGTGCTGTCCAACCCCTTCTACTCCGGCCTGCTGGCACTGGTTGTCACCGAAGCGGCCTACATGGCTGAAATCCATCGCGGCGGTCTGATCTCGGTCGCCAAGGGGCAAAAGGAAGCCGGTCGTGCGCTGGGCGTAGGACTGATCGGCATGCAGCGTCTGATCGTCATTCCGCAGGCGTTTCGTATCTCGCTGCCGACCCTGATCAACGAATACATCACGGTGGTGAAACTGACCTCGCTGGTGTCGGTCATTTCCCTGACCGAACTGCTCACGGTCGGTCAGCGCCTGTATGCGCAAAACTTTCTGGTCATGGAAACCCTGTCGGCGGTAGCGGTGTACTACGTGATGATCGTCACCGTGTTCGGCTGGCTGTTTCATTGGCTCGAGCAGCATCTGGAGCTGAACAACCGCAAGCCGCAGACCCTCGATGACAGCGCTTTGAGCAAGCTGCGTTCAAGCCTGGTGGTGCAGCCCTCGGCAGCCCAGCGCGCCGCTTGCGGCCCGGGTGCGGCGCCAGCGTTGCAGCTGATCAACATTCACAAGCGTTACGGTCATCATGAGGTGCTCAAGGGCATCAGCCTGGACGTCAATACCGGTCAGGTGATTTCCATCATCGGTCCGTCGGGCTCGGGCAAGACCTCGCTGATTCGGACCGTGAACAGCCTGGAAACCATCGACAAGGGCGAAATCATTCTCTTCGGCGAAGGCTTCATTCACGCCGGCGACAGCCCCAATGCGCCGCAGATCCGCCGGGGCGTGCAGCGCATCGGCATGGTGTTCCAGAACTTCAACCTGTTTCCTCACCGCACCATCCTCGACAACGTGACCCTGGCGCCGCGTTACCACGGCCGCGACAAGGCCATCAGCGAACAACGGGCCTACGCCCTGCTCGATAAAGTCGGGCTGCTGGCCCATGCGCAGAAGTACCCGCATCAACTGTCCGGCGGTCAGCAGCAACGGGTGGCGATCGCCCGCGCGCTGGCCATGGACCCGCAAATCATGCTGTTCGATGAGCCAACGTCCGCGCTGGATCCGGAGCTGGTAGGCGACGTGCTGAAGGTGATTGGTGATCTGGCCAGGGAAGGCATGACCATGCTCATCGTCACCCATGAGATGGATTTCGCGCTGTCGATTTCCGACCGAGTGATCTTCATGGAGAACGGCGTGGTGCAGGTCGATGCGTCGCCACAGGCCATCCTGGCCGATCAGTGCGGCGAGCGAGTTCGCAAGTTCATGGGGCTGGACAGCACAGTCACTCAGGAGCCGGTTCGCAAGGAAGCCTGAGTGGCTGTGCCGGCGTAGCAGACGATCAGGTCCGTGTAGCAGTCCGGCTGGCCGGCGGTGGCGAACTCAAAAACGCCACCGCCGGCAGCCGGACTGCTACAACGCGCTTCACAACTCCAGCATCAACCCGCTCAAGCGCTTGACCTTGCGTCGCAGCGCTTCTTCGAACACGCCCTGACGTGGCTCAATGAGGCTGAACCAGTGCTTCGCCCGGGTGATGCCGGTGTAGATCAGCTCTTTGGTCAGCACCGGGTTCAGCGCCTCGGGCAGGATCAGCGCGGTGTGGGCGAACTCCGAGCCCTGGGATTTGTGCACGGTCATGGCGTACACCGTCTCCACATCATTGAGCCGGCTGGGCAATACGAAGCGCACCCCGCCGCTGCCATCGTTACGCGGGAATGCCACGCGCAGGGCCTGGCGATGCTCCTCCACCGGCCCCTCGGGCAGACGCAGAGCGATGCCAATGTCGCCGTTCATCAAGCCCAGGCCGTAGTCGTTGCGGGTCATGAGCACCGGGCGACCTTCGTACCACTGATGATCGCTCTCGATCAGCTGCGCGGCGAACAGGGTCTGGGTGATCCGCTGGTTCAGCCCTTCAACGCCCCAAGGCCCTTTACGCACGGCGCACAGCAGCTGGAATTCGTCGAATGCGTTCAAGACCTGCCGCGCCCACTCGATGCAGCGCGCATCTTCGATCGTCTCCAGTCCCTGCGGTCGTTGCGCGTGCATCACGCCCAGATAGTGCCGATAACCCTGGGGCCCATTGGCGTGGCCGTCGAGCAACAGCCGCGATAACGCGCGGTCCTGCTCACCTTTGAGCGCCAGTGAATACAAATCCGTGTAACCGCCGTTGAGCAGAAGCGAGCGGGCCTCCTGATCCTGCTGCTGATTGACCAGTCTGGCGAGCTGACCAATGCCGCTGCCTGCGACGAAGCGCCGGGAATGGCGCAGCATCACCACCTGCTGGGCCAGCGCATGCCGTGCGTCGTCGCCTTGCTGCAAGCCGCTCTTGTTCAAGTCCTCGCCACTGACCGCCGCCAGCCACGCCTGGGTCTGCGGGCTATACATCCCGGCTTCAGCATCACGACACAGATCACCCAGCACGGCACCGGCTTCCACCGATGCCAATTGATCCTTGTCACCGAGCAATACCATGCGCGCATGGGGCGGCAAGGCATCCAGCAGGTTGGCCATCATTTCCAGGTCGATCATCGATGCCTCGTCGACCACCAGCACATCCAGCGGTAACGGGTTGCCCGCGTGATGCCGGAAATGCCGCGTTCCAGGACGGCTGCCGAGCAGACGGTGGACAGTGGTCACCTCACTGGGGATTTTCTGCCGCACCGCTTCAGTCACCTGCAGCGACTGCACCTGATGGCTGATGGACTCGGTCAGACGCGCTGCCGCTTTACCGGTGGGCGCGGCCAGACGAATGCGCAGCGGTTTACCGGCTTCAACGGCCGGCGATTGCAGCAGTGCCAGCAAGCGCACCACGGTGGTGGTCTTGCCGGTGCCGGGGCCGCCGGTGATGATGCTGAATGCACCACGGGTGGCCAGCGCACAGGCCAGCTTCTGCCAGTCGATCAGCGCGTCGGGCGCAGGATTGGCCGGGCCGAACAGGGCATCCAGACGCTGCGCAAGATCATCCGGCGCGGGCTCGGCCTGGGCCAGACGCCGACGCAACGCGGCATCGATCCTGCGCTCGTAGGTCCAGTAGCGCCGCAGGTACAGGCGCCGATCTGACAACACCAACGGCTTTTCTGCCGCGGCCTCGCTGTTATCGCCAGCCCTGGCCACCAGCTTGCTGTCGGCCAGCGCCTGACACCAGGTCGGCCCATCCAGCGCCTTGAGCAAGGCCGAAGGCAGCAACATCGGCGTCGACAACAGATCGCCTTCAGGCGGCAGCGACAGGGCGAAGTCCGGCTCCTTGAGGGTTTCGAAGAGGTCCAGGCAAACGTGCCCGTGACCCAGCTGGTGGCTGGTCAGTGCCGCCGCCAGCAGTACCAGCGAATCCGCCGCCGGATCGAGGTCGGCAAGGAAGGCGACAAACGCCTTGTCCAGCGCGCGCAGCCATCCGCGCTCGACCCAACGCTCAAGCAACAGCAGCAGGTCATCGACCCGGCTCAGCGGTTGGAGCTCGCAAAGGCGCTCGGCGTCCAGCGGCGTGGGCAGCAAATGAGCAAAGGTGCGATTCATGCGAGGTCTCCCGACAGGGCTTGTTGCTCGATGACGGCGCGTCCCTGGAACAGTAAATCGAGGCTTTCGATCAGCTCACGAGGCGGTCGGGTGAACCAGGCGCCTTGACTGGCCGAGCGGCTGCCGCGCACGAACAGATACACCGCGCCGCCCATGTGCCGGTCGTAGTCGTAGTCGCTCAGCCGTGCCTTGAGCTGGCGATGCAGGGCCAGCAGATAAAGCACGTATTGCAAGTCGTAGCGGTTGTCGAGAATCGCGTTTTCCATGGCCTGATGGGTGTAGGCATCGTCGTCGACACCCAGCCAGTTGGACTTGTAATCGGCTACGTAATAACGGCCGTCATGCTCGAATGTCAGGTCGATGAAGCCCTTGAACATGCCGTTGAGCGAGACGGTTTCTGCCGCAGCCCGAGGCGCGCCATTGTGGGTATAACGGCGAACCAGCGCGTCCATCTGCGCCACATCGACTTTCGAACAGGCGAACCAGAACTCCATCTCGACGCGATACTGGTTGGGCTGGTCCAGCGCACGCAAGGCCACCGGTTGAGTCTCCTCGCCCAGACTCAGCGGCATGCCCAGCAGGTGTCCGAGCCAGTCGCTGAGGGTATTGATCCAGCCTTTCCAGTCGCGGCGATTGCAGCGCTGGGCGACCACTTTTTCCAGCGCCGCAGGATCGCTGGCAGCGGCGGCAAAACCCTTGTCGCCCGCCCACTCCAGCAAACCATGCAGGAAGGTGCCGGGGTTGGGTCCGCGGGGGAAGCGATGGATGTCGCCGCCGCTGACCAGCACCTCGCGCGGCGCGTCCGGGTCCAGGCGTTCATCGTCGAACAGCTTCTGCGCCTGCGGGCTGTCGGGTGACTGATCACCGCTGTCGGTGATGGTGTCGCCGATGCGCAAGGCGCTGTAGGAGGCGATCCACCAGTTCTCCCTGGCGCTGCGTCGAGGCATGCGCGGCTGGCTCAAGGCGACCTCGCTGCGCGGTGCACTGAAGGTCTCGTCGGTCGGCTCCGGTACCACGTCAACCCGCAGCGCCGGCTGGTTTTGCGCCAGTGACTGCAGCCACTGGATGAGCCCGGCTGAATCAGCCAGGGCGTCACCCCCACCGAGCAGATAACCCAAGGCCGAACGGTGCAGGATCGAGCTGTTGGTATTGCCGCGCTTGAGATCGGCAACGCCCAGCCAGCAAGCGTGCTGCGCGCGCGTCAGGGCCACGTAGAGCAGACGCAGATCCTCGGCCAGACGCTCGTTGTCGGCTTGCTCGATCAGCGCGGCGGTGGGTTTGAGACTGATCTGCGCATGGCCGTCGGGGTCATGAAAATGCAGCGGCAGGCGACTGCCATCCACCGGTTTGGTCGAGCAGATGAATGGCAGGAACACCAGCGGATATTCCAGCCCCTTGGACTTGTGGATGGTCACCACCTTGACCAGTTGCTCGTCACTTTCCAGGCGCAGGATCTGCTCTTCGCCGGTCTGACCGGACAACGCAAGATGCTCACCCAAGTGACGGATCAGCGCCTGCTCACCGTCCAGCTCGGCGGCCGCCTGCTGCATCAGTTCAGAGAGGTGCAGCAGGTTGGTGAGCACGCGTTCGCCGTCGTTGCGCTGGATCAACGCCTGGGGCAGTTTGAAGTCGTGCAGCAGGCGACGCAGCATCGGCAACACGCCCTGCGTGCGCCAGATGCGGCGGTAGTCGCGAAACTGCATGACGCGGTTTTCCCACGCCAGTTCGTCCTGATTGAGCAGTTCAAGCTCGGCCAGTGGCAGGTCGAGGGTGATGCAGGCCAGCGCGGCGCGCAGGGTGCGCTCGGCGTCAGGTTCCGCGCAGGCCTTGAGCCAGGCCAGCAGGTCATGGGCCTCTTGCGCAGCGAACACCGAGTCCTTGTCCGACAGGTAAACGCTGCGTACGCCACGCGCCGACAGTTCGCCACGCACGGCCTGAGCTTCCTTGCCATCGCGGACCAGAATCGCAATGTCGGCCGGCAACAAACCTCTGAGCAGCTCGCCCTCTTTGGCAAAGCCCGCACGGCCCTGTTGACCGGCGTTGAGCAGACGCACGATCTCGCTCGCACAACTGGCGGCCAACTGCTGACGATAAGCCACGCCCGAGACCGGCTGATCACTGTGCAATTGCCAGACATTCAATGCGGCGGCGACCTGACCGTCCACTTCAAAGCTTTCCTTGCGACCCTGCGAACCGACCTTGAGGAACGGCACCGGATTGTCGTCCGGGCTGCGAAACAGAAACGCACCACGTCCGGCGCTGCTGTTCTCCGCGCGCACGAACACATGATTCACCGCCTCGACCATGGCATGGCTGGAGCGGAAGTTGGTGCCCAGCGTATGCAGCCTGCCGGTGGTCGCGTAACGGGCGCGCAAGTAGGTATAGATATCGGCGCCACGGAAGGCGTAGATCGCCTGCTTGGGGTCGCCGATCAGGAACAGCCCGGTGCTTTCATCGTTGGCATCCAGGCGATAGATGCTGTCGAAAATCCGGTACTGCACGGGGTCGGTGTCCTGGAATTCGTCTATCAGCGCGACCGGGAACTGTTCGCGAATCAACGTGGCCAGACGTTCGCCGCCGGAACCACGCAAGGCGGCGTCAAGACGCAGCAGCATGTCGTCGAAGCCCATTTCGGCACGGCGACGCTTCTCTTCCTCAAACCGCGCGCCCACCCACTGCGCGGCGTGCTCAAGCACCGCGGCGTCGGGGGTTGGCAGGGTGTCCAGGGCCACCTTGAGCTCGACCATGGCTTCGAACGCCGGGTGCGAAGGCGGGTTGTTCTTCCATGCTTCGGCAATACCGTCAGGCGTCAGGCGCGTAAAGCCGGTGCCCAGGTTGAGCTGCTCCTGCTGGTCATCGTTGGCCCAGGCGATCAGTTTGTCGAACCAGGGTCTGAAGTAGCGCTCCTGCATCTTGCGGCCGTCGACGACTTTACACGCCACCCCATCGAGACAGATGGCATGCAACTCGGCAGCCCAATTGGCCCATGGCGATTTGAGCTGGCGCAAGGTCTCGCGGCGCTCCTGAATAGACGCTTCGATCAACTGGGTCGGGGTCTGCGTGATGCTGGCACGCTCGCTGCCAAACATTGCGCGAACCCGCGGCATCAAGGCCGCCGGCCCGCCCCAGTTGTCACGCACCCAGGCGAGCGCATCACCGCTCATGGGGTAACAGAACTTGCGCCAGTAATCGCGCAGCACTTCGCCCAGCAGATCGCTGTGGTCGGTCTCCAGGCTCTGGGTGAACAGGCTGCCGCTGTCGAAGGCGTGCTCACGGAGCATGCGCTGACACCAACTATGGATGGTCGAGACTGCCGCCTCATCCATCCATTGCGCAGCAATGTCCAGGCGACTGGCGCAGCCGGCCCATTGCTCTGTCGAGAACTCGTTGCGCAGATCAGTGATCAACGCGTCGGGGGCTTCGATCTCCTGACGAAAAAAGCGCGCGGCTTCGGCCAGTCGCGTACGAATCCGATCACGCAGCTCCTTGGTTGCGGCATCAGTGAAGGTCACCACCAGAATCTGGGGTGGCAGCAACTCACGACCAAAACCCGACAGCTCACCGCCATGGCCCAACACCAGGCGCAGATACAGCGCCGAGATGGTGAAGGTCTTGCCGGTGCCGGCGCTGGCTTCGATCAGCTGGCTGCCTTTGAGCGGGAAGCGCAGGGCCAGCGGTTGTTGTGCGTCACTCATGCTCAGGCCTCCTCACTGGACAGGGACTGCCAGGGCGCGTCGAATATGGGTTTGTACAGCGACTCACTCCAGCCGACGAACTCCTCGCTGCCGAGCAGCGCGTCGAAATCCGGAAATTGGCGGGCCAGGGCTGTGCTCTCGGCACGCTCGCCGTTGCTGGTCTGGCCATCGCCTTCGTAGGCCTTGCGCGCGGCCGCCTCGGCTTTCACCTCGTCGCCCTGCCCCAGCCAGGCGAACGCAGTCTTGATCGCCACTGGCAGCGGTCGTTGCATACCCTGTTGCCAGGCCAGCAGCAGATCGTTGAGCGTTCGCCTTGCGGTGTCGTTGTCCAGCGGTGGCAACAGCAGGGTTTCGTCGCTGGCGACCAGTGCGGTGGTCAATGACAGGTTGCAGGCACACGCCACCAGATGGTTGACCCACGGTTTGCTCAAGCGATGCCATTTGCGCGACTTCTTGCCACCGATCGCATTCGGGATTGCGGTCACCGCGAGCAACTGGCCTTGAGCATTTTGATAGAGGCCATCGACCCAGCCGTCGAGTTCGACGCCCTGATGCTGATAGGTCACCGGCAGCGCGCTGTGCAGCCGCTGGGGCCACTTGGACAACAGATCGTGGTAGCGCTGAACCAGGTCGGGCAGCGGCTCGATCAGCTCATCCTGCAGCAAGGTGCCGAACCCGGCCATGGGCAACAGCCCGCTGGCTTGCAGGCGAATGGCGCGGGCCCTGAGCGCTGCGTCGATGTGCTCGGGGTCGATCAACGCCGCTTGCAGCAGGCTGTCGCTGAGCCCGTAACGCTCAAGCGCATCCAGCACGAAGGGCTCTTCATCGGCGAGCGGCGCCTCGGCGACTTCGAAAAAAATCTTCAAACGTTGACTGAAGAAGTGCTTGACCGGGTTGCGCAAAAAATCCTGCAGCTGCATCAGACTCAGGGGTTCTTCCTGCTGGTGTTTCGCAAGCATCTTCGTTTCGCCAGCCTCGGCCGCGGCCTCATGCAGCACCTGCCATTCGCGGGCGAAACTGAAGAACTCCATGCTTTCTTGAAAGTACTTGGCGCTAAAGGGTTGCAGCGGGTGTTCCAGAGTCAGTTTGTGCAGCAACTGTTGGCCTGGATCACGCTTATTGTCGTCCTCGGGGTCAACGGCGTCGGCCAGCCGCCAACCGCTGGCAAGGTGATCGCGCAATTGACCGATCAGCACCGAGGCCGGTCGTTCGGAGTTGTCACGAATGCTGCGCCCTACCCAACTGACGTAGAGCTGATCACGAGCGGACAGCAGTGCCTCGAGCAGCAGATAACGGTCGTCCTCACGACGGGAGCGGTCGCCAGGGCGATAGTCGCTGCCCATCAGGTCGAAGTCCAATGGCGGCTGAGCGCGGGGATAATCACCGTCGTTCATCCCCAGCAGGCAGACGATCTTGAAAGGTATCGCGCGCATGGGCATCAGCGTGCAGAAGTTGACCGAGCCTGCGAGAAAACGCTGCGACAGGCGCCCCTGGTCGAGCCCCGCAAGCCAGGCTTCACGCACCACGGTCAGTGGCAGCTCTTCCATCAGGGCAACAGATTCGCAGGTCTGCAGCCAGGTTTCGCGCAGGGTTTCCAGTTGGCTGAGCAGGTAGTCGTCATGCTCGCTGTCGGCACTGAAGAACAGCTGCATGAGCGCCTGCAGACGCACGCCCCAAGCCGCAGGAGTGGCCGGTTGCGATAACTCGTTGTGGGCGACCTGCAGCGCATCGATCAACGCCACCAGTGGCCCGATCAGCGCGGCGTCCAACCCGCCAATTTCATCGTAGGGCTCGATACCGTCATAAGCGACGCCTGCACCGACCGCGTAGCCGAGCAACATCCGACGCAGCCCGAAGTGCCAGCTGTTCTGCTCCAATGCCTGAGGCAGTCCCAGACCTTCACGCTGTTCGGCATTGAGCCCCCAGCGGACACCGGCGCCTTCGATCCAACGGTGCAGGGTTGGCAGGTCGCGCTCATTGATGCCAAAGCGCGCACGCAAGGCCGGTACATCCAATAGATCGAGAATCTCACTGACCGGGAAACGGCTGTCAGGAATCTTCAGCAAATGCTCGACAGCAATCAGCAATGGGTCGCGACCACGCTGCCCCTGGTCGGCCAGGGTGAAAGGAATGAAACGGCGATCGTCGCGATCGAGCTGACCAAACACGGCGCGGATGTGCGGCGCATAGCTGTCGATGTCCGGCACCATGACGATGACGTCGCGCGGGCGTAGATCCGGGTCTTTGCTGAAACGCGCAAGCAGCTGGTCATGCAGCACCTCGACTTCGCGCTGGGCACTGTGGGCGACATGGAAGCGGATGGAACGGTCTGTCTTGATATCGACTGCTGGCCACAGCTCGCGGGTTTCGCCCAGCGGACGCAGTTCGAGAATGTCGTCCTGAAGCTGGTTGAGAACGGTGTGTGGGTCGCCCTCGCTGAACAGGTCGATACGGCCGTCGCGGAACACCGAGCGATAGCTGTTGGGGTCGTCGTAGCTGTCGAGCAAGTTGATGTAGTCGCGACCTTGTTTGCCCCACGCGGCGAGCAGGGGGTGGGCGTGCTGGTGCAGCGCATCGGGACTGAGCACCACGGGCATTCCTGCCTTGCGCGACTGACGCTTGTACTCATGGCGCAGCAGGTCCTTGTCAGCGACGATGTCTGCCCAGTGGTGACGGCACGGGTTGTGTACGCATAACAGCACTTGGCTGAAGCGAGCCAGCCCGGCCAATGCCTCCAGCGCCTGCGCCGGGAGCGAAGAAATACCGAAGACGATGACCCGCGCAGGCAAGCCCGGCGGCGCTTCGGTCATGCTGGTGATGCGTTCGATGTAGCGCTGATGCACGCCGGCACGACTCTGGGACATGCCTTGAGCCCCGACGTCGTGCAGCAACGCGCGCCACAACTCGGCCTGCCAGCAATTCTCCGCCTTTAGCGGCTTGATCTCGCCCCGAACACTCTTCAACTGATGTTTGCCAGCCGCCCAGTCTTCCAGCCAGTCGGCGCGGTACACCTGGTATTGGTCGAACAGGTCAGCCAGTCGCTCCGACAATTGATAGCGCTTGCGCAGATCCGTGTCGGCGGTCAGAAAACGTTGCAGCGGCTCGAAATGCGGTTGGTCGATGAGCGCAGGCAGCAGGCGCATCAAACGCCAGGTCAGCGGCGCCTTGTCGAGCAGGGAGGTTTCCGGAATCTCATCCTTGCCCAGTACTGCCCGATAGAGCTGCCACATGAAGCTGCCGGGAAGCTGTACATCGATGGCAGCGGCGATACCACATCCGCCCTGATCGTCATCCTGAGCGTCTTCTGCCAAAGCGAGCTTGAGCCATTGGGCTATGCCGTTGCTCTGCACAAGAGCAATTTCGTTCTCCAACGGCGTCAGCGGGTAACGCCGCATCCAGGACACCACCAGGCTGCGCAGTTCATCCAGGCGGTTGCCATGAACCACCATGAACCCGGGATTGAGGTTGGACGTCACCGGCATAACGGCTTCCTTGGCATTTGAAGAGGGAGAAGACTAACAGAGGAAGGCATCACTTTTTCGCGCGCAAAAACAAAACCCCATCTGCGTGAGCAGATGGGGTTTCGGAATTTAATCTTGACGATGACCTACTCTCACATGGGGAAACCCCACACTACCATCGGCGATGCATCGTTTCACTGCTGAGTTCGGGATGGGATCAGGTGGTTCCAACGCTCTATGGTCGTCAAGAAATTCGGGTACTGACTCGCGACCTTATGGCCTCGCTTCAGCAAATCGGGTATGTGATCAGGTGCGTTCGTGTTGCAAACTTTCGGTGCATGTCATCTTCACAGTCACCGCAATCTGGCG
>NZ_JBJDOA010000002.1:0-29581 GCF_044900785.1 Pseudomonas sp. NPDC087358
GGGGTTTCCCCATGTGAGAGTAGGTCATCGTCAAGATTAAATTCCGAAACCCCATCTGCTCACGCAGATGGGGTTTTGTTTTTGCGCGCGAAAAACTTGCAGTTGGTTGGTCACTCACACACCACACCACACACCACACCACCACGTGCGCGGCGGCAGTAACCTCGACTCCCGCTACGGCTCCTTCGACCATTTCCCTCTCAGACACTGACCCACAAAAAAGCCCCGCATCGCTGCAGGGCTTCCAGTTAACGTCGAGTGCCGCTTACTCGGCGGCTTCCTCGGCCACTTCGACAGCTTTCACCACCTTCACTTCGTCACGACGCTGAATGTATTTCCAGTCCGCCTCATCGATGTAGATGCCGGCAGGTCCGCTGCCGCCTTCAAGGTCAATCGCAACGTGAGCCGACACCTGAGGCTTGACGCTCGCAAGGATAGGCACGAAGCCCAGTTGCAAGCTGGTCTCCAACAACGCAGCCTGGTTTCTTTCGTCGATATCGGCTGCTTCATCCAGATAATAAGGCAAACGGATCCGGCCGGCCTGTTCACGGTCCATCAGGTGCAACAACAGATACATGTTGGTCAGCGCCTTGATAGTCATGGTCGTGCCGTTGGACGCCGCGCCATCGATGTCGGTGTGAATGACCGGCTGGCTGTTGACCTTGGTGATCTCGAACGCCAGTTCGAACAAGTCCTTGAGACCCAACTGGTTGTGGTTCGCCGCTACAAGGCGTGCCAGGTATTCCTTGGCCTCTTCGTTCTTGTTGTCCTGCTCTGCGCTCTGACTCAGGTCGAACACCGACAGGGTTTCGCCTTCTTCGTATTGACCAGCGCTGTGGATAATCTGGTCAATGTGCTTGAGCGCTTCCTTGTTAGGTGCCAGAACGATGCGGAAGCTTTCCAGGTTGGAGACCTGACGACGGTTGATCTCGCGGTTGAACAGGGCCAGCTGATGCTCAAGGCTGTCGTAATCGCTACGAATGTTGCGCAGGGTGCGCGCAATGTCGGTAACGGCGGCACGACGAGCCTTGCCCAGCGTCAGCGCTTCGTCGGTGCGGTGCGCGTAAGCGTTGATCAGCAACTGCAGGCGGCGCTCCATGTCGTCCTCGCTGTCGAACTTGGCCACGCCCTTCAGACGGACCTGTGCGTACAACGCTTCAATCTGACCGTCGGCACGCAGCAGGCCCTGCCAGCTGTCCTGATAGTCATTGAGCAGTGGCAGCAGATTCTCCAGCGAGTCATCGACCGGCTCCATGAACGGCGTGCCGAATGGCAGGTCGGTCGGCAGCAACTGACGGCGACGCAGGGCATCATCCAGCGTGCGTTGCTTGGACTCCAGATCCCCAATCTGACGGCCGACCAGTTGCAGCTTGGCGGACAGCTGCTGGACACGCTCGGTGAAGGCGTCGCTGGAGCGCTTGAGTTCATCCTGCGCGGCCTCCATCTGCTCCAGCTGCTCGAGTTTTTCAGCTTCTTCGGCACTCAAGGTCTGGGTGCGACGGAAGTCTTCCAGGGCTTTCTGCGCATCCAGCACCTGCTGATACAGCGCTTCGGTCTGGGTTTTGCTTGCGGCGCGATCAGCTGCAACGGCCTGCTGGGTTTTCAGCTGCTTGAGTTCTTTTTCCAGACGCTCTTTCTGATCACGCAGTGCCGCACGGTCGGCCAGCGCCTGAAGGGCCGGTGGCTCGATCTGCGACAGGTTGACCGACAAGCCCGGGACTTCGAAACGTTCACCCTTGAAGCCGTCAAGGATGGCTTCCAAAGACTTGACCCACGCATCGCCGTCGTCCAGCGCAATGCCTTGCTCACCCAGTGGCAGGCTGAACAACGCGCTATTGAACAGACGCATGAGGCGTTCGACATCCGGCTGCGAGAACTCTTCGCGCAGGCGGGCGTAGCTGTTGTTATCAGCGTGATCGAGTTGATGTTTTACCGACTTCAGGCGTTTTTCCAGATCACGCAGGCGCTCGTCGAGATCTTCGGCAGTGAACTGGCGTGATTGCGCAAGCGCGCCGGCCAGCTCATCGTGTGCGTCCTTGGCGGCCAGCAGTTGCTGCTCCAGGGTTCTGACATCGTTGACCAGCGCAAAGCGGTTCTTGAGTACCGCCAGCTCGCCGATCCAACGCTGAATGCCACTGATTTCCCGCTCCAGGCGCATCAGCTCTTGAGTGCCGCCGCGTTGATCGTTCTGCAATGCATCCTGCTGGCCGCGATAGTGCTCGGCCTGGATGACCAGCTCTTCCTTGCGTGCATTGGAATAGTCCTGCCAGGTGCCCAGCAACGAGTCGAGCAATGGCGACAGGCGATGCAGCTTGCCACGCAAAATGTCGCGCTGCTTCACACCATTGGCCAAGGCCTCGACGAGCGGGCCGGCAAGGACCAGCGCGTTGTAGTCCTGCTCCATGCGCCGTACATCACGGAAGGCTTCTTCGCACGCTGCGATGTAATCGACACTACCGGAACGCAAGCTGTGTTCGAAGGCGTCGAGGAACAACTGCTTGAGCTTGGCGGCAGTGATTTCCCGCATGTGCAGCAAATTGATGAACAGCGCGCGGAAGGTCTTCAGGCTCTGCTCACTGGTCGAACGCAACGGAATCAGCGTCAGGTCCAGCGGAATCGAGGTGTGCCCGCCGACCAGCAGACGACGCAGTTCGTCAGGCTTGAGTTCGTAGGCTTTGAGGCCCTGGCTCTCCAGATTGGTGAACAGCTCTTTCTGGCGCAGGCAGGTGTCGTTCTTCTGATAGTGCGCCAGATCCAGCTTACCCGCGTAGGCAAAAAACTGGTGACCGAAACCGCCACCAGGCCCGCGACCGACCACGCCGATGACGTGAGGGCCGTGGGGCAGCGCGACTTCCACCAGGATGTAGCTGGTGTCCGAGGCGAAGTAGAAGCGGCGTGACTGATCGAGGCTGTATTTGCCGAAGCTCATATCGGACATGCGCGCCAGAATCGGGAATTGCAGCGCGTTGATCGACGCACTCTTGCCCAGGTTGTTCGCGCCGTAAACCGACAGCGGATGTTCCAGCGGAAACAGCCCGAGGCTGTAGCCGGCCGTGTTCAGCAGGGCGAAGCGGCGGATGCCGTAGCGTTCCTGGCTCATGCGTCAAGCTCCTGTTCTTCGGCGATCGCGCGGGCCAGGGCCTGCTCTTCGGTGTCGTCGGTTTCTTCGAATCCCGCCAGATCCAGAGGATCGTCGGTGCGCAACAGTTTCTCGTCGCTGTCATCGTCGATCAGCACGGGCGTTGGCAGTGGCAGGTCGCTGTGCAGGCTGGCGGCCAGATCCCGGTCCTGCTGGACCGACAGACAAACATCGAGGAAGCGATGCATCGGCGGCAGGAAGCGGTAGATCCCCACTTCTTCGGCGGCAAAACCGAGCTGGGTCATGCGCCGCATGATCTTTTCTTCCAGCTCCTCCTGAGTCTGTACTTCGGCCTGCAGAAACAGGTCTCGGTATTTCTCCAGCAGCGATGGCAGTTCCTCACGGCCCAGGCTGCCGCCATCGAGTACGGCCACCGGATCGCGCCCCTGGTCGGCCAGGTGCTCGACCAGAATGAAGGTGAACAGCGCCAGGCGCTGGGCGGTCTTGTTGACCTGCGCGGCTGCCAGATCCGGCACGAAGTAATAGAAGCCACGGGTGTCGCAGACCAGCTCGAAGCCCAGGGCCTTGAACAGCGTGCGGTACTGGTCCTGGAAGTTGGACAACTGGGCGTACAACTCCGGGTCGCGGCGGCTGACGTGGTAGCCCTTGAACAGCTCGCGGAAGATCGGCGCCAGCTGGGACAGTTCGGATAGGTCAAGATGCATGGGCGGTGCCCTCGGAGTTCTCTGGGGTAGCGTCTTTGCTCGAGAGCAGAGCGAAGGAGCGCAGGCTGACGCGGTGCTCCTGAGTCAGGTATTCGCGGCGTTCAAGGCGCTCGCGCTTGAAGCGTTTTTCCCGCGACAGGCGCGAGAACCAGTACAACAATTCGTCGGTCGCGCCGGTGGGCTCCTGCTCGAGCAACCAGACCATCAGGTCTGGCAGCGGCAGGGCGTCTTCGCAGCGCTCGAGCATTTCCCTGACCGTGCGCGGCGCCTTGGGCAGCTCGCCCTTGCGAGTCACGCTGGCCTTGGGGAAGCGCGCCGGCTTGGGCTCGAAACGGGCAAGCGCGTAAACGTACGCCTCGACCTGATTGGCGCTGCCAAGAAAGGTGCTTTGCGCACGGGTGAACATCGGCATCGCGGCTTGCGGTACCGCGTCGATGCCCTTGCGGCGGATCGCCGATAGCGCCAACGCGGCGCCACGGGTCACGGCGTTGTGGCGACGGGCCTCCTCGCGCAGCGGCAACAGCAGTTCGCGCGCATGACGCAGGGTCAGCTGTGCGCTGGTCTGCATTTCGAGGATTCGCGCGTGGGTGCGCAGCAGCATGTCGTCGTCGACCAGATGACCCAGGCGTTGCTGATCGGTGAGCATGCGCAGCAGCACGTTCTCGACCTTGCGCACGCCCTGCTCGAAGGCGCCGTCGGCGTTGACCAGCTGAATCATAGGCTCGACGTATTCGTCCCAGGTCGCCAGTACTTCTGCGTAGCGCTGACGCAACGGGATCTGCCGATCGCTGGTCTTGGCGCGGTCCGCCACCGACACCAGCGCCTGTTCGTCGTTGGCGAGTTTCTTCAGGACGTCGCGCACGCGCATATCGAGCAGGCGAAGCTGGCGGGCCAGGTCATTGGCATCGCGCGCATCAAAGGCTTCCTGGATATACCCGGCCAGGCGCTCCAGATGGCGCAGGTAGGCTTCGATTTCCAGGCACAGCCCCAGGCGGTGCTCACGCCGCAGATAGGAGAGGAAGTCGTGGATTTGAGCGTTTAGCTCGAAGCGGTTCGGGCTTTTGGCCACAGGCACCAGAATATCGAGGCGAATCCACACGTCCAGCAGGTTGGTGATGTCCTGTGGCGTACTTTCCAGTTGCTGGGCGGCCAGTTGCAGACGCAGTTCGCTGAGGCTCAGGGTGCCTTGGTCGAAATGCTCGCACAGAGGCTCAAGGAGCGCCCAGTGTTCGGCAAGGGCGCGCAAGACGCGCTTAGGTTCGATCATCGGATAGCCGCTGGTTGGCAAATAAAAGCGGCAATTGTACTGCATCGCGGCCGTCGGTTTTCACCCTCAGTCGATCAACTGCGGCGTGAAGCAGCGAAGGTCTGTAGAATCCCCCTCCTGACTTATTCACAGGTGGCTGTCCCTTGCTCAACGAGCCTCGCCGCCGCGCTTATCTGACCGCCATGCAGGTGGTCAGCTGGTTGCCGCGTACCGAATTGCCTTTTGCTGCGCCCTCGCGCCCGGAGCTGCTTGCGCCGTTGCCGGCGTTTATCGACGAAGTCGTCGAGAGCAGGCAACCGGCTGTGGTTGCGCCAGCGAGCCCCGAGCCAGCGCCTGCCCGGCCGGCATCGGTCGCGCGGACGGTCGAGCGGCCTAAAATCGAAGTGCCGCGGCCCTCGTCTGCAGTCAAACCTGCTGCCAGAACCGCCCCGCGGGATGAACCGGCCCTCGCGGCGGTCAAGCCTGCGGTGGTGCCGCCACCGCGGTTCGCCCTGCAATTGCTGCGCGCGGGTAGCTGTCTGCTATTGGTAGAGCTGGCCACCGGCGAGCCATTCCAGAGCCGCGACCCTTCCTATCTATTGCTCAAGGACATGCTGCGCGCTGCCGGGTTGCCCGACAGCCCGCAGATCATCGGAGAACCCGTGCGCTGGCCGTTGTTGGTGCGTGGGCAAATGGATCAAGGCCCGGAAGCGGCGCGGGATTTCGTTCAGGGTTTTCTCTACGCCCGGGTCGAAGACGAACCCTGCACTTGCCTGTGGCTGATCGGACTGCCAGCGGTGCGGTTTGCCGGTGAGGTCGACGCCCAATCCTACAATCTAGAATTCCAGGTCGAAGGCCTGGGATCAGCCTGGGCGCTGCCGGGCCTTGAATTATTGATGGACGAGCCTCAGCGCAAGGCCGACGTATGGCGTGCCATGCGCCAATTGATGGGACGTTGGAAGAGCGTAAATGAGTGATGCCGTAACGTTTCGCCGCATGACCGAAGCAGATCTGGATGCGGTACTGAAGATCGAATACGCAGCCTTCAGCCACCCGTGGACGCGAGGCATCTTCCTCGATGGCCTGAAGTCCTACGAGATTTGGCTGATGTTCGAGGGCAACCAACAGGTCGGCCACGGCGTGATCAACGTCATCATCGATGAGGCGCACCTGCTCAACATCACCGTCAAGCCTGAGAGCCAGGGGCGAGGCCTGGGCCTGCTGCTGTTGGACAAGTTGATGAAGCGTGCCTACGAGATCAACGGTCGTGAGTGCTTTCTGGAATTGCGCGCCAGCAACCAGTCGGCCTACCGTTTGTATGAGCGTTATGGCTTCAACGAGGTTGGCCGACGTCGGGACTATTACCCGGCAGTGGGCGGGCGTGAGGATGCGCTGGTCATGGCCTGCACGCTGCTCGACTAGTGCACCTGTTGTGCAGCAGCTCGACTTGCCGGCGGTAGCGATTTCAACAACGTTACCGCCAGCAAGTCCTGCTGCACTGGCTCTGACCTCCTGCAACGAACTCCCGGAGCAAACGGGGTCGGTTAAACGCCAGGCTTGCCATCCAGCGGATCGAGGATGGCCATTTCTTCTTCATCCAGACCACCCCCCGCGCCGATTTCGTCTTCATCGACAATACTCAGATCAAAGTCCGCCGGGCCACCTTCCCCCGGTTCCCTGGCCGAACGAGCGCCGTCCTCGTCGATCAGGGTTTCCGGGCTCATGTCGTCGTCAGTCGGGTTGTGATCGTCCATCGAGGCCCCGGTCATGCCGGCTTCTCGCGCACGCTCGTCGGGAATGTAGTTTTCCAGCTCGTCTGCAGGGATCGTGTCGCCAATCCGTCCGCTGGGCTCGTTATTATCGTTGAAGTTGAGTTCTTCCATCGAACCCATGCGGTCTTCGTTGTCATCGATAGGTTCAGGTTGGGTGGCATCGAAGGGGCGGCGTGTATCGTTCATGATGAATTCCTCATTGTGTGCGTTCTTAATGGGTGGACCGGGGGCCGCGGTGAAGATTCCCTCCGCTTCACGACCGGTAGTGGCAAAAAGACGTGACCCCGCGCGCCGAGCGCCAGTCATAGCTGGGCATCATTTCCGAGGCATCAACGCATGAACGAATTACAAGACCTGATCGACAACAACGAACGTTGGGCTGCTGCCATCAAGGAGGAGGACCCAGAATTCTTCGCCAAACTGGCCCGCCAGCAGACGCCGGAATTCCTCTGGATCGGTTGTTCGGACGCTCGTGTCCCGGCCAATGAAATCGTCGGCATGCTGCCCGGTGACCTGTTTGTCCACCGCAACGTGGCCAACGTCGTGCTGCACACCGACCTGAACTGCCTGTCGGTTATCCAGTACGCGGTCGATGTACTCAAGGTCAAACACATCCTGGTCACCGGCCACTATGGCTGCGGTGGTGTGCGCGCCTCGATGCAGGACCGCCAGTTGGGTCTGATCGACGGCTGGCTGCGTTCGATTCGTGACCTGTACTACGAGAACCGCGACCTGCTGAGCAAGCTGCCGACCGAGGAAGAGCGCGTCGACCGTCTGTGTGAATTGAACGTGATTCAGCAGGTGGCGAACGTAGGTCACACCAGCATCGTCCAGAACGCTTGGCATCGCGGGCAGAAACTGTCGATCCACGGCTGTATCTACGGCATCAAGGATGGCCGCTGGAAAAGCCTGAACGCGACGATCAGCGGTTTCGAGCAGCTGCCGCCGCAGTACCGGTTGCGCCCGTTGGGGGAGTGATTGCTCTGACGGATGATCTGTAGGAGTGAGCTTTGCCCGCGGTGCGTTTGCTCAGCCGACGAACCTCTGTCGTCTAAAAAGCACTGATCGCGAGCAAGCTCACTCCTACTGGTCGGTTTCAAGCGTTACAGCACGAACCGTTGCACCATCGTATTCAGGTTGGTCGCCAGCATCGCCAGTGCATTACTCGCCACGGTGGTCTGCTGCGCACCGCTCGCCGACTGCGTCGACAAGTCGCGAATACTGCTCAGATTGCGGTCCACTTCGTTGGCCACCTGCGCCTGTTGTTCGGCAGCACTGGCGATCAGCACGTTGCGATCACTGATGGTGGAGGTCGAGCTGATGATCACCGTCAGCGCCTGACTGGTCGCCGCCGCCTGCTCAAGGGTGGAACTGGCCTGCGCTGCGGTGACGCGCAGGGTCTGGGCGGTGTCCTGAGTACTGCGCTGTACATCGTTGATCAGGCTTTCTATCTCGGTGGTCGAGGCGCTGGTGCGTTGGGCCAGGGAGCGCACTTCGTCGGCCACCACTGCAAACCCGCGTCCGGCCTCACCCGCTCGCGCCGCTTCGATCGCCGCGTTCAGGGCCAGCAGATTGGTCTGGTTGGCGATGGCGCGAATCACCTCAAGTATCTTGCTGATACTGAGCGTGCGCTCAGCCAGGCCATCTGCCTGATGCGACGAATCGAGGACGTTGTCGGTCAGCTCCTTGATCGAATCAATGGTGCCGGTCAGACGCATACGCCCCTCGGCCGCCGCTTCGTTGGACGCCTTCGACTCACTCGAGGTGCTGCTGGCGTTATCGGCCACTTCCACGGCTGCCTGGCTCATCTGATTGACGGCCACCGCCGCCTGTTCGATTTCATCATTCTGCATTTGCAGGTTACGGGCGCTGGTTTCGGCAATCGCCCCCATTTCCTGCACCGACTGGCTCAACTGGCTGGCGGCGGCATAAATCTGGTCGATGGTGCCGTGCAGATTGGCGCGCATCTGGCCAAGCATCTTCAGCAACTGGGCGGTTTCGTCCTTGCCGTCCGGTATCGGCTGCGGGCTTAGATCGCCTTCGGCGATGGTACTGGCGATGTGCAGGGACTGACGCAGCGGGCCGATGATGCTCAGGCTCAGGCGCCAGGCCAGCAGCAGGGTCAGGACCAACGCCACGACAATCGCGCTCACAGCGATGATGCGAGTCTGCTGGAAGCGCGCCCCGGCGGTTTCGACGGCCGCCGAAGCGCTTTGCTTGTTCAATTCGCGCAGCAGCTGCACCTGCATGTCCATCAGATCGCCCTGCAGGCTCAGCGAGGTGTTGATGAGCATCCGCGCGTCATCGAGTTTGCGTTGCTCGATCAGGCCGATTTCCTCGTAGAGCCCGGGCATGAATGCGCTGTAGGCGTCCTGCAAGGCTTTGATGGAATCACGTTCAGTGCTATCGCTGGCGTGTGCCAGGTAATCGCTGAAGCCTTTCTCGACGTCGTTCTTCAGTTGTTCGACGTTGATCTTGCTGGTGACCACTGCGCCGGGATCGTCGGCATTGGCAATCAGCCTGGCGCTTTCGCCGCGCAGCTTGATCAGGTCGATGGCAATCGCATCGGCCATGGCAATGCTGGGCAGCGAGCCGCTTTCCACGGCTTCACCCTGATCGCGGATGCTCTGCATCTGCAGCAATGAAAACACCCCCAGGGCGATGAGTAACAACGCAGTCACGCCAAAACATAGGACTAACCGCTGAGCAATCCTGAAACGCCGCAGAAACGCGGGCCTGGACGAAGGACGTAAAGATCCACGCGATAACCTTTTCACAGCAACCAATCCCAAAGACGAATACACCGGAGAGTTGGTTATAAAGTGCTTCCATGATGTCTTTATGACATCGAAGGGAAATATTGCAGATTTGTTGTGATTTGAGGGCAGGGCATCAGGCCCGGGCTGGCAAACTCGGATGAACGTCGCGTTGGTCGACTGGCTGAAGACCCATGAGCCGTCGCAAATCACCCTCTGAACAAAAATATCCTGACGGGTGAGGCCTACCGCCCCACCTCGTCCATGAACTCCTGCACGAACCGCTGCGCCCGCTCATGCCGGACATGGGCCATGTTTTTGCCCGCCTGGGTCTGAAAATCTTCTGCCAAAGCGAATATCTTGGTCTTGAAGTGGTCGACCGCAAAGCGTTTGTCGTCCAGCTCTCGATGGTCTGCCTGTGGGTCGGCGGCATCGTAGAGGTGGCTGCCCATGCGCCCGGAGACGTAGAACAGCCGCGCGACGCCGACCATGCCGATGGCGTCGAGGCGATCGGCGTCCTGGAGGATTTTCGCCTCCAGTGAAATCGGGGTGATGTTGGCCGAATAGCTGTGGGATTCGATGGCATGGGCCACAGCTTGCGTACGTTCTTCATCCCAGCCCATTTCGCTCAGCAGTTCAGTGGCTTTTGCAGCTGCGAGGCGCGACGCACTTGAGCGAAACGGCGAGTTTTTCTCCACCGCCACGCAATCGTGCAGCAGCGTTGCCGCCAGCAGTAACTGATGATCGCCGCCTTCCTTGTCGCGAATCGCGCACACGTTGCGCCAGACCCGATGCAGGTGCGAAACGTCGTGGGAACCATCGACCCTCTCGGCGACGGTATGGGGAATCAGCTTGTCAGCCAGGTCTTGGAATGGCGCGAAGGAGAGGGCGGTCATCGATTGTCCTTTCATTGCAGGCTGGCGTCGGCTGCCAGCATACAGGGATTGACCTGTCTGGCCGCTCCGCGTTCGCCAGCCCTAAGCACCTCGCCCAACCCCGCATTGCTATACCCCAGGCCCGGCTCAGGACCATGCACGACCCAACAGGCCAAGGCCGGCGAGTGCCAGCAGCAACCATTGGGTGAAACGCGCGGCGTGGTCGGCACGAATGCGTAAGAACAGTTGTTGGCCTGCCCACAAACCGATCAGCAACGCCGGGATCAAATACAGCAGATGTTCTGCCGTGTGTGCCGGAATCGCATCGGCCAGCCCCAGACCTGCCAAAGCAGCAAGGTCAACGGCGAAGAAAAACAGAACCAGCGTGGCGCGCAGGGCGACAGCAGCAAGCCCGCTGTGGCTGAGCCATGCGACCACCAGCGGGCCACCAATGGAAAAGGCAGCGATCAGGGCACCACTGCAACTGCCCACCACCCAGCCGCCCAGTTGGCCCTTGCCCATGGGTAAGCTGATACGTGCCAGGCCTAATACCGCCAGCAGGCCAACCAGCAGATAGACGCCAATCTTCAACCAGTCGCTATTGAGCCCGGTCAACAGCCAGATGCCGCAGGGCACGCCAAGGGCAGCGGCGATCAACAGGCGTTTGAGGTGTGGGTAATCAGCGTGCGGCAGGGCGGCGCGCAGCATCATCAGGCTGGATGCCACTTCCAGGCACAGCACCAACGGCACCGCTTCATTCAGCGGGCCAAGCATCGCCAGCCCGACCACGGCGATGGCCGCCAGACCGAATCCAGTCAAACCCCGGATGACGGCGGCAACCAGTACACAAATGAAGGTCAGGATGAAGTTCAGTTCAGGTCTCAAGGCAGGTGTTTTCCGAGGGATCTGACCATTCTGACAAGAACGCAAGCGTGGCGCTTCAGAACGGGACAGCTGATTCATTGGTTACGGATTATGACCCGATCGGCTGCCTGAAGGCATCGATCATCGAACACCACAACGCAACGCTGGATGGCGCGTTTGTGACCTTGCTTGAGACTGCGCAAGTGCTTCGCTAACCGGCAGCGGCGGGCTGCCGCAAGCAGCGCGGGGATGTTCGAGCTTGCCGGCGATGACTTGGGTAAGACCGGCATTGCCGGCCAGCCCTTTGGTCAAGCGAGCTTCCAGCGACCGCAACGGCTCAAGCCTGTGCAGGTTGTTGCAGTTGCGCGCGGTCGTCGTCGCCTGGCGTGCCTCGGTCCAGAAACATGAACACGACGGCGGCGGTGGCCAGGGTTATCGTGGTCAGGATCAGCAACAGCGTGCTGAATGCATCGCTGTAGCCGACGATCAGGGTCGCCTGGCCGACACCAGGCAAGATCGACGCCGCGCCACTCAGATCACCCGTCACCAGGTGCTGCGCCGCGTTGCTCACGCCTGCTGCCTGAGGCAGCGCATCCGTCAGATGCCCGGTGGTCAGGGCTGAAAGCACGGCTGTCACGAGTGCTACCGCGACCCCTTCACCGGCCACCCGGGTGGTACTGAATATTCCGGTGGCCATTCCCGCGCGTTCCTTGGGCACCACGCTCACGGCCAACCCGTCCATCAAGCCCCATGGCAGGCTGATCCCCACCCCGATCACCAGCATCGGCAACGCCAGCGCCATCGGTGTGCTGCCCGCAGGTTCATGACTCAACCAGAACAGCCCACAGGCGCAGATCAGCAGGCCGATGCTGCAGATCGTGGAGGGCGAGAGCCAGCGAGTCAGTGCACCGGCCACCACAGGCAGCACCAGCAGGGGGGAGGAAAGGGCGATCATCAAGCGCCCGGCATCGATCTCGCTCATGCCGTCGATGCCCACGAAGCGGATCGGTAACAGCAGCAACAAGACCACGAATGCATAAGCGGGAGCCGCCGCGAGCAATTGCACGCCGACGAAACGCGGGTAGCGAAAGAGTGTGAGGTCGAGCATGGGGTGGGCGACGCGGCGTTCGATCTGCACGAAAACCACGAGCGACAGCAGCGCGCCAATCAGCATCGCGATCACCCATGCATCGCTCCAGCCACTGGCCGCAGCCTTGAGCACCGCATAGGTGAACGCCGTCAACGCCCAGGTGAAAGTCAGCGCCCCCCGCCAATCGATACCGGCAGCCTGCGGGTTGCGTGACTCGTGCATGAAGCGCAGGCCGATCACGGTCGAGATCGCAGCCAGGGCGGTGATCATCAGGAAGATCGTTGGCCAGCCAAAGGCCGCGATCAATAGGCCGGAGGCCACCGGCCCGAATGCCAGGCCGATGCCGAAACTGCTGCCGACGAAACTGAAGGCCCGCATGCGTTCGTGACCCTCGAACTCCTGAGCCAACGCCGACATGCCGCCGGAAAACGCAGCGGCGGCAGCAATCCCCTGGGCTGCGCGAAACAGATCGAACCACAGCAACGACGGCGCCAGGGTAAGCCCCGCCGAGAGCATGGCAAACGTGCTGACCCCAGCCAGAAAAACCCGTTTGCGACCGTAACTGTCCGCCAACGCCCCGGCCAGCATCAGACAGCTGCCAAAGGTCAGCATGAAGGCGTTGGTGACCCAGTTCAGAGCCAGCGGGTCGGCGCCGAATGTGCGTCCGATGGCGGGCAGGGCCACGGCCGCGGCAGTGAAGTTGAGCGGCATGGTGATGGCGGCGATGCACACCGCCAGCAAAATCATGGTTTTCTGCGCTGCATCAGTGGCGTTGCAAAGCGTCATTTAGCGGCTCCTCGAATCGTTTTTTTGCGCGGGCGCAAAAGCGCCGCACGGAGGACGATGATGATATGGCCGCCGCAATCGTGCTAAAACCGGCAAATATTCCGTACATAACGGAAAAAAATGATCGAATCGCGATCATGTGCCAAAAGCGCACCGGGAGGGTTATGGATCGACTTAGCGGCCTGATGACGTTCGTACGCACGGCCGAACTGGGCAGCTTCGCGGCTGCAGGGAGAACCCTCGGGTTGTCCGCCTCAGCTGTTGGCAAAGGGGTTGCCCGACTTGAGGCGCAACTGGGCGTGCGATTGTTCCAGCGCTCGACCCGCAGCATTCGGCTGACGGACGAAGGGCGTCTGTTTCAGGAACGTTGTCGGCGCATTCTGGACGACCTGGACGATGCCCAGGCAACGCTGGTACGCAGCACGGAATGTCCGCGGGGCCGCCTGAGGGTCACCACGCCCATGGTGATGTACCACGAGTTGTTGCCCTTCGTGGCCGCCTTCATCGAACGTTATCCGCAGATCGAACTGGACGTGGACTTCAACGATCGCATGGTGGACCTGATCGAAGAGGGCATCGATGTCGCCATCCGCGGCGGAGACCTGCCCGACTCACGGCTGATGAGCCGTCCGTTGCCATCGGTACGCGTCCTGCTGTGCGCCTCGCCCGCGTATCTGCATAAGCACGGCACGCCCGGCTGCATCCGCGATCTGGACGATCACCTGGCAATACGCTTCCGCTTTTCCGGTACGGGCAAGATGCGCGATTGGCACATGGTGCAGCAGCAAGAGCACCCGGAATTGCGCATCAAAAGCCTGTTCACCTGCAACAGCATGGACGCGGTCAAGGCCATGACGCTGCAAGGCCTGGGCATTGGCGGGATCCCTGATTTCCTGGCGTGTGACGCGCTCGCCGAGGGGCGATTGGTGCAGGTGTTACCCGACTATGTCGATCCGCCAAACCGGCTTAGCCTGGTGTGGCCGTCGAGTCGTCATCTGTCACCGAAAATCCGGGTATTCGTCGACTTCATGAGCGAGCGTCTGTTCCTGGGCTGCAACACTGCTCGATAGCAGTCCGGCGGTGGCAACCCAAAGCACCTCACCGCCGGCAGGCCGCGCTGCTAGAGGCCGGGCTTTAACAATGGCAACAAGACGTTTACTGGCCTTTCATCGCCGCCGTGATTTTGTCCACGTTGTAACGAAACATCTTCACGTAGGTCGCGGCCGGGCCGTTGGCGGGTGACAGCGCTTCGACATACAACTCACCGCCCGGATGCGCACCGCTGGCCTTGGCAATCTGCTGCACCAGGCGCGGGTCGCTGGAGTTCTCAAAGAAGTAGGCGCTGACATGTTCCTGCTTGATCTGGGTGATCAGCTTGCCAACGTCTGCGGCCGACGCTTCGGTCTCGGTGGAGAAGCCCAATGGCGAGAGAAAGGTCACGCCGTATGCATCACCGAAATAGCCAAACGCATCGTGGGAGGTCAGTACCTTGCGCTGTGCGACCGGGATGGCGTTGATCTGGGCGCGGGCATAGGCGTCCATGTCCTGCAGTTGCGCGATGTACCTGTCGCCGTTGGCTTTGTAGTCGGCGGCATTGTCCGGATCGGCTTTCTGCAGCGCCTTGATGATGTTTCTGACATAAACCACAGCATTGACCGCGCTGTTCCAGGCGTGCGGGTCGGTGATCTGCTTGCCGTCTTCTTCCATGCTGCGGGTCATGATGCCGTTGGACAGCACCACGGGCTCGCCCTTGTAACCGGAGGCGGTGATCAGCCGATCCAGCCAGCCCTCAAGATGCAGGCCGCTGACAAATACCGCATCGGCTTTTTTCAGCGCCTGAGCGTCATTGGGCGTTGGCTCGTAGACGTGGGGGTCGCCGTTGGGGCCGATCAACGAAGTCACATGCACATGATCACCGCCGACGTTATGCACCATATCGGCGATGACGGTGAACGATGCGACGGTCTCCAGGGTTTTTGCCTGGGCGAAGTTGGCCATACCCGACAACGCCAGTGCGGCGGTCAGAAGCGTAAAACGTTTCATGGTGATTTCCTTGCGAAGAGAACGATCAGCCGGACAGGTGAACCCTGGGAAACAAGCGGCGTAGAAAACCGCTGCGTCCAAAGAACAGTGAGAACAGATAGAAAGCGCTGGCGGTCAGGACAATCGCCGGGCCCGAGGCAATGCTGGCGTGGTAGGAAACGATCAGGCCGATAAAGCCGGAAAGCGTCGCCACCCCCGTTGAAATCACGATCATGCCGGTCAGTGAGCTGGACCAGAAACGCGCCACAGTCGCCGGCAGCATCATCATGCCCACCGCCATCAACGTGCCGAGCGCCTGGAAGCCGGCCACCAGGTTAAGCACCACCAGCAGCAGAAACAGCACGTGATACAACGAACCTCGCCCACCCACGGCCCGCAGGAACCCGGGGTCGAAGCACTCAAGAATCAGCGGGCGGTAGATCAGCGCAAGCAGAATGAGGGTGAAGGACGCGATACCGCCAACCATGAAAATCGCCTGGTTATCGATGGCCAGAATGGTGCCGAACAGCACGTGCAGCAGATCGACGTTGGAACCGTGCAGCGAGACGATCAACACCCCTGCCGCCAGTGACGTCAGGTAGAAACTGGCAAAGCTGGCGTCTTCACGCAGCGAGGTGAAGCGGCTGACGAGCCCTGACAACAGTGCGACGGCAAGCCCTGCGATCAATCCGCCCAGTCCCATCGCCGGCAGCGAAAGCCCCGCGAACAGAAAGCCGACCGCCGCCCCCGGCAATACGGCATGGCTCATCGCATCACCTACCAGACTCATACGACGCAGCATCAGCAACACCCCAACCGGGCCCGAGCCGATACCCAGTGCCAGACACGCCACCAGGGCGCGACGCATGAAACCGAAGTCGACGAAAGGCTGGATCAGCAGGCTATAGAGGGTCATGACGCGTCCTCCCCATCGACTTCACAGCGCTGGGCGTCAGGGCTCCAGTGCTCGGCCATGTTCTTGGCGCGGCGCAGGTTTTCAGGGTGAAGAATGTCGGCGGTGTTGCCCCAGGCGATGGTCTCCCGAGCCAGCAGCAAGGTGCTGGGGAAATGCTGGCGCACCTGCTCGATGTCATGCAGCACGGCGATCACCGTGCGACCCTGGCCATGCCAGGTGCTGATCAGCTTGAGCAGGTCGCGGGTGGTGCGCGCGTCGATGGCGGTGAACGGCTCATCCAGCAAAATGACCGAAGCATCCTGCAACAGCAGACGGGCAAACAACACGCGCTGGAACTGCCCTGAGGACAACGAGCTGATGCTGCGTTGCTCGAAACCTTCGAGACCGACTGCCAGCAAGGCCAGCCTTGCCTGTTCAGCATGCTTGCCGGTGATCCCGCGAAACGCCCCGATGCTGTGCCAGGCCCCCATCATCACCGTGTCGGCCACGCTCAATGGAAAGCTGCGATCGATCTCGGCAGCCTGCGGCAAATAGCCGATGTGGCGGGTCGCCAGACGGCCTCGATCTACGCGCCCGACTGCGGGTTTCAACGTCCCGGCGATGGCCTTGATCAATGTTGACTTGCCCGCGCCATTGGGACCGACGATCGCCGTCAGGCTGCCGGCAGCAAAACGTCCGCTGACATGATGCACCGCTGGACGACGCTCATAGGTCACCGTCAGGTCATGCAAATCGATCGCAGCGCTCATGGGATCGCCACCGCCCACGCGATGCCGATCCACAGCAGCGCGAGCAGCATCAGGGACACCAGCACCCGTTTGCCGGCGGATTGAGCAAGCGCGGAGGCCGCGATATTCGGGGAAAGTCGGGAAGCGGATTTCACGGAGAGTAGGCCTGAAATGTTTTGTTATAGTATTACATCACTATAGCCAGGCGTGAGGGAAGGGGTATTTTTGGCGCGTTCAGGAATACGACAGTTTTGATCTCACGCGCTGATTCGGCGTTTTACTGCGACGGCAAAGCCTGTAATTTCCGATGACGCTTTGTTCAACCTCAGGATTTCTCCATGACCGCCACCCATCGCCGCCCGGTTCCCCTCGAAAAGTGTTATCGCCTGCTCAATCACGGACCGACCGTGTTGGTCAGCGCGGCGCACGACGGTCAGCGCAATATCATGGCGGCAGCGTGGGCGATGCCGCTGGATTTCCAGCCGCCCAAGGTCACGGTGGTGCTGGACAAGTCGGTCTGGACGCGGCAGTTACTCGAAGGTTCGGGGACGTTCGTGATCAACGTGCCGACCCTCAGCCAAATCGATATCGTCGAGACGGTCGGCTCGACCTCGGGTCTTGAGATTTCCCGGGAAAGTAACTTCGACAAGTTCAAGGCCTATGGGCTGCAGACCTTCGAAGGTGAAACTGTCGATGCACCGCTGCTGGAAGGTTGCGCAGCGTGGCTCGAGTGCCGCTTGCTGCCCGAGCCGCACAATCAGAACCGGTACGACCTGTTCATCGGCGAAGTCGTTGCCGCCTGGGCCGACGAGCGCGTGTTTTCTGAAGGACATTGGCATTTTGAAGGCCATGATCAACTGCGTACGCTGCACCACGTGGCGGGTGGCCATTTTCTGGTCATCGGCGACGGGGTCGATGGCAAGGTACTGGAGCGACCGGGTGGCTGAGTCCGACAGCGCTTGCGGTTTTGGATTCCGCCTGGAGGGCATGAGAGCAAGCTTGCTTGCGGGCAAGTCGGGCTCCCACGCGCTCAGGACAGAGACAGATCTTATGCCGCTGGAACCGGGTGTCCCTCATGTTCGGCAAGGACACCCATGAAGCGGGACGGTCAGTCCTTGACCGGTTGTCCATTGACCAGGCGCCAGGTTTTCAGCGGGTTGCTCTGCTGCAGAGACGGCGGCAGCAAAGAATCAGGGACATTCTGGTAACACACCGGACGCAGGAAACGGTCGATGGCCGTGGCTCCTACCGACGTACTGCGGCTGTCGGATGTGGCCGGGAAAGGCCCGCCATGAACCATCGAATAGCTGACCTCGACACCGGTCGGAAAATCATTGAACAGAATGCGTCCGGCTTTGCGCTCCAGGGTCGGCAGCAGGGCTTGGGCAATCGCCTTGTCGCCTTCATCAAAATGCAGGGTGATGGTCAGTTGGCCATCGAACCTGGCGGCCACTTTCTGCAGGTCAGCGGTGTCCTTGCAGACGATCAACAGCGCGCTGGGGCCGAAGTTTTCGTCTTCCAACGCCGGGTTGGCGAGGAAGGTCGCCGAATCAGTGCGAAAGAACGCAGGCCGCGCCTGGAACGAACCTTCGGCTTCGCGGCCTTCGGCCACCAGCGTCACGCCTGAGGCCTTGTGCAGGTTGTTAAGACCGTTGCAGTAGGCACCGTGGATATTCGGCGTCAGCATGGTGGTGGGCGCTTTGTCAGCCAATGCCTTGGCGGCTGCCGCGACGAAGGTTTCCAGTGCGTCGCTTTCCAGCGCCAACAGCAGGCCCGGGTTGGTGCAGAACTGCCCGGCGCCCAACACCAGCGATTCGACAAAGCCCTTGGCGATACTGTCGCTGCGAGCAGACAGCGCCGCCGGAAGCAGGAACACCGGGTTGATGCTGCTCATTTCGGCATAGACCGGGATCGGCACCGGACGCGCTTGTGCCGCCGCTACCAGAGCCAGGCCACCACGACGCGACCCGGTGAAGCCCACCGCCTGGATCAGCGGATGACTGACCAGCGCCTGGCCGACGGCGATGTCTTTGTCGATCAACATTGAGAACACGCCCTCAGGCATGCCCGTGTCGCGGGCGGCTTTCTGAATGACCCGCGCGACCAGTTCGCTGGTGCCCAGATGCGCCGGATGCGCCTTGACGATCACCGGGCAGCCTGCAGCCAGCGCCGACGCCGTGTCGCCGCCGGCTACCGAGAACGCCAGCGGGAAGTTGCTGGCGCCAAATACTGCAACAGGTCCAAGGCCGATGCGCCGCAGACGCAAGTCGGCACGCGGTAATGGCTGGCGCTCCGGCAGCGCGGTATCGACCACCGCGCCGTGCCAGCGTCCGTCACGCAGCAAACTGGCGAACAGTTTGAGCTGGTTCACGGTACGCATCCGTTCGCCTTCCAGGCGCGGCTTGGGCAACCCGCTCTCGAGGTGAACACGCTCGGTCAGTGCATCGCCCAGATCCAGCAATCCCTGGGCAATGGCATCGAGGAAGGTGGCACGCTGTTCGTCACTCAGTTGTCGGTAGCTATCAAAAGACGCTTCCGCCAGCTCACAGGCTGCGTTCACGTCGTCCGCCGTACTGGCGCCAAAGCTTGGGGTCAGTTGCTCTCCTGTGGCGGCGGCGAGTGCAAACACCTCGCCTGCCTGCCCGCGCAGCGAACGTTGACCGATGATGGTTTCACCAAGAATCTGCATTGCTCAACACCTCTTAATCAAGACGAGCCAGGTTGTGTTGCGTTGCTGTGGCCAGTGCCTGAGGGTACATCATCGAGCGGACATCGCCAGCCGGGCACAAGGGTGTGGGTTGTGGATGATGCGATTGAGCGGGGGGGCTGGATGCGAGGGGAGCGCCTGGGGCGGATGCGCAGGCAGGATGGGATGTTTACAATTCGACGCAACAGCACGGCTTGTCGGCGGAGGCACTTACGCGGCGCTACCGCCGGCAAGCCGTGCTGCTACAGAGCTTGAGTATGTTCGCAAACGAACGCAGGTATCTGCCTTACTGCTGCACCACGCTATACCCTTCAAACCCCATCTGCTGCTGAATCGCGCTGACGATATTCTTGCGGGTGGCGGGCTGCTCGTTGCCCTCTTTGTCGATGAAAACCTCGCTCTGCAACTGGGCCTCGTCACCTTCGCCGACGAACGAGAAGCCGAGAAACTCGAAGGCTTCGCGGTCGACGTTGGCTTTGGAGCGTGGGGTGCGCAGGGGCAGGGTGATGCTCGCGCCATCCTTGCTGATGACGAACACCTCGGCGTCTTTCTTTGCCCGTGCGGCCTTGCTCTTGCCGCCGCTCGGGTTGCTGACGGCCTGGTGCGTCTGGTTCAGGACCTTCAATGCCAGGCTGTAGACCAGCTCCTGGAAGCTTGGGTCGTCCTTGTAGCTGGACAGGATCCGACTGATCGGGAATTTGCTGCGCAGATCTTCCAGCGCCGCCATGTCGGCCGCTTCGGCATCCTTGAGTTGTTTGAGCTGACCCATCAGCGCATAGGCCTGATCGTCATCGAAGCGATCATGTGCCTGACGGATGGCAATGCGCAGGTCACGAATCTGATCGCTTTCCTTGGCGCTCTGAAAGGCATCGAGGACCATCTCGCTGATGGTTTTCGCCTGCGGCACATGCTGTGAAAGATTGATGGCCTCTTCATAGGCCTGCTTGGAGGACACGGCAGGCACAGCTGCATCGGTATGGGAATCAGACATTGAACATCCACTGCTTCGTTAACTGGGTTTGAGACGCGAAAAGCTCAGGGCGTTTCGAAGGGGGGTAATCTATTGGACGGGGCTGCGGTTGTCACGGCTTGACTGCCCTGGGTGCCTTGCATGTGCGCGGCCAGCCGGCGATCCGCTGCTGCGCCAACAAAAAGCCCGGCACTGGGCCGGGCTCTGGCATCGCAGGAGGTGTTTACTTGCCGCCCAAGGCGCCACCGGCAGCACCGCCCAGGCCTGCACCGATGGTCGAACCCGTCGAGCCGCCCAGCTTGCTGCCGATCACCGAGCCTGCCGCGCCGCCCAGACCGCCGCCCAGGGCTGCGCGAGTCTTGTGGCCTTTTCTGGCCGTCACCGCACCGCCTGCGGCGCCCGCCAGGCCCGCACCGACCACCGCGCCGTTACGGCCGCCCATTTGCTGGCCAACGACGTTGCCCAGTGCGCCACCCAGGCCGCCACCAATGGCAGTGCTTGCACTGCCTGCCATTGCGCCTTGTGACATCAGAAGCCCTAGAACCAGTGCAGCAAGCGTGAATCGCATGAACTCGACCTCAAAAAAATAGGACAGCGTCGTGACAGGATGCCGTAGATGAAGACGCATCATCGGCGCTCGCTCGGTTGATCAGTGGAAGAACCAAACGACCAGAAACAACAAAGCCCGCACAAGGCGGGCTTTGTTGAGGTACTTGGTGGCTACACAGGGACTTGAACCCCGGACCCCAGCATTATGAATGCTATGCTCTAACCAACTGAGCTATGTAGCCAAGTGGCGCGCATTATTCGCTTAGAACGGGGATGTGTCAAGCGTCTCTTTGAAAAATTTATGCGTGTGATCAACCGCTTAGGATTTTAGCGCCGATTCCCCTGTGCAACCTGCGAGTCCCCTTCACCTCGGTGACAGTTTTGCGGGGCGCTCTGAGTGGTTTCGCCCCACTTTCGTGCACGCGCCGTGCACCGAATTCGACCCAGTGCCCATTTTGATGGCTTGTTGCTATCGGTCCGTTTCTTGCTTATGCCTGCCGCATGGGTTGGCTGTAGCGGGCGGTGGTCACGCTTCCCCCAGCCAACCGTTCTGGCCGTCCTCGACGCATATGACGGGCGGTTGTCGTTTTCAATACAAAGACATGGCATTTTGCCGGTAAGAATATGAGACAACATCTGCCGTGGCCACAAGCTGCGGCGGCGGGTTGTCCGTGAGGAGTAATCGGACATGCAAAGTCTTCTGTCGCCAGGTATCCGCTTGCTCGGACGTTTCGGGTTTGCGCGCAAGTTTCAGGTGCTGTTCTTTCTGTTCATGTTGCCGCTGGCGGGAAGCCTGTGGATGATCGGTCAGGATTACCGCACCAAACTGGCGGTCATTTCCGGCGAGCAGTCGGGGGTACGTCAATTGCTGGCGCTGGACGCGCTGGATGCTCAATTGACCGCTCAGCGTAACCGTGCCGCGCGCTGGAAGGCGGCCGATATCCTTCACGATCCAACACCGGCAGCGAAGGCAGCAATGGCCGCGCTCGACGCTGCCAATCCGGCAATGGGGCAGACACTCGCGACCTTGGGCGATGAGCTTAAGGCTCGTGCTGTCAGCGCGGACACCATGGCCCGATTCCAGACCTTGCAGGCGCTGGTCAAAGGCATGGACTCCGAGTCGCTGCGTACCGTTGGCTGGTGGCCGGATGGCTACGACCGCTTCACCTCGGCGTTGACCGCGTTGCAGAGCCTGCGTGAGCAGATCGCCATGGACAGCGGGCTGATCCTCGACCCTTGGCTGGAAACTTATCTGTTGATGCAAGTCGCCACTCAACAGGCACCGGATCTGATCGAGCGCGTGGGCCGGATGGCCAGTATCGGCCAGTCGTCCGTGGCATCGGGGCAGTTCACCCTGCAAAGCCGTTTGCAGATGCGCGATCTGCGAAGCCGGATTGGCGATGCTCGCGATCAGCTGGTCAAGGCAGTGGCTTCGCTGCAAGCCAAGGCCTATCCCGGCATGGAAACCTGGACCGGCCAATACGATGCCAGCCTTCAGCGCTTAGACAGCGAGTTGAAGGTGCTGGATGACGGTGTCTTCGGCGGTACGATCAAACTCGACACCAGCGCGTTCGAGCGCAGTATCGACGGTACGCTCGAAGCGCTGGCTGCATTGCGCAATCAATCGCTGACATCATTGAGCAGTCGTCTGGATTACTACCACGACCGCGCAATCAAGCAATTCATCCCGGTGGCTGCAACGTTCAGCATCCTGGCGTTGGCCGCGCTTTATCTGTTCATGTGCCTGCAGGCCTCCATCCGTCGCAGCGCCAAAGGCATCACCACGCTGGCCGAGTCATTGCGTGATGGCAACTTGTGCGTTGAAGTGGCGGTAGAGGGTCGTGATGAACTGGCGGCGATCAGCACTGCGCTGAACGTTGCGGTCGTGCAACTGCGCACCAGCCTGTTGGGGGTCAATCACGAGACGCTGCAACTGGGCTCAGCCGTACAGACGCTTAATTCGCAGTCCGGCAGCACCCTCAATGAGGTCGAGGACCAGCAGCAACAGATCAGCCAGATCGCAGCGGCCGCGACCCAGCTGGCGGCGACTTCTCTGGGCGTGGCGAAAAGCTGCGAAGAGGCTTCGGGCAGTGCCCAGCATACCCGGCGCATCGCTGAGGACAGCAGCCGCGACAGTCTGCGCACCACCGCCAGCATCCAGCAGCTCAACCAGAAGCTGACCGAAACCGCCAACGCGCTGGGCAAGGTCAGCGAGCAAGGGCAGCAGATTCAATCAGTGGTAGACACCATTCGTGGGATCGCCGAGCAGACCAACCTGCTGGCACTCAACGCCGCGATCGAGGCGGCCCGTGCCGGTGAGCAAGGGCGTGGCTTTGCGGTCGTGGCCGATGAGGTGCGCAGCCTGTCGCAACGCACCCAGGCCTCGACCGCGCAGATCGCCGGCACGGTCGACAGCCTGCGCTCGACGGTGAGCCAGGCGGTGAGTCTGATGGAAGCGGCATGCGGCCAGGCGGTCTCCGATGCGCAGTCGGTCACAGGCCTTGGCGAGCGTCTGGGCGAAATCGCCAGCGCGGTGCAGATCGTCACCGACACGCTGGCGCAGATCGCAACGGCTGTGGAAGAGCAGGCGGCGACAGCCGATGAGGTCAGCGGCAATATCCAGCAGGTGGATCAGGCGGCCGGGCGTTTGCTCGACGGCGCCCGTGCGGTGAACCAGGCAGCGGACACGCTGAGCAAGGGCAGCCGTGCGTTGAGCGACAACACTTCAAGGTTTCAGCTGGGATAAGGTGCTTGCGCTCCTCGGTTGCCTGATCGAGCGCGGTACGCAGTTGTAGCAGCGAGGCTTGCCGGCGATAGCGATGCTGATGACGCCAGCGCTGGCAAGCCGTGCTGCTACAGACTCAGTTTTTCTTCTGCACGCTTGCAGAGGTCTGGCCGAACAGAATCTTCTTACCTTCTTCGGTCACCGACGCGCGGTTCTGCGAAAGCGCTTCGCCCCGGGCATAGGCCCGCACAGTCGCCGGACGGGCCTGGATGGTATGGAACCAGCGTTTCAGGTTCGCAAAGTCATCCAGATTCTGCTGCTGGCGCTGCCAAGGGACCACCCACGGATACGCGGCCATGTCCGCCACCGAGTAGTGCTCGCCGGCGATGAACGTTCGGCCTTCCAGTTGGCGGTCCAGCACCCCGTACAGGCGGTTGGTTTCGTTGACGTAGCGAGTGATCGCATACGGCAGCTTCTCTGGCGCATACACGCCAAAATGGTGATTCTGCCCCGCCATCGGCCCCAGGCCACCCATCTGCCACATCAACCATTCGGTGACGGTTTTCTTGCCGCGGACATCGGTTGGCAGGAACTGCCCGGTTTTTTCGCCCAGATACAACAAAATTGCCCCCGATTCGAAAACCCTGATCGGCTCACCTCCGTCGGCCGGCGTAGTGTCGATGATCGCCGGCATGCGGTTGTTCGGGGAAAACGCCAGAAAGTCCGGCTTGAACTGATCCCCGGCGCTGATATCGACCGGGTGGATGCGATAGTCCAGGCCTGCCTCTTCGAGGAACAGGGTGATTTTGTGGCCGTTGGGCGTTGGCCAGTAGTAGAGCTCAATCATCGCTAGGCTTCCGTGATGGACGGGAGAGGGAGGGGCGAGGCGCTGCTCGACTGCTGGGGTTCGAGCAGGGCAGCGACGGGTCTGGTGATGCTCTCCAGCAACGCGCGCTGTGGCCTGACGCGCGCCAGCACGCGAATGCCCAATAGCACGCCGAGGAGCAGGCGGGCGAGGTCTTCGGCCGGCTGTGAGCGGGAAATCGTGCCGTCGTTCTGACCGGACTCCACGCAGCGCCGGAAAAAGCCCTCAGCGCGGGTCAGGAAGTCATCAACGATCACCTGTGCCCCGGCATCATGGGGCGCGGCTTCAAGCGCCGAATTGACCATCATGCAACCTCGGTGCTGAATGTCGCTCATCGAGCGGTCGATGATTTCTTCAAAGAAGGCGGCGATCGCCTGACGTGCCGGCAGCGTGCTTTCCAGGCGGATGACGCGCTCGCCGAAGCTGTTTTCCAGGTAGTGGGCCAGGGCCTTGAGGTACAACGCACGCTTGTCGCCGAACGCGTTGTACAGGCTGGCCCCGGTGATACCCATGCAATCGATGAGATCACGCATCGATGTCGCTTCGAAGCCTTTGGCCCAGAAACACTGGATTGCAGCATCGAGGACAATCGCTTCGTCGAATTCTCTTGGTCGTGCCATCGTCTATTCCTGTCGGGGCAGGCGCGGACATTGCGCGGTGCTCCATTGCTGGCTTAATCTAGATCAATCGTTCTAAAACACAAGCTCGTTTTGGTCAGGCGCCTGATTTGGGCTGTTTGACCCCGACTCATACCCCCAAGAGATGAACGCCATGATCCGTTTCTATTTCCATCCCACCCCCAATCCGGCCAAGGTCGCGCTGTTTCTCGAAGAGGCCGGGCTGGACTACGAGGTGGTGCCGGTCGATACCAGCAAGGGCGAACAGCATCTGCACGAGTTTCGTGCAATCAATCCCAACGGCAAGGTACCGGCGATCATCGATACCGAAGGGCCTGGCGGAAAAGCGGCGAGGGTGTTCGATTCCAGCGCCATTCTGCTGTATCTGGGAGAGAAGACCGGGCAGTTCATGGGCGCGCCTGAAGACAAGCCTGAACTGCTTTCATGGCTGTTTTTCATCGCCTCGGGGCTTGGGCCGTTTTCCGGCCAGGCCGTGCATTTTCAGTACGCGGCGCCTGAGGGCAACGACTATGCAGTGAATCGTTATCGCCGTGAAATCGAGCGCCACTACGAGGTGCTCGATGGGCATCTGGCGGGCCGCGAGTACATCGTCGGTAACGACTACACCCTCGCTGACATTTCCACCTGGGGCTGGCTGATCCGGGCGCCACGGGTGATGAAGGGAGCCGAGGACGCGCTGGCTGCCTACCCCAACCTCAAGCGCTGGTTCCAGAACATCGATGCCCGCCCGGCCGCCGCCAGGGCGAAGGATGTGGGCAAGGATCACGCGTTCAAGAAGGACATGGACGATGAGGCCCGACGCGCGTTGTTCCCGTCGAACTATGCAAAAACGGTTTGACGAGTTTCATGACGTTCGGCTGAAAAACTCCCGCGCAACAAAAAGCCCCCGAATGGGGGCTTCTCGTGGCAGGGCGTCTGGCTAACCAGAAACGACTGCGATCAGACGTTGAAACGGAAGTGCAAAACGTCACCGTCCTTGACGATGTAGTCCTTGCCTTCCAGGCGCCATTTGCCTGCTTCCTTGGCACCGGCTTCGCCCTTGTACTGGATGAAGTCGTTGTAGGCGACGCATTCGGCGCGAATAAAGCCTTTTTCGAAGTCGGTGTGGATCACGCCAGCGGCTTGCGGAGCAGTGGCACCCACGCGGACGGTCCAGGCGCGGACTTCTTCAACACCGGCGGTGAAGTAGGTCTGCAGGTGGAGCATTTCGTAACCGGCGCGGATCACGCGGTTCAAGCCAGGTTCTTCAAGGCCCAGGGCTTCGAGGAACATGTCTTTCTCTTCACCGTCGTCAAGCTCCGCGATTTCAGCTTCGATCTTGTTGCAGACCGGCACCAGCATCGCGCCTTCCTCTTCGGCGATGGCGCGAACCACGTCCAGAAGCGGGTTGTTCTCGAAGCCGTCTTCGGCGACGTTGGCGATGTACATGACCGGTTTGGTGGTCAGCAGGTGGAAACCCTTGATCACGGCCTTCTCATCGGCGCCCATGTTCTTCATCAGGGTGCGTGCAGGTTTGCCTTCGGTGAAGTGAGCGATCAGTTGTTCCAGCAGGCCTTTCTGGATCACTGCGTCCTTGTCGCCACCCTTGGCGTTGCGCGCGACTTTCTGCAGCTGTTTTTCGCAGCTGTCGAGGTCAGCGAAGATCAGCTCGAGGTCGATGATCTCGATGTCGCGTTTCGGGTCGACGCTGTTGGAGACGTGAATCACGTTCTCGTCTTCGAAGCAGCGGACCACGTGGGCGATGGCATCGGTTTCGCGGATGTTGGCCAGAAACTTGTTGCCCAGGCCTTCACCTTTGGACGCACCTTCCACAAGACCTGCGATGTCGACGAACTCCATCGTGGTCGGCAGGATGCGCTTGGGATTGACGATATCGGCCAGGGCCTGAAGGCGTGGATCGGGCATGGCCACGATGCCGCTGTTCGGCTCGATGGTGCAGAAGGGAAAGTTCTCCGCCGCAATACCGGATTTGGTCAGGGCGTTGAACAGGGTGGACTTGCCGACGTTGGGCAGGCCGACGATGCCGCAGTTGAATCCCATGGTGTTTCCCCTCGAGTGATGTCAGGCCTTCTGGCTGTGCAGGGTTTTCATCGCGCGGTTCCATTCACCGGCGAGGATATCCGGCAGCACGCCGAGGGCAAAGTCGATGCTGGCATCGAGTTTTTCCTGTTCGGCGCGTGGCGCACGACCCAGGACGAAATTAGAAACCATACTGGCGACGCCCGGGTGGCCTATGCCAAGCCGCAGGCGGTGAAAAGTATTCTGATTGCCCAGTTGCGCGATGATGTCGCGCAACCCGTTGTGCCCACCATGGCCGCCGCCCTGCTTGAGCTTGGCAACGCCTGGGGGCAGGTCGAGTTCGTCGTGTGCCACCAGGATTTCTTCCGGCTTGATGCGGAAGAAATTGGCCAGAGCCGCTACGGACTGGCCGCTGCGATTCATGTAGGTGGTGGGGATCAGCAGACGAACGTCTTGGCCCTGATGACTGAATTTAGCCGTCATGCCGAAATATTTGCGGTCAGCTGTCAGATTGACGCGCTGCGCGCTGGCGATACGCTCAACGAAAAGAGCCCCTGCGTTATGCCGGGTCTGTTCGTATTCGGGGCCGGGGTTTCCCAGGCCGACGATCAGTTGGATGGCGGTCACGTCAGGGGCTCTTCCTTGGGTCGAGGGCAACAGCACCAGGTGCTGTCGCCCGTTCAACCGGCGTGCGAGTAATGGATTACTCGGCAGCGCCTTCTTCAGCTTCAGGAGCAACACGTGGAGCGTGAACGTTGGCAACAGCCAGGTCGCTACCGTGTGCCAGAGCTACGAACTCGACGCCTTTAGGAGCTTTGAGGTCCGACAGGTGAACGATGGTGCCGATTTCAGCGTCAGCCAGATCGACTTCGATGAACTCAGGCAGGTCCTTCGGCAGGCAGCTGACTTCGATCTCGGCGACGGTGTGAGAGATCTCGCCGCCTTTCTTGACCGCTGCTTCCTGATTGAGGAAGTGCACAGGAACGATGGCGGTCAGTTTCTGACCGGCAACAACGCGTACAAAGTCAGCGTGCATCACGTGGCCTTTGGCCGGGTGACGCTGCAGGGCCTTGATGATGACGTTTTGCTTGGTGCCACCAACGTTCAGCTCGATGATGTGGCTGTAAGCCGCTTCGTTTTCGAGCAGTTTGGCAACTTCTTTAGCCAGCATGCTGATGGATTCCGGGGCTTTGTCGCCACCGTAGACGACAGCAGGAACCAGGCTTGCGAGACGACGCAGGCGGCGGCTCGCACCTTTCCCCAGGTCAGAACGCAGGTCAGCATTCAGAGTGAAATCATTCATGTTGTTTCTCCAAAATAACCACACTCGCCTTTGCGTTTGCGACCGACGCTCGGGCGATATGGGCAAAAAAGCCCCGCCCCAACAGTGATTGCTGGGGCGGGGCGCTTTTCGTCAACGGAGTTTCGAGAGGGCAGGGCCCTTAACGGAACATCGCGCTGATCGATTCTTCGTTGCTGATGCGACGCATCGCCTCAGCAACTACCGGTGCGATATCCAGTTGACGGATACGGTTACAGGCTTGTGCTGCAGCGGACAACGGGATGGTGTTGGTCACCACCAGTTCGTCCAGCATGGAATTTTCGATGTTTTCGATCGCACGACCCGACAGCACAGGGTGTGTGCAGTAGGCAAAGACCTTGGCAGCGCCATGTTCCTTGAGGGCCTTGGCCGCATGGCACAGGGTGCCGGCGGTATCAACCATGTCATCGACCAGGATACAGGTACGACCTTCGACGTCGCCGATGATGTGCATCACTTCGGAGTGATTGGCCTTCTCACGGCGCTTGTCGATGATCCCGAGATCCACGCCCAGGGATTTGGCAACGGCACGTGCACGCACGACGCCACCAATATCCGGGGAAACGATCATCAGGTTTTCGAAGCGTTGATCTTCGATGTCATCCACCAGAACCGGGGAGCCGTAGATGTTATCTACCGGAATATCGAAGAAGCCTTGAATCTGGTCAGCGTGCAGGTCAACGGTCAGCACCCGGTCGATACCGACGACGGTGAGCATGTCCGCAACCACTTTAGCGCTGATAGCCACGCGAGCGGAACGCGGACGGCGGTCCTGGCGGGCATAACCAAAGTAAGGGATAACAGCTGTGATTCGAGTCGCTGAGGAGCGGCGGAAGGCATCAGCCATCACGACGAGTTCCATCAGGTTATCGTTGGTCGGAGCGCAGGTCGGCTGAATTATGTAATCGTGGTTAGCGCGATCGTTTTC
>NZ_JBJDOA010000002.1:29589-264663 GCF_044900785.1 Pseudomonas sp. NPDC087358
CGCCGTCGGAGAACTTACCGACAGAGATGTCACCGAGAGGGATATGCAGCTGACGTACGACACGTCGAGCCAGATCGGGGTTGGCGTTCCCCGTAAAGACCATCATCTTGGACACGCGCAGTACCTGGAGGCTTAGGGTATGCCTGGATGACTATAGGAAAATGGCAGGGGCGGCTGGATTCGAACCAACGCATGGCAGGATCAAAACCTGCTGCCTTACCGCTTGGCGACGCCCCTGTATCTGTTGCACGAGTGCCTGGCACTCGGTTCCTTTAGAGCAGTGCTTGTAACTTTCGGTGCAACATCGAGATGTTGCTGCCTTTTGCTACAAACCCTGTAAGGGTCTCTGTAAGAAGGGCCGAGACTTTATCAGCTTCAGCTTTGTTTGGGAAGGCCCCAAACACACAACTTCCAGTTCCGGTTAATTTTGCTTCGGTAAGTTTAGCTAACATATTCAAAGCGTTCCGAACATCTGGATAACGCCTCGCTAGAACCGGTAAGCAGTCATTTCGACTGTTTCCCTTGGGAACGGGGCGCACTTTAATGGGAGGAGTGTCACGTGTCAACAGTGGATCTGAAAAAATTTCTGCTGTACTTACAGATACTTGCGGGACAAGCACGACATACCACGGTTCTTCGGGGGTTACAGGGGTCAGGATTTCGCCCACACCCTCAGCAAAAGCGGCGTGTCCACGCACGAAGACCGGCACGTCAGCCCCCAGCTTGAGCCCTAGCGCAGCAAGGCGATCTTCGTCCCAATCGAGTTTCCAAAGATGATTGAGTCCAAGCAATGTAGTGGCAGCATCCGAGCTTCCGCCGCCGATGCCGCCGCCCATGGGCAGCACTTTCTTCAGCCAGATGTCGACGCCCAATGGGCAGCCGGATTGTTCCTTGAGCGCGCGCGCCGCCCTGACGATCAGATTGCTGTCATGAGGGACGTTGGCGATTTCAGTCTGCAGACGGACTTCTCCGTCTTCGCGAATGGCGAAACTGAGTTCATCGCCGTAGTCGAGAAACTGAAAGAGGGTCTGCAGCTCGTGATAGCCGTCAGCACGACGACCGAGAATATGCAGCATCAGGTTCAGCTTGGCGGGCGCGGGCAGGGTGAGGCGAGGCGCAGACATGTTCATTGCCCCAGCTTGCGCGGTTGCCAGTCCTTGATCACCAGCGTGACGTCGAGGTCCTGGCCGTGCAGTTTCATTCGCTCAGGCAGCCAGTAGCCATTTTGTTGGGTATAGCTCAGGTATTCGATCTGCCAGCCGTCCTGCTCGAGATTGGACAAGCGACTGTCGCTGTCCAGGGTCAGGCTGCTTTTGCTGTCAGGGGCGGGCAGGCCGCGGACCCACCAGACCAGATGCGAAACGGGCAGTTTCCAGCCCAGTTGGTCCTTGAGCAGGGTCTCTGGATCGGCGGCCTCGTAACGGCCCTGGTTGGCGACTTCCAGCGACACCGCGCCCGGACGCCCGGTCAAGCGCGCCGCACCACGGCCCAGCGGCCCGGAGAGGCGGATATCATAGTAATCCTGACGTTGCAGCCAGAACAGCGTGCCGCTGCCCGAATCCTTCGGTGCCCGGATGCCGACCTTGCCGTTGATCTGCCAGCCATCGAGACTGGCGAGTTGTTCCTTGTTGACTCGCCATTTGCTGGCGTCGCCCTTGCCCTGTACGGCTTCGTGAGAAGTGATGCCGGCGCAACCGGCGAGCAGGGCGATGAGGCTGAATGCGAATACGTGGCGCAATAACATAAATCAGAGGGTCTCGGAGCCGGTGAGGCGCTTTAAGGTGCTGCGCAGGACCGGGCTGTCAGGTTGCTGTTCAAGGGCCTTGCCCCACACTTTGCGAGCCTCACGCTGTTGACCCTTGGCCCACAGCACCTCGCCCAGATGCGCGGCGACTTCATGATCGGGGAAACGCTCGAGCGCCTCGCGCAGCAGGCGCTCGGCCTCGTCGAGGTTGCCCAGGCGGTAATTGACCCAGCCCAGGCTGTCGAGCACGGCCGGGTCTTCCGGATTGAGCTGATGCGCGCGCTCGATCAATTCCTTGGCTTCGGCATAGCGCGTGGTGCGGTCAGACAAGGTGTAACCCAAGGCATTGAGGGCCATCGCATTGTCTGGCTCGCGCTTGAGGATGGCCCGCAGATCGGTCTCCATCTGCTTCAGGTCGTCGCGTTTTTCCGCCAGCATGGCGCGGGTGTACAGCAGGTTCAGGTCGTCCGGGTACTGCTTGAGCGCCTGCGTCAGTACCTGCCAGCCACGGTCGCTCTGGTTGTTGTTGGTCAGGGTTTCAGCTTCGATCAGGTACAGCTGGATGGTGTAGTCCGGCTGCTCGGCACGCGCCTTGGCCAAGCGTTTGGAGGCCTCGGCGGTGTTGCCATTGCTCATCAGGATATCGGCCTGGCGCAACTGCGCCGGCAGGTAGTCGGAACCGGGGCCGACCTGCGCGTATTCGGCCAGAGCGTTCTGTGGGTCGCTACGCTCTTCATGGATACGGCCAAGATTCACGTGGGCCGAGTCGACGTGGCTGCCGCGGGCGACCAAGTCTTCAAGGTAACCCTGCGCTTCATCCCAGGCTTTGTTTTCCAGGCAGACCAACGCCAGCGAATAGCGCAATTCGTCGTCGTCCGGGTATTGCTGCACCAGGCTTGAGAACTGCACCTTGGCGTCTTCCATGCGGTTCTGTTCAACCAGCATGCGCGCGTAGGTCAGGCGCAGACGTTTGTCGTCCGGGTATTTCTTGATGCTTTTTTCCAGCAGCGGCAGCGCTTCCTTGCCGCGGTTCATGCTTTGCAGCAGTCGCGCGCGCAGCAGGATCGGGGCGACTTCGCCTTCACCCGGCGGGTTGTCTTCGAGCAGTTTCAGCGAGGCGGCACTGTCGCCTTCCTGTTGCAGCAACAGCGCCTTGCCGAAAATCAGCTGGCCGTTTTTCGGGTACTTGGCAAGCAGGCGGTCGAAACTGGCCAGCAGTCCCTTGCGCGTGCTGGAGTCGGTCTCTGCTGCCGAAAGCGCCAGGAAGTCGAAATGCGTGTCGCCCTGGCCCTGCAGGACCTTCTCCATATAACGCATGGAATCGTCATAGCGCCCGGCGCGTGCCAGCTGGATAGCAGCCGCACGTTGCGCTTCGAGATTGGTCGGGTCGTTCCTGGCCCAGATCATCGAGGTATCCAGTGCTGCCTGATCGGCGCCCAGGTACTCGGCAATCCGGAAAGCACGCTCGGAAATCCCCGGATCCTGGGTCTGGATCGCCTGGGTCACGTAGTTGTCCAGCGCAATGTCGAAGCGGTTGCGTTGCCCGGCAAGCTCGGCAGTCAGCAGGCTGACGACCGTATCCGGGGTGAACGAACCATATACCTGCGGCTTGGCTTCAGGTGCGGGCGTCGCTTCTTTCGCCGGAGCAGCAGGCTCCGTGGAAACGGGGGCCGCAGACTGGCAGCCACCTAGAACGACAAGGGCAAGGAACAACGCGGAGGATTTATTCATATAGAAGAGAGGGCGGCTTACCTGCGGTTTGAAAGCATCATGACACAAGGCAGGGAGCAAACCCACAGCCCGGACGAAAACTACAGAGCCGCCATTTACAGCCTGCGCCCGGACAATTTGTCGCAGGCGTATCGCCGTAAAGCGGATCTCTATAGGGACAATAGCCTGTCCCGGACGTTCTGAATGTATTGCGGTGGTTGTCCTGAATCTATTGAAGTAGGACAATTGCCGGCTTCACGTCACCATCAGCGACCTTGAATGGCCTTTCTTGCACTGGGTATCAACCATAAGACTGCTTCAGTGGATGTCCGCGAGCGCGTGGCATTTACGCCTGAGCAGCTGGTGGAGGCATTGCAGCAGCTATGTCGCCTGACCCAGAGCCGCGAGGCGGCGATCCTTTCGACGTGCAATCGCAGCGAACTCTATATAGAACAGGATCAGCTCACGTCCGAAGCGGTGCTCAGCTGGCTGGCCGGCTATCACCACCTCAACATCGAGGAATTGCGTGCCAGTGCCTACGTGCACGAGGACGATGCAGCCGTGCGCCATATGATGCGTGTGGCATCGGGGCTCGATTCGCTGGTGCTGGGCGAGCCGCAGATTCTGGGTCAGATGAAGTCTGCCTATGCCGTGGCGCGGGAGGCCGGAACCATCGGTCCATTACTGGGACGTCTGTTTCAGGCCACGTTCAGCGCTGCTAAACAGGTGCGTACCGACACCGCGATCGGCGAGAACCCGGTTTCAGTGGCGTTCGCCGCAGTCAGCCTGGCCAAGCAGATCTTCAGCGATCTGCAGCGCAGCCAGGCGTTGCTGATCGGGGCGGGCGAGACCATCACGCTGGTCGCCAGGCACCTGCACGATCTTGGGGTCAAGCGTATCGTTGTCGCCAACCGGACGCTGGAGCGCGCAAGCATCCTGGCTGAACAGTTCGGTGCCCACGCGGTGCTGCTGGCCGATATCCCGGCAGAACTGGTCAACAGTGACATCGTCATCAGTTCCACCGCCAGCCAGTTGCCGATTCTTGGCAAGGGCGCGGTTGAAAGCGCGCTGAAACTGCGCAAGCACAAACCCATCTTCATGGTCGACATCGCCGTACCGCGCGATATCGAACCCGAGGTCGGCGAGCTGGATGACGTCTATCTTTATACCGTCGATGATCTGCACGAAGTCGTCGAGGAAAACCTCAAGAGTCGCCAGGGCGCGGCCCATGCCGCCGAAGAGCTGGTCAGTCTGGGTGTTGACGATTTCATGTCACGCTTGCGCGAACTGGCAGCGGTCGATGTACTCAAGGCGTATCGTCAGCAAAGTGAACGCCTGCGCGATGAAGAGCTGCAAAAGGCTCAGCGCCTGCTCGCCAACGGCGGCAATGCCGAGGATGTATTGATGGCCCTGGCACGTGGCCTGACCAACAAATTGATGCATGCGCCAAGCGTGCAACTGAAAAAGCTGTCCGCCGAAGGCCGCGTCGACGCGCTGGCCATGGCCCAGGAACTCTTTGCCCTCAATGAGGGCTCCACGGATAAACCCCCGCAATGAAAGCTTCACTGCTCAATAAGCTGGACGTGCTCAGCGACCGTTTCGAGGAATTGACCGCGCTGCTTGGCGATGCCGAAGTCATTTCCGATCAGACCCGATTTCGCGCCTACTCCCGCGAGTACGCGGAAGTCGAGCCGGTGATCCAGGCCTACAGGCAACTGCAGAAAGTGCAGAATGATCTTGAAGGCGCCCAGGCACTGCTCAAGGACAGCGATCCGGACATGCGCGAAATGGCCGTCGAGGAAGTGCGTCAGGCCAAGGATCAGCTGGTGGTACTGGAAAGCGATCTGCAAAAGATGCTGCTGCCCAAAGACCCCAACGACGGGCGTAACGTGTTTCTGGAAATACGTGCCGGCACGGGCGGTGACGAAGCGGCGATTTTTTCCGGCGACCTGTTCCGCATGTATTCGCGCTACGCCGAACGTCGTGGCTGGCGGGTGGAAATCCTCTCTGAAAACGAAGGCGAACATGGCGGCTTCAAGGAAGTCATCGCCCGGGTCGAGGGCGATAACGTCTATGGCAAGCTGAAGTTCGAGTCCGGTGCGCACCGGGTGCAGCGTGTCCCTGAGACCGAATCCCAGGGCCGCATTCACACTTCGGCGTGCACGGTCGCCGTGTTGCCTGAACCCGATGAGCAGCAGACCATCGAGATCAACCCGGCGGACCTGCGCGTCGACACCTACCGTTCCTCCGGTGCCGGTGGTCAGCACGTCAACAAGACTGACTCGGCCATTCGTATCACGCACTTGCCCACCGGTATCGTCGTCGAGTGTCAGGAGGAGCGTTCGCAGCACAAGAACCGCGCCCGCGCCATGTCCTGGCTGTCGGCCAAGCTCAACGACCAGCAGACCGCTGCCGCCGCCAATGCGATCGCCAGTGAGCGTAAATTGCTGGTGGGATCGGGTGATCGCTCAGAGCGCATCCGTACCTACAATTTTCCACAGGGACGAGTGACGGACCATCGCGTGAACCTGACGCTCTATTCGCTGGATGAAGTTTTGGCGGGTGGGGTCGATGCAGTGATAGAGCCGTTGCTTGCCGAGTATCAGGCAGATCAACTTGCGGCACTGGGTGAGTAAATGACCATTATCGCCAGCTTGTTAAGAAGCGCTGAACTGCCGGACTCTCCGACAGCCCGTCTGGACGTCGAATTGCTGCTGGCGGCTGCCTTGGGCAAGCCGCGCAGCTTTTTGCACACCTGGCCCGAGCGTATTGTCAGCACCGAAGCCGCGCACACCTTCGATGGCTACCTGCAGCGTCGTCGCACCGGTGAACCGGTGGCCTATATTCTGGGCCAGCAAGGTTTCTGGAACATCGACCTGGAAGTCGCCACGCACACGCTGATTCCTCGTCCGGAAACGGAAATGCTGGTGGAGACCGCGCTGGAGCTGTTGCCTGGCGCAATCGCCCACCGTCTGCTCGATCTGGGCACCGGCACCGGCGCCATCGCCCTGTCGCTGGCCAAGGATCGTCCGCAATGGGCGGTCACGGCGGTGGATCGCGTGGCTGAAGCGGTCGGGCTCGCCGAACGTAACCGCCAGCGCCTGCATCTGGACAACGCCCAAGTGCTGCTCAGCCATTGGTTCAGTGCCGTGGAAGATCAGCGGTTTGACCTGATTCTCAGCAACCCGCCCTATATAGCCTCCAACGACCCGCATCTGGTCGAAGGCGACGTGCGCTTCGAGCCCAGCAGTGCGCTGGTCTCCGGCTCCGATGGCCTGGACGACTTGCGCGTGATCGTTTCCCAGGCGCCTGCCCACCTGGAAACCGGTGGCTGGTTGTTGCTTGAACACGGTTACGATCAGGGGCCGGCGGTGCGTGAGCTGCTCAGTGAGCATGGCTTCGAGCAGATCCAGACCCGCCGCGATCTGGGAGACCACGAGCGCATCACTTTCGGACGTGTACCGTGCTGACGGATGACGAGCTGCTGCGCTACAGCCGGCAGATCCTGGTTCAACAGGTAGACATCGAGGGTCAGTTGCGTCTCAAGCAGAGCCGCGTGCTGATCGTCGGTGTCGGTGGCCTCGGCTCGCCGGTGGCCTTGTATCTGGCCGCTGCCGGAGTTGGCGAGCTGCACCTGGCCGATTTCGACCGCGTTGACCTGACCAACCTGCAACGCCAGATCATCCATGACACCCAGAGCGTTGGCCTGAACAAGGTCGATTCGGCGATCACCCGCCTGACGGCGATCAACCCGCAGGTCAAACTGATCGCCCATCGCGTCGCACTGGACGCCGATTCGCTTGCCGCCGCGGTCGACGCCGTGGATCTGGTGCTCGATTGCTCGGACAACTTCTCCACCCGCGAGGCGGTCAATGCCGCTTGTGTGGCATCAGGCAAACCTCTGGTCAGCGGCGCTGCGATTCGTCTCGAAGGGCAATTGTCGGTTTTTGATCCCCGGCGCGCCGAAAGCCCCTGCTACCACTGCCTGTATGGTCACGGCAGCGAAGCCGAACTGACCTGCAGTGAGGCCGGGGTGATCGGCCCGCTGGTGGGCCTGGTGGGCAGCCTGCAAGCACTTGAAGCGCTGAAATTGTTGGCCGGGTTCGGCGAGCCATTGGTGGGCAGGCTGCTGCTGATCGATGCGCTGGGCACCCGGTTTCGTGAGCTGAAGGTCAAACGGGACCCCGGCTGCAGCGTCTGTGGAGCGGCCCATGAATAGAACGGTCGAGCATGGCTAGAGACAACGATGCGCCGATTGGCGTGTTCGATTCCGGTGTGGGCGGATTGTCGGTGCTGGGCGAGATCAATCGCCTGCTGCCCAATGAATCACTGCTGTATGTGGCCGACTGCGGTCATATTCCCTACGGTGAAAAGACCCCTGAGTTCATCCGCCAGCGCTGCGCGGTGATTGCGCAGTTTTTTCACGATCAGGGGGCCAAGGCGCTGGTTCTGGCCTGCAACACTGCCACCGTTGCCGGGGTGGCGGATCTGCGTGAGCGCTATCCCGACTGGCCGATTGTCGGCATGGAGCCAGCCGTCAAGCCCGCTGCCGCTGCAACCCGAAGCGGTGTAGTGGGCGTACTCGCCACCACCGGCACGTTACAAAGTGCCAAGTTCGCAGCACTGCTCGACCGCTTCGCCGGTGACGTGCAGGTCATCACCCAGCCGTGCCCCGGACTGGTCGAACTGATCGAAACCGGGGATCTGGTCAGCCCTGCCATCCGCCATCTGCTGCAAGGCTATGTCGAGCCGCTGCTGGCAGCGGGGTGCGACACCATCATATTGGGTTGCACTCACTATCCCTTTCTCAAGCCGCTGCTGCGAGAAATGATCCCGGCCTCCATCAGCCTGATTGACACCGGCGCCGCTGTAGCCCGCCAGTTACAGCGATTACTCAGTCACAAAGAGCTGCTCGCCAGTGGCCATCGCGTGAGCGCGCAATTCTGGACCAGCGGCGATCCAGAGAATTTCAGAAACATCCTACCGTTGCTATGGAAAAAATCTGACAGTGTGCGAAGCTTCGTCTCGTGAAAAAAACGTGAATAGCGCTGTTTATTGGCTGAACTAAAGTTCACCAGCAGATTTCTACAGCAGGTCTGTAGCTATAAAAATTTCTAACTGCACTCGAAAATGGGAAGTTTCAGATGAAGCGACTGTTTTGTTTGGCTGCGATTGCGGCCGCGTTAACGGGGCAAAGTGCAATTGCTCAAGCTGATGGAGTCGAATTTTCGGTGGGGCACACTGGCGAATCGACGATGACCTATCGTTTGGGCGCGCAATTTGATTGGGACAAGAGCTGGTGGCAAACCAGTGTCGGCCGTCTGACCGGCTACTGGAGCGGCGCCTACACTTACTGGGAAGGTGACAAGAGCGCCAGCAACAATAGTCTTTCGTTCTCCCCGGTATTCGTTTATGAGTTTTCCGGTGAAAGCGTAAAACCTTACATTGAAGCCGGTATCGGTGGTGCGGTGTTCCAGCGCACGGAAGTCGAAGGCAACAAACTGGGCAGCGCGTTCCAGTTCGAAGACCGTCTGGGATTCGGCCTGCGCTTTGCCGGTGGTCATGAAGTCGGCCTGCGCGCCACTCACTACTCTAACGGCGGCCTGACCAGCACCAACGACGGTATCGAAAGCTACGCGATTCACTACACGATGCCGTTCTAAGCGGACAGTTGTCGGCACCCGTCGGCACCTTCGCGAGCAAACCCGCTCCCACAGGAACCGCTACATGCCTGTGGGAGACTGCCCAATCGCCGAGTCACAGATACGCCGTGGCAATCCCTTCGCGCTCGGTAATGCACTCGGGTGCACCCATCTCGAATTCCCGGCATATCAACGGCCTTCTGTCGTAGATCGTGCACATCATCGTGTCGCGATCCAGCGCCGCGCACCAGCCGTCATCCAGGCGCAACATGACCTCGCCGCCCCAGTCGTCGGTATCGATGAAGCGTTCAGGCACGCCCGTATCGGTGATCAACATCACCTCCAGCTGGCAGCAGCACGCCGCGCAGGTCGTACAGGTGACGGCAGGTTCAGCCGCTTCTACGGGGAGTTGGAGCAGGGGGATGACAGTCATGGGCGGCAGTGTAAAGCAGTGCGAGGGTCGCAGGTGGCCGGGGTGACGGACGCAGCCCTCAGGCCGACGCCTCGCTCACAGGCGCTCGGCGAAAGTACAGGGCCAGCCAGTGCAACAGAGGAAATACCACGGCCCAGATCGCACCGAGCACCAGTACGCTAGGCCACAACCCCAGAGGCAGTTGGACGGAGGCCAGGTGCGATCCGGCGATATAAGACGCCGGTCCGCCGATCGCCCCCACGGCGCTCGCCAGCCACCAGGGCCTGGCCGACCACGCCAGACAGTGACCTAGAGTGGTCGCCAGCAACGGCCACAGCAATGCCAACCAAAGAGGAATGACGCGCCCGGCTTCAGCAAAATCGAAGACGCCGCTTTTGATCAGCGCGCTGTCGAGCACGCAGCCCAGCGCGAACACCGTCAGCAGCAGCTTGCCCTCGGTCTGCCAGGAGCCGATGAAGCGCAGGTGCACGAAAAAGATCGCCAGGCTGACCAGCAGCCAAGCGCTATTGCCGCCCAGCACGCAACTGAACCAGCCGAGCTGGAACAGCGCAGCGTTGGCCAGGTTCCTAAGCATCGAAACGGCCGAGCAATGGTTCAGGCATGGCCTTGGGCTTGGCCAGCAGCAGCTGCGCGGTGCCGATGGTGCGTTCGAGAAATCCCCCCTCGCAGTAGCACAGGTAGAACTCCCACAGGCGCAGAAAATAGTCGTCATAGCCAAGCTCGGTCAGGTAGCCGGTGGCGTGGCGGAAGTTGGCGTGCCACATGCGTAACGTCCGGGCGTAATGCAACCCGAAGTCTTCCATGTGCAGCAGGTTCATGTCGGTGTCGGTGCTGACGATTTCCAGCATCCGCGTCACCGAAGGCAGCGCGCCGCCCGGAAAGATATAGCGCTGGATGAAATCGACATTGTGTCTGGCCTGCTCATACCGTTGCTCGCGGATGGTGATCGCCTGCAGCAGCATCAGCCCGTTGTCCTTGAGCAACTGAGTGCATCGCTTGAAGTAAGTCGGCAGGAAGCGGTGGCCGACGGCTTCGATCATTTCGATGGACACCAGCTTGTCGAATTGCCCGGTCAGGTCGCGGTAGTCGCTGAGCAGCAAGGTGATGCGGTCCTGCAGCCCGAGTTCGGCAATGCGTTTTTCGGTGTAGGCAAACTGCTCTTTGGACAGGGTCGTGGTGGTGACCCGGCAGCCATGATGCTGTGCGGCGTAGATCGCCATACTGCCCCAGCCGGTGCCGATCTCCAGCAGATGATCGCTGGGTTTGAGCGACAGCTTCTGGCAGATGCGCTCCAGTTTGTTCAGCTGCGCCTGCTCCAGGGTGTCCTCAGGGGTGAGGAACTGCGCGGCCGAATACATCATGGTCGGGTCAAGGAACTGCTCGAACAGGTCGTTACCCAGATCATAATGGGCGGCGATGTTTTTCTGCGAGCCCTTGCGCGTATTGCGGTTGAGCCAGTGCAGGCTCTGCACCAATGGTCGACCCAGACGGGCCAGGCCACCTTCAAGCGCATCGAGCACTTGCAGATTGCTGACAAACACGCGGATCACCGCGGTCAGGTCCGGACTGGTCCAGTAGCCGTGAATGAATGCCTCGCCCGCGCCGATCGAGCCGTTGCTGGCCACCAGGCCCCAGATCGCAGGGTCCTGCACATGAATCTCGCCCTGGATCGTCGCGCCCGCTGCGCCAAAGATGTGTCGATCATCGCCTTCGTAGACAATCAGCTGGCCGTGCCGCAGGTGCGCCAGTTGCCGCAGCACGCCCTTTCGCAGCATGTTCGAGGTCAGGCTGTTGGTGCTCAGGCCGGCGGTGAAGCTACTGCTTTTCATGGCGTCGATCCTTGGGTTGGGCGTCGGCAACGCGGTAGGAGCCTTCGGCAGCCTGATGGGAAAAAATCGGAATACGTTTGGCGAAAAGCCGCAATGCTTGCCAATAGATCGCCAGGCAGGTCTTGGCGGTCATCCACGGAAAACTCAACAGGTGACGATGCAGGGCGGGGCGGCTCAACGGCTGGCGTTGCAGGTTGAGCGTGGCGTCGAAGACTTTCTCATCACCCTGCCAATCGGCCATGTGCACGCCCAGGCGCTCGCCCGGCTGGCTGAAACTCATCCGGTACTCCAGGTCCCTGGGCAGGAACGGCGACACGTGAAAGGCCTTGGCCACCGCGTAATGCTGATGGCCTTGGGCAGTGGCGGGCAGGACGTAGTGGTACCGTTCGCGCCACGGGGTGTTGGTGACTTCGCAAACGATCGCCGCCAGGCTGCCGTCGCGCTCGAAGCAGTAAAAGAAGCTCGCCGGGTTGAACGACAGGCCCCAGCTGCGCGCTTGCGTCAGCAGGCAGACGCGGCCCAGCGGCGCTCGGCCCAGCGACTTGCGGACGATGTCGCGTACCGCGCCGGTCAGGGAGATGCCGCGCCCTGTGTACTCGCGCAGGTAGTCTTGCGGACGAAACGAAAACGCTGCCAGACGGCTCGTCCCGGCAAAGGGCGAGAGGCTCATGACCGCGTCCTGCTCTTCCAGGTCCAGGTACAGCATGCCGATGCGATAGGTGAACGCATGGCCTTTGGGGGCGAAGCGCCGGTGGCTCACCCAGCCGCTGTACAGGGCGCTGTTCATGAGCGGGCGGTTCACAGGGACTCACCGAACGCCGAGGCCACACGCAAGGCGCTGACCACTCCGTCTTCGTGAAAGCCGTTGGCCCAGTAGGCGCCGCAGTAGTACGTGTGCCGGGCGCCGGCCAGTTCCTCCCAGCGCGCCTGGGCGGCAATCCCCTGAAGGCTGTATTGCGGATGGGCGTAGCGATAGCGCGCAAGAATCTTCGCCGGGTCGATGGCCGCTGTCTGGTTCAGACTGACGCAAAACGTCGTGTCGCTCTCGATTCCCTGCAGGATGTTCATCGCGTAGGTGACGGCGGCCGGTTGATCGCCCGCACCGCCAAGCCGGTAGTTCCAGCTGGCCCAGGCCAGGGGCCGTCTGGGCAACAGGCCTGTGTCGGTGTGCAGCACCACATCGTTATCGGCGTAGGGCAGGGCGCCGAGGATCTCCCGCTCATTGGCGCTCGGCTCGGCCAGCATGGCCAGGGCCTGATCGCTGTGACAGGCAAACACCACTTTGTCGAAGCGTTCACTGCCGCTGGCGCTGTGAACGGTCACGCCGTGCTCGTCACGTTCGACCCGGCTGACCGGGCACTGCAGGCGGATCTTGTCGCGAAACGAGGCAATCAGGGGTTCGATGTACTGGCTTGAGCCGCCCTCGATCACGCACCATTGTGGGCGGTTACTGACTGAGAGCAGGCCGTGATTCTTGAAGAAACGCACGAACAATTGCAGCGGGAAACCCAGCATGTCGGCCAGCGACATCGACCAGATCGCCGCGCCCATGGGCACGATGTAGTGATCGGTGAAGCGCCGCCCGTAACCTTCGGATTCGAGGTACGCGCCCAGGGTGGTATCAGCGGCGATGCGCTGGCTTTGCAGGTCGATCAACGCCTGTTTGTTGAAGCGCAGAATGTCCCGCAGCATGCCCCAGAAGGTCGGCGACAGCAGATTGCTGCGCTGCGCGAACAGGCTGTTGAGGTTGTTGCCGTTGTACTCGGTGCGGCTGTGCGGATCACACACTGAAAAGCTCATTTCAGTGGGCTTGAACGTTACCCCCAGCTGGCCCAGCAGCTTGATGAAATTGGGGTAGGTCCAGTCGTTGAAGACGATGAAGCCGGTGTCGATGGCGTGGCGTTTGCCGTTGACCGAGACATTGACGGTATGGGTATGGCCGCCGATACGCTGGTCGGCCTCGAACAGCGTGATGTCATGTGCTCGATTGAGCAGCCATGCGCTGGTGAGTCCGGAAATACCGCTGCCGATGATGGCGATTTTCATTGTGCGTCCCCGGTCTGGCCCGGGGCGCGCACCATCCGTTTGCCCAGCGCCAGTTGCAGCCGCTCAGGCAGCAAGGCGACGAGTTTCAGGGTCAGGATCAACGGCAGCGGAAAGCTGATGTCCAGAGGTCGCCGGGACTTGTGCAGGCGTTCGGCGATATGCAGCGCCGCTTTCGGCGCCGACCAGCGCATCGGCATGGCGAAGTCATTTTTGGCCGTCAGCGGCGTGTCGACGAAGCCTGGGCTGACCAATGTGACGTCGATGCCTTCGCGCGCCAGATCGATGCGCAGGGAGCGAAACAGGTAGCGCACCCCGGCCTTCGAGGCGCCGTAGGCTTCAGATCGCGTCAGCGGCAGAAACGCCACCGAACTGGCAACCCCCACCAAGTGCGGGCGCTGGCCCAGGCGCAAGAGGATCAGCGCCTCCTGAATGCAATAGGAAGTGGCGATCAGGTTGGTCCTGACCACCCGCTCGACCATGAGCGCATCGAACCGGCTGGCGTCGATGTATTCGCAGGTGCCGGCGTTGAGGATCGCCGTATCCAGTGCGCCCCAGACCTGAGCAATGCGCTCGCCGATGGCGGTCACCTGTTCAAGGTCGGTAATGTCTCCCGGGGCGAGCAGCACCTGGCGCGGGTAACGCAGGTCCAACGCTTCCAGAGGCTCGATGTTGCGTGCGGTCAGCGCAACCTGATGCCCGGCCTTGAGCAGCTCTTCGGCCAAGGCCAGACCTATTCCGCTGCTGGCGCCCGTCAGCCATATGCGTCGCCTCATGCCAGTCGCCCCTTGAGCCAGCGAATCAGCCTGCCGATCAACGGCAGGTGCTCATACAGCAGCGCCCCGGCATCGAAGAAATCCCGATGCTGGAACACTTTGTCTTCCCTCCACAGGAGGTGCGAGCAACCTTGCACCACAATCGGTTCACCCTGATTCAGCCGCGGATGCCGGTAAGTCATGGTCCAGCGCAAATAGCCCTTGCCCTCGCGCACCTGGTCGTAGGCGTCAAACTCGAACCGCAACTCGCGAACGTTGGCGTACAGCTGGGCGAAATATTGGCGCAGCGCCGGCAGGCCGTGGACTTCGTGCAGCGGGTCGGCGAAGGCGATGTCGTCGCTGTACAGCTCACCGAGAAGGTGCAGGTTGTGTTTGTCCAGGGCGGCGAAGCGCCGGGCATAGTCGCGCAGGAATTCACTCATGAGCCTGAGTCTCTGCTTGTCGATGTGGCAGGGATTTGAAAGCCGTCAGGGCGCGCTCACGGCTGGACTTGAGGTCGACGATCGGCGCCGGATAACCCTCGACAGCGAACAGCCCGCGCAACGCCGAGGGATTGTGGATATCACGCTTGTTCAGTTCGGCAAGTTCCGGAATCCAGGCCTTGATGAAGCGACCATCGGGATCGAAGCGCTCGGACTGACTGAGCGGGTTGAAAATCCGAAAGTAGGGTGATGAGTCGGTGCCGGTGGATGAGCTCCACTGCCAGCCGCCGTTGTTGGCCGACAAGTCACCGTCAATCAGGTGCTGCATGAAAAAGCGTTCGCCTTCACGCCAGTCGATCAGCAGATTCTTGGTCAAGTACATCGCCACGACCATGCGCAGGCGATTGTGCATCCAGCCGGTTTCCAGCAGTTGGCGCATGGCCGCGTCAATGATCGGCAACCCGGTACGACCTTGCTGCCAGGCCTTCAGGTCTTCGGGCGCGTGGCGCCATTTCAGTGCTTCGGTTTCCGGACGGAACGCCCGGTGCCGCGAAACCCTGGGGAAACCCACCAGTACGTGCTTGTAGAACTCGCGCCAGAGCAACTCGTTGATCCAGGTCACCGAACCGTTGTTGCCGGTTTCGAATTCGCCGTTGTTGCTGCGCAGTGCGGCGTGCAGGCATTGGCGCGGCGATACCACGCCAGCGGCCAGATAAGCCGACAGCTGGCTGGTCCCGGGCTTTGCCGGAAAGTCGCGCTCATCCAGGTAATAGTGAACCTGCTCGTCGGTGAACGACTCGAGGCGCCGACGGGCTTCGTCCTCACCTGCGGGCCAGAGCTTGCGCAGCGCGTCGGGCGGTGTGGCGAAGCCCGGCACGCTGTCGGGCACTTCATCGCTGTTGATACCCAGCGCCGATTGCTTGTGTGGCAAACGCACCAGCGCAGGCACCGAATAGTGCAGGCGCGCATAGCAGACCTTGCGAAACTGGGTGAATACCTTGAAATAGCCGCCGCTTTTGGTCAGCACACTGCCCGGCGTGAAAAACAGCTGGTCGAGATGGCGCTGCAAGCCGATGCCGTGCTTGTCCAGGGCAGCTTCAACGTCGCGGTCGCGGCGCTCTTCGTTGACGCCATATTCTTCGTTGACGTGGACCTGCTCGATCGAGTGGGTCTGGCACAGCTGCAGCAACGCCTTTGGCGCCGTGTCCCAAGTGTTGGCGTGGACAATCAACAGCGGCACGTTCAGGGCTTTGAGTTCGGCTTTGAGCTCGGCCAGGTTGCGCAGCCAGAAATCGACCTTGCAGGGCGCGTCGTCATGACTGTGCCACTGCGCAGGGCTGATCATGTACACGGCCAGCGTCGGTCCCTGCTCCATCGCGGCACTCAACGCGGTGTTGTCGTGGACGCGTAAATCGCTGCGCAGCCATATCAATTGCATGTTCATTCCTTAGATGAGGCCCAGCTGTTGCAGAGCGATCTGGGCGGTCAAAGGGTCTTCGGCCAGGGTGAGTCGGGCGATCTCACTGACAGATACGGATAACTCGGCCGAATGGATGCGCACCGTGGGACCAATAATCAGTTTCGGGCAGTCAATGTTGTTCAGCAGGCGTGGCAACTGGCTCAGATTCAGCGACTTGCTGGAGTACAACAGCACCGCTCGGGGCTTGAGGTATTCACAAGCCAGCGTCAGCTCACCCGGCGGCAGCGGCCAGTCGAAGACTTCCACCGGGCAATCGGCACTGCTGACCAGCCAGGCTGTCAGCCACAGATGCGGCTCCAACGGCACATCGGACTGGTTGATCAACAGCAGTGGCGCGCCGCTGACCTGCCGATTGTTGTGATACAGACGGGCGCCGAACTTGCTGCGCAGCCACGAATAGAAGAACACCCGCTCCAGCTGGGCGCCGAATTGCCCCTGCCAGCGTTGCTCCAGCGCGGCCAGCAGTGGCAGCAACAATTGCTCGCACAAGGTGCGTGGCGGGTAGAGCGACATGGCCTGATTGAGCGTCTCGTCCAGGCGTCGCTCGGCCAGGGTACTGATGGCGTGCTGCAGCGTCTGGCGCAGTTGATCCCAGTCGCTCTGCATGTCCGGCGGCGGTGCCTGTTGGTCATCGATCAACTGCTTGACCTGACTGACAGCCACCCCGCGATTGAGCCAGGTCAGGATCGTCAGCACCCGATCGACATGCGCGGTGCTGTACAGACGATGGCCCTTGGGCGTGCGGTGCGGGACGATCAGGCCGTAGCGGCGCTCCCAGGCACGCAAGGTGACAGCGTTGACACCGGTCAGGCGGGCGATCTCGCGGATGGGCAACCAGCCCTCTTCAAGCGCCTGGGCATACGCCTGCGGATCGTCGTCGAGCGGTTCAGGGGTAATGTTTTTCATGATTAGATCGCGTTGCGCAGGCTGAGGTTTTCCGGATGCGGTTGCAGGTAAACCTGTAACGCAATGTAGGGGTCCGGATGTTGGCGAAAGTGATGCTTGAGCAGGGTCAGCGGCACGACCAGGGGCACGATGCCCTGGTGGTACTGATGGATAACGTCCTGGATTTCCTGCTTGTCCGACGCGCTGAGGGTGTCGCGCAGGTAACCGCAGATATGCTGCAGGACGTTGGTGTGGGTGCGGCGAGTGGCGGGTTTCTTCAGCGCGCTCATCAGCTCGCTGAAATAGCGTGCGGCGATGTCGGCCGGATCGCTGCGGCCCATATTGCCCAATAGATTGCCTAGCGCCTTGTATTGCACCGGATCATTGGCCATCACCTGGTACTTGTAGCGCGAGTGGAACTCGGTCAGCGACCGGCGTGTGATGCCGCCCTTGAGCAATTGCTGCCAGGCGGCATAGGCATAAACCCGGGTAATGAAATTTTCCCGCAGCACCGGATCGTTCAAGCGGCCGTCTTCTTCCACCGGCAGGTCAGGGTGATGGGCGCAGAACGCCTGCGCGTAAATGCCGCGCCCGCCGCCGTCGAACGGAGCGCCGTTGTCGCGGTAGACCTTGACCCGCTCCAAGCCGCAGGAAGGCGATTTCTGCATGAAGATGTAGCCGCAGATGTCGTCCATTTGCCTGGCCATGTGCTCGCCATATTCGGCCAGTGGCTGGGTGACATTCATGTCGGTGTGTACAGTCCCCACCGCCTGAGGTTGCGCGGGATCGCCCACCAGGCGGATCGCCTCGCGGGGGATACCCATGCCGATGGCGACTTCCGGGCAGGCAGGGACGAAATCAAAATATTCGCTCAGCGCGCGGGTCAGCAGATGCGATTCCTTGTGCCCGCCGTTGTATCGAACCTCAACCCCCATCAGGCAGGCACTGACCCCTAGTTTGGGCTTGGGCGTTTGTTCCGTGGTGGGTGCCAGGGACATGGACATGGCAAATAACCTCGATGAACTTCTTGTACAGATTCGGGTGGCTGTACAACATTGGGTTCATCATAGGTTTGCAGTTGTACAAGTCAAATTATTTGTACAGCTTCTGATGGAGTGCGGAGCCTTTGTAGGCGTGAGCTGGCTCGCGATGGAGCGGGACAAGCGACAGGTTTCCATCGACTGACACGACCCATCGCGAGCAAGCTCACGCCTACAGGTGGGTGGGGCAATGGGGCAGGGGTTTATTTCCAGCCCATCGTCCAGATCTGCGCGTCCTGAAGCGTCTGCCAGGCCATTCGCTGAGCACGCTTGGTCAGCACCGCCTGCAATTCGATTTGCAGCACGGTGCCTTCCTCGTCGCAGAACAGCTCAGTCACCAGGAAGTGTTTTTCGCGATTCAGGGGGTGGGCTGCTGTCCATTTCGACAGCAGCAATTTGCGCGGATTCAAGCGGTTCACTTGAGGTGTTCGAGCAGGCGGCGTGCTGCCTCCTGGCCGCTGAGCCATGCGCCTTCGACCCGCCCCGAGAGGCACCAGTCGCCGCAGACGTACAAGCCCAGATCTGGATCGGACAAGGCGCCCACTTCACGCCCCCCTGCCGGTCGCGCATACAGCCAGCGGTGGGCAAGGGCGAACGCTGGCGCGGGCATTGCGCAGTTGATCATCTCGGCGAATGCGCCATGCAGATGATCGATCACCTGCTCTTTGGGCATATCCAGGTGCTGGCGACTCCAGGCGCTGGTGGCGTGCAGAATCCAGGTGTCCAGCTTGTCGTCGCGCCCTGGTTTGCTGCGGTTGCGGGCCAGCCAGTCGATGTCGCTGTCTTGCACGAAGCAGCCTTGCAGGGGCGTGTCCAGCGGCGTATCGAAAGCCAGGGCGACGGCCCAGGTCGGCTCCATTTTCACTCCGGCTACCACGCTTGCCAGCTTCGGCGCGGCTGCCAGCAACGCGGTCGCCTGCGGCGCGGGGATGGCGATCACCACCTGGCTGAACGGGCCATGATTACGGCCGTCGGCGTCGAGCAGATTCCAGTGCTGTTCGCCGTGGAAAACCTCGGTGATGCGGCACGAGAAAGTGACCGGCATGTCGCCCAGCATGGCGCGAGTGATGGCGCTCATGCGTGGCGTGCCAACCCAGCGTACCTGCTCGTCAGGCGACAGGCTCAATTGCCCGCCATGAAAGTTGTAGAGCTGCGGCGTCCATTCGGCGACGTGGCCGTCAGCCTGCCATTGCTGGACAGCAGAGGCGAATCGGCGATCGCGCGCGGTGAAATACTGCGCGCCCATGTCCAGAGCCCCCGCATCGCTGCGTTTGCTCGACATGCGCCCGCCGCTGCCGCGGCTCTTGTCGAAAAGGTGAATGCTATGCCCGGCCGCTTGCAACGCTCGAGCCGCTGAGAGTCCGGCGATACCGGTACCGATGATTGCGATGGGTACAGTCATAGGGGCCTCGTTACCTTGTCTGCACAGACTACGCCGTAGTTAAAACCTGTACAATGTTGTTTTTCGGTATAACTTATCGTCCCTCGACGTTCAGGACGCTGGCCTTTCTCCAAGGCTCAATATTGAGTCTGACGCTTCGCCCGAATCGTTCAACTGTCCGAACGGATAAATCAAGCCTGCATCAAAAACCTTTCTCTACAGCGTGGCCTATGGTTCAACTGTGCGCTTGGTGCACAAGCCGATTGTTGTGAAGAAATAGACTACCGATTTGCAACGAACGCTACGCGAGGAGCTTCCCCATGCATATCTTGCTGACCGGCGGTACAGGATTGATAGGCCGTCGCTTGTGCCAGTACTGGCTCAGCCAGGGCCATCAATTGACGGTCTGGAGTCGCCAGCCTGAGCAGGTTTCGCGCCTGTGCGGCGCCAGTGTTCGCGGTATCGCCCACCCGGATGACATGGGCAGTCAGCAGGTCGATGCCGTGATTAATCTGGCAGGCGCACCGATCGCCGACCGCCCCTGGACACGCAAGCGCAAGATGCTCCTGTGGGACAGTCGCATCACCCTCACCGAACAACTGATCACCTGGCTTGAACGGCGCGAGCAGAAGCCCGGCGTGTTGATCTCGGGGTCTGCGGTCGGCTGGTATGGTGACGGCGGTCAGCGCGAGCTGGACGAAGGCTCGGCACCGGTCAGCGAAGACTTCGCCAGCCGCCTGTGCATCGCCTGGGAAGAGACCGCGCAGCGAGCCGAGGCCTCGGGGATTCGTGTGGTCTTGCTGCGCACCGGGCTGGTGCTGGCCCGCGACGGCGGCATGATGCAGCGCCTGCTGCCACCCTTCAAACTGGGCATGGGTGGCCCCATCGGCAACGGACGCCAATGGATGCCGTGGGTTCACATCGATGATCAAATCGCTGCGATTGATTTTCTGTTGCGCCGGGAAGACGCCCGGGGTCCTTATAATCTCTGCGCGCCATCACCGGTGCATAATCGTGATTTCGCTAAAACCCTGGCCGCGATCCTTCATCGCCCGGCGTTCATGCCCATGCCTGCGGTCGCCTTGCGCCTGTTGATGGGCGAGTTGTCGATTCTGCTGCTGGGCGGCCAGCGCGCCCGACCGAGCCGATTGCTGGAAGCCGGTTTCACTTTCCGATTCACCGATCTGCACGCGGCCCTGGAAAATCTTCTGGGCCGCCACTGACATCAAGGTGTTGCATGACCGATCACGCGTTGCTGCTGGTAAACCTCGGTTCGCCGGCCTCCACCGAAGTTGCGGATGTACGCCGCTACCTCAATCAGTTTCTGATGGACCCTTACGTTATCGACTTGCCGTGGCCGGTGCGGCGCTTGCTGGTCTCACTGATCCTGATCAAGCGGCCGGAACAATCCGCTCACGCCTATGCGTCGATCTGGTGGGATGAAGGTTCACCGCTGGTGGTATTGAGCAAGCGTCTGCAGCAAGCGATGACGCGCGAGTGGACGCAGGGGCCGGTCGAGCTGGCGATGCGCTATGGCGAACCGTCCCTTGAAACCGTACTGACGCGACTGGCTGCTCAGGGCATCGACAAAGTCACCTTGGCACCGCTTTATCCACAGTTCGCCGACAGCACCGTGACCACGGTCATAGAAGAGGCCAAGCGAGTCGTCCGGGAGAAAAAGCTGGATCTGGACTTCGCCTTGCTGCCGCCTTTTTTCAATCAGCCGGAATACCTTCAGGCGCTGGTGGAAAATGTGCGGCCACATCTGGCGCAGGAGCATGACCATGTATTGTTGAGCTTCCATGGCCTGCCGGAACGCCACATCACAAAGCTCGATCCTACGGGCCAACATTGCTTCAAGAATGGCAACTGCTGTGAGCATGCGACGCCTGAAGTACTTGCCGTCTGCTACCGCGCTCAGTGCATGCGCTCGTCCGCCGAGTTCGCCAAGCTGATGGGCATACCCGACGGCAAATGGTCGGTGTCGTTTCAATCGCGTCTGGGTCGGGCCAAGTGGATCGAACCCTACACCGAAGCGCACCTGGCCGAACTGGCAGGGCAAGGCGTGAAGAAGCTGCTGGTGATGTGCCCGGCCTTCGTCGCCGACTGCATCGAGACCCTGGAGGAGATCGGGGATCGCGGAGCCGAGCAGTTCAAGGAGGCGGGCGGCGAGGAGCTGGTGCTGATTCCGTGCCTCAATGACGACCCGAACTGGGCGAAGGCGTTGAATACGCTGTGTGAGCGAGCGCCGGCGATGGTCTGAAAGATCATGGATAAAGCGTGAGGGCATGTCTTTTACGCGGACACAAAAAAGGGGGCCTGATGATGAGGCCCCCTTTTTCATGACGCTGCCATTACGGCAACTGATCATCCAGATGCTTGTTCTTCCAGGCATCGTTGCCCGGCAGGATCAGGTTCAGCACGATGGCGGTCACGGCACACAGTGCGATGCCCTTCATGCCGAAGTCGTCCGGGCCGTTGCCGGTGCCGATCAACACACCGCCGATGCCAAATACCAATGTCACCGAGACAATCACCAGGTTACGCGCCTCGGCCAGATCGACCTTGTGACGTATCAGGGTGTTCATACCTACGGCGGCGATCGAGCCGAACAGCAGGCACAGAATCCCGCCCATTACCGGCACGGGAATGCTCTGCAGCAGCGCACCGAACTTGCCGATGAAGGCCAGGGTGATGGCGAAGATCGCCGCCCAGGTCATGATCTTCGGGTTGTAGTTCTTGGTCAGCATTACCGCGCCGGTCACCTCGGCGTACGTGGTGTTGGGCGGGCCACCGAACGCGCCGGCAATGGTGGTCGCGATGCCGTCGCCGAGCAGGGTGCGGTGCAGGCCAGGCTTCTTCAGGTAGTCACGTCCGGTGACGCTGCCCACGGCAATCACACCACCGATGTGTTCGATGGCCGGTGCCAGCGCGACCGGGACGATGAACAGAATCGCCTGCCAGTTGAACTCCGGCGCGGTGAAGTGCGGAATGTCCAGCCAGGGCGCCGCCGCGATCTTCGCCACATCCACCACGCCAAAGTAGAACGACAGGGCAAAGCCCACCAGCACGCCGGAAATGATCGGCACCAGCCGGAAAATGCCTTTGCCGAACACGGCGACGATCAGGGTGGTCAGCAGCGCTGCCATCGAGATAATGATCGCGGTGTGGTAAGGAATCAGTTCCGCCGCGCCGTCACCGGTTCGGCCCATGGCCATGTTGGCGGCAATCGGCGCCATCGCCAGGCCGATGGAAATGATCACCGGGCCGATCACCACAGGTGGCAACAGGCGATCGATGAAACCGGTGCCCTTGATCTTCACCGCCAGGCCCAGGAAGGTGTAGACAAAACCTGCCGCCATCACGCCGCCCATGGTCGCGGCCAGGCCGAACTGGCCTTTGGCGAGAATGATCGGGGTAATGAAGGCAAAGCTCGATGCCAGGAATACCGGGACCTGACGGCCCGTTACCACCTGGAAGCACAAGGTGCCCAGACCTGCGGTAAACAGCGCGACGTTTGGATCGAGCCCGGTGATCAGCGGCATCAGCACCAACGCGCCGAAGGCCACGAACAGCATCTGCGCGCCCGAAAGGATGGTGCGCCACAGTGGATCGTTGAACTCATCCTGCTTCATCAGGCGTCCTTTTGCTTGGTGCCGAAAATCTTGTCACCGGCGTCGCCCAGACCCGGAATGATGTAGCCATGTTCGTTCAGGCGCTGGTCAATGGACGCGGTGTAGATATTCACGTCCGGGTGGGCCTTTTCGACGATGGCGATGCCTTCCGGCGCAGCCACCAGAACCATGGCGCGGATGTCGCGGCAACCGGCTTTTTTCAGCAGATCGATCGTGGCGACCATCGAGGCGCCGGTGGCCAGCATCGGGTCAATGATCAGCGCCAGGCGCTGGTCGATTTCCGGCGCGAGCTTTTCCAGGTAGGTGTGCGCCTCAAGGGTTTCCTCGTTGCGCGCAACGCCCACCGCACTCACTTTGGCGCCCGGGATCAGACTGAGCACGCCTTCGAGCATGCCGATGCCCGCGCGCAGGATCGGCACCACGGTAATTTTCTTGCCGGCGATTTTCTCGACTTGAACGGTACCGGCCCACCCTTGAATGTCGTAGGTCTCAAGTGGCAGGTCTTTGGTCGCTTCGTAGGTCAGCAATGCGCCGACTTCCTGAGCCAGTTCGCGAAAGTTCTTGGTGCTGATATCGGCTCGGCGCATGAGGCCGAGTTTGTGACGGATCAGCGGATGGCGGATCTCACGGATGGGCATAGGGGGACGGCTCCAGCGGGCGGGCAAAAAAAACGGCTTAGATTAATCTATTCAGCTGTAACTTGTCTTACCGGTTAGGTTCGGGTTTCTTACATTAATGGGACGCCAGTGCAACGTTAGTCCAGAAAAGCTTGCCCTGAGGTGGCCCGAAGCGTACCTTCGCCCGCTTTTCCTTACACAGCCCCCCTGGAGAGCGTCATGTCCGCTGATCTCGAGCATATCCGTCAAATCATGCGCGAGGCTGACTGCCTGTACACCGAGGCCGAAGTCGAGGCATCGATTGCCCGCGTCGGTCAGCAAATCAACAGCGTGCTGGCCGAACGCAACCCGGTCGTGTTTTGCGTAATGAATGGCGGGCTGATTTTCGCCGGCAAGCTGCTGACGCATCTGAACTTCCCGCTGGAAGCTTCCTACCTGCACGCCACCCGTTATCGCAACGAAACCAGCGGCGGCGAGCTGTTCTGGAAGGCCAAGCCGGAAGTGTCGTTCATCGACCGCGACGTGCTGATCATCGACGACATCCTCGATGAAGGTCATACCCTGGGCGCGATCATTGATTTCTGCAAACACGCCGGTGCCAGCGCCGTCCACACTGCAGTGCTGATCGACAAGGATCACGACCGCAAGGCACGCCCGGACCTGAAGGCCGATTTCGTCGGCTTGCCGTGCATCGACCGTTACATCTTCGGTTATGGCATGGATTACAAAGGTTACTGGCGCAACGCTGCCGGGATCTACGCCGTTAAAGGCATGTAAGCATTATCAGGAATCTGTTGTAGGAGTGAGCTTGCTCGCGATGATTAGTCAGCCGACCTGGTGTGTCGGATGTACCTGCCCTATGGCGAGCAAGCTCACTCCTGCAGTTTCTGCATGGAGACCGCATTGCACATGCTAGAGTGCCTTCCACTTTTTTCGGGAGGCATCCATGACGTTATCGTTTCGTAGTAAAGCGGCGCTGATGTTGCTCTTGAGCTTGCCGCTTCCCGCCCTCGCTGAACCCATGCACGCCCAATATCTGCCACCTGACGAATTGTCGGTGCGTGAGGGTGAGCCCGAGCAGCAGCAATTGCTGCAGATCACCGAGTATTGGGTGGTGGTCGGCAGTCAGCGTCAGTCCAATCAGCAACCGATTCCGGTCACCTCTCCTGTGACGCTGCGGCTCAAGGGCAAGCCGATGAACAAAGGCGCGACGATTTCCGACGTGCTGATTCATTTTGACGGCGAAAGCAAAAGCCTGAAAAAACCCACCTACGACGCAGCGAGTCGCACCTTGACGCTGTATTACCCCGCCACCCAATACCGCGTGGTGGTCGATCTGCTGCGCACCGAGAAGGTCTATTGTCAGTTTCTCAGTTACGCCAACGGCCATGTATGGGCCGACCTGCACACCGGCAGCGTACGTGCGCGTTGAGCCTGTGACCGGGGCAGGGGTAAACTGCCCGCCCGTGAAAATGTCCCGCAAGTCAGTTGGAGTCAGCAATGCGTAAAGATAAGAAGCAGGTGATTGGCGATGAGATCGGCGACGCTTAGATCAAACTGTTCCTGGATTTCGAACCGGTCGATGCCACCTCGCCGTCGCTGCATAAGCTGATCAAGGCCTATCGTGGTCTGCGAATCGACGATTTCAGCCGTTTTCTGGGCTTCTTCAAGGAAGCGGGTTACGACCTTGACGCAAAGGACGCGCACGGCAACGACTTCATCGCGGTGATCAAGGATCAGCGCAATGCCGAGGACTACATCGAGTTGATCAACAAGGCCCGAGGCTGATCGCAGGCGAACTGCGCAGTCGGTGGAGGGGGTCCGAGGGGTCGGCAAAACTGAAAACCCCGCTGCGTGGGCGGGGCTTTCAGTGATCTCACTGACTCAGAGCAGGCTCTGAATCAAGCGAAGCTTGCCGCCTGACTGCTTGGGACCAGATCCAGGCTCTCGTCGCTCTGGGCGCTGACACGCTGATACAGCTGCGCGTCGGTTTCCAGAACCTTTTCCCGAGCCGGGAAGATCTCATTGAGCTTGGCGGCCCATTCGGTCCGGGTCTTCTCCGGGAAACAACGTTCGATCAGGTCAAGCATGATCGACACCGTCACCGAAGCACCTGGCGAGGCACCCAGCAGCGCTGCAAGGGAACCATCCTTGGCCGAAACCAGTTCGGTACCAAATTGCAGGACACCGCCTTTCTTCGGATCTTTCTTGATGATCTGCACCCGCTGGCCGGCCACTTCCAGGCGCCAGTCTTCGGCCTTGGCCTGCGGATAGAAGCGACGCAGCGCATCGAGGCGCTGTTCCATGGACTGCCGCACTTCGCTGATCAAGTATTTGGTCAGGTCCATGTTGTCGCGGGCCACGGCCAGCATCGGTGCGATGTTGGCGGCGCGGATCGACAGTGGCAGGTCCATGAGCGAACCGTGCTTGAGGAACTTGGTGGTGAAGCCGGCATATGGGCCGAACAGCAGGGATGTCTTGCCGTCGACGACGCGGGTGTCCAGGTGCGGAACCGACATCGGCGGCGAACCCACGGCGGCCTGGCTGTAGACCTTGGCCTGGTGGTGCTTGACCACTTCAGGGTTGTCGCAACGCAGCCACTGGCCGCTCACCGGGAAGCCGCCGAAACCCTTGCCTTCCTCGATGCCCGACATCTGCAGCAGCGGCAAGGCCGCGCCACCGGCGCCGAGGAACACGAATTTGGCGTCGATCTCGCGCGTGCCGCCGCTGTTGACGTCCTTGATGGTCACGCTCCAGCCATTGCCTTTGCGGCTCAAACCGGTGACGCGCTTGCAATACTTGACCTGCGCATCGGGTGCGCTCGACAGGTGCTTGAGCAGCTGGTTGGTCAGGTTGCCGAAGTTGACGTCGGTACCGTGCATGACGCGGGTGGCGGCGATGGGCTCGTCGGCCGGGCGGCCGGGCATCATCAGCGGCATCCACTCGGCCAGTTTGGCTTTGTCCTCGGTGTACTCCATGGACGCAAAAGCGTGGTGCTTGCGCAGTGCCTCATAGCGTTTTTTCAGGTACGCCATGCCCTTTTCACCCTGTACGAAGCTCAGGTGCGGAACCGGCGTGATGAACGAACGCGAGGAACCGAAGGTGCCTTTGCGGGCCAGGTAGGCCCAGAACTGTTTCGAAACTTCGAACTGGGTATTGATGTGAATCGCTTTTTTGGTGTCGATGGAGCCATCGGCCGCTTCCGGCGTGTAATTCAGCTCGCACAGGCCCGCATGGCCGGTACCTGCGTTGTTCCATGGGTTGGAACTCTCCGCAGCACCGGAGTCCATCAGTTCGACGACCTCAAGCTTGAGGTTGGGGTCGAGCTCCTTGAGCAGCACGGCCAGGGTGGCACTCATGATGCCGGCCCCTACCAGTACTACATCGACTGCTTCGTTATGCGCCATTTAACGCGTCTCCAAAATCTGCAGCACCAAATTGACGGCATGCGTTCCCGAGGTCAGTTGCCAGGTGCGGGCGGCGCGGATTGCGCGCAGTGCCTCATGCCACCTGGCCGGGATCGCCATGTCCGATTCTTCGCAGTTTTTTGCATTTCAGCACACGTCTTGAACGGGCCGGGTCGATGCTTTTATAAGACAAGCATGAACGCATTTTTCGGCCCGGACAGCCATTCGACTATGGTCAAGACGTCCGGTCATGCAACCAAATCCGTAGTGGACAGGCCTCAGGCTCCGGTTGTGGAGGCTGCGCTGCAGTCGGTCCTTTGCAAGGGGGCTGGGTCAGACGCTAATGGTGTATTTACAAACGCGTAACTATTCATTTGCTCGCCACACTCTTGTGAAGTTGTGAAAACCCGTTTTTTTCACGCTCTTTTGAAGACGTGAACCTCAAAAAGGGCTGCGCGATGGCAGCTCTGGCAGATCAGGTTCAAGCACAGTGTGGGCATCGGGCGGCGGGAAAGGTTCGAGAGATTCGAGTTTTCGCGCCTGCACAAGCGGTCACACCGGACTGTACATGTCTGTGTGGAAGGCTCTCTGTGGGCGATACGGAGGAGCTAATACTGGGTATCAGCGATGCTGCGAGGCCCGATCAGGAGACGTCCTTATAATCGGGGGGAGATTATAGCGATGAAACGTGCAGAATTGATCCAGAAAAAATGACTTTTATTCGCCGCTCGGTCAGATGCTGAGCAATTGTCGGGCGGTAATCGCACGCGGCCGAGCGTTGACCCGGGCCGTGGCAGGCAGCGGCTGGTGCAGCCAGCTCAGTTTGGCTTCGTGAATTTCCACCCAGTCATGACCTTCGGGTGCCGAGGCACAGTGTCGGAACGACAGACAGACCCCCTGCGAGTCGAGGCGGGCGTAGTGGCGGTGACGGCTTTGCTGCGAGAACAGGGACCAGAGAAAGTCCATGGCAGAACTCCGGGTTGGGCGTTTGTGAAAAGTATCTCGTGCAGCGATGACAGGCCTGTGACGGTGTCGTTGCGCAACCGTGTCGCTGCCCGGCGAACAGGCTCTGGCAAGCTGCGCGACGCAAGCTGCGCAGGGGAACCGGGGCGATGGCACTTTGTCGTATCTTTACGCTAGTGAGCGACCTCGCGAGGTCGTTATACTGCGGCACAATTTGTGCCTTGGCCCATGGAGAAATGAGCATGTTGCGTCGTGTTTTGTTCGGTTTGCTTGCTGTAGGCAGTCTGACGCTGGTGGGATGCGCCCACAGCCCGCAATCACTTAGCCCGCAACCCAAGCTGAACAGCCAGCTGGCAGCCGTTGGGCATGGTCAGCAGGTGGTGGTGCGTGTGGTCGATGGTCGTCCATCACAGACCCTGGGAACCCGTGGCGGCCTGTACCCGGAAACCAGCTCGATCACCGTCAATGGTCAACAAGTGGTACCACAGCTCCAGGCTCAGGCCGAAGCGGCTGTACGCCTGTTGGGCTTCACCCCGGTGCAGGGCGGCAACGGTCCTCAGCTGACCGTCACCCTGGCGGAACTCAAGTATCAATCGCCCAAGGAAGGCCTCTATGTAACTGAGGCCAACATCAGCTCGACCTTCCGCGCCGATGTACAGAACAACGGTCACAGCTACAGCGGTCGCTACGCCGCTTCCCTGGACCAGCGCTTCGGCATGGCCCCGAACGAAGAAACCAACACCAAGCTGATCAGCGATGTGCTCAGCGACGCGCTGACCCGCTTGTTCCAGGATCAGACCATCGGCCGCGTGCTGGGTCAGTAACCCGCCCGATTGCCATGCAAAAGCCCCCGGTTTCGCGAGAAGCCGGGGGCTTTTTGTTTGATTGCTTTGCCTGACACGACGTCAACGCGAGCAAGCTCATTCCTACAGGTGAAGCGGCTGGCGAGCCTCAGGCCGCCTGGTAAAAATCCAGAAAGCTGAAGCCCGTCACCATGTCGACCTCGGGCAGGTCGTGATGCTGATGGCCTCCCAGCGCGCAGTAAACCAGCCAGTGGCGATCCTGGACGTTGAACGCGAAGCCATCGATCAAGGCTTGTTGCTCGTCGCTCTGGGCGATGAGGTAGAGGCGATCCTGATTGTGGGCATGCAGCATGACGGGCTCCGGCTCTGATTGGCACCTTTGAGGGGCTACACAGTGACCGGTTCAGGTGACGTTAAGGTGACAGACGATACCGTGTGCAGCAGATCCCACAGAATTCGCGGCGCCCCCTGATCTGGTGCCATCGAGGCCTCCATGTCGCTCCTTCAGCAATCCCCCGGGATCGTCCTCAATTTCTTTGCCTTGCTGGCGGCGGGTCCAGGCGCCTGGCTGTTGCAGACCACGCGTCGCCGTGAGCAGCGAGAGACCGCCCACCTGGACACCCTCACCGAGCAGGCCCCCATCGACGAGCCCATGCATCTGATGGACGTGCCGACCTTGCGCATGATTCGACTGAGCTATCGGATCGGCGCGGCATGCCTGGGGTTTGCCCTGCTGCTGTCGTGGGTGAGTACCCAGTACTGACTGCGAGGGTGCCTATCGCCTGGGTTTGCTGGCGCTTGGCGCTAGATCGTTGGCAAGGTGGAGCGTTATCCCGGCGGACTCCCACGCCCTCCGGGCAGAAGCGATCGACTTCTGTTGCGCCGCCTGCTTTTGATTCTGGCCAGAGGCCGTGGGAACCGGCTTGCTGACGAATGCAGCGGGTCAGTCAGCCTGTTCACCACTGACCGACCGCGTTCGCCAGCAAGCCGGCTGCCACAGGTAATACGTCGGCGGCCGGGTTACAGCGCCATACCCGCCTTGACCCGGTATTGATTGCGCACTGGGGTGGCGTATTGCAGCACCAGGTATGGACGATGCTCCTCGGGGCAACCTTGCAGACGACGTTGCCATTCTTCCTTCGCCCGCTCCAGCTCTTCAGCCGGGAAAACCTGCGCCGCGTCCGGCACGTTCAGCGCAGGGTCGGCGTCTGCCCATTGCGCGTACGCCAGGTAGTGCACGGGGAACAGGCGATAACCGGTGAGGATCTGCCTGTCCATCTCGATGGCCAACTGCTTGGTGTCTTCGAACAGCTGCGTGATCGGCGGGGCAAAGTTGACGTGTACCCGGCCCTTGTAGCCGGTGATGCCCAGGGCGATGCTGACGTCATCTTCGCCCGAGACCTTGGCGTAGCTGCCGGTCGTGGCGCGGATGTACAGCTCGCGAGCCTTGGCGTGATCGCAGGGGTCGTATTCGTAGCTGATCGACACCGGGGTCAGGTTCAGGGACTGGATGACTTCGCCAAATGGCTCATCCTTGCGGCTCATGTGGAACATCTTCAGGATCGCCGACTCGGTACGGTCGTCGCCGTCCTTGGCGCGACCTTCGGCCTGGGCGATCCAGATCGACTGGCAGTCATTGCGGATCGAGTGATTGATATAGGCCGACAGCAGCTGATAAGCCGCCATCTTCTCCCGACGTCCGGTTATGGAGCGGTGCACGATGAAGCTCTTGTTGAGGCGCATCAGGTCGCTGACGAAGGGCTTTTGCAACAGGTTGTCGCCAATGGCAATCCGCGGCGTCGGCAGGCCTGCGTGGTACACCGCATAGTTGACGAATGCCGGGTCCATCACGATATCGCGGTGGTTGGCCAGGAACAGATAAGCCACCCCGGACTTGAACTGCTCTACGCCGGTGTAGGTCACACCATCGGTGGCGCGTTCGATTGTATGGTCGACGTAATGCTCGACCTTGTCCTGCAAGGCGGCCACCGTATCGATACCGGCGAACTGACGACGCAGCTTGCGCGCGATGGCAGGCTGCAGGATCCAGCCAAGGGAGCCGGCCAGACGTGGAAAACGGAAATGCGTGAGGATCGCCAGGAACGCCTTGTCACCCAGCAGCCGGTTGAGTACGGCTTTTACTTCGGTATCGTCGTACGGTCGGATGGCATCGAATTCGCCCATCATGCTCTCTTGTTGGAAACGGCTAGGGTAAAGGTAGGTCGAGTCCAGATGCTGAGAAAAAGCTCGGCCTGCAAACAAGTCGGCGATTATACGCAAAACTGCCCCCGGAGACTGTGATGCACGAAATACAACCCGCGGCCCCTTATGAGTGCCCCTATTGCGGCGAGCCAGGAGAGACGACCCTGGATCTGTCCGAAGGCGATAATAATTTCATCGAAGATTGTCATGTGTGCTGCAGGCCCATCGAATTTCACCTGGAAACCGATGGCGAACAATGGGATCTGGACGTCCGTGCCGAGAACGATTGATGCGCAAAATCTATGAGCCGGAAAACATGATGGAAGGGGAGCTGTTGCAGGCCATGCTGGCCAGCGAGGGCATCGAATCGCACATTACCGGGCGGCATCTGCTGGGCGCTATTGGCGAGCTGCCGGTGTCCGGCCTGCTGGGGCTTGCGGTCGAGGATGGTCGGGCCGAGCAGGCGCGGCAGTTGATCACTGAGTACAATGGCGCCTTTCTCCTGGCAGGTGATGAACCTGACAGCTACCCCGATGTGTTGTTGTGCTGAGACCAGTCGACTGCGCTTGATCCGCTTTCAAAAGAGTTGCCCAAAGCCCATGTGTGGACGTTATGCGCTGTTTCGTTGGACGCCGGCCTTTGCCGCCTTGCCGGGGTTCCCGGCGGACCAGCAGGCGCAGTGGAACATTTCCCCGGCCGATACCGTGCTGATGGTGCGCGCCGGGCAAGGCGAGGAGGGGGCACGTGAAGTGGCCCGGGCACGCTGGGGGCTGACTCCGCCGTGGCTGACCGACATGTCGCGCACCCCGGCTCATGCTCGCGCCGAGACCGTGGCCGAGCAGCCGATGTTTCGCCAGGCCTTTCGCGAGCGCCGCTGTCTGCTGCCGGCCAATGGGTTTTACGAATGGCGCGGTACGGTGCGCAAACGACCGTTCTGGCTGACCCCGGGGGAAGGTTCAGCGCTGTATTTTGCGGCTATCTGGGAAGCATATCCGGTGCACGGCCACACCTATCTGAGTGTGGCCGTGGTGACGCAGTCAGCGATGAACCAGCGCCGGCCGCTGATCCTCGACGCTGAAGGCCAGGCTGCCTGGCTTGCCGCCGACAGCTCCCAGACCACCTTGCAATCGCTGCTCGCCGCGCCGCAGAAACAGCTGCGTGAGCGGCCGTTGGCCAACCTGGTGAATGATCCCAAGCTCAATGCGCCGGAGTGCCTGACACCGCTCTGAACTGTAGGAGTGAGCTTGCTCGCGATCTGCGGTATGCCTGACACCTTGGCGGTGCCTGACACTCTGCAATCGCGAGCAAGCTCGCTCCTACAAGGGTGACGAGGTGGGTCGGGCGCACCGCATGATCAAACCCTGAACTGGTTGATCAGTCGACGCTGCTGTTCGGCCAGTTTGGTCAGTTCGGCGCTGGCCTGGCTCGACTCATCGGCGCCTTCTGCCACCTCGTTGGCAACCTGGCCGATGTTGATCACGTTGCGGTTGATGTCCTCGGCAACCGCGCTTTGCTCTTCGGCGGCGCTGGCGATCTGGTTGTTCATGTCGTTGATCACCGACACCGCTCTGGTAATGCTTTCCAGCGCCTGAGCCGCTTGTGCCGCATGACCCACGCTTTCATCGGTCTTGGTCTGGCTGTCCTCCATGACCTTGACCACTTGCCGCGTGCCGGTCTGCAATTGCTGGATCATGCTCTGGATTTCTTCCGTCGCCTGCTGAGTCTTTTGCGCCAGGTTGCGCACTTCATCGGCGACCACCGCGAAGCCACGGCCCTGCTCTCCGGCGCGAGCGGCTTCAATCGCCGCGTTCAGCGCCAACAGATTGGTCTGTTCGGCAATCCCGCGAATGGCGGTCAGAATCGCGTTGATGTTTTCGCTGTCCTTGGCCAGGGTCTGCACCACGCCCACCGCGCGGCCGATCTCCACCGCCAGCGCACTGATGGAGTCCGACGTGTTGTGAACGATGCGCATGCCCTTGTTGGCGGCGTCATCTGCGTGGCTCGCAGCCTGGGCCGCCTGAGTTGCGTTGCGCGCTACGTCTTGCGCGGTGGCGGTCATTTCATGCACGGCGGTGGCGACCAGATCGATCTCGGCCATCTGCTTGTGCACGCCCTTGTTGGTGCGGATGGCGATGTCGGCCGTGTGCTCGGAGGAGTCGCTGACCTTCTGCACCGACGTCACCACCTGGCTGATCATGACCTGCAGTTTGCCCAGGAAGGTGTTGAACCCCGTGGCGATCGCGCCCAGTTCGTCGGCGCGATCGGTGTTCAAGCGGCGTGTCAGGTCGCCTTCGCCCTTGGCGATGTCGTCGAGCATGGTGACCATCTGCTTGAGCGGGCGAGCGATGCCGCGACCGACGAACCAGACGATCAGCAGCCCCAGTGCGGCAATCAGCAGGCCGACCATGGTCATGCCGAAGATGTCGGTCTCGCGCTGGTGAGCCAGATCGCTCTGCAGTTTCTGCAAATCAGCCATCACTGCGTTGACCGGCATGCGGATCATCAGGGTCCAGCGCGCATCGGTGTTGCCGATGCCGAAGGGCAGATACAACTCGATGTGGCCGTGCTCCTGGTCGATGTCGTAACGCACTTGGCCCTTGGTGATGTTGTTCAGATTGGCGATTTCATTGGCATCGAGGATGTCGCTGGCTTTTTCACCCAGCTTGCCGGCGTCCTTGGTATACGCCACCAGGCGGCCATTGGTGGCGATCAGGGCCAGGTCGCCGGCACCGTCATAGAGTTTTTTGTCGGCGCTTTCGAGCATGTCCTGAATGAAGTTCACCGACAGGTCGGCACCGACGATGCCCTGGAACTGCCCATCGAGCAGAATCGGTTCGATGAACGACGAGAGCATGACCATCTTGCCGCCAACCTTGTAGGGCGCCGGGTCGATCACGCAGGGTTTGCGGGTTTCCCGCGAGCACAGGTAGTACTCGCTGGAGCGAATGCCGGTGGAGAGCAGCTTCTGGTCCTCCAGACTCTCGAGCTTCTCCAGGTTGAGCGTGCCGTCTGGCTTGCGGTACCACCAAGGCATGAAGCGACCGTCTTTTGGATCGACGCCAGCAATCGGCGCCTCGGCATAGGCTGCATCGTTGTGATCCAGAGCGTTATGTTCCCAGCCGATGTAGGCACCGAGGATTTTCGGGTTGCGCGCCACCGTTTCACGCAGCACGTTGAGCAAGTGTTCACGGCTGATCTTTAACAGCGGCTCGCCCTTGGTGTCCTTCATGCCCAGTACGGCGTTGGTCGTGGCCAAACCTGCAGCGGTCTGCAGCGGCGCTTCCAGTTCGCGCTGAATCTCGCTGGCCTGAGTCCGGGCGATGGCGCTCAGGCGTTGCTCGATGGCTTGCTCGAATTGCGCGGTGGTGCGTTGCTCCACCAGTGCCTGGGTCCGTGCTCCGGAGAACAGCGCATAAAGAACGAGGGCTGCCACGACGCTGAGCACGATGGCACCGGCCAGCGCTGCAACGGAAAACTGGATCGACTTGAACTTCATAGGGGCTCCGGACGTGGAATTACGCCTAGAGGGGATATCGCCTCGACCCGGACTTGCATGAGATGAATGCGACGAAATGGCCGTTTTTGATCTGCATGGGTCGTTAATGGATACGTTGACGGCTACCCCGTTTCAAAAGCACGGTGGGCGTCTCGAAAGAGAGATGGGGATTGTTTCGTTTCTGTTACGCAGGTGCGGATTTCACCCGGCCGTCCGCATGGCAAACGGCTGCTATCTGGCACTGAGGCAGCGTAACGCCTAGGATGAGCGGCTTGTTTCCATGGAGATACAAAATGCGTCAGACCTTTGCTCTTTGTGCCATGAGCGCAGCTTTGCTGGTCGCAGGCTGTCAGGCCGTCAACACCACCAGCGGAGACTCGGTGGGCGTCGAGCGCAAGCAATATATGTTCAGCATGCTGTCGACCGACCAGGTCAATCAGATGTACGCCCAGTCCTACCAGCAGACGGTCACTGAAGCCACAACCAAAGGCGTGCTGGATAAAGACAGCGCCGAAGCCAAGCGCGTGCAGAACGTGGCCAGGCGTCTGATCGCCCAGGCGCCGAAATTACGGCCAGACGCTGCGCAGTGGCAGTGGGAAGTGAACCTGATCAAGAGCGATGAGCTCAACGCCAACTGCGGTCCTGGTGGCAAGATCATTGTCTATAGCGGGCTGATCGACACGTTGAAACTCAGTGACGACGAACTGGCGGCGGTCATGGGCCATGAAATTGCCCACGCCTTGCGTGAGCACGGGCGTGAGGCCATGTCCAAAGCGTATGGCATTCAAATGGCCAAGCAGGGTGCAGGGTCGTTATTGGGGTTGGGGCAGGACAGCCTGGCGCTGGCCGATACTGTGGTCAATTACAGCCTGACCCTGCCCAACAGCCGCGCCAACGAAAACGAGGCGGACCTGCTGGGCCTGGAACTGTCGGCCCGTGCCGGCTACAACCCCAATGCCGCCATCACGCTGTGGCAGAAGATGCAGGCGCAAGCCGGGGCTTCGCAGCCTGAGTTCATGAGCACTCACCCGGCTTCGACCAACCGGATCGCCTCGTTGCAGGCGGCGATTCCCAAGGTGATGCCGCTGTATGAGCAGGCGCCAAAATCCTGAGGTTGCAGCCAGAATTGACGGGGCTGCGCTGAGCCCCTGTGGCAGTCCGGCTTGCCTGCGGTAGCGATTTCGAGATCGTCACCGCCGGCAAGCCGGCCTGCTACAGGGGGGTGTGCGCTAGGTTCAGATGCGGATTTAAACCCAGCCGCTGACCTGCATTGCCTTGTACACCGCGACGATTGCCAGGATGAAGAACGCGCCCGCCGCCAGGCGTCGAATCAGCGTCAAGGGCAGTTTTTCCGCCGCGAAGTTACCCGCCAGGACCACCGGGACGTTGGCCAGCAGCATGCCCAGCGTCGTGCCGAGGATTACCAGCCACAGGTAGGAATACTGCGCTGCGAGCATCACCGTGGCGATCTGCGTCTTGTCACCGATTTCGGCGATGAAGAAGGCGATCAGGGTGGTCAGGAAAGGCCCGAACTTGCGTCCGGTGTTCGCTTCATCGTCGTCCATCTTGTCCGGCACCAGGGTCCACAGGGCCGTCGCCGTGAAACTTGCGGCGAGAATCCAGTGCAGCGTGGCGTCGGACAGGTAGCTGCTGAACCATGCGCCTACGGCACCGGCCGCCGCGTGGTTGGCCAAGGTGGCCGCGACAATACCGGCGATGATCGGCCAGGGCTTGCGAAAGCGGGCTGCGAGGATGAGCGCGAGGAGTTGGGTCTTGTCACCGATTTCGGCCAGAGCGACGACAGCGGTGGGGACCAACAGGGATTCCAGCATCAGGATTTTCCTAAGGGGCGGGTCAACACGGCTATGACACGTACAACCTCCCCGCCCCGGGTCAGGATGTTCGTGTCATAGGTCTTGTCAAACCACCGATCCGTCTGAGCGGATCTGGGGTCGCACGCACCATGGTCTGAGGACCAAGTATGTTGATACGTGCCGGACGAGCATGGCGCTCGTGGGAGACTACTCCCCTAGGACGGAGCGGATTCTGCCTAGCCCGATCGTGTTCGGCAAGCGTTTATTTTCAGGCACGTTTGGCCCGGTAAATTCGAAAGCCTTGTCCCTCTGCCATGACGGCACATACGCCAAGGTGGGTTTCGATGATCGGTTGATAGCGTAGGAAGCTATTGGCGACCAGCCGTAGTTCGCCGCTTTTTTTCAGATGTTCGCGGGCTTTTCGCAGCAGGGTTTCCGTGGCTGCATAGTCGGTATGCACGCCGGTATGGAAGGGCGGATTGGTCAGAATCACGTCCAGATGTTTGGGCGCGGCATCAATGCCGTTGCCGGTCAGCACCTCGGCTTCAAGTCCGTTGGCCGCCAGCGTCAGACGACTGCTGGCGGTGGCGAAGGCATCGACATCCAGCATCGTCACGTGGTTGTCGGGATAGCGACGTTTGACGGCCGCACCGAGCACGCCGGCTCCGCAGCCAAAGTCGAGCAAGTGACCCGACGGCAACCTGTCGAGATTGTCGAGCAGCAGGGCAGAGCCGCGGTCGAGTCGGCCATGGCTGAAGACCCCTGGCAGGCTGACGACTTTCAGCGGTCCGCCATCAATGTCGATTTCAAAGTGCTTGGCCAGGCTGGACAGCTCGACCGCCTGGGGAGCCTCTTCCACAGTCACCTGCCACAGCTGGCAATGGCGGGCGCTGTCGAGTTTGCGTGCGTGGCCCAGCGGACTCAGCTGGCGTGCGGCAGCCTCGATACCGGCACGTTTCTCGCCGACCAGAAACAGCTCGCGTCCCGCCAGACGCGATGCCAGAGCGTTGATCAGGTAGTCAGTCAGGTCGCGGGCCTTGGGTAAGAACAGCACGGCCGCATCGAACGGTTCGCCAGGCGCCTCGGTGCCAAAGTGAACCCGCCCTTCGAAGCGAGCGTCCAGCGCGGCAAAATCCCCCGCATGCCAGCTCCAGCCCCGCGCATTGGGCAGCGTGCCCAGCAAGTCATCGGCAGGCAGGCCGGTCAGCAGCAATGAGCCCTGGAACAGCTCGGCCTGACGGAGTAACACTTCACTGCGCGGGTCCATCTTGGGCTCCTGCAAAAAAGGGCGAAGTTTAACAGGGATGTGTCGTCGATGATTCGTGGCGCTGGCTTTCGATTCTGGCCGCGGGTCGTGGGAGCGAGGCTTGCCCGCGATCTGCCGGGAACCGGCAGTCAACCCTGAGCATGCGGTGCGTCTGATGCACCGAGTCGCCTGGTTTTGCTGCCGCTTCGCGACAGCTCGCGAGTAAGTTTGCTCCCACGCCCTCCGGGCAAAAGCAGATCGAGCTACGCCTGCGGGTTCACCCCACCACGCGAATCGGCGCGCCGGCATAGAACGCTTTGGCATTGTCATTGACCTGCCCGACGATCCGTTGCCGTGCCTCCTGACTGCCCCAGGCGCTGTGCGGGGTGATGATCAGCCGAGGAATGTCGCCTGACAGCAGCGGATTGCCGTTGACCGGAGGCTCGACGGTCAGCACGTCGGTAGCAGCGCCTCCCAGATGACCATTGCGCAGGGCGTCGGCCAGGGCTTGTTCGTTGATCAGACCGCCGCGCGCGGTATTGACGATGAACGCCTTGGGCTTGAACAGGCTCAATTCATGGGCGCCGATCATGTCGCGGGTGTGTTCGTTCAGCGGGCAGTGCAGGGTCAGGGCGTCGACTTGTGGCAACAACTCGTGCAGCGGGACGCGGTCGGGACGGGCAGGACGGCCGGGAATCTGCCCTAGCAAGACACGCATGCCGAACGCTTGGGCAAGTTTCGCCACCGCGCCGCCCAGTTCGCCATGGCCCAGCAGGCCCAGGGTTTTGCCTTCCAGCTCGACGATGGGAAAGTCCAGCAGGCAAAACTGTCTGGACTTCTGCCACAGGCCTTGATGAATGGCCTGTTGGTAGTCGGGCAGACGGGTGGCCATCGCCAGCAGCAGCATCAGTGTGTGCTGCGCCACGGATGGCGTCCCGTAACCCTGGCAGTTGCTCACTACCACGCCATGTCTGCGTGCTGCTTCCAGGTCCACGTTATTAACGCCGGTGGCGGTCACCAGGATCAGTTTCAGCTCAGGGCAGGCGGCGAGCGCGGCGGCATCGATCATGATCTTGTTGGAAATCGCCACGTCGGCACCCTGCAGCCTTTCGATGACCTGATCAGCTGTCGTACTGGCGTGCAGCACCAGTTCGCCGAAGGTCTCACGCCATGGGGTCAGGTCCAGGTCGCCCAGATCCAAAGAAGTGTGATCCAGGAAAACTGCTCTGTGTTGACTGGCCATCAGCTGTACCTTTTGCTCGGATGGTGGGAGGCGTAAGGTGCGAGCCTACCAGAGCATGCCGCTCGCAAAACAGCCTGGAGACCATTGATGTACTGGACGGAATTTTTCACCGTAGCCCTGATCCACCTGCTCGCCGTCGCCAGCCCCGGCCCGGACTTCGCAGTGGTGGTGCGTGAAAGCGTGACCCATGGTCGCAAGGCCGGCACCTACACCGCCATGGGCGTCGGCACGGCAATCTTTCTGCACGTCGGTTATTCGCTGCTGGGCATCGGTCTGATCGTTTCGCAATCCATCGTGCTGTTCAACGCGCTCAAATGGGCGGCCGCGGCGTACCTGCTGTATATCGGCTTCAAGGCCCTGCGCGCCAAGCCAGCCAGTGCATCGGACGCTCCGGTGAACATCGCTCAGGGTGAGCGCACGGCACGTGGCGCCTTCACCGCAGGGTTCGTCACCAACGGTCTGAACCCCAAGGCCACGCTGTTCTTCCTGTCGCTGTTCACTGTGGTGATCAATCCCCACACGCCGCTACTGGTTCAAGCCGGCTACGGTGTGTACCTGGCGGCGGCGACCGGTCTCTGGTTTTGCCTGGTGGCACGGCTGTTCAGCCAGGCCCGTGTCCGCGCAGGTTTTGCCCGCATGGGGCACTGGTTCGATCGCGCCATGGGTGGTGTGCTGGTAGCCCTGGGCCTGAAGCTTGCGTTGACCGAGATGCATTGATCGGCCCGTCGCGGTCTACCTGCACGAGAGAACCTGCTCGCGATCACAGCCTGCACGGTGCATCACCGGCAGGCTGAAAATGCCACCAAGCGAGCGACGCAGGACCGTTTTGCCCTCTAAAATGGCGCAATGCCTGCATGGTCACTCGTCATTCGAATCATCCCTTTGGCTGATTTGACTGGCGGGTGAAGGCCCTAGAGTGCATATTTTCAGCACCGCCAATGCATCTTGAAAAGGGATTCCTATGCTGCAGACACGCGTGATTCCGCCAGCTGATGGCGCGTACCAGTACCCCCTGTTGATCAAACGCTTGTTGATGTCTGGCAGCCGCTATGAAAAAACGCGGGAAATCGTCTACCGGGACCAATCACGCTATTCGTACCTGACGCTCAACGAGCGGATTTGCCGACTGGCGAATGTGTTGACTGAGGCGGGGGTAAAAGCGGGCGACACCGTGGCGGTCATGGATTGGGACAGCCATCGTTATCTGGAATGCATGTTTGCCATTCCAATGATCGGCGCCGTGATCCACACCATCAACGTGCGTTTGTCGCCGGACCAGATCCTGTTCACCATGAACCACGCTGAAGACAAGTTCGTGCTGGTCAACAGCGAGTTCGTGCCGCTCTATAACTGCTTCGCCAGCAAGCTGACCACTGTCGAGAAGACGCTGCTGCTCACTGACACGGCGGACAAGACCGCCGACTTGCCCAACCTCATGGGCGAGTACGAAACCCTGCTGGCGGCAGCGAGTGCTCAGTATCGCTTCGAGGATTTCGACGAGAACTCGGTCGCGACCACCTTCTACACCACCGGCACCACCGGCAACCCCAAAGGCGTGTACTTCACCCATCGCCAACTGGTGCTGCACACCCTGGCAGTGGCGACGATCATGGGCAGTGTCGAAGGGCTGCTGGGCACCGACAAGGTCTACATGCCGATCACCCCGATGTTCCATGTGCATGCCTGGGGGGTGCCGTATGCCGCGACCATGCTGGGCGTCAAGCAGGTCTATCCCGGCCGTTACGACCCTGAGCTGCTGGTGGAGTTGTGGCGCAAGGAAAAGGTCAATTTCTCTCATTGCGTGCCGACCATCATGCAGATGGTGCTCAATGCCAAGGCCGCCAAAGACGTGGACTTCACCGGCTGGAACATCATCATCGGCGGCAGCTCGCTCAACCGTTCGCTGTATGAGGCGGCCAAGGCCAAAGGCATTCAGCTGACCGCGGCCTACGGCATGTCCGAGACCGGGCCGTTGGTATCAGTGGCCCACCTGGATGATGAATTGATGGCCGGCAGCGAAGACGAGCGCACCTCATACCGGATCAAGGCCGGTGCGCCGGGCGTCCTGGTCGAGGCGGCCATTGTCGACAGCGAGGGCAACTTCCTGCCCTCCGATGGCGAGACCCAGGGCGAATTGGTCCTGCGCGCGCCATGGCTGACCGAAGGCTACTACCGCGAACCTGAAAAAGGCGCCGAGCTGTGGGCCGGCGGCTGGCTGCACACAGGCGATGTGGCGACGCTGGACAGCATGGGTGGCATCGATATTCGTGACCGCATCAAGGACGTGATCAAGACCGGCGGTGAATGGGTGTCGTCGCTGGAACTCGAAGACCTGTGCAGTCGTCACCCCGGGGTGCGCGAAGTGGCCGTGGTCGGGATTGCCGATCCGCAGTGGGGCGAGCGGCCGTTTGCACTGCTGGTAGTCCATGAAGGGCACGTCATCGATGCCAAGGCGTTGAAGGAACACCTCAAGCCATTCGTGGAGCAGGGGCATATCAACAAGTGGGCGATTCCGAGCCAGATCGCCCTTGTTACCGAAATTCCCAAGACCAGTGTCGGCAAGCTCGACAAGAAGCGAATCCGCCTGGACATCGTCGAATGGCAGAGTACTAACAGCGCATTCCTCTCCACCCTCTGACCCCTCTTTTTTCGCGTTCATTGCCATGACTTTGGTCATGGCAATGTGCCGCGAGCGCTCTCGCCCGGCGTCTCCCTTGCCAAATCCCGAAATTCAGCCATTCTCCCTCTGCCATACCGGCAGGCACGTCGAAATCGGCGTGCCAGAGGCTTTGACGCTGTAAATCACACTTTAGAGGGATCAAGCAGTAGCACCTGCTGGCTATAGTCGGCAGTAGGTAGGAACCGGAGAAAAACGCCTTTTCGTTTAGCAGCTTTACATGGGCTGCCCGATACGCGTTGACACCCAGGCACTGCGGATCAGTCCACCTGAGTCGTTTCTGGAAGCACCCACTGCCATAAAAATAAAAGCACATGGAGTAGCGTCGATGACATCAGCAAACCTGTTCTGGCGCCGGGCAAGATTGCCTCTGGCCGTCAGCCTCGCTTCCACGCTCGCCGGTCCTGCATTCGGCGTCAGTTTCAACATCGGTGAAATCGAAGGTAACTTCGACTCCTCGCTCTCCGTAGGCGCAAGCTGGTCTACACAGAACGCCAACAAGAACCTGATCGGCTCCAACAACGGCGGGCACGGCCTTTCGCAGACCTCCGATGACGGCCACCTGAACTTCAAAAGCGGGGAAACCTTTTCGAAGATCTTCAAGGGCATTCACGATCTGGAATTGAAGTACGGCGACACCGGGGTGTTCCTGCGCGGCAAGTACTGGTACGACTTCGAACTCAAGGATGAAGGCCGCGAGTTCAAGGACATCAGCGACTCTGGCCGCAAGGAGGCCGCAAAGTCTTCAGGTTTCGAATTGCTCGACGCGTTCGTCTACCACAACTACTCCATTGCCGATGAACCGGGTTCGGTGCGTCTGGGCAAGCAGGTGGTCAACTGGGGTGAAAGCACGTTCATCGGCGGCGGCATCAACAGCATCAACCCGATCGACGTCTCGGCGTTCCGCCGCCCTGGCTCGGAAATCAAGGAAGGCCTGATTCCGGTCAACATGTTCTACCTGTCCCAGAGCCTGACCGAAAACCTCTCGGCCGAAGGCTTCTATCAGCTGGAATGGGACCAGACCGTCGTCGACAACTGCGGGACCTTCTTCTCCCAGCCTGACGTGATCGCCGATGGTTGCTCGAACAACCTGGCCGTATTGCGCACGCGCAACAGCTTGAACGCAGCCTTGCCAGCGTCACTGCGAGCGCCGGTCCAGGCAACCCTGGCTGCGCGCGGGGTCAACTTCGGCAACCCCGACGAGGGTGCCATCGTCGCCCGTGGTCCTGACCGTGACGCCCGCGACAGCGGTCAATATGGCCTGGCCATGCACTATAACTTCGAGCCGCTGGACACCGAGTTCGGCGCTTATTACATGAACTACCACAGCCGTTTGCCGATCTTCAGTGGCAAAGGCGGGCCAGCCAGTGCCTATAGCGCCGCCGGCCTGGTCGGTGGTCTGGTGGGCCGGGGCGTGCCGCTGGGTGTCGCCACCAGTTTGGCGCCGACCCTGCTGCCGGTGGTCGTTGCGGCCAACTCCAGCTACTACGTCGAATACCCGGAAGACATTCACCTGTTCGGCCTGAGCTTCTCCACCACCCTGCCCACCGGCACGGCGTGGAGTGGCGAGGTCAGTTACCGTCCGAATGCCCCGGTACAGCTCAATACCACCGATATCCTGTATTCGGGCCTGTCGCCGCTGAACCCGAGCGTTTCGCTGTTGCAAGGCGCTCCCAATACCGATCAGAAAGGCTATCGCCGCAAGGAGATCAGCCAGGCGCAGACCACCTTCACGCACTTCTTCGATCAGGTGATGGGTGCCGAGCGTCTGACCGTAGTCGGCGAGGTAGGCTGGACCCACGTCGGCGGTCTGGAGAGCACCTCCAAACTGCGCTATGGCCGTGACCCCAGCTACGGTCCGGGCCCGCTGCCCAATGGCCAATGTACTGCCCTCAACGTCAGCACCTTGGCCGGCGCACCGCTCAATAACGTCAGCCGCTATTGCGAAAACGATGGCTTCACCACCACGGATTCATGGGGTTATCGCGCTCGCGCCATCTGGGATTACAACAGCGTGTTTGCCGGTGTGAACCTCAAGCCAAGCGTGGCCTGGTCTCACGACGTCGACGGTTATTCGCCAGGTCCTGGCGGCAACTTTGAAGAGGGTCGCAAGGCGGTCAGCCTGGGTCTGGAAGCGGAGTATCAGAACACCTACACCGCCAACCTTTCCTACACCAACTTCTTCGACGGTAAGTACACCACAGTGGATGACCGCGACTTCGTGGCCCTCAGCTTCGGTATGAACTTCTAAGGAACGACCATGAACATGAAAATCACCAAGGGCCTGTTGCACGTCGGAGTACTGGGCCTGTCATTGCTGGCTACCGGTGTAATGGCTGCGGTCTCTGCCGATGAAGTGGCCAAGCTGGGCACCACCCTGACGCCCATGGGCGCGGAAAAGGCCGGCAACGCGGCCAACACCATTCCTGCCTGGAGCCCGATGGCGACCAACGCCGGCGCTGTCGATGACAAAGGCTTTCTGGCCAACCCGTACGCCAGCGAAAAACCGCTGTTCACCATCACCGCGCAAAACGTGGAACAGTACAAGAACAACCTGGCGCCGGGCCAATACGCGATGTTCAAGCGTTACCCGGACACCTTCAAGATGCTGGTCTACCCATCACACCGTGGCGCGACCGTGCCGGCTGATGTGTTCGCTTCCATCAAGAAGAACGCCGCCAACACCAAGCTGGTCAGCGGCGGCAACGGCCTGGAAAACTTCGAGACCGCCGTGCCGTTCCCGATTCCGCAAAGCGGGCTGGAAGTCATCTGGAACCACATCACCCGTTACCGCGGCGGCAGCGTCACGCGTCTGGTGATTCAGGCGACGCCGCAAACCAACGGCTCGTTCAGCCCGGTTTATTTCAAGGACCAGTTCGTCTTCCGTGACAAGATGAAAGACTACGATCCGAAGAACCCTGGCAACGTGCTGTTCTACTTCAAGCAGGAAGTGACAGCGCCAGCGCGCCTGGCCGGCTCCGTGTTGTTGGTCCATGAAACCCTCGATCAGGTAAAAGAACCACGCTCGGCGTGGGTCTACAACGCCGGCCAACGTCGCGTGCGCCGGGCGCCGCAAGTGTCCTACGACGGACCAGGCACCGCCGCCGACGGTCTGCGTACCTCCGACAACCTGGACATGTACAACGGCGCGCCTGACCGTTACGACTGGAAGCTGATCGGCAAGCAAGAAATGTACATCGCCTCCGACAGCTACAAGCTTGACGATCCCAAGCTCAAATATGCCGACATCATCAAGGCCGGGCACATCAATCAGGACCTGGCGCGCTATGAGCTGCGTCGCGTCTGGCACGTGACGGCGACCCTCAAGGAAGGTCAACGCCATATCTACGCCAAGCGCGATTTCTTCATCGACGAAGATACCTGGCAGGCAGCGGTGATCGATCACTACGACGGTCGCGGCCAACTGTGGCGCGTCGCCGAGGCGCATGCCGAAAACTACTACGACAAACAAGTGCCGTGGTATGCCGTAGAGACCCTGTACGACCTGCAATCGGGCCGGTATCTGGCGTTGGGCATGAAGAACGAAGAGAAGCGCGCCTACGACTTCGGCTTCACCGCCAGCACCAGCGACTTCCAGCCTAACGCGCTGCGTCAGGACGGTGTGCGCTGATCGTGTGACCGAATGGGCGCAACGTCGTGCACCGTTGATCACAGCTACAGCGCACGGTCGTCTTGCGCCGCTTTATCCTATGGTTGAACCCCATAGTGGCAAGAAGAAAGCACCCCGATTCGTCGGGGTGTTTTTTTTAGGCTTTTGATTCTGGGCGCAGCCCGTGGGAGCGTGGCTTGTCTCTGGGCCGCATCCGGACGATCTGCCGGGCACCGGCGGAGAATCAGACAACTCGTTGGGTCAGGTCTATACCATTCACAGGATTAGCTGGCGCTTCGCGCCAGATCGTCGGCAAGGTGGAGCGCCACTCCGGCGGACTCCCACGCCCTCCGGGCAGAAGCAGTCGACATCTATCGCCGCGTGCTGTTGATTCTGACCGAACCCTGCGGGCAGAAGCCTTGACAGACGCCTCATCCCCTCCCCAAACATATAAAGCAACATTCGCCTTGTTGATTGGATATGTTTTCTTACAGTCTTTCGTCGAACAATCTTCAAAAGCGCTGACATAGCCGCTAGTCTCCCGACATCTGAACGCCGAATAACAAGCACTTCCAACAAGAGCCGGCCATGACTGATCTGTCGCGTTTGCAAGGATTCGCAAATCACGCAGTCACTGCGTTGGAAGGACGTTTCTTCCGCCCCCCATTGCCCGAAGGTTACGTGCCCCGGCCGCGCCTCTGCGAACGCCTGAGTGCAGGTCTGTCCGGGCGCCTGTTGCTGGTCAGCGCCCCTGCCGGCTTTGGCAAAAGCTCGCTGGCGGTAGAGTTCTGTCAGAGCCTGCCCGGCCAGTGGCAAAACCTGTGGCTGGGCCTGAGCCAGCGCGACAGCGATCCCGGGCGTTTCCTTGAACGTCTTTTATCTGGTCTTCAGCAGTTCTTCCCCCAGCTGGGAAGTCAGGCGCTTGGTCTGCTGAAAATGCGTCAGCGTCACCAACCGTTCGCATTCGAAGAGTGGCTCGACGGTCTGCTGGACGAATTGACCATGCATCTGATGTTGAGCAAGCCGCTGCTGCTGGTGCTCGACGACTACCATCTGGTGCAAGGCCCGGTACTGGATCGCTGCCTGCAGTTTCTGCTCAATCATCTGCCTGCCGGCCTGATCGTCATGGTCACCAGTCGACAGCGTCCGGATTGGCATCTGGCGCGTCTGCGGCTGTCGCGGCAATTGCTTGAATTGTCCGAGCAGGACTTGCGCCTGACCGATGACGAGTCGCTGGCGGTGCTGGATCAACACAGTAATTCACTGACTGAAGAAGCGTTGCACACGCTGCTGCAGCGCAGTGAGGGCTGGGTTGCCGGTTTGCGGTTCTGGCTGTTGGCGGCCACCGAAGCGGGCAGCAACACCCTGACCCAGGAGCTTAACGGCGGCGAAGGGCTGATCCGTGACTACCTGCTGGAGGAGGTCATCGACTGCCTGCCTGCGCACGTTCAGGCCTTCCTTTATGAAACCGCCTGCCTTGAGCGGTTCTGCAGTGCGTTGTGCAATGCCGCCCGAGACAGCCACGACAGCGCAGAGATGCTCGGCTTTCTGCAAGCGCACCAGGTGTTTCTGGTGCCGCTGGACGAACATGGGCGCTGGTTTCGCTACCATCATTTATTCTCCGATCTGCTCCGGGCGCGTGCCGGCAACACCGTGGCGCCGCAGCAGACACGACTGCACCTCAATGCCTGTCGCTGGTTTAGTGAGCAGGGACTGCTGGACGAAGCGATCGAACAGGCGCTGCGCGCCGGCCACCCCGATGTCGCCGCCAATCTGGTGCAGAACCTTTCCGAAGAACAACTGCTGGCCGAACAGAACGTCGGCATGTTGTTGCGCTGGAAGATGGACTTACCTGACAGCCTGCTGATCAGCACGCCTCGCCTGATCGTGCTGTACGCCTGGGCGTTGGGCCTGGCCTGCCAGCTGGATGCGGCCGAAGAACTGGGCAATCACCTGAGCCGGTTTCTGCCTGCGCCGTCGGCAACCGCACAGAAGTCCATGCTCGCCCAGTGGCTGGCGCTCAGCGGCATCATTGCCCGAGGCCGCGGTGACAGCGATACGGCACGTCGCTATTGCAGCGAGGCGTTGACCAGCCTTCCGCAAAAGCGCTACGGCCAGCGCCTGCTGTGCTTGTCGACCCTGGCCAATCTGGCGATTGCCGAAGGGGATCTATGGCGCGCTCGAGCACTCAATCGTGACGCACTGGAGCTGGCGCAACGGGTCGCCAATCCGTTGTTCGAAGCACTGGCGCACTACGACCGTGCTCGTACCCTGCAAGCGCGGGGTGAAACGTTACGCGCGCTGGAACAAGTGCGACAGGGCTTGAGTCGGTTGACGGCGCTATCCTCGCAACGGCTGTACGCGGTGCGGGCCCGATTGACGCTGTACGAAGGGTACCTGCTGGTCCAGTGTCTGCAGCCCGACGCCGGACGGGCGCGGCTGGTCGCGGGCCTGGCCGAGGCGCGCGCCTGTCGCGATATCAGCGTGTTGATCGGTCATTGCGTGATTGCCGGCCTTGAAGGCAGGGAAGGGCGGTTCGCCCAGGCGTTTGCCGAACTTGCCGAAGCCGAGCGGCTGATGCACATATGGGATGTGCCGCCGGTCTACTACCTGGCGATGATCACCCTGGCCAAATGCGAACTGTGGCTGGCTCAGGGGCGAATCGACCTGGCCGACGCCTGGTTGCTGCGTCTGGGCCAGACCTATGGCGGCGATCATCCGGCTGCCGCGCCGGAGTGCATGCCGCAGATGCCGCAACACATCGAACTGTTGCGCGCCATGCTCGACCAGATTCAGGACCGGGTGGAACAGTCGTCTGAGCGCCTGGCCGAGCTGGAAGAATACGCGCGGCAGACAGGCGCCGGCCTGCTATGCCTGAACGCCATGAGCCAACACATGCTGTTGCTGCTGAATACGCCTGATCGTGCCCGCGCCGACCCTCTGCTTGATCGCAGCCTTCAGGCTGCGGCGGGTGGCGCCTTGCTGCCCCTTCAGGGGCTGATCCGCAAGCACCCTGACTGGCTGCGGGAGCGGCTGCTCAAACGCCCCCTGTGCAGACTGGTCGAGTACTTGCTCGACCATTTGCCGCCCAGCCCTGGCAAAGAATCGCCAAGCGTGCGCGACCCGCTCGAGCCCGCTGGCTGTCATGGCAGCGATTCACTCAGCGCACGCGAACTCGGCGTGCTGCAACTGATCGCTCAAGGCTGCTCCAATCAGGAAATCAGTGAGCGACTCTTCATTTCGCTGCACACCGTGAAAACCCATGCCAGCCACATCAACAGCAAGCTGGGGGTCGAACGCAGGACACAGGCGGTTGCGCGAGCGCAGGAGTTGGGCTTGTTGGGGTAACACCTGATCGGCGCAACGCGGCACGGCGAATTCAAGGCCGATCGTGCCGGGCCTATACGGGGGTCGCCGCGTCTGCGGCCCACATCCTGTCCACATCCTCGATACCCCAATCGGCTGCCAGCTCGAACTTGACGATGGCGTCCTGTTCCAGCGGATGGGTGAGGTCGACGACTTTCGGCTCCAAGGATGCGCGGCTGTGGGTGGACAGGAAGACCTTGACCTTGGGGCGCAGCAGTGATTGCTCGCTCTGCTCGATGACCACGCCCAAACGCTCGCTTTTCAGGCGTACCAAGGTGCCGACCGGGTAGATGCCGATCGTTTTGACGAAGTGCTGAAAAATCTGTTCATCGAAGTGGCCCCTCCAGGACGCCATCTCGCGGATCGAACTGGCAGCGTCCCAGCCTTTTTTGTATGGGCGGTCCGAGGTCACCGCATCATAAACGTCGCAGATGGCACTCATCCTGGCGAACATACTGATCTCTTCACCCTTCAGGCCATGTGGGTACCCGCTGCCGTCCATTTTTTCATGGTGGTGCAGGCACACATCCTTTACTACGGCGGTGACTTGCTGGCTCCCCTTGAGAATCTTGTGCCCGGCCTGCGGGTGATATTTCATGGCCTGGTATTCTTCGGCCGTCAGACGATCAGGTTTGTTGAGGATCGCCGGCGCAATCATCATCTTGCCCACGTCGTGCATCAGTCCGGCAACGCCCGCCTCGCGTACCTGATCGTCACTCAAGCCCATCTGCCGCGCCAGTGCCACCATGAGCGCGCAGACCGCGACCGAATGCATGTAGGTGTACTCGTCGGAGGTTTTCAGTCGCGACAGGCTGATCAGCGCATGGGGATGACGCATTACCGAGTTGGAGATTTCTTCGACCAGCAGATCGACATCTTCTGTATTCATCGAACGGCCCATACGGGCATCGCTGAACATGGTCATGACGGCGGCCTTGGCGCGGCCGCAGATCAGTCGGGCGCGAGCCAGTTCCTCGTCCATGCTGGCCGGCGCGGTGTCGCCGAGAGCGACTGTTGTCGGCGCTTGTACCTGCGGCGGATTCGGCTCATCGGGGCTGTTCCCCCGACCTGTGTCAATCCACACTTCGCGGCTCGACTGCTGGATGCGTTGCAGCACCGCTTCATCACGCAGTTCGCGCTCGACATGCAAGGTCCAGAACGGATCGTTTGCCCGCGGACGGCAGAATTCGTGGATGTACATACCCAGCGTGAGATCAGCGACAGCGATTTTTCTTAGCATCAAACCTGCTCTTTGCGCATTGGGTCTGGGCTACCTTGCAAGGTCATCGAATAGATGTTTCATCAGCTCGAACGCCACACATCCCTATGATTGCGCATTGCCAGTATAGGAGGGGATTTTTGAAAAATACATCAACGAAAAGTGTGGCCCCAAATGCCCGGATTTCCACCTTGTGCATGAAAAACAGAGGCTTATCGCACTGTGGTCTGCGCAACACACGGATAAATCAGAGAAATAAAATAATCAGCGCTGTTCGCTGGAGGTGATATCCATCCGCCTGAAGGCTTTTGCAGACGCATTGACGGTCGTTTGCTCGGGCGGCGATTACTGAGGTGCCCATCAGTTCCCGTTGGTGACCGCTATGGGTGGGCAACCGGTCGGGTGGCGGAGCACCTTGGCTGTCCACACCTGTTGGCGGGCCGCGGTCTTGGGGTTTTTCGCACAATTGGCGCTTTCCCTGTGGCTGTCCCCAGCCGTATTTTCCGCGCTTTCACCCGCGTCTGCCGGGTGCTGGGGGGAAGGATGAATTTCGTTTGGCGTAAAAAGGCGGTCACGCCGCAGCCCGTTCATGCGTCGTCAATGCCGTGCGGGCCAACGGCGGATGAGATTGAAGCGTCGATCCGAGAGCTCGGCGAACTGCGCAAGGACGATCGGCGCCAGCGTGATTTCTACCGTGGCCTGTCGGAGAACCTGCTGACTTGCGGCAACTCACTGGCCCACGTCAGTGAGTCCTTCTCCAGCCTCAACCACCAGCTGCAGATCAATCACCAGCGGGCGGATAAGGTCGCCCGTTCGGCCGTCGACAATCGTGAGCAGATTCTGCACCTGCAGGAACAATCGAAGGTCATGGAGGCGGGGGTCGATGCGCTGGAACAGGTGATCAACCATCTGGTCGGCCGCGCTGGCGAGATCGACCGCATCGTCGTCCTGATCAGCGACATCGCCCGCCAGACCAACTTGCTGGCGCTCAATGCGGCCATCGAAGCGGCGCGGGCAGGCGAATCGGGACGCGGGTTTGCTGTGGTGGCCGGGGAAGTGCGCCATCTCGCGGAGAAAACCGCTCAGGCAACCCAGGAAATCGTCAAGGAAACCACCGCGATCCAGCAGGACATCAGCGTTGCCAAACAAGCGATCGGCGAACAGAGCCGAGCGTCAGGCGCATTCGCCACCGTCATCGACCAAACCGCGCAAGCGATGGCTGGCATGTATGGCGAAGCCCAGACCATGCAACGTGAAATCGACCAATCGCACCTGCTGTCCAGGGTCGAACTTGCCAACATGCAGGAACTCACCCTTAAAGTCGCCGTTTATGACCGCCTGCTCAACCCCCGGGCCGAGCCCTTGGTCCTGCCCGACGAAACCCAGTGTCTGTTCGGTAAGTGGTACTACGAACAACAGGACATCCAGCACCAGCGCACTGCCGAATTCCGTCGCCTTGAGATCCCGCACCAACAGGTCCACACCAGCGGCCAGGCGGCCATTGATGCTCACGCACAAGGAGAGCTCGAACAGACCCTTGAGCATGTCGCAAAAATGGAAGCCGCCAACGTGACGGTGATGCAGGCGGTGAAGGTGTTATTGAAGTCGCGGTTGGCTGGGTGAGTAGAGGTTGAAGACCGGGCAAGCGCGGTTCCCACCTTGTAACCAAGCGAATCGAAAGCTTGCTGCTTGCGCGCGGTTGTCATGCTAAAACGCAGTCAATGCACATTGCTTGGGCGCTGGCCGAGCGTAGGAGCTTGCTGAATTTCTCCACCTCATTGGCACGGCGCAGCAGGGCTACATGTGCCGATCTCAGGTTTAGTTGACTTACAGGAACGCCATGCAAACCCCCAAACCCACCCTCATCCGCGAAACCTTCCCCGTCGGCCCGTTGCAGTGCAACTGCACGATCATCGGCGATCCGTTGACCAAGCAGGCGATCGTGGTCGATCCCGGCGGTAATCACGAGTTGATTCTGGCCAAGCTCGAAGCACATGGTCTGAAAGTGGTCAGCATCATTCATACCCATGCGCATCTGGACCATTTCCTGGCGTCGGGGCAGTTGAAGGAGAAGACCGGCGCGACGTTGCACCTGCATAAGGAGGATCAGTTCCTGTGGGACAACCTTGAAACGCAGTGTCAGGTGTTTCGTGTGCCCTATGTGCCGGTGCCGCCACCGGATCGCTGGTTGGCGGACGATGAGGAACTGGCCTGTGGCTGCGGTGTGGCATTGCATACCCCCGGGCATACGCCGGGGTCGATGAGTTTCTGGTTCGAGGATGCCGGGCTGCTGATCGCAGGCGATACCTTATTCAAGCGTGGGGTGGGGCGCACTGATTTGTGGGGCGGTGATCAGGCGACGATCGTGCGCTCGATCAAGCAGCGGCTGTACACGCTGGACGAGGACGCGACGGTGGTGACTGGCCACGGACCGGACACCCGGCTGGGTGATGAGATGCGCGAGAACCCTTTCGTCAGGGCCTGAAATCGTTCAGGCGCGGTTAAGGAATTTTTAACGGTCTGCATGCTCTAATCGCGCATATCGTTCGGTCTGGACGTTGACCGTAGAAAAGCAAAACAGGAGCTTTCCCTGATGTTTACCTTTCGCCGTTTGATCATCGCCGCTACGGCCTTTGCCGTGCTCTCCGGCTGCGCAACGCAAAACCCTTACGATAACCAGGGGCAGGCGCAGAACTCTGGCGGCGTGAGCAAGACCGCCAAATACGGTGGGCTGGGTGCGCTGGCCGGCGCTGTCGCCGGTGCTGCCATCGACCATAACAACCGTGGCAAGGGCGCGCTGATCGGCGCCGCGGTGGTGGGCGCGGGTGCTGCCGGTTATGGTTACTACGCCGACAAACAGGAAGCTGCGCTGCGTGCCAGCATGGCCAACACCGGTGTCGAAGTGCAGCGCCAGGGCGACACCATCAAGCTGGTGATGCCAGGTAACATCACGTTCGCCACCGACTCTTCGGCCATCGCCAGCAGCTTCTACTCGCCGCTGAACAATCTGGCGGGTTCGTTGAAGCAGTACAACCAGAACATGATCGAGATCGTCGGTTACACCGACAGCACCGGCAGCCGCCAGCACAACATGGATCTGTCGCAGCAGCGGGCCCAGAGCGTGGCGACTTACCTGACTTCCCAGGGTGTGGATGCTGCGCACCTTTCGGTCCGTGGTGCCGGCCCGGATTCGCCAATTGCCAGCAACGCCGATGTCAATGGCCGTGCCCAGAACCGTCGCGTAGAGGTCAACCTCAAGCCGATTCCTGGTCAGCAGTATCAGCAGCAGTAAGGTGTTTCAGTGACATCCACAACCCCGGCCCTGGTGCCGGGGTTTTGTTTGAATGCAATTGCTGCAACACAATGTTCCGATGTTCAGTGCCACGGATATCGTTCGTGCATCTGCCCGAGCAGGGCGTCCTTCTCTTCCCATAGCCGGTTGATCCACTGCTGAAACTCCACGCGGTAGACCTCGTCCTGGTCGTAGCTCTTGCCTATGAACTGCGCCGGGATCTGCACTTCTTCAAAATGCGCGACCACTTCACGGACCCTGCCGCAGAGCAGGTCCCAGTAGCCCGGCTGGCCGTCCGGATAATGGATGGTCACGTTGACGATCGATTCCAGCTGCTCGCCCATGGCATCTAGCACAAAGGCGATGCCGCCTGCCTTGGGTTTCAACAGGTAACGAAACGGCGAATTCTGCTGCGCGTGTTTTGCCTTGGTGAAACGTGTGCCTTCGACAAAGTTGAAAATACCTACAGAGCTGTTGCGAAACTTCGCACAAGTGCGGCGGGTGGTCTGCAGATCCTTGCCTTTCTTCTCCGGGTGTTTGGCCAGGTAGGCCTTGCTGTAGCGCTTCATGAACGGGAAGCCCAGTGCCCACCATGCAAGGCCGATCACCGGCACCCAGATCAACTCCTGCTTGAGGAAGAACTTGAGCGGACGAATGCGCCGGTTGAGCACGTATTGCAAGACCATGATATCGACCCAGCTCTGGTGGTTACTGGTCACCAGGTAGGAGTGTTGGTAATCCAGGCCTTCCAGCCCGCTGAGGTGCCAGCGGGTATGGTCGAGCAGGTTCATCCAGGCTTTGTTGTTGCTGATCCACGCCTCGTGGATGTGGCTCATCAGCCAGTCGGTGGCTTTCTGCGCGCTCGGGAAAGGCAGGCACAGCTTGAAGATGGCGACGACGAACAATGGCGCACAGCAGACAATCGTGTTGAGCGCCAACAGCAGCGAGGCAATGACGCCGCGCAAAGGGGCGGGCAAGAAATCCATGAGGGACCGAACTCCGAGGTAAGACTGCCGCCGGTGGATGCCCGTGCGGCATTATTGTGAGTGAATGATAGGGCGGGACAGGGTTACCGAGGCAACGTCGCCGCCTGAATCGCCGTCAGGGCGATGGTGTAGACAATGTCGTCGACCTGGGCACCTCGCGGCAGATCGTTCACCGGTTTGCGCAGGCCTTGCAGCATCGGGCCCAGGCTCACGCAGTCGGCACTGCGCTGCACCGCTTTATAGGTGGTGTTGCCGGTGTTGAGGTCGGGGAACACGAACACATTGGCGCGACCGGCGACGGGGCTGTCGGGTGCCAGTTGCCGGGCGACATGTTCGTTGGCGGCGGCATCGTATTGCAGCGGGCCGTCGATCAACAGGGTGCGTTGGGTTTCCCGAGCCAGCTGCGTGGCTTCACGAACCTTTTCCACCTCCTCGCCACTGGCAGAGTTGCCGCTGGAATAGCTGATCATCGCCACCCGCGGCGACAGACCGAAGGCCACCGCCGAATCGGCGCTCTGCACGGCAATTTCCGCCAGCTCATGGGCGGTCGGATGCGGGTTCATGATGCAGTCGCCGTAGACCAGCACCTGCTCGGGGAACAACATGAAAAACACCGAGGACACAAGCGTGCAACCCGGCGCGGTCTTGATCAGTTGCAAGGCCGGACGGATGGTATTGGCGGTCGAATGGATGACCCCGGAAACCAGACCGTCGACCTCATCGAGCGCCAGCATCATGGTGCCGATCACCACCGGATCCTCCAGCTGTTGCTCGGCCATCGGCGCGTTGAGGCTTTTGCTTCTGCGCAGATCGACCATCGGCGCCACATAGCGCTCGCGGATCTGATCCGGGTCGAGAATTTCCAGGCCCGGCGGAAGCTCGATGCCTTGGGCGCGGGCCACCGCCTGAACGTCTTCGGGTTTGGCCAGCAGCACACACCGCGCGATACCACGCGCTTGACAGATGGCAGCGGCCTGCACGGTCAGCGGCTCAGCGCCCTCGGGCAAAACGATGCGCTTGTTGGCGGCTTGCGCACGCTGGATCAACTGATAGCGGAACACCGCCGGCGACAGGCGCATCTCGCGGGGAGTGCCGCAACGCTGATGCAGCCAGTTGGCGTCCAGATGACTGGCAACGAAGTCGGTGATGATTTCCGCACGCTCGCGGTCGTCGATCGGAATTTCCTTGTTCAGCTGATTAAGCTGGTTCGCGGTGTCGTACGAGCCGGTGCTGACCGAGAGCACCGGCAAACCCGCCTGCAGCGCGCCGCGGCACAGGTCCATGATGCGGGGATCGGGCAGGGTGTCGCTGGTCAGCAGCAGGCCGGCCAGGGGCACGCCGTTCATGGTCGCAAGGCTCACCGCGAGGATGATGTCGTCGCGGTCGCCCGGCGTCACCACCAACACCCCCGGTTTGAGCAGTTGCAGGGTATTGAGCACGGTCCGCGCGCAAATGATGATCTTGGACATGCGGCGCTGTTCGTAGTCGCCGGCGTTGATTACCTGAGCGCCCAGCAATTCTGCCACGTCACGGGTGCGCGGCGCATTCAGGTCGGCCTGGAAGGGAATGCAGCCCAGCAGGCGGAAATCTCCGCTGCGCAGCAGTGGCGAGTGCTCTTTGAGCCGCGCGGAAAACGCTTCCATGCTTTCGTCGGTGCGCACCTTGTTGAGGATCACGCCCAATACTTTCGGGTCTTTCGGCCCGCCGAACATCTGCGCCTGCAGTTCGACGCGCCCGGAAAGCTCGGTCAGCACCTCGTTTTCCGGGGCCGAGACCAGGATCACTTCGGCGTCCAGCGCTTTGGCCATGTGCAGGTTGACCCGCGCGGCGTAGCTGGCTGTGCGGGTCGGCACCATGCCTTCGACGATCAACACGTCGCGGCCGATGGACGCCTCTTGGTAGAGGTTGATGATTTCTTCCAGCAGCTCGTCCAGCTGACCTTCGCCAAGCATGCGTTCGACATGCGCAAGCGCCAGCGGTTTTGGCGGCTTGAGCCCATGGGTGCGGGCGATCAGCTCAGTCGAGCGCTCCGGTCCCAGGTCGCCGGGATGCGGTTGGGCGATGGGTTTGAAAAAGCCGACCTTGAGTCCGGCGCGCTCCAGGGTGCGCACCAGCCCCAGGCTGATGGACGTCAAACCCACACCGAAGTCTGTGGGTGCGATAAAGAAAGTCTGCATGCGGGCTTCTCGAAGGTGAGCGTGCAAAGGCCGTGGCGTCGTAAGGTCTGCCAGTGGACCGGATAAAACAGGACGCTGTTCAGTCGCAGCGTCTCAACGGGGCACAAGGTTATCGTTATCTGACCCTTGCGCGCACCAGCCGCAGCGAAAGGATTGACCTATTTTTTCCTGTCGCTTGACTGCATCCAGTACCCAGGCCCGTGACTGCCATGGCGGCTGATGACGCAAATGCTGGGTATGGCCACAGGACAGCTCGACCACCCAGTGACCGTCCGGGTCTTGGTGGAAGCCGGTAATGATGGTGTCGCTCTGGGGTATTGAGGTGTCGTGCAATCGGGGCCGTCCGTCCGAGTTGCGTTCGCTTTCGCGCGAGCGCTTGGTTAGACTTGTTCGCTCATATCTCTATTTGCAAAAGGTCTCGCCCCATGCCGATCGCCGCCAACAAGGCTGTCTCCATTGACTATACCCTGACCAATGACGCTGGTGAGGTCATCGACAGTTCTGCCGGCGGCGCGCCGCTGGTTTACCTGCAAGGCGCAGGTAACATCATTCCGGGTCTGGAAAAGGCACTGGAAGGCAAGAATGTTGGCGACGAAATGAAGGTCGCTATCGAGCCTGAAGACGCCTACGGCGAATACTCGGCCGAACTGGTCAGCACCCTGAGCCGCAGCATGTTCGAAGGTGTCGACGAACTGGAAGTCGGCATGCAGTTCCACGCGTCTGCGCCAGACGGCCAGATGCAGATCGTGACCATCCGCGATCTGGACGGCGACGATGTGACCGTAGACGGCAATCACCCGTTGGCCGGTCAGCGCCTGCATTTCCAAGTCAAGATTGTTGATATTCGTGACGCCAGCGAAGAAGAAATCGCTCACGGTCACGTGCATGGCGAAGGCGGTCATCACCACTGATTTGTCCTGCTAAGCTCAAATAGCTGGCCAGGCGTCCTCGCGGGCTTTGCGGAAACCTTGTTGTTTTCGCGGCCTGACAGGGCGCCTTTTTCGGCCGACGTTTTTTAGGGGAGTTCGTCATGAGTATATTTCACGACCTGAAATTAAAAGCTCTGGATGGCCAGGAACTGCCTCTCGCGGCAATGAAGGGCAAAGTGGTGCTGGTGGTCAACGTCGCCTCCAAATGCGGCCTTACGCCACAATACGCGGCACTTGAGAATCTTTATCAGAAATACAAGGACAAAGGCTTCAGCGTGTTGGGCCTGCCGTGCAATCAATTTGCCGGTCAAGAGCCCGGAACCCAGGACGAAATCCAGGAATTCTGCTCGCTGAACTACGGCGTGACCTTTCCGCTGGGTGACAAGCTTGAAGTCAACGGCCCTCATCGTCACCGGCTGTATCAGATGCTCGCAGGTGAAGGCGCCGAGTTCCCCGGGGAGATCACCTGGAACTTCGAAAAGTTTCTCGTAGGCCAGGATGGGCGAGTGCTGGCGCGCTTCTCGCCACGCACGACACCGGACGATCCTGCGGTGATCCAGGCGATCGAAAAAGCGCTGCATTGATTGTCGACCGATAAATTCCCTGTGGAGTGAGTTCGCTCGCGATTGCAGCGCCTGCCGCCAGCTGTTCTGACTGACGATCTGCCGGCGCCAGCCAGCTCGCTCCTGCCATTGTTTGATTTTTCCTTCTAAACCTTAATCACTCCAGTCAATAGTGCTTCGCAGCGCGTCTCGATCAGGTCATGATTTATGACCTTCATAATATTTCATGTTGCCGAGGACGCTTGCATGCCAGTCAAAGCCTTGTTCAGACCCTTTCATCTGGGCTCTCTGCAATTACCGACCCGCGTAGTCATGGCGCCGATGACCCGTTCTTTCTCTCCGGGCGGGGTGCCCAATGCCAAAGTCATCGAGTACTACCGCCGCCGCGCCGCTGCCGGGGTGGGCCTGATCATCACCGAAGGCACGACTGTCGGCCATAAGGCGTCCAACGGCTATCCGAACGTCCCGCAGTTCTTTGGCGAGGCTGCGCTGGCAGGCTGGAAGCAGGTCGTGGACGCGGTTCATGCCGAGGGCGGCAAGATTGTCCCGCAACTCTGGCATGTTGGCGCGGTTCGCCGACTCGGGACGGAGCCGGATGGCACGGTGCCGGCTTACGGCCCCACCGAAAAGCTCAAGGATGGCACGGTCGTCGTCCACGGCATGAGCAAGCAGGACATCGCCGACGTCATCGGCGCCTTTGCCCAGGCTGCGAAAGATGCTCAGGAAATCGGCATGGATGGCATAGAGATCCATGGCGCACACGGCTACCTCGTCGATCAGTTTTTCTGGGAGGGGACCAATCAGCGCACCGATGAATATGGCGGCGACCTGGCTCAGCGCTCACGTTTCGCCATCGAGTTGATCCGAGCCGTACGTGCTGCTGTAGGGCCTGACTTTCCGATCATCTTGCGCTACTCGCAGTGGAAACAGCAGGACTATACCGCGCGTCTGGTGCAGACGCCGGAAGCGCTGGGTGCATTTCTCAAGCCGTTGTCTGACGCAGGGGTGGACATTTTCCACTGCTCGACGCGTCGGTTCTGGGAGCCTGAATTCGAAGGTTCTGACCTCAACCTGGCTGGCTGGACGCGCAAACTCACCGGCAAGCCGACCATCACCGTGGGTAGCGTCGGACTGGATGGCGAGTTCCTGCAGTTCATGGTCAACACCGACAAGGTCGCACAACCGGCCAGCCTGGAAAACCTGCTCAAGCGTCTGGGCGACGATGAATTCGATCTGGTGGCCGTGGGCCGTGCGCTGCTGGTCGACCCGGATTGGGCCGTGAAGGTGCGCGATGGCCGCGAGGAGGACATCCTGCCCTTCAGCCGGGATGCGCTGGGTAAGTTGGAGTAAGCGCTTAGCGCCCAATGGATCATTGTGCGCACTGCCCATGACCCAGGTAGCGAGCAATCCCTGGCGCAGCACGGCGTGTCGGCGGTGGCGTTTTCGAAATCGCTGCCGCCGGCAAGCCATGCTGCTACATGGGTGTCGTGCGCTACAGGATGGAGGTCAACCGTTCACATCCCCACCACCACCCCGTCCCGCGTCTCACTGGCAGTGCGCAGATAACACTCGAACGCCTCGATAATCCCCGTCCAGCCTTGGCGACTGGCGTGTTGCCGGGCATTGAGCCTCACACGCCGCAGCGTCTCGTCGTCCTCCAGCATCCAGCAGGCAGAATCGATAAAACCCTCCTCATCGCCCGGCATCGCCACAGCACCGTTATGACCATGACGAATATGCTGGGCGGCGGCCGCTTCGTCATACGCCACTACCCCCAACCCGGATGCCAAGGCCTCGAGCACCACATTGCCGAAGGTCTCAGTCAGGCTTGGAAAGAGAAACAAATCCCCCGACGCATAGTGGGTCGCCAGCGCTTCCCCACGCTGGGCACCGCAGAAAATCGCGTCCGGCAGTTGCTGTTGCAGGGTCGTACGCACTGGCCCGTCGCCGACGATAACAAGCTTCAGCTTTTTATCGGGATAAGCGCTGACCAGAGCGTCAAAGCTGGTTTTCAGCACGCCGAGGTTCTTTTCCAGCGCCAGACGGCCTATATGCAAGATCGCCGTGTCGCCGGGCTCCAGTCCCCAGGATTCACGAAGAAAGTTCGAGCGTTTGGAGGGATGAAACAGTTGGCAGTCCACGCCCCGGGCAAGCAACTCCAGGCGCTCGAAACCACGCCGCTCAAGCTCCGTCTTCTGGCTGACGCTGGGCACCAGCGTCGCGTTTGAACGGTTATGAAACCAGCGCAGGTAGGAAGTGATCAGCCGGGTGATGAACCCAAGGCCGTATTGGCGCGTGTACTGCTGAAAATTGGTATGAAAGCCGCTGACCACCGCGATGTGTAACCGTCGTGCAGCCCTTAACGCCGACAGGCCCAATGGGCCTTCGGTGGCGATATACAGCACATCCGGGCGATTGCGCTGCCAGCGGCGCAGCAGCTTGTGCATTGACGACTGCCCCCACTGCAATCCGGGATAGCCCGGAATCGGCCAGCCGCGGCACAGCATCAGATCCTCCCCGACAGCGCGCAATTGATCTTCATTTTGCCGCGGGCGAACCACCTCGACCCTGTGGCCGCGCGAACGCAGCCCGTCACACAGCCGGCTCAGGGTATTGGCCACGCCGTTGATTTCGGGTGCGTAGGTTTCAGTAATAAGGGTGATATGCAGGGATTTACTCATGCCAGCAGTTTCGAAGGCTGGCATTGCGCTGGTGTGGCGATTGGGTGATGGATTTGTGACCTTGAACAAGAAACCTGCCCATCCTCTTTCTGAAGAGTGCTTACATCGGCATGTCGGCGTGCAAGCCTTGGCCGCCGACATGGCCTAGATGAGGCTGTCCCGCTAGCTGATCGAAAACGGCAAAATCCGCCACTTTCCGATCCTTTCAAGTGCAGCGGCTTCTGGCGTGTAACTAGTCTGGACGGGATTAAGGCTGGTCAACTGCATATGAGAGCGAGGTTTCACGAGCCTGGCGAGGTTGGCGAGCTCGGCTTTTATTGTCTTCGATGTAGTTGTTTCCACAGCTTCGGCCAACACCTGCATGAACTTGGGAGCGTTGGGTTCGGATTTAGGTCTCTTCGCCAGCAGGGCAGAGCTACGAAGTGCGTCGTTCTGGTTTGAAGCGTTTATACGACTCGATTCCATGATATGTAACTCCCGCTGATGAAAACGCCCGGAACTGGGCATGCCTATGGTCTAGCGGTCCGGTTGTAAGATGTACGGAAGATTTCAGTAGGAACGCTCTCGATTTTTAAAGTGTCGCCTAAGCTCTCAGATGACTCAGGCGGCAGCTGAAGCCTCGCGAGCCAATGAATGCGAAAATTGGACGGTGCTTTAAAAAGTCGATGGGATCACAGCTAATGTGGTATTTGCAATGTGACGCATTGGCTATGTGTTCACTGGTGTGTTTTTGGAATTAATATTTGTGGGGTGTAGTAGGACGAATCCGATTTTCCTTTAGGTTTTTAATAATGCGTTGACGCAGACTGTTTTTTGAATAACGTCAAATTGTCGAGCCAGATTGTTCTACGAACTGGAGCGAGGATTGGATGAAGTCGTTCTATGAAAAAATAAAACAGGATGCAAAAAAATGAAATTTTATAATAAACAGTTCCACCTCAGAGCTTGGGTGGCACTGGCTTTGATTTCGCTCTCGGTGAGTTCGACGGGCGTTTTGGCTGGTCAATATCAATCTGAGGTTGACTTCCCATACACTTATTCTGCAGGGCAAACACATAGGATCTACATTCCTTATAATGTGGTGGCTGCCGATGGAGTGAAAATACAAAATGTGAGTTGGAGTTGGGGTGGCCGATCTAACCACCAGAGTTATAGTGTTCAGCTATGTCAGGTAGCGACGAACATCTGTAAGAATATTTCTTATCAGAAAAACGGTACCAGTACCGCATTTAACCGCACCAGTGCTGCAGTGCCGTTTTACTTTCTTGTGACCGGTGTGGGGCGCCCGTTCAACCCTGGGTGGGGATTGTCGGGGAGCCTCACGGTGAACTGGTGGGGCAAAAGCGGGCTCAGGGCGGTGTGAGCAAATTTGCTCATGCCGCTTCTGCCTCAATACAGGAAAAATTACAGCCAGCCCGACATTCTTTGAAAATCCTCGGGTAGAGTTTCGTTGTAATTAAATATTTTATCGATGATTTCCAACGGTGGAGTACCTTTGGATAATTCATTTTTATAAAGCTCTACGCGTCTTTCATGGAAAAGGTCTGTTATCTGCTTGAAATAGGCTGCTTTCTCTGGTGTATATATTTCGCCGGATGCCGCAATCCGTATGGTTGGCCACTCGCTGACATTCAACAGCGGGCTTTCGATGTATTCGCATCCGTATAAAAAAGCCGCTTTTTCAGCCCATATAGGATCATCGCTACAGCCCTCGACCAACCATTCATAGAGCTCAGTTAATTTAACGGTGCGGGTTGGCGGTATGTTGGGCACCTCAGCCGTCAACCCGTTTAACGTTTTTGAAAAACTGATACCCATTTTGATGTCCGGTTTCGAGTTCACAGAGCTATCGGCTACAGACGCCTGTACAGGGCTGTAAGCAAGGGTAGAGATTTCATTCACACTGTTGCGCATGGCTATGCCTCTTCATAGTTGTGGCATGGGAGGCGATTGCAAGGGAGATGCCAGCTGTTGATTGTGCGATTGTTACTGGATATTAAGCCCGTAAATATGGGTGAAACATACGCGAACATTCTTAGGGACTATACGATTGAGCAGTGTCTGCCAAAAAAAATCTCGAGAATAAAGGCGGCAAAGATTTGCCGTGATCGGAAAGTTGTAGCCTCGCGTTTATAAATAATGGCCCCGAGTGACCGGGGCTTCGCACTGATTTCAATGTTTTACTGCAGCGCTGTCTGCGCCCCACGCTCCCTGACCCAGAACAACGTCGCCCCAGCCACCGCCGCAGGCATCATCAGCAGGTTGACCACCGGGATCAGCAGCACCAGGTAAACAATCGCGCCAAAGCTCATGCTCTGCCAGCGTTTGGCGCGCAGCCAGGCGAGCATGTCCTGCCAGCTCATCTTGTGGTTGTCGGCAGGGTAGTCGATGTACTGGATGGCCATCATCCATACGCCGAACAGCAGCCAAAGAGGGGCGGCGATGAGGTTGACCACTGGAATCCACGAGAGGATGAACAGCCCGATGGCGCGTGGCAGGAAATAACCCAGCTTGCGCATTTCGCGGCTCAGGGTGCGCGGGATCATTTCGATCAGCTCGCCCCAGCTGAACGCCGGGAAGTCATCGGTACCCCGCAGGACCACTTCGACTTTTTCCGAGAGGAAGCCATTGAAAGGGGCGGCAATGACGTTGGCGATCATGGTGAAAGTGAAAAACACCATCAGCACCACCAGCACCACGAACAGCGGCCAGAGGATGTAGTTGAGGAAGCTCAGCCAGGCGGGGAGTGCCGGCATGAATGAGTCGACCCACAGGCTGAACTCGTGGCCGGCGAAATAGATCAGGGCGCTGAACAGCACCAGGTTGATGGTCAGAGGCAGCAGGACAAACAAACGCAGGCCTGGGCTGAGGACCAGTTTCAGGCCTTCGCGCAGGTATTGCGGGCCGGACAGGGCGGGTGCAGGCATGTGGGCCTCCGAATGTTGAAATCGCGCCGACCTTACCGGCTTTGCGGCGAGGGCGGAAGCTGGATCGATCCCTGGGACATTCGCCGAAACAATCCGGCGCGGTTAAAGTCTATCGACAGGTTGCGGCTCGATTGCATTGTGAGGATAGGTGAGGTCTATGAGGTGGATTGTGAAACGATATTTCCTTAATCTTCGCCGCCCCGATAAGCTTGCGGGCATCTTTTAGACCTATTCCCATTCACTTTGAACCTCGAAGGAGTCGCAATGAGCGTTCTGGTCAACAAACAAGCCCCTGATTTCACAGCAGCGGCGGTCCTGGGTGACGGTTCGATCGTCGACAGCTTCCAGCTGTCCTCGCTGCGTGGCAAGTATGTCGTGCTGTTCTTCTGGCCGCTGGACTTCACCTTCGTGTGCCCATCGGAAATCATCGCGCACGACAACCGCATCGCCAAGTTCCGCGACCTGGGCGTTGAAGTGGTTGGCGTTTCCGTCGACTCGCACTTCACTCACGCTGCCTGGCGCAACACCCCGGTTGAAAAGGGCGGCATCGGCCAGGTGCAGTTCACCATGGTTGCCGACATCAAGCACGAAATCACTCGCGCATACGGGATCGAACACGATGACGGCGTCGCGCTGCGCGGATCGTTCCTGATCGACCAGGCTGGCGTCGTCCAGCATCAGGTTGTGAACAACCTGCCGCTGGGCCGGGATGTGGATGACATGGTGCGTCTGGTTGAAGCACTGCAGTTCACTGAACAGCACGGTGAAGTCTGCCCGGCGGGCTGGCGTCCGGGCCAGAAAGGCATGAAGGCTGACGCTTCAGGTGTCGCCGACTACCTGGCCGATCACGCCAAGAGCTTGTAACAGCGTTGCTGCGGCCTGGGTCGCAGCTTCAAGTTTTCAGGGTTGGCGAGCTCGTTCTCACGCGCTTGGCCAATCCTTTTATTCCAGCCACTGCGCTGGTCTAGACCTCAGTAACTCCGACCACACGTAACGATGGCCGGTCGATAGGAGTGTGTCATGTCCGATGTACGTCATTCCCGAGTGATTATTCTCGGCTCCGGCCCTGCCGGTTATAGCGCTGCGGTCTATGCGGCACGCGCCAACCTCAAGCCGCTGCTGATCACTGGCATGCAGGCGGGTGGTCAGTTGACCACCACTACCGAAGTCGACAACTGGCCGGGCGACCCCCATGGCCTGACCGGCCCGGTGCTGATGGAGCGTATGCGCGAGCACGCCGAGCGTTTTGAAACCGAGATCGTCTTTGATCACATCAACGCTGTCGATCTGGCCGGTAAACCGTTCAGCCTCAAGGGCGATAACGGCACCTACACCTGCGACGCACTGATCATCGCCACCGGCGCCAGCGCTCGTTACCTGGGCCTGCCGTCCGAAGAAGCGTTCATGGGCAAAGGCGTTTCGGCCTGCGCGACCTGTGACGGTTTCTTCTACCGCAACAAGCCGGTCGCTGTGGTCGGTGGTGGCAACACGGCCGTCGAGGAGGCGCTGTACCTGGCCAATATCGCCAGCAAGGTCACGCTGGTTCACCGCCGCGAGACCTTCCGTGCCGAAAAGATCCTGATCGACAAGCTTCACGCTCGGGTGGCCGAAGGCAAGATCGAGCTCAAGCTCAACGCCACTCTGGACGAAGTGCTGGGTGATGACATGGGTGTGACCGGTGCGCGCCTGAAGAACAACGACGGCAGCTTCTCGGAGCTGAAAGTCGACGGTGTGTTCATCGCCATTGGCCACACGCCGAACACCTCGCTGTTCGACGGCCAGTTGGCGTTGAAAGACGGCTACATGGTGGTGCAGGGCGGTCGCGAAGGTAATGCCACGGCGACCAGCGTCAACGGTGTGTTCGCTGCTGGCGACGTGGCTGACCACGTCTACCGTCAGGCGATCACCTCGGCCGGTGCCGGCTGCATGGCCGCGCTGGACGTAGAGCGTTATCTGGATGGCCTGGCGAACGCTTCGTTCTGATCAGGTGTTGTACAACGAAAAAACCGGCCGAGGCCGGTTTTTTTGTGTCTGCATCGACCCTGCGCCCTCCCCATTCATTGCAGGAGTGAGCTTGCTCGCGATTGCAATGGGTCGGTCATCGCGCCCTTCACAGGTGGATAGGTGTCGAGAGCAAGCTCACTCTGCAGGGCTAGCGGCAGTTCAGGCTTTGCGGCTCAACGGCTGCGTGGTGAATTTCACACCGGCCAGACCGTGGGAGATCAACGCACGGATGTTGCCGTGGTCGCTGCCTTCTGGCGTCGCCAGCACCGAGCGGTAGTGCTCACCGAAGGCCAGCAGCGCTTGTTCATCGCTCAGACCTTCCAGCAACGCCAGACCCAGGGTCTTGCACGAACCTTCGTTCTGGCCCGCCGCATTCTCCACTGGCCCGTTGCTGAACGGCTGAGGCTGATAGTCGTAGTGCGCGGCGATGAACGACAAGGTGTCGGCGAATACATGCTCGCCGCTGTTCAGGCTGGCGCGCAGGGCGTTCAGGTCAGTCATGCTTTTTTTCCTTGGCGAACGCGGCTTGCTGCTCAGCGCTGGCTTCTTTCTGGTATTGGGATTTCCACTCGCTGTATGGCATGCCGTAGACCACTTCGCGGGCGTCATCCAGGGTGATGTCGATCTGTTTCTCGTCGGCGGCGGCCTTGTACCACTTGGACAGGCAGTTGCGGCAGAAGCCTGAGAGGTTCATCAGGTCAATGTTCTGCACATCCTTGCGGCTGTCGAGATGGGCGACCAGACGACGAAAGGCGGCGGCTTCGAGTTCGAGACGTTGTTGCTCGGTCATGACAGGCTCTGTGCGGATAAATAGATGGGCGGATGATAAGAGTGCAGGGCGGGGTGGGCAATGCCTGCGCCTCTTATCCGACCTGTAGCAGTGCCGCTTGCCGGCGCTGGCGTATTCAGATGCGTCCCCGCCGGCAAGCCGGACTGCTAGAGGCGATGCGTCACGTCCGGATCAGCGTTCCGCCGCCAGGGTAATCGACACCGATTCGGCAAAGCGCAGCGCGTGCGGCTTATCGACTTCGACCTCTGCGTATTGCACCGCGTCGTGGCTCATCACCAGATCCAGCACTTCCTGGGTCAAGCGCTCGAGCAGGGCAAAGCGGTTGCTCTCCACGTGCTGAATGATCGCCTTGGTGATGGTCCGGTAGTTGAGCGCGTGATCTATATCGTTGTCCCGCACCGCTTCCTGGGCCGCGTACAGGATCGTCAGATTGATCAGCACGTCTTGTTTGTTGAGGATTTCGTCTTCGTTGATACCGATATAGGTGCGCAGGCACAGGTCCTTGACCCGGATGCGTGCGGTGCCTGGTTCGAGTCTTGCCATGGGACTACTTGCTCCGTCCGATCAGTTGCAGGAATTCCATCCGTGTCGTGGTCGAATCGCGAAAGGCGCCGAGCATCACTGAGGTGTTCATGGTCGAGTTCTGCTTTTCGACGCCACGCATCATCATGCACATGTGCTGTGCTTCGATCACCACCGCCACCCCGGCAGCGCTGGTCACGCCTTGAATGGCGTCGGCGATCTGGCGGGTCAGGTTTTCCTGGATCTGCAGGCGCCGCGCGTACATGTCGACAATCCGTGCAATCTTCGACAGACCCAGCACCTTGCCCGTCGGAATATAAGCCACGTGCGCCTTGCCGATGAAGGGCAGCAGGTGATGCTCGCACAGCGAATACAGCTCGATGTCCTTGACGATGACCATCTCGTCATTGTCGGAAACGAACAGCGCGCCGTTGACGATCTCCTTCAGCGTCTGGTCATAACCATGACACAGATACTGCATGGCCTTGGCCGCGCGCTTGGGGGTGTCCAGCAAGCCTTCGCGCTCCGGGTCTTCGCCCAGGCCCAGAAGGATTTCGCGATAGTGCTGTGGCAGTGACAGAGTCATCAAAAGGGTTCCTCGGGGCGGCTTACTTGACGTGCCGTCCACCGTTTACGGTCAGAGTGGTGCCGGTGACGTAGGGGTTGTCCAGCAGATAACGCAGGCTCTGATATATCACTTCGGGACCGGGCTCGATCCCCACTGCCGATTTGGCCAGGGTGCGTGCGCGATACTGTTCATCGTCGTCGGGTTGAAACATCAGCATGGCCGGGGCGATGCCGTTGACCTTGATTTTCGGGGCGAATCTGGCGGCGAACGACAGGGTCAGATTGTCCATCCCCGCTTTGCTCGCGCAGTAGGCGATGTGCTTGCTGCTGCCCTTGCGCGTGACATCGTCGCCGATATGGATGATGTCGGCCTTGTCCGAACGCAGCAGCAGGTCGGCGCAATGCAGATTGATCAGGTAAGGCGCAAGCATGTGCACGTTGAACATGCGCATGAACACGTCACCTTCATCGCCCCGGGTTTCGGCCAGCCATTCCGAGGCATTGTGGACGATGGCGCGCAGGCTGTCAGTGTGTGCCTTGAGCTGGCTGATGAACGCCATCACGCTTGCTTGCGATGAAAAGTCCGCCTTCAGGGTGATTGCGCCCAGTTGTTCAAGGCGTTGCACGCCCGGACGCTCGGAACGGTAGCTGATAATCACCGGTTGACCTTCGGCCAGCAGCTGCTCCGCGCAATACAGGCCGATGCGCTGGCTGGCGCCAGTGATCAGAACAGGGGCAGGGGAGGAGGCCATGGCTACTCACGCGTCATCAAGGAAAAGAAACGGGAAGGTCGCGGGCGTATCGGCTCAGGCATCGGGCAGCAATTGGTCTCATTGCGCCATCAGAGAACGACCGTCTGGGGCAAAGTTAACCCAATGGTCAGTGGTGTACAACATATCGGGTCGTTTACCCATTAGGGAAACGACACAATCGTGTTAGCAGACGTCGAAGGCTATGACACCAGCGACAGCGGTGTGTCAGACGATTCATTTCTCATAGACACACCACGTTCGATCGCAAGCCGGCGCCTGCAATCAGTTCGCGGCGTCAGCGGCTCGGTGCCGATTCGGCGGGCGCGGCAGGCACCTGGATGTTGTTGTTCAGCCAGCCTGACAATAGGTGCGTGGACAGGGGAATGAACCAGAACACCATCAACGGCGTGAGCATCAATGTGCTGAGCATGATCCGCGGCAGCAACTCCAGCTGACCGAGCAAAGGGCCCAGCACGTAGTTGAAGATCAGCGAGACCGGGAAGAACGCCAGCCAGATGGCCACGGCCTGTTTCCAGCGTGGCGGGCGCTGGCCGACCGCACCGAACCAGCCATCCATGCCGCGTACGCGATGCACGGAGTTCTTGGCGAACAAACCGCTACCACGCACCAGCCAGGAGCGCCGGGACGCAGAATGCTCCCAGGCGTGCATGGTGGCTTCATCGGCGAAGCGGAAAATAATCTGGAATTCGTCGTCTCCCGGGGGCGGTGCGAGCACGCCTGAACCCAGGTAGCCGGGGAAGTCGGTAGCCAGTTGTTCGCCTTCATGCAGCCAGGCAATCAGCTCCTGATAGCGGCCGTGGGCGACGCGACGGGCAACCATCAGCGTGACGGGTGAGGTAGACATTGTGTATCTCCGATAGACGAGTGAGCTTCCCGGGTAGGGAAATCACATGGCGTAACGCCGGGGTGGTGGCGCTGCGTCAGCTTCGTTGGAAAAAGCAAGCAAGGATTATTCCTGAATCGGCGCATAAAGCCAGCAGTCTTTGGCTATCCGGGCGGGGCAGGCGCTCAACGGCAGATGTACAATCGGCATCCTTTACGGCCTGGTGATCGACATTCCAATGAATCAATTGATCTGCGCCCCGTCGGGCAGTGACGGCTTGCAACAGGAAGATCTGTTTCCCATACGCGAGGTCGCGCGACTCACAGGCGTCAACCCGGTCACCCTTCGGGCCTGGGAACGTCGTTATGGCTTGATCGTGCCGACCCGTACTGAAGGCGGCCATCGTCTGTACTCCCAGACCGATGTCGACACGGTGCGCAGCATCACCGGCTGGATCGAGCGTGGGGTTGCCGTGAGCAAGGTCGGGCAGATTCTTGCGCGGGCGCGAGATCAGGATGCAAAAGCACGAGGACCGCGCAGCCTGGCCAGCAGCGACGGCCAACAGGCCTGGCAGGCGCACCTGCGCCAGGCGGTCAACGAATTCAATGAGCATCGGTTGCAGCAGGTCTGTGACGAAATCTTTTCCAGCTGTGATTTGACCGAGGTGTTCGAGGACGTGCTGATGCCCGTCTGGCGGGACTTCGCCGCACGCCGTGATGCTTTCGGGCAAATCAGCGAATGGTTGTTTCTAGACAGTTTCCTGCGCGTACGTACGCTTGAGCGTGCACGCCAGATGCGGCGCGACACTCGCCAGCATGTGCTGCTGGCGGCGCTGCCGGGCGCATGTCGTGAGTTGGAGTTATGGGTTGCCGGTCTGCTGCTGAGCACCGAGCAGACCCGTCTGAGCGTCTTGGCGCCGGGGCAGCCGCTGGAGGAGTTGAGCCTGGTATGCGGCAAGATGCAGCCCGATGCGCTGGTGCTTTTTTCCAACGATGTGCCGATCGCGGATTTGCCCAAAAGGTTGCTGCGTCTCGGGCTGGGCCTGAACTGTCCGTTATTGTTGGCCGGAGAAACGGCCGATCTGGCGCAGGACAGCTTGCAGGGCTCGCCAATCGCTTGCCTTGGCGCTCAGGGTCACGTCATGCAGCGGCGCCTGGAGCAGTTTCTGGCGGGGCGACTGGATACCTGAGGGCAGCGCTGGTCAGGCCTTTGCTAGCAGTCCGGTTTGTCGGCGGCAGCGTTCCTTGAGATCGCTAGTGCTGGCAAGTTGCGCTGTTGCTAGAGCGGGCTTCAGAGGTGCATCGAGGGATGAATCTTGCGGTGTTCCTGAAGGATGTACTGGCGCAGGCGCTCGGTGTCTTCCTTGCTGTTCTGGCTCAAGCGATACGCTGCCAGGCCTTGCTCGGTCAGGCGCTCGAAGGTCCCGCGCAGAGCAATGGGTGCCAGTCCGACAGGCGTGAACCAGGCGGAGAAATATTTCGGTGGTTTGGTCTGCTTGCGGATTTCCAGGAGGATGCCCTTGAACGAAATCTCGTGCACCCATAACGCCGTCAGCGAACCCTTTTCGGTCTCGAGAGCGACAGGTTCAGGCAGCGTCAGGCGCCAGGGGCGAATGCGCGGACCTTCTTCAAAGATGCTGGGAGCGCCCAGTTCCAGATGTAGCGCGTGGAATTCGTCTTCGACCAGGTGCAGCGGAAAGGTCATCTGCTGATTGTCGAACTGGGCCTGAATCGTCACTTGTTCATGAGCCGCCAGGCGCGTCAACAGGTCCTGAATTTGCACACCACCATTGACCAGCAGACTGCGGGAGTTGTCGCGCAGGTTCAGCTTGGGGTTGTGCTGCATGTTCTGGATGAATTCCAGTTCATCCTGCGTGAGGATATTGTCGCGCTGCATGGCCAAGCTCGATTAACCGGTTATTGGAAAAGCAGACAAAAAATTCGCCGATTGGTTGCCGCCGTTCGTCAGTTACTGAATGTTGCGCTTCAACGCCTCTAACGCCAGATGAGCTTGCGCCAGTTCGGCCTGCAATTCGACAACTTTCTGTTGCGCCAGGATCTGTTCAGTGACGTCCTTCTGGATGCCGATGAAATACATGAGCTTTTCCTCCTCGTTGAACACCGGGGTGATCGACAGCTCATTCCAGAAAGACGTCCCGTCCTTTCGATAGTTGCGCAGAATCTGACGGCAGGGCTGACCATTGTTCAGCGCCTCGCGGATGACCTTGCGGGCCAGTTGGTCGCGGTTGTCGCCCTGAAGGAAGCGGCAATCCTGATAAAGAATCTCTTCGGCGCTGAAACCGGTCAGTCGCTCGAATGCCTTGTTGGCGTAAATGAGAATGTTATCGTTACCCTCATGCTCGGCGACCACGATGCCGTCGTTGGATGCGTCGACAACCAACTGCAGCAGTTTTGCGTTGATCATGTACGGCTCCCTAGTGACATCGCAAAGCCAGCATTCTAAGACATTGCGTCTGCCTGGGGCATAATGCCGCACGATTTTACTCAGTCACAGGATCACTCCATGAAAGTCGCCATTGTTTCGGGCTCGGTGTACGGCTCGGCCGAAGAAGTCGCCCGGCACGCTCAGCAGATCATCAAGGACGCCGGCCACGAGGTCTTGTTCAACCCACGGGCAACCCTCGCCGACTTGCAAGCCTTCGCTCCAGAGGCGTTGTTGGCCGTGACCTCGACCACCGGCCTGGGCGAACTGCCGGACAACCTGCAGCCGTTGTATTCGCAGATACGCGATGCGCTGCCCGCGGCATGGCGCGGCTTGCCCGGGGGCGTCATCGCATTGGGTGATGCCAGTTATGGCGATACCTTCTGCGGCGGTGGTGAGCAGATGCGCGAGTTGTTCGTGGAGCTGGGCATTCGTGAAGTCCACGACATGCTGCGTCTGGATGCCAGCGAAACCGTGACTCCGGAAAGCGACGCCGAGCCGTGGTTGGCCGAGTTCGTCGGAAAGCTCGGCGCCTGACACGGTGACGGCGCTGTTATTGACGTAGCAGCGCCAGCCAGGCCTGGGCTGCCTTGGACAAATAGGCACCTTCGCGCCAGATGAAAGCGATGTCCCAACGCAGGCTCTGAGGGGCCTTCAAACTGACATGCACCACCCCAGGCCTGACCAGCGCCCGCGCCACGATCTGCGGCAACAGCACCACGCCTTGGCCGGCCGCGACCAGCGCCGCCAGAAAGTCCGCCTGACCGCTGCGGCCTCCCTCCCTGGGTGTGAACCCCACCTGCTGGCAGGCCTGCAACAGTCGGTCGTTGAGTACGAAGCTGCGTTGATAGAGCAGAAACGGCGTGTCTGCCAGCTGGCTCAATTCCACCTCCTGCAGGTGAGCCAGGGGATGATCGGCCGGCAACAGCGCGTCCAGCGGTTCATCGCAGAACGGCTGGCAGGCGAAGGCGGGATCGTCCGGCGTCAGGCTCGCTCCCAATTCCAGCTCGCCACTCATCACCGCCTGTTCGATGGCTCGGCTGCCACCTTCGAGCAGGTGAATGGTGACGTTCGGGTACAGCCGTCGATACTCGGCGAAGGCCTTGGCGAACAAAGTGTCGCTGCCCAGCATCGGCAACCCCAGGTGCAGCTCCCCTCGCGCCAGATTGCTCAGGTCATCCAGCTCGCGGAGCAGCCCGTTACGCAGGATGAGCATTTCTTCGGCGCGCTGCAGGACGACCCTGCCGGCGGCAGTGAGGTTGATCTGCGAACCATGGCGATCGAGTAAGGACACACCCAGGTTTTCCTCAAGTTGGGCCACCTGCTTGCTGACGGCCGACTGACTGATGAATAGCGTTCTGGCAGCCTGGGTGAACCCGCCTTCACGCACGACCTCGATAAAACTGCGCAGCTGTTTGAATTCCATGACCACCGATAACCACTGATGACGAGTATGGCGCCATATTGAACGCAAAGATTCCGTATTGGAATAGAACTAAGTCGTTTAATTCGTTTTTGGGATGATCGTCAGGTCGATAGACTGCAGTCCTCTGAGGACTGAAAGCCCATGAAGCATTTAACCCACGTCGCGCGCCTGGTTATCGAGTTGCTCGTCCTGCTGGCGATCTATCAGGTGGGCTGTCAAATCGCCTTGTGGTTGAACTGGCCGATTCCCGGTGGTGTGATCGGCCTGGCGCTGTTGTTGCTGACCTTTGCCAGTGGCCTGCTGAAACCGGCGACGCTGCAAATGGGCGCCGGGCTGTTATTGGCCGAGATGCTGTTGTTCTTCATCCCTCCACTGATGAGCCTGCTCGACTACGGCACGCTGCTGCGCAATGAAGGCTGGCGAATCATGCTGGTGATCGGTTGCAGCACACTGATGGTCATGCTGGTGACGGCATTCACCGTCGAGATGGTTTGCCGCCTCAAGGACCGGTCACTGGAGCGCCAGGGATGAAGTTCGAGCTGATGCCGGTTTTCTGGTTGCTTGTCACCGTGGTGGCGTATGTCAGCAGTCGCTGGCTGTATCGCCGAACCGGCGTGTATCTGCTATCGCCATTGATCCTGGTGCCCACGGTGCTGTTGGCCATCGCGGTGCCGATGCACACCGCCTACGCGGAGTACTCCACCAATACCCATTGGCTGATGTTGGTGCTGGGGCCGGTCACGGTGGCGTTCGCTGTGCCGATCTGGCAACAGCGTGCCCTGCTGGCGCGTCACTGGCCTGCGCTGTTGATCGGCATGCTGGCAGGCAGCGCGGCGTCGATCGCCAGTTCCTTCGGGCTGTCCCGGGCGCTGTCGCTGGACACTTCGGTGGCGATGTCATTGGTGCCGCGCTCCATCACCACGCCGTTTGCCATGCCCCTGGCGCATGATCTGGGCGGTGTTCCCGAGCTGACCGCGGTGTTTGTCATGTGCACCGGTGTGTTCGGCGCAGCGCTTGGCGGTGTGTTGCTCAAATGGCTGCCGTTACGCACGGCGCTGGCCCGCGGCGCGCTGTTCGGCGTCGGCGCCCATGGGGCCGGCGTCAGTCGGGCACGCGAGGTGGGCGGCGAAGAGGGTTCGGTGGCCGGATTGGTCATGGTCCTGACCGGTCTGCTCAATCTGTTTGCCGCGCCGCTACTGGTCTGGATGCTCTGAAAAGGCCGGGCCAGAGCGCTGGCAGTGGCACTGACTCGCCGGGTCATTAAGGTGGCTGCCAAGGCAAGTACCGCTTTGCTGACTGCTGGCTAGACTGCTGATCCATTAGAGCAGGTCAACCCGCCGAGGAAGTGGATCGTGAAAGTCGCCCAAGTGCATAGCGAAGCCGTCAGTCCCATGAGTCCCACCGTCGAAGATCTCGTCAGCGCCGCTGAATGGCAGGCACGAGTCGATCTGGCGGCCTGTTATCGACTGGTCGCCATGCACGGCTGGGATGATCTGATTTTCACCCACATCTCGGCCAAGGTGCCGGGCACCGAAGATTTCCTGATCAATCCCTATGGTCTGATGTTCCATGAGATCACTGCGTCGAGCCTGGTCAAGGTCGACCAGACCGGCAAAAAACTCATGGACAGCCCTTACGACATCAACCCTGCTGGCTACACCATTCACAGTGCCGTGCACGAAGTGCGTCACGATGTGGTCTGCGTGATGCATACCCACACGGCTGCCGGCGTGGCGGTTTCAGCGCAGAGGCAAGGCGTGCTGCCAATCAGTCAGCAATCGCTGTTTGTGCTGTCCAGCCTCGGGTATCACGGCTACGAGGGCGTGGCGTTGAACCCTGAAGAGAAGGCACGGTTGCAGGCGGACCTGGGGGATTGCAATTTTCTCATGCTGCACAATCACGGCCTGCTGACGTGCGGCTCGAGCATCGCTGATACCTTCCTGATGATGTTCACCTTCCAGCGCGCCTGTGAAATCCAGGTCCTGGCCCAGGGCGGCGGCGCTGAGTTGATCCCCATCGACGGGCAGATCCTGGCGGGCGCCAAAGCCATGATCGCCGGCGTAACGCGCAGCGCCCAAGGCATGGGCGGGCAACTGGCCTGGCCGGCGCTGTTGCGCAAACTCGATCAGTTCGCGCCGGGGTATGCGCAGTAATGAGCCTGGCGGAAATTCCTCTGAGCGTCTGGCGCACCCGCGGCCACGATTTCATGTTCCGCGGTCAGAGAATTCGCTATTGGACTGCAGGCCAGGGTGAACCGCTGCTATTGATTCACGGCTTTCCTACCGCCAGCTGGGATTGGCATTACCTCTGGCAGCCACTGTCGCGTCAATACCGGGTGATCGCCTGCGATATGCTTGGCTTCGGCGATTCAGACAAACCTCGTGATCACGCCTACAGCCTGGTGGAACAGGCCGACCTTCAGCAAGCGTTGCTCGCCCATTTGCAGGTGGAGCAGTCGGTGCATGTCCTGGCTCACGACTATGGCGACAGCGTCGCCCAGGAGTTGCTGGCCCGGCACGGGGAGGGCAGTTTCGACATGGCCAGTTGTGTGTTTCTCAACGGCGGGTTGTTTCCGGAAACCCATCGCCCACTGTTGATCCAGAAACTGCTGCTCAGCCCCGTCGGCTGGCTGGTGGGACGGATCTTCAACCGCGACAACCTGGACCGGGACTTCAGCCGCATTTTCGGACCCGACACACGGCCCAGCGAAAGCGAACTGGACGATTTCTGGAGCCTGATTGCGGTCAATAACGGCCATCACATCATGTACCGGCTGATCAGCTACATTCCCGAGCGCATCGTGCAGCGCGCGCGGTGGGTGCAGGCGATGCAGCACAGTCGTGTGCCCATGCGCTTCATCAATGGCGCCGCCGATCCGGTTTCCGGCCAGCATATGGTGGAGCGCTATCGGGAGCTGGTTCCTCATCCCGATACCGTGCTGATCCCACGTATCGGTCGTTACCCGCACACCGAGGCCCCCGCCACGGTGCTTGGAGCCTATGAAGAGTTTCGTGCGGCGATGGGGCGGTTTCGAGCCGAGCCCATCGCGCCCTCTGCGACGGTCAAAAGCATGATCGCCGATCATCCCCCTGCGTTATCGAGCACTATTCAGAGTGTGTCGTGTTGATTGTGACCACCCAATGACTGGTTGACACTCGATGACTGTTTCGCGCGTTCTCGAATCTTCTGCCAAGCCAGAATGTGCCGCTGTGCCAGCGTGTAGAACGGGCATCATCATCGGGGGAAAGGGACATGGCTGAATCGATACGTTTCGAAGATAAAGTAGTGATCGTCACGGGCGCCGGTGGCGGGCTGGGGCGTGCGCACGCGTTGCTGTTCGCCCGCCACGGGGCACGCGTAGTGGTCAACGACCTCGGTGGTTCGGCCCACGGTGAGGGCGCCAATGCTTCAGCGGCGGACCGAGTGGTGGCGCAAATCCGCGAGGAGGGTGGGCAGGCGGTGGCCAATCACGACTCGGTCACTGACGGCGACAAGATCGTTCAAAATGCCCTCGACGTCTTTGGGCGGGTCGACGTGGTGGTCAACAACGCCGGCATTCTGCGCGACAAGAGCTTCGCCAAGATGGAAGACACTGACTGGGATCTGATTTACCGGGTCCATGTCGAAGGCGCCTATAAAGTCACTCGCGCCGCCTGGCCGCATCTTCGTGAACAAAACTATGGTCGCGTGATCTTCACCTCTTCGACGTCCGGTATCTACGGCAACTTCGGACAGTCCAATTACGGTATGGCCAAGTTGGGCCTTTACGGTCTGACTCGCACGCTGGCGCTCGAGGGGCGCAAGAACAATATCCTGGTCAATGCCATCGCTCCCACCGGCGGCACGCGGATGACCGAAGGCCTGATTCCGGCCAGCGTGTTCGAACTGCTCAAGCCTGAGCTGGTCAGCCCTTTGGTGGTGTATCTGGGCAGCGAGCAATGCGAGGACAGCGCGGGTCTGTATGAAGTTGGCGGCGGCTGGATCGGCAAAGTACGTTGGGAGCGTAGCCTGGGCGCAGGGTTTGACCCGCGCACCGGGTTCAGCCCTGAAGACGTGGCAGCACAATGGGCCACTATCGGCGATTTCAGCGACGCAGCGCATCCGGCGGACAACGTCGAAGCGTTGAAGGAAATGATGGCCAATTTGCAAAAAATGACCTGATAAATACTCGGGTTTGATTGGGAACGGCCAGTTCGGGCGACCTAACTGGCCGTTTTTGTAAGAGGATTATTTTACTCGTTGTAGGAGTTGTCTCTATATAAGGCAATGATTCCGTCTTCACTGTTTTCGCCTCAACATCGTCCGTTCACACCCGACACCCCGGCAGATGAATTCATTCTCTGGGAGGCAATATGATCGGGAATTTGAGCAAGGTTCAGGAACGACTGAGGGTGTATGCCGCCCCTCCTGATCAACGCTTCAATGTGAAGTCGGGGTTGAGTCCGCAGGAAGAGGCAGTGAAAGAAAAAGTCAGGCAGTACTGGGCGGACCAGAGTGTGCCGAATGTCAAGAAGCTGGAGGGGTTGAATATTGATTTGAAGGGATTCGATCCCCGACACACTACGCCTAAGGAGTTGCGGTCGATAGGTTTTATCTTGGAGGATCTTGGGATAATCGATAGTGACCTCATAGGTGCGATGTCCAGCATCGATATTCAATTCGACAGCCAGGGCAATGAAATAAATATGGATCGACAAGTCGATGCATATGCCTTTATGGAGCGACATTTAGAGTTCTTGGGCAAGCACATTGCCCAAGGCAATGATTACGCGAAAGGTGCTCTGGTCGACACAACTGCATCGATCGCTATTCTGATGGCACTTGAGGAACGTGCTAAAACCCCGCGACTGAAGTCTCTCGTAAATATTCGAGTATAGTGCGAAAAAACCTGTCACTTGGGCATATGTAGGTGCCCAAGTGAACCTGGCTCAACGATTACATTGGTACTGTGAAGCTACCCCGATAACTGGCCGAGCGCTCGTTCCGCAGATTGTCGATTACCAGCCTGAATGTGCCCGACCCATAACGACCAGAAGGATCGTAGGTGGGTGATGTGACCGAGTTCCAGTTTCCGTTAACGTATTTCTGTACTTTTACCGGAATCTGTCCCGATGCCCCCCTGACAGTGAAATGATGATTGGTCGTACCGCACGTCACGGTATAGGGTCCATAAATAACCTTCTCCTGCCGGGGCGCTACGGTGCCCGGAGAAATGGACCCTGACCGTTTGGTGCAAAAGTTCAGGTTGTTCGCCACGGGTTCAGCAAGCGCTGAACCGGTCAGCGATGCCAAGCTTATTGCAAGTAGCGCAGCCGCTATATTTTTCTTGTTCATGATGAAACTCCGTTAGTCAGATCGATATTTATCGTCGCCGGGTAAACCCCGTTTTGCTCCGATAACTAACGTTTAAACATATGATCTGTAGGACCGGGGCTGATAATTGCGTAGGAGGCCTCCGATCAATTTTTTGAAGTCACCAACAAGAGTGCAAGCTTTGATTGCAATACGCCATCATCTACAGGTAAAAAAAAAGCCGCTGCAAGGGCAGCGGCTAAACAAGACGTCAGATCCAGGAGCTTCAAAATCCACGTCGGAAACTCGGTAAAGAGCCGGATAGACATTACGGATCAGATCACGAAAGACTTTCCTGTTCGCGGCGAGGGCAGCCGCGAAGTGAGTAAATACTAAATAATAGTGGCGGTTTTAAACATAGCCGTTTGCGACATGCAGTTTTACCAGAGCGGCAACAATACCAGGAAGATTTCGCCGTGTGTCGTTATCGCTTTCCTACCGATCACGTCGTACAGGTTGCCGCACGCAATAAATACATACCGCAGAGCAAGCACGAAAAGCGCATTTTATAACAGCTCATCTCATCGCTCGTCTGTTACCCCGCCCGGCTGGATGCCGGAAAGGGATGAGCGATTCAACTGGAGCTGTACCCATGAATACGTCACCTGTTTCCGCCTCCCCGGCGGCCGAAAGATTCGACCACATCACCCAACACCTGGCCGGGCTCACCGAAGCCTGTGCCGGATGCCAGCAGGTTCTGACCCAAAGCCTGACCCTCCGTGAACTCGCACTGGAACTGCTGCGAAGCCGCGTCAATGACCTGCGGACCGAGGTCGGGCTGGTCGTGTCCAACCCCGACGCGCTGTTTCTCAATTACCGCCACAAGGACGGAACCCTGGGCTCCATGGCAATGACCGATGTGCTGATAGACGCCATGCGCCAGGGCGCATCGGTCATGACGGCAGCGGACGCGGCGTTCTATACCCGTCATGATTCTCTTGACCCGGCACATGCGCTGACTGCCGTGCAAAATCAGAAACTCAAGGAGTTGCTGGAGGACTTTGCGCGGATCCTGGCGGGTTCCTATCAGGGCCATCTCAAGGTGTTCTGGCGAAAAACACTCGCCAGCCCGGCCAATCCCGGGCATTTCGATTCTGCCAGGCAGATCCTGATCGAGCAGCACCGCGTGGCGCTGCACAGTGAAATCGCCTTGCGCGCAATTTCCCGAGACGCGTCAGCCGATGACAAGACCCGCTTGTCCACGGTCATCGACAGTAACGCTCCAGAAGGGGTTTTTACCTTGTCCTGGGTGGCCAAAGACGGAATGCCGGTTCGCCTGCCGTTCGCTTACGTCGTCAACGAAATGCCCGGAGGTGGCGACCAGCCTTCTGGCGCTGTGTACCTGGTCAGGCCTGGTCGCGGGATCGAGCATATTGAATCGGTCGCACTTGTGCGTGAACTGTTGAGCGAACGTCTGGCCGATATACACGCCGAAGAGTGTCTGCGCGACTCCCTGTTGTTGTCCGATCAGGCCCGACTGGAGGCTGGTGAAGTGGTCGAGCCGGGCGCCTGGGTATTCGAATCGCTGAGCGGCCCGTTGCTGAGCGCACATGTGCGTTCCCTGCAACACAAGCAATTGGAGGATTTGAAATTCCTCCTACAAGGTATCGGGGAGAACGCTGATACCGAATTGTTTCATTCCGAGCTGGACCGTGTGCGGGTGTGCGGTCATCTGGACGACGCCATGGGCCGCCGCTTCAACTCCCTGGCAGTCGAGATGGGTGAAATCGTTCAACCCGACTGGCGTAAGTACGGCGACCAGGGGCAAAAAGATCACTTGGATAAACTCGAGAGTCTTTATCACCAAAGCAAACAGACGCTCGAAGGTTTGCTGGAGGGCGTTTCTTCGCTGGAAAATTTTGCCCGTGACGAAATCAGTACTTACGTGCGCCAGCACCTGGGTTGCTTCATCGATCCGGATAAAGTTCAGATCACGTTGCAGGACGCAATCGAACTGGGCGCCGGTGAAGAGCTGCAAATGCGTTATCAGAAATCGCTGCTGGAGTTCGCCATCCAGGGCTTGCCGGAGGGTGAAATACTTATCTCGCCGGCACCCAACGATCTTCATGCCGAGTTCTCCGATCGATTCGTCATGACCATGATCAACGACCTGAACCTGCACTTTCGTTATGAGGATAAACTTCGACGCTGTTACGCGGACGAAACCACGCTGCGGGCGATGACCCATCATCGCGACAGCGCGATTGAATTGGGTGCCTGGGCCGCGTCCATGCAAGGCCATATGGTTCAGCCCCGCAGCCATGACCTGCTTCATTTGATCCGCGGCGACACCAGCAAGCAGGGCTCGGACTTTGCAATCGGCAGTCTGTATCTGAAGCAGCCAGAGACACGCTTCAGGGACCTGATTGTCTTTTCGGAAAAAATCGATTCCGACGAGCATTTTGTGCTGTATGCGCCGGGGGCTCCGGGCGGCCAGGATTTCTTCGAGTTTGGTTCGTGGCGACAGCTGTGCATCAGGGTGGGGGAATGGCTTGCTCTTGAGGCAGGTCGCTCCTACGTCCGCGATCAATTGGCCAGCCGCGCGGGAGGCGGGGTCAATGCGGTGCTGAGTCATGTTGAACTCAAGCCGACGGAGTGGGGAGAGGACAGTTGTGTGTTCGTGCGCTGTACAGGCGAAAACTTCGAGACCAATCTTTCTGACCTGGTGCGGCAGAAAACGGCACGAACGATAGATGCCATGACGACCGCGGCAACGCAGGCCATCGATCAACGTTCACGGATACGTCCCTCGAACCTGGCCCTTGTTGAGGCACGCATTACCGCGCTCAATGCCGAGTTTGCCCGACTGAGCCCAGGGCTGGTCTCGCTCAGGGAATACGTCCACCAGCATACGAAAAAATTGCTCAACAACTTCCTGCGCAGCCAGGGCTACACCCGTGAAATCGATCCTGACACCTTGTATGTGGGCCTGGATTCCGATCGTTTGGCGAGCCCCGACTTCAGCGAACATTCGGATCTGAAAACCTTCACTGAACTCATGCTGCAAGGCGCTGTGGATATCCTCAGTTACAAGCCTGATATCCATTTATATTCCTCGACGGGCCTGAACGTGAGGACACTGCCTCAAGGCCTTATCCAGTTCATGGACATACAAATCCGCGAGGCCGATTTGGCCGCTGATTACATGAAAGATCTGTCGCGCTCGTATCTCAGTCGTTCTAGCCGTGACTATTTGCGCCGCAAAGCCGTGATGGGGAAGCGGATCCAGTACGATATGCAGCGTGCTGCGCTCAAGGCGTTTATCAACGGCCGTCTGGATGAGCGTCAGCACGCCTGGTTGACCCGCACCATCGATACTCTGGGCCCTGAAGCGCAAGTGTCCGCGGCCGACGGCGAGAGCAGCGTTGCCTACTTCAGGATCCAGGGGGTGCTGGTTGAAGGCGTGTATATATTTGAAGACTCCACGGTAGATGATCCCGATTACAAGCTGCTCTATACCCCGGACTCGCCGGACGGTATTGCCTTCAGGGCGCTGACCCACTATGCCGACCTGTTGGGATCTGGCGACATGCGCAGTTACTTCAGCAGTCGTATCTCCTACTCGGGTCAACATTGGTACCGTGATTTCCTTGAAGAGTTCGATCGCAGCAAGAAGCACCACGCGAACGTTATCAATGCCGAAAATCGGATTAGAAGCGCTCAGCAACTGTACGTCGATATGATCGAGCGAATGATCGCCAACGCCGATGCCGAAGTTCAAACTACCGCAGAGAAACGTCTTGCCCTGGCCTGGACCATCATCCAATGGTCCGGGACCATTCTGCTGTTGCCTTTCCCTAACTTGAGTTTCAGCTGGGGCCTGTTGACCACCACTGTCACGCTTTCACGGGGCATCGATGCATATGCCGCCGGTGACCGCGCTACGGCCTTGCCACTGCTGATCTTCGGGGTTTTGGGGGTTGTGTCAAGCGGGGATACGGCGCGGGCGCTTATTCAAGGAACGTCTACCGTACTGAAAGGAGGCGTCTCTCATGCCGCGGGCTGGGCGGCCAGCAAGCTTGAACTGGGGCGCATTGTGCGAGAGGTCGTCTAGTGCACAGCCTTTCCTGACGGAAGCTGTACCAGTCGCTGAGTCAACCTGATCCGCTGCACCGGATCATCACTGAGCAGCAACGCATGCTCCAGGTCGTGACGTTCGGCCTGTGGGCATTCGAGGGTCTGATACAGGCTGGCACGAGCGAGGTAGTCGCTGGTGTTGGCCTGTCCCAATTCCAGAACACGATTGGCATCCTTGAGCGAGGCGAGCAGATCGTCGTTGATCTGATGCAAATGACGCAGGTTGCGCGACAGCCGCTGGAGCATGGCCTGTGGCGTCGCCGTTTGCATGTGTTCAGCCTTGAGCGGCATGTTTGGCCCGAATTGGCGCAACAAGAGTTCGCGGCAATCCTTGGGGTACAGCCTGCGTCCGTCGCAAGGATCGAGCGTGTGATCGGCACCGGGCACTCGCAGCAGGAAATGCCCCGGAAAATTCACGCCCTCCAGCGGGATCTCCATGCGTCGGGCAAGCTCCAGGGCGATCATTGCCAATCCCAAAGGCTGGCCACGACGGCGTTCGACCACCTTATGCAGCAGTGCCACCTGAGGTTTGGGCTGGGCGACGTCATCCTGTTGGAAGCCGATCGTCGCCATCTGTCGCAACAGCGGTTGAGCAAGTTCGGCCGCTGGAAGCATGGGCAGCGCAGCGCTGATTCGGCGCTGCAGTTGCTCGATCAGCTCAAGGCTCTGGAGTGGCTCGGCCAGGGCGTCGTGCTCGACAGATATCCACAGCGCTGCCTCGAACATTGCAGAGGGCGTGCGTTGCAGACAGTCCAGGCATTGTTGGCGTGGATTCATCGACTTCTCCAAATGGATCAGGCATGCGCAACCCTGTCCCGGGATGCTCCGTTGTAGCCCCGGCGACGGAGTTCGTCCAGTGCCGATTGCTCGGCAGTGCGCCCTTTAAAGAATCAACTGACATCTTGTCCAGATATGTCCTACAGAACCTCCGTTTTTTCCGCCAGCGCCTATACTCGCAATACAAAAAAAGGGAGCACTGCCTATGTTCGCTCTCATGCAAAGCTCACGTGTTCAATCGCTGCATATGATTGTCGATGCACACACTTGTCTGAAAGCTGTGGTCGCGATTCATAGCAGCCGCAAGGGCCCTGCTCTTGGCGGTTGTCGCTATCTCTCATATCCAAATGAAGAGAGCGCAATTGAAGATGCCATTCAATTGGCCAGAAACATGAGCTACAAGGCTGTCCTGGCTGGCTTGTCTCTGGGTGGAGGGACGGCGGTCATCCTCCGTCCTGCCCACGTGCCTGATCGCGCGGCGCTGTTCGAGGCGTTCGGGCGCTTCATACAGACCCTGGATGGCCGTTACATCACGGCCATGGACAGTGGCACGTCCAGTGAAGACATGGACTGCATCGCCCAATACACCCAGCACGTGACCAGCACCACCGAATCGGGCGACCCCTCGGCCTACACCGCCATGGGGCTCTATGCCGGCATCCGTACGACGGCCATGGCGCGTCTTGGCAGCGACAATCTGGAAGGGTTGCGGGTGGCGATCCAGGGATTGGGGCATGTGGGTTATGCCCTCGCCGAGCAGCTGCACGCCGCCGGCGCCGAGCTGCTGGTGGCTGATCTGGACAGCGGCAAGGTGCAGCTGGCTATGGAGCAAATGGGCGCCAAGCCGATTTCCAGCGAAGCGTTGCTCAGCACGCCGTGCGACATCCTTGCGCCGTGCGGGCTGGGGGGCGTGCTCAACAGTCACAGCGTGACCAAGTTGCGTTGCGCCGCCGTGGCCGGTGGTGCCAACAATCAACTGAGCTGTCCGGCCATTGCCGATCAGCTCGAAGCCCGCGGCATCCTCTACGCCCCCGACTACGTGATCAACTCCGGTGGTTTGATCTACGTCGCGCTGCAACATCAGGGAGAAAACCAGAACACCATTACTGCTCATCTGTCGCAGATAGGAACCCGGCTGACTGAAGTATTTGCCCATGCCCAGGCCGAGAAGCGCTCACCCGCGCGGGTAGCCGATGCACTGGCAGAACGCCTGTTGAACCTTGAATAGCGCCTTACCGGCACTGTTCAAACAAGGCTCGCGATCACGAGTGGCGAGCCCTGACCATCACGCGTGACTGACGCGTGTCAGGAGTGTGCAATGCCTCATAACAAGATCGATCTTGCCTATACCCGTTATCTGTCCCCTGACGGTCGATTGACCGGACAACTCCCACCCTGGGCCGATGACTTCAATCTGCTCACCCGTCTCTATCGGCAAATGGTCCTGACCCGGCTCTTCGACCAGAAGGCTGTCGCCCTCCAGCGCACCGGCCGCATCGGCACGTACGCGCCAACCCTGGGTCAGGAAGCTATGGGCGTTGCCATCGGCAGCCTGATGCACCCCGAAGACGTGCTGATCCCCTATTACCGGGATACCGCTGTGCAGCTGATGCGCGGCGTACGCATGGAGGAGATTCTGCTCTACTGGGGCGGCGACGAACGCGGCAGCGACTACGCCGAGCCTGCCGTGGCCCAGGACTTTGCGCTGTGTGTACCGATTGCCACGCAAGCGCTGCATGCCTGTGGCGTGGCCAGCGCATTCAAGATTCGTGGTGAGCATCGCGTTGCCGTCACCACCTGCGGCGATGGCGCCACCAGCAAGGGCGATTTTCTCGAAGCGCTGAACGTGGCAGGCGCCTGGCAGCTGCCAGTGGTGTTCGTGATCAACAACAATCAGTGGGCGATTTCCGTGCCGCGGCGCATCCAGTGCGGCGCACCGACTCTGGCGCAAAAGGCTATCGGCGCGGGCTTTCATGGGGAGCAGGTCGACGGCAATGACATGCTCGCCGTTTACGACCGCATGCAGATCGCGCTGGAGCGTGCGCGCAATGGTAAAGGGCCGGTGTTACTCGAGTGCCTGAGCTACCGGCTGGGCGATCACACTACCGCCGACGACGCCACCCGTTACCGCGCCGCCGAAGAGGTGAAACAGGCCTGGCTGGAAGAGCCGATCAAGCGCCTGCAATCGTTCATGGCCAGTCAGGGGGTGTGGGATGAAACGCGCGAACAGGCGCTGATTGCTGAGTGTCAGGGCCTTGTTCAGCAGTCTGTGGATAACTTCGAACGCGCAGGCAATCAGCCCCCGGAATCGGTGCTCGATCACGTTTACGCGAAGTGGCCTGCGGCCCTCGCCGATCAGCGAGAGTGGTTCCTTGAGCGCGTGGCGCGTCGTAATGGAGGGGCCGACCATGTTGAATGATCCGTCCGTGGACAAGAAAGTCAGCCTGCTCGAAGCGGTCAACCTGGCGATGCACCGGGCCATGAGCGAAGACGAGAACGTTGTAGTGCTGGGTGAGGACGTAGGGGTCAACGGCGGGGTGTTTCGTGCGACCCAGGGCTTGCGCGACACCTTTGGTTTCAAGCGCGTGATCGACTCGCCGCTGGCGGAAACCATGCTCGGTGGGCTGGCGGTCGGAATGGCCGCACAAGGGCTCAAGCCTGTGGTGGAAATCCAGTTCATGGGGTTTATCTATGCCGCCATGGAACATCTGGTTTCCCACGCCGCACGCATGCGCAACCGCACGCGCGGGCGGCTGAGCTGCCCGATGGTCATGCGCTCGCCCATGGGCGCCGGCATTCGTGCCCCGGAGCATCACAGCGAAAGCACCGAGGCGATATTCGCCCACATACCAGGATTGCGCGTGGTGATTCCTTCCTCGCCTGCGCGAGCATATGGGTTGCTGCTGGCGGCCATCGACGACCCGGATCCGGTGATCTTTCTGGAGCCGACCAGGCTTTACCGGATGAATCCGCAACCGTTGATTGATGACGGCAAACGCCTGCCGCTGGATACCTGCTTCACCCTGCGCGAGGGCGGCGATATCACGCTGATCACCTGGGGCGCCAGCGTCCACGAAACCCTGCAGGCTGCGAGCGTGCTGGCCGGGCAGGGCGTGTCGGCGGAGGTGATTGATGTCGCCTGCGTCAAACCGCTGGACCTCGACACGCTTGAGGCTTCAGTGCGCAAGACCGGGCGTTGCGTGATCATTCATGAGGCGCCGCGGTCCGGCGGGCTGGGCGGGGAAATCGCCGCCAGTCTGTACGAACGTGTGTTTCTTGATCTGCAGGCGCCGATCCAGCGCGTGACCGCGCCGGACATTCCGCCACCGCTCTACCGCCTGGAGCAGCTGTACATTCCCAGCATCGAAGACATCCTGCACGCGTGTGACAGCGCCCTGAATTTCGCCTGACGGCCGAGGAGGCTTGCGATGAAATATTTCAAATTGCCCGATCTGGGCGAAGGTTTGCAGGAAGCGGAAATCGTCGAGTGGCATGTGAAGGCCGGGGACACGGTCAAGGCTGACCAGCTTGTGGTCTCGGTGGAAACCGCCAAAGCCATTGTCGATATTCCCGCGCCCTATGATGGCGTGGTCGCGAAAGTGTATGGCGGCGACGGTGACATTCTGCATGTCGGGGAGCCCTTGATGGCGTTCGAAGGCGAGGGCGATGCAGGCACTGTGGTCGGTCGTCTCGAAGGCGGCGGCAGCAGTCAGGATGATCAGTTTTTCGTCGGCGCTGCACCCTCGACCCGCGAACACATGTCGACTCGCGCAACCCCTGCGGTTCGACAATTGGCGCGGCAATTGGCGGTGGACTTGAGCGCCCTGACCGGCTCCGGTAGCGATGGTCTGATCACTCGCACTGATGTCGAGGCTGCGGCCCAGGCTGAACGAGACAGGTTCGGCGGGGAAAAACTGCGTGGTGTTCGCCGCAGCATGGCACTGAACATGGCCAAGTCCCACGCCGAAGTGGTGCCGGTAACGATTTTCGGTGACGCCGACCTGCATCGTTGGGGCTCGGCGCGCGACCCGCTGATCCGCATCGGTAAAGCCATGGCAGCGGCATGCAAGGCCGAGCCCGTGCTCAACAGCTGGTTCGACGGTAAGTCGCTATCGATCAGGCAGCATGACAATCTTGATCTGGGTATCGCGGTGGACACGCCAGATGGTCTGTTTGTGCCCGTGCTGCGCGATGTCGGCAATCGTCAATCTGCCGATCTGAAAGAAGGCATGAATCGCTTGCGTGCAGACGTCAAGGCTCGCTCGATACCGCCACGGGAAATGATGGGCGCGACCCTCACACTGTCCAATTTCGGCACGCTGTTCGGCCGATACGCAAGCCCTGTCGTGGTGCCGCCGCAAGTCGCAATCATCGGCGCCGGGGGCATTCGCGAGGAGCCCGTGGCCGTCGACGGGCAAGTGGTGGTTCACCCCATCCTGCCGTTGTCACTGACATTTGACCACCGTGCGGTCACCGGAGGCGAGGCAGCGCGGTTCTTCAAGGCGTTGGTCCAGGAACTGGAACAGCCAGAATAGTGCTGAGGCTGCAGCCCTCCTGGAGCAGTACGGCTTGCCGGCGGCAGCGATCTGAAGACCGCTGCCTGACCAGGCCGCTACAGCGATGTCACTGCTCCGCCGCATCACTCAATAGTTCGTTCAAGGCATCAGGCTGATTCTTGAACGCGCGAGCGAAGACGTCGCGGTTCTTCGCCATGAAGATGCCAGCTTCCTCAACCTGTGCTTCAGACAAGGAGGGCACGGCCTTGCTCAATACGCTGGACAACAGCTCGGCGAGTTCGAGCATCTTGTCATGACGGTCAGCTTCGGCTTTATCCATGAACAAGCGCTCCAGATCTCGGCTGCTGCGGTATACCACTTCGACGGCCATTTACCACCTCATATGCCTTCACGATAGTTATCTTTATCGAGTACTGTGTTTTTATACAGTGCGCAGCATAAGGGAATCGATGCTGCTTGGGTAGTGGCAATTCACACGCTTTTTACCGCCGCGCATGTGCCTTGCGACAACCGGTCACGTTCTCAACCATAGCTAATGGCCCTTTAAATGCTTGGCTAATCACGCAAGCAAAAGTGTCACGCGCGCGCGGCATCATCCGTTTTCGAGTCATTCAAGGAAGTTCATCGTGAAAATCAATTGGGCCGAGTCCCTCCGTCAGTCCTTGCACAGCTGTGCCGAGTCGCTGGGCAATCTGTTCGTCGAGGCCTTCCATTACATGGCGTTGTTTGCCATCGGGGCGGTCACCGCATGGGCTGCCGTCATGGCCTTCCTGGGAATGCTCGACAAAGGCCACATCGCCGTCGATGACATCCTGCTGCTGTTCATCTACCTGGAATTGGGCGCGATGGTGGGGATCTACTTCAAGACCAACCACATGCCGGTGCGCTTTCTCATCTACGTGGCGATCACCGCACTGACGCGGCTGCTCATTTCCGACGTTTCGCACCACGCGCCACCAGACCTGGGCGTCGTGTACCTCAGCGGTGCAATTTTGCTGCTGGCTTTTGCGATCCTGGTGGTCAGATACGCATCCTCGCAATTTCCTTCCGCCAAAGTGCCCGATCCCCATGGCAAGACCAAAGGGGCGGTGATTGAGGAGAAGGGGGAGGTTTGATGTTGAGTTGATGCGGCTCATCCAGAGAGATGGGCTGCGTTTGGCATTAGCTTCATCAGTCTGCAGGTTTTTCGCCAATAGCTTACGGTTTCCAGCTTCCGCTCTATATCGTCCAAAGGATCTGCTCGACGTTCATCATCCAAAGGCTCAGAAATGATCTCTCGAATGCTGGCTGATTTATACACAATGTTATTTTCGTCAATGACTCTTGTTGTTTCGACAGCGTAGCAATTGGGTCAATTTCCGCCTCGTCATCCACATTGTCATAGTAGTGACGAGCAATATTTTTTGGGTTAGGTGTTAGCAGGTTCGACATACACAGATTATTGTCGCGGGCCTTGATTGATCTACGCGCAGCGGCAGCGAATCCGGGGAGCTAGGTGAGCCAGGGAGAAGGGCGCTCAGACTTTGCTGCCGGGACCCGGTGGATCACGGGACAAGCCATGGTCCGAATCTCATTCGGGCCATGGCGATGAAGGTGACTTTGTCAAATTTTACTCAAGAACAAAAGCTTTCTAACTTTCCCGTCAGATCAAATACGTGATCGTAGGTAGACAGGATATAGCGGTCGTTTGTTTTGTTGTTAGTTACCTTGTCAAAGCTTGATGAAGTGTATTTTTCTTCCGGATACTCATCAATCTTATAAATGCAGAGGTTCTTAAGTTCTGTGAAAGCCAGCGTTATTTCTATGCTTTGGACATTCAATATTTCAGGTTTGCATGCTGCTAGCGAAAGCGAACATTTAATCCTGATTGAAAATGGGCTGAGAACAATTTCATAACTCCGCATGATCAAGGCGTTTCTGCCATAAATAATTCCATACGGAGTATTGACTGGGGTAGTGTTCATTTAAGCGCAGCCTCTTACTTTTATCGATTTCCCACCATTTTTTGTAGAGAATCTTCGATCTAGGTTTATGCCGTCAAGTTCTGCCCGAGTCGCCCAGCGTGAAGGGATTTCCGATATGCCGGATTGTTTTGCGACGTAAAGTCTTCGGTTGTCGAGGCTGAAAACAGAGTGTTTATGAGCACCTTGAGTGATCAATCGCTCCTGCGTCTCTCTTGGAAGTTGACTCATCCTGACTTTCCTGATCGGCTCTACTTGGTTTATATATTCGGGGTTGTTCACAAGTTTGTGTTTGAGACCATTCACATTTCGGCCATCCTCAAAAACCGGATTTATGTCGTCCTGAGAATACAAGACGGTTTTCGGGCTTACTGGCGCCCAACCCCACGGATCTACCCACCCAACCGGATTCACCGCGTACTGATATAAATTCAGCCCGCCCGCCAACCCGATCGGATCCGGTGTAGTAAACCGTCCTACATCCGGGTCGTAGAACCTGAAGGTGTTGTAGTGCAGTCCGGTCTCGCGATCAAGGTATTGGCCTTGAAATCTGAGGTTTTGTTCTTCGATGAAATGCGGTTTGCGGTGCTCCTCGAGGGTGTTGCCCCACACCTGGTAGCGTGCCTGCCAGACCGGTTGGCCGTCGGGGTCGGTGAGTTGTTCGGGCAGGCCGTTGAGGTCGTTGTGGTAGTAGCGGATGTGTTGAAAGTCGCCGCTGCCATCGACGCGGGCGAGGGGTTCGTGGCCGTCGGCGTAGAGGTAAAGGCTGGTTTGTGAACTGCGCTGTTCCTGCAAGAGGCGCAGGCCGTCCCAGGTGAAGCGGGTTTCGCCGAGGAGTAAACCTTGCGCACTGTGTTCGGTTTTGCCGATGCGCCGTCCCAGTGGGTCGTAGGTCATGCGCACCACGTTGCCGTTGGCGTTGTGCACTGCAATCAGGCGGCTTTCAGCGTTGTAGGCAAATTGCTGGGTGCCGTGGCGGGCGCTGCGTTTTTCGCTCATTCGGCCGAAGGCGTCGTAGCGATAACGCTTGTCCTGGTAGGTCAGCAGTCGGTTATGGCGGACCCGCCCCGCCCCGGTTTGCGAGCTGTCCAGCAGGTTGGCGGCGGCGTCGTAGGTAAAGGTTTCGGGGTGGCCTTGTAGGGAGTCCTGGTTGGCGACGATGCGGGCGGTGGCATCGTAGTGGAGCAGGGATCGCGCTTCACGTGAGCCGTTACGACTGAAGCGACTGATCAGGTTGTCGGACGGGTCGTAGTCGTACGCTTTGCTGCTTTGGGCCGGCAGGTGTGGCGGCTGCTGGGTAAGCCGGCGCGATCGTGTGTGCAGCCGGCCACTGCGGTCGTACTGGCTGCGGGTGCTGATCTGGCCTTGGCTGCGCAGCACTTCGCGGTGCAATTGATCGCGTTCCAAATCGCTGATCACCTGGCCGTCGAGGTTGATCTGGTGCAGATGGCCGCTGCCGTAGTGCAGGCGGTTGAGCCAGCGGCCGTCGGGCAGTCGGGTCTGGATCAGATGGCCGAGTTCATCGTAGTGATGTTGCAAGGTGCCGGAGGCGGTATGTTCGGCGGTCAGCTGGCCCAGGGCGTCATAGGTCAACCCGACGCTCTGTTGCTCGCCCTTGAGGTCCGTGAAAGCGACTTCGGTGAGTTGGTCGAGCGCGTCGTAGCGATATTCGGTGCGCCCGTCGGCGCTGGTCTTGGCGATGAGGCGGCCCATTGCATCGCGTTCGAGCGAATGCGCGATTGACTCCCAAGCTTGCTCAGGATCCTGCGGGGAGGGCAATTGCTCGACATGAAGCGGATTACCCAGCACGTCATAGCCATAGCGCCACTGGCTGCCATCCAGATCCTGCTGGGCGATGAGGCGGTCACCGGCATCCCAGGCAAAGCAATAGCTTTCGCCATTCTCGTTGGTCAGCGCCTGCAGCCGACCGTAGGCGTCGTAGCTGAACTGCACCTGTCGCTGATGCGCATCAAGGCGCTGTCGCACCTGGCCGCGTCGATCGTATTGGTAGGTCGTGGTGTAACCCGCCGGGTCGGTATAGCCCGTGAGCAAACCGCCCGAATCGCGCAGGTAACGTTCGATGCGACCATCGGGCAGCTGGCTTTGCAGCAGGCGACCCTGGACGTCGTGTTGATAAAGCGTGCGCTCGCCGAGGGCGTCGGTGACGCTGTGCAGATGACCGCGCCGGTCGTAGCTGAATCGGGTCCGATAGCCTGAACAGTCGATGTGCTCGGTCAGCTGACCGGCGTCATTCCAGTGCTGTCTCCTGCTTTTGCCGGTGGCGTCGATAATCTCGATCACCTGCCCACGCTCGTCGTGCCGATAGCGGGTGACATGGCCCAAAGGGTCGAGGGCATGAGTGCGGTTGCCGCGAGGGTCGTAGCGGTAATGCCAGCTGTTGCCTGCCGCATCGGTCTCCACCCGTGGCAGCGACCAGTGCGCCAGCCATAGCGTCGAATCCGTACGCCCCAACGGATCCTCGGTCACGCTCAGATTGCCCGCCTCGTCGTAGCTGTACTGCCATCGCCCGCCTTGCGGATCGAGCGCGCCGAGCAGCTGGCGCTCCTCGTTCCAGGAGAACTGCCAGGTCTGACCCAGGTTATCGGTGTATTCGGTAATCTGCTGCTGGGCGTTCCAGCGTCGCTGGCTGACGCGGTTCAGGCCATCGGTGATCTGTGTGCTGCGCGCATTCAGGTCGTAGTCGAAACGGTACTCTTCGCCGTCATCGGTCCAGTGGCGGACCACGCGCCATTCGCGGCGTTCGACCAGCGCCCAGTCGTAGAAACAGCGCAGGCCGGTGGGCAGTTGATGCTCGACCATGCGTTGACCACTGTCATAGGCAAAACGTCGTTGCACCTGGCCCAGCGCATCGCGAACCTGGGCCAAGTCACCGCAGGCGTCGTAGGCATAGCTCGCCAGGACTTCGCGCTTCTCATCGGCAAACAGGCGCTCGATACGTTCTACCCGGCGCGGCCACGACAACGAATACGTCAGCACCACCCGCAGCCACTGGGAGGTATCGCGCAGCTGAAGCAATCGCCCCTCGTCGTCGTAATCGAGGTAGATCCGGTTGTCGTTGCGGTCGCCCAGCTGCATCAGGCGCAGAGACGCCGGGTCGCCGGAAACCGGCTCGAATAGCCGATAAACCCCGTCCTCGCTCTCGATCAACAGCTGACCGTTGCCATGACGCCGCACCGCCAGCCCTTCGCCTGCGCTGAACAGCGCACTGCCCAACGGGATCGAACCCATGTCGATGCGCCGCGCCTGCTCGTCGGTGTAGATCAGCCGTTCGCCGCCCTCGGGATGGGGCTCGATAACCACGCAAACTTCATACGCCACGCTCCAGCCTGCGCCAAACAGGCCGTCGTGCCGTTCATCGCGGCTGTTGTAAAAGCGTTGCCAGTCGATGGGCAGGATGCCCGGCAGGACGAAATCCAGCTCTGCAACGCCACCCAGGACCTTGGCGCCCGTTGCCGCGTGCACCGGGTTGGGCGAACCGGAAATCGCCCGGGTCAGAGCACCAGTCGCCTGACCGCTGACGTAGGCACTGGCGCCACCGACCAGCATGCAGGGCAGGTTGCTGACGAACTTGCCAGCACCGCCCTTGAGCAACATCAGCGCGGACACTGCCAACCCCACGCCCGGCGTCTTGCCGCTGCGAATCTCGCGCACTACCAGCTTGTCGCCGCCGATACGCACGTTGGCCGAGATCAAACCCGATGACACCACCGTTGCATCGCAGGTGCTGCGATCGCCGCTGCGCACCGCCGGTTGGCCGTTGATGAATACCCGGTCCGAGCCTTCGGCGATGTATTGCACCGGCATCGGCGCGTGTCGGCTACACGTCACCTGATCCATTTGCCTGGGCAAGGTAAACGGCGCTGGCGTCGCGACCGTGGGCCGCCACAGCTGGGAGAAAAAGCCCTTGGCCATGTCAAGGAAGGTGGATTCAGGAGCGGGCTGCTCGGGCAAATCGCCAGCGGTCGCCGACATTGCACCCGCCGCACGCGCCGCCGGCAGGCCGTTGATGAAGACGTTGGAGGAGCCGCTGCTGATGTGCGCGTGCACGGTCGGCGCAAACACCGCGGTGGCCAGGCTTTCACAGAACTGACTGATGCCGGCATCAGCGCCGCTGAGACTCATGCCCGCACCTACCGCCACGCCCACCACGGCGCCCAGCACGCAGGCGCCAAGCCCGCCGGTGGCGACGGTAAGGCCGGCTGCGCCAATGACAGCAGCTCCCACGAGCCCGCCCACGATGACCCCGGCGGCGACTTCCAGTACGCCACCGAGGACATCGGCCATCATCGAGCTGTGGGCAAGGGCGTCACCCTGGCGGGCGGCCCAGAGGGCGTCAGACATTGCGTGTAATCCGCGCTGAGAAAGCGCTGGAATCTAAGGGCTTTGCGCAGTGCTGTCTGAGCGCGGAAACACAAAAAGCGCGGACTGCGCGCTTTTCAGAAGGGGACTACAAGTCTCGGGTCAAGCGTCCTAAATAAGAGGTTGAAACGCCTGACGTGCAGGCGATCAGTTCACCCAAACGCCAACGTGGTAGTGCCAGCCATCGCCGCGGCTTTCCCAGTAAGGATGCTGATAGCGATAACCCGGCCGCAGGGCTTCCCAGTGACCATGAACAGGGACATAGCGATTGCCGTTCCAGTGCCAGTAGCCACGGGCCTAGACGTAGCCGGGACGCGGCGCCGGTTCTTCCTCGATGATGCGTTCGGGCGGCGCCTGCGGGGCGACGACTTCGACGTATTCGGCGCGCGGGCCGGGACGTTCGACGACGCGACGCTCATGCACCACCCTTTCCTGGACACAGCCGGTAGCCATCAGCAGCGCGCCTGTCAGCGCGATGTAACGTAAAGACATGTCGTCACCTCGGACATTTGAAAACCTGTCATCACCGGTTCGAATAACCGGGTGATCCGCTTGCTAGAGGTTTGTTGTAACAGGTCGTTTCTGTCTGCGGGCTGAACCGCCGGGGCGTCGTCGGCTTGAGGTGATCGCCGGTCTGGTCCGCAACCATCCTCGTGGGCACGGACCGGACAGATGAATGGGTAGCAGTGCCTTGCCGACGGGGACGTTGGTGAACTCGCTGCCGCCGGCAAAGCGGGTAACCGCCGAGGTGAACAGATGCATTCAGCGTTGCAGGCGCGGTTCCACGGAATCGGCGAGTCGCGTGAGGATCAGACAGCATGACACCGCACCGGCATCCAGCACGCCAACCGAACGTTCGCCCAGGCGGCTGGCTCGACCGATCTTTGCCACCAGATCCCGAGTCGAGTCCCGGCCTTGGGATGCGGCGGCCTTGACCTGCATCAGCAGCTCATCGAATGACACCCCTTCACGGCTGGCTTTTTCGGCGGCCTCGACGGCGGGAATCAGCGTGTCCATCAGGCATTTGTCGCCGACGCCGGCTTCGGTAATGTCCTGCAGCGAGGTCAGCCCGCCACGCAGCAGGCGGGCGAACTGCGCGGCGTCTATGGTTTGAGTGTCGCGCACCTCGTTGGCCATGCCGATGAACAGACTGCCGTAAAGCGGCCCCATCGAGCCGCCAATGCCTTCCATCAAGCTCAGGGTCAATTCATCCAGTGCTTCGGCCAGGCTCAGTTGGCGGCCTTCGATGGTCCGGCCGCAATGCGCGAACCCCTTGGCCATGTTGATACCGTGGTCGCCGTCACCGATGGCGCCGTCCACTTCGCTGAGGTATTCGCGGTTGGCGACGATCACGCTGACCAGATCACCGACGATGGCGCTGCCGTCAGCGCTGGAAAAATGCTGGTTCATGGTTCACTCCGTCTGGGTCATGCCGATGGACTGGCAGGGTTGATCGATCAAGGTTTTCAGTTCGTCATCCAGTCCCAGCAGGGTCAGGGTCACCCCCATCATTTCCAGCGACGTGAAGTAGTTGCCGACATAGCAGCGATGGACCTTCAGGCCTTTGTCGGTCAGCAGTCGCTCGACCTCGGCGTAGAAAATGTACAGCTCCATCACAGGTGTGGCGCCCAGGCCCGAAACCAGCACCACGACGCTCTCGTCCTGGGTGAAATCACGGTCGGCGAGGATTGGCTTGAGCATCCGCTCGGCCATTGCCGCGGCAGGTTCGATGGGTACCACCTCGATACCCGGCTCACCGTGGTGACCGATGCCCAGCTCCATTTGTCCGTCGGGAATCTGGAAGTTCGGTTTACCGACTGCGGCAATGGTGCAGGGCGTCAGGCCCACGCCGATGGAACGGCAGTGATCCACGGCCTTCTGCGCGACACGGATCACACCGCTCAGGTCATAACCTTTGGCCGCGGCGGCACCGCCAATCTTCCACATGAAGATCTCACCGGCCACGCCGCGGCGTTTGCCGATGTCCTCGCGCGGCGCGGATGCCACGTCATCGTTGGCGACCACGGTGCGCACTTCGAGGTCTTTGCTGGCGGCCATCTTCATCGCCAGCTTCACGTTCATGTTATCGCCGGCGTAGTTGCCGTAGAGACAGGCAATGCCAGCGCTCTGGTCGGCAGCGCGGAAGGCGTCGAAAAAGCTTTTGGCAGTAGGCGAGGAAAAGATTTCACCCACCGCCACTGCGTCCACCAGGCCCGGTCCGACGTAGCCCAGAAACGCCGGCTCATGCCCCGAGCCGCCGCCGGTGACGATGCCGACCTGTCCGGCATTCGACGCCTTGGCCTTGCTGATGACCCGTGGATTGGTTTCGTGCTGACGCAATTGCGGGTGGGCGAGGAGGATGCCGCGCAGCATGTCCTCGACCACCAGATCCGCATCATTAATGACTCGATTCATGACCCGTTTTCCTTGTTCTTTTTCTTGTTCAGTCGGCGTAACAATTAAGGCTCAAGCACCACTTTCAAGGAACGGTCTCCGCGCTCCATGACTGCGAATGCTTCTTTGAAATCGGCCAGTGCGAATTTGTGCGTGACCACATCGCGCATGTCAATCTTGCGATTGCCGATGAAGTCGATGGCCCGCGGATACATGTACGGGCCCAAGTGCGAACCGAGCACGTCCAGCTCCTTGCGATCGCCGATGATCGACCAATCCACGGTGGCTTCGTCGTTGAACACGCTGAACTCGACGAAGCGCCCCAGTTTGCGCAGCATCGCCAGTCCCTGATTGACCGCCTTGTGATGCCCGGTGGCTTCTATATAGATGTCGCAGCCATAGCCTTCGGTGATGTCGCGGATTTTTTGCAGGACATTTTCCTGCGCCGGATTCCACACCTCGTCAGCGCCCATGCGCAGGGCCAGTTCGGCGCGCTCGGGCTTCATGTCGAGCACGATCAGGCGTTTGGGATTACGCAGACGCACCGCGCCGATGATGCCAAGGCCCAATGTGCCGGCGCCAGCGACCACGACAATGTCGTCCAGCCCGACATCAGCACGGTCAGCGGCGTGCAGCGAGCAGGCCAGTGGCTCGATGAGGATCGCTTCGTCCGGCGCGATATCGTCCGGTACCTGGTGCACGATGCCTTCTTTGGTGAAGATCATGTACTGCGCCATCGCGCCCTGGACGTTGTTCTGAAAGCCATAGAGATCGTGTTTCTGGCACATCCAGTACTGACCGTGGTTGCAGAAGCGACATCCCCAGCATGGCACGATCTGCTCGGAAATCACCCGATCACCGACCTTGACCCCGCGCTTCTCGGCGCCCGGTCCCAACGCCACCACCCGGCAGACGAATTCATGGCCGGGGATCATTGGCGGTTTCACGTAGCGCGGCTGCTCGTCGTCGCCCCAGAAGGAGGGGGCGCCTCGGTAGGTCTTGATGTCGCCCATGCAGATGCCGCACAGCTCGACCTTGGTCAGGATTTCGTCTGGGCCCGGCGTCGGCACGGCGACTTGTTCCAGGCGGTAGTCTTCAGGCCCGTAGCAGACCACAGCCTGCATGGTGGCCGGGATCACCGGGTTGAGGTGGTCACTGGAGGTATTGCTGGCGGGGCTGCGTTCAATCACGGCGGACATAAACAAACCTCATTGAAAGGGCGTAAATGGAGAGGCGACTCACTGAATGCTGTAGCCGCCGTCGATCACCACGTTCTCGCCGGTGACCATCTGTGCGGCGTCGCTGAGCAGGTAAAGAGCCAGTGCGGCGACTTCTTCGGGCTGCGCGAAGCGGCCCACGGGAATCTGTTTTTTGGCCAGTTCACCGCGCTCGCCGGCCCAGGCTTTGCGGCCCAGCGCGGTTTCGACGATGGTCGGCGATATGGCGTTGACGGTGATGCCGTGGGGTGCCCATTCCATGGCCAGCACCCGGGTCATGCCGACCACAGCGGCCTTGCTCGCGCAGTAGGCAACGTGCTGGTCCAGGCCCACCACGGCAGCTTGCGAGGCCAGGTTGACGATGCGTCCCTTGCCCTGGTCGATCATGTGCCGGGCGCAGGCCTGGGCCACGAAGAAGCTCGCCTTCAGATTGATATCCAGCGTGGTGTCCCAGGCGTCTTCGGTCACATCAAGGGCTTTGTCGAGAAACACCACACCGGCACTGTTGATCAAAAAATCGATGCGACCAAAGCGGGTCGCGACGCTGTCGATGGCGCGTTGTATCTGGTCAAGCTGGCGCAAGTCAGCGACCACACCGAGGTGTTCGCTGCCAAGGCTTGCTGCGACGCCTTCCACGGCGGGGTCGCGGTCGAGCAGCACCACTCGTGCGCCGCATTCGGCGAGCAGAGTGGCGCACGCCAGGCCGATCCCGGCACCGCCGCCGGTGATCACGGCGCAGCGTCCCTTGAAATCGAAGGCGCGGTTGATGAATCCGGACATGACTTGGCTCCTGGAATGGCGGGCCATAACGGCCCGCGCACATTGCTAATGCTCGAAGGCGTTACTTGGCGGCGGTGACTTGCTGGTACAGCGCGTCAGCGTTGCTATGCACCACTGGAACCCAGGGCAGGATGTACAGCTGATCCTTGCCGTCGGCCCATTTCACGTCTTTGGCGTAACGCTCCCAGATCACCGACCGCGGTTTGTAATCAGCGCCGATGAGTTTTTTCAGGGCCACATCGAGGGCGCCCTGGGACTGCGCCTGAGCGTCCTGAAGAAAGGTGGTGACTTCGCCTTTTTTCGCCGCCTGAATGGCGTCGGGCATGCCGTCGATGGAGGTGATCGGCACGTCTTTGGGCGACAGGCCATGGGATTTCACGGCCTGCAATGCGCCCAGCGCCATGTCGTCGTTTTGCGCGATTATTCCCGAAATTCCGCCGTTCGGATGCGCATTCAGCCAGTCCTCGGTCAGGGTCAGGGATTCAGCGCGCGACCAGTTGGCGGTCTTCATCTCGATGACTTTGATGTTGGGGTTTTTCTTGAGGATTTCCATCTCGCCTTTTTCGCGATCGATCTGTGCCGACTGGCCGATCGGGCCCTGAATGATCACCACGTTGCCCTTGCCGCCGATCTTGTCGACCATTGCCTGGGCTTGCAGGCGACCGCCTTCCACATCGTCGTTGCCGACATAAGGCACCTTGTCACCAGCGACCTTGGTGTTGGAGGCGATCACCGGCACCCCTGCTTCTTCGGCGCGGGCCACGGCGCCGACGCCGGCCTTGGTGTCGATCGGCACGAAAATGATCGCGTCGTAGTGCTGGGTGACCATGGTTTCGATCTGGTTGTTCTGGGTCAGGGCATCGTAGTTACCGTCGAATACGGTGATTTGCACGGTGCCGTCCTTGACCGCCGGGTGCTCCTTGATTTCGCGCACCCAGTTCTGCATGAACTGGCCCTTGAGGCCATAGACGGCGGCACCGATCTTGTAGGTCTGGGCCTGGGCGATGCCGCTGGCGAGGGCGGAAAGTGCCAGGACTGCGATTAATGTCTTGCCTGCTTTCATGAAAGAACTCCTTATTGTTGTAATGGTTCTGTTGCAATGGATTTCAGGTTTCAACGTTTCTTCTTTCGCCAGACATCGATCAGCACCGCCAGGACGATGATCAGACCCTTGGCCACTTGTTGGTAATACGAGGAGACGCCAAGCAGGTTCAAGCCGTTGTTGATCACACCGATCAACAAGGCGCCAAACAACGTGCCGACGATGCTGCCAGTCCCGCCCGAGAGGCTGGTGCCGCCAATCACCACGGCGGCAATCGCGTCCAGTTCATAGGACATGCCTGCTTGGGGCAGCGCTGAAGTGGTCCGGGCTGACAGCACCACGCCCGCCAGTCCTGCGAGCAAGCCGGACACCACGTACACCGAGAACATCACCTTGCGCACGCCGATGCCCGAGGTGCGCGCGCTTTTCTCGTTACCACCGACGGCGTACACGTAGCGGCCATACGTGGTGTAACGCAGGACCATCCAGAAGATCAGCGCGACCACGGCGAAGATCACGATGGGTATGCCGATCGGGCCGAACTTGCCGATGCCCATTGCCAGGTAGGCGTCTGGCAGGTCGGTCACCGGGCTGCCATCGTTGAGTATGAAAGTCATGCCTCTGGCGATGCTGAGCATGCCCAGGGTGGCGACGAAGGGCGGGATCGACAGGTTAGCCACCATGAATCCGTTGACCACGCCGAGCATGGCCCCGGCGAACATTCCCGCGCTGACCGCCGCCAGCAGGCCGTAGCCTTGCGTTGCGACCAGCGCGCTGCACAGCCCGGCGAAGGCCAGGATCGAGCCTACGGAAAGGTCGATGCCCTTGGTCAGGATCACGTAGGTCATGCCGACGGCGAGAATGCCGTTGATCGAGGTCTGGCGCAGGATGTCCATCCAGTTGCGCCAGGTCACGAAGTACTCGCTGGCGAACGCCATGACGATGCACAGCAGGATGAACACCAGCGGCAGGCCGAAACGGTCGAGGGTCAGGCGCAGACGACGCTTGGGAGCAGACTGGGTGAGCGGGGCGGACAAGGTCTTGGTGTTCATGAGGCGAGACTCAGCAAGGCTTCCTGGGAAAGAGCGGTGTCGGTACTGATGGTGACCAGGCGGCCCCCTTTGAACACCGCAATGCGGTCACTCAGATGCAGCAGCTCCGGAGCTTCGGACGAGACCACGATGGCTGCACCTCCGGCCCGTACGAACTCGTCGAGCAACTGATAGATCTCCTGCTTGGCGCCTTCGTCGATGCCACGGGTAGGCTCATCACACAGCAGGCAAATGGGTTGGGTCGACAGGCACTTGGCAAGCACCACCTTCTGCTGATTGCCGCCGCTCATGGACTCGACCGGCAGGTCCAGCGAGGCGGTCTTGATGTGCAGGCGCTTGACCATTCGCTGCGCCAGCTCGTTCTCTTTGCGCGCATTGATCAGCGACCAGCTGGACAGATCCTTGTAGGCCGACAAGGCAATGTTTGCCATCACGCTGCCATTGAGCACCAGCCCGCTTTCCTTGCGGTCTTCGGTGACCAGCGACATGCCTGCGGCGATGGTCGAGGCCGGTACGCCGCCGGGCAGCGCCTTGCCCTGTAGGGTGATGCTCCCCGAATCCGGCAGGGTCAGACCGTAGATGCAGTTGAGGAACTCGCTGCGCCCCGAGCCCATCAGTCCGTAGATGCCAAGGATTTCGCCGGGGCGCACTTGCAGGCTGATGTCCTGGAACTCACCGTCGCGACTCAGATGCTCGACGTCCAGACATGTCTGGACCTGACATTGGCGACCGACCTTGTGATCGATACGCTGCAGTTCCTGACCAACAATACCGCGCACCAGGTGCGTACGATCGATATCGGCCATGCGCCCGCTTTCAACGAACGCGCCGTCGCGAAAGATCGTGTATTGGTCGGCGATCTGCGCCAGTTCACTGAGCCGGTGAGAGACGTAGATGATCCCGGCGCCACGTGCCGTCAGCCGTCGTATGGCCTTGAACAGGGTTTCGGCTTCGCGCTCGCCGATGGCCGAGGTCGGTTCGTCCATGATCATCACCTGGCAGTCATGGCTGAATGCCTTGGCGATTTCTACCAACTGAATCTGCGCCACGCTCAGGCGATGCATGGGGCTGGTGGCCTCGACATCGAACTCCAGTTCCTCAAGCAACGCCCGGGTGCGCCGGTTGAGCTCTTTGTAATCGACGATGCAGCCCATGTGACGCGGTTCGCGGCCCAGCCAGATGTTCTCGGCGACGGTCATGAACGGGATCGGCTCAAGCTCCTGAGTGATCATCGCGATTCCGGCGGCCAGCGCATCACCGGGACGATTGAAGTGGACTGCCTGGCCGTTGAGGAAGATATCGCCGGCGTCACGTTGAGTGATGCCCATGAGAATGCCGAGAAACGTTGATTTACCCGCGCCGTTGCCGCCACACAGCGCATGGACGCTGCCGGCATGCAGCGAGAGTCGGCCGTCACGCAGCGCTGGAATGCCGGCGTAAGCCTTGGCGACGTGTTCAGCCTGGAGCATTAATGGCGGGGCCATTGGCGTGTCCTCGTGCTGTGATTCTTATTAGGGATTCGCAGATGCCAGCGACTGATCGCTCTGCAAGTGAGCATATGTTTATCAAATGAAATTCTGATCAGTCAACCGATTTTATGTAATCAGCTCTTAAATAGGCGTTCTTGAGGGGTTGGCCCGATTCTTAGGCAAGCACTGACGCTATTTCTCGTCCTTCCAGCCAGATCAGACTTGACAGATACCTGCTATTCACTGCGAAATGTATGAACATATTTTCACGCAGTGATCATTTGATCGATTCTGCGTTTCTTTCGGCAACGGAGTGAAAACGCCATGAACACGCCTTTTTCGGTGGCTATCGGTTGTGACGAAGCGGGGTTGGAGCTCAAGGAGCTGTTGAAGCGGCATATCCAGTCACTGGGCCATCCGGTCGAGGATTTCGGGACCCATAGCCTGGAGCCGGTGCTTTATCCGGACATCGCACTGGCGGTCGCCAATGCGATCAATGACGGGCATCACCGCCTCGGCGTGCTGGTCTGCGGTACAGGGATCGGCATGGCGATTTCAGCCAACAAGGTGCTTGGCATTCGCGCAGCCCAGGCCCATGACACTTATTCGGCCGAGCGCGCACGCAAGAGCAACGACGCGCAGATATTGTCTATTGGCGCGCGGGTGATCGGTCCTGAGCTGGCCAAGAGCGTTGTCAGCTCGTTTTTGCAGTCTGAATTCGAAGCGGCACGCTCCGGGGCCAAGGTCGAGCGCATCAGCGCCATCGAGCGTGACAATCATTAATTGCCGCCAGCACGCGTCGTGGCTGGACGCCAGCGCCAAGGTATAGCGAGAATGGGCCTTTGAAGTTGAAGCGGAAGCCAGTCCACATGAGTGACAGTACTCAAGCCGGGGTCAGCGACATCGATCTGATGACCGACGTCGCGATGCTCTATTACCTGGAGAACGTCACGCAGGAGGCCATCGCCAAGCGCTTCGACCTGTCGCGGGCTAAGGTCAGTCGCCTGCTCAAGCGCGCGCGGGACGAAGGCATCGTCGAGGTGAGGGTCCTGCAGCATCCGACCATGAACAACGAGCTGGAGCAAGCGCTGGTCCAGCGTTTCAAGCTGGATCGGGCGCTGATCGCCGTCGACCACGGTGACGCCGATACCCAGCGTTCGGCGGTCGCCAGCCTGGTCGCCAACTATCTCAACAAGACCCTGAGCGACGGAATGATCGTTGCGGTGGGGATGGGACGAAATGTCGGTGCGGTGGCGGATAACGTCTTTCTGCCCGTCAGCCGCAATTGCACGTTTGTCTGCGCCATTGGCGGCTCGTTGAAAGCTGGCGAATACATGAATCCGGACCACATCTGTCGCCGTCTGGCGCTGCGCTTCGGCGCGGAGAGCGAAACCCTCTATGCGCCGGCACTGGTAGCCAATCCTGAATTGCGCAGTGTCCTGATCAGCAACGACACGGTGCGCTCGACGCTGGACCGCGCGCGTCGTGCCGATATCGCCCTGATCGGCATCGGCGACATGAGCGAGAACAGCAATATGGTGCGCATGGGTTGGTTCTCACCGCAGGAAGTCGCGCAGGCGCGGCTCTCCGGTACGGTTGGCGACATGATGGGTTATGACTTCATCGACATTCACGGGCAGCCGGCAATCACGGCCATGCAAGGGCGGATCATCGGTCTGAATGTGCAAGAGCTGGCGCGAATTCCGGATGTCGTGGCGATTGCCAGTGAAAACACCAAGGCGGCGGCGACGTTGGGGGCTCTGCGGTCGGGGGTGATCAATACGCTGGCGACTACGGTCACCAATGCGCACACCATCCTGGCGCTGGACGATGCGACGCGCAAGGCGCCAGTCGGATAAACAGGGTGCGAAAGGGGAGGCGGGTTGCAAACGCCTCCGTCAGATTCGCATCATTGTTCAGATGCCCACGTTCAATTGCGCACGGTTGAGAAAAGGGTTGCGGGCCGGGGGCGGTGCCAGTTGCTTGAGGTCGCCATCGGTCATTGCTGCGAGGATTTTGATTGCGCTGTGGCCTTGTTCGATGGCGATGCCGAATTGCACGCTCTCGATCAAGCGGCGCAGGCGCTTGGGTGAATTGCGTTGCTCGGCGCTGATCAAGCGTTTTGCGACCACCCCTGACTCGTTGGAGAGCGTCAGCATGATGGTTCCGTCGAGGCCCTGGATACTCAGGTTGACCCGATAATCGGGATGAAAAGCATCAGTGATCTGTTGAAAAGGATTGTCCATGGCCTATTACCTGATTATCGATCTGCATAAGTTGACTGGGGGTTAGTCCCTTTAGTTCTTGACGCTGGATCAACGGTAGAAAAATCTGCCTGGCCGCTACCGATTGAGTAGGGAGTTGGCCTGAGCACTGCGTTGATGCGGCATCCGGGTTAGCGGGTTGATTGCCCGTCGAGCCAATCGGGGCAAGGGTTCATGAAGTAAGGCTCCGACGATTGGACGCTTGCATGGTTTGGGCCATTCAGGACGAATGAGGCGACAGGCATGAGCGTGAATGCATTCAGCGCTCAAACTGTGACGCAATTTACCCTTTTTAATTAATCACTTAGTAATAGCTAAGTGCCGCTTCAATAGGTTGCAAGCACCAATGCCGTGCTGCATGCCTGCTTTGTGTGCGCAATAGCGCAACGAGTGTGCGACCACTGCGCTTCCCGCGAAGTTGATACGCCAGGCACTGTTAGCGTGTTTTCTCCGATCACTGACGCCGAGTTGCACGCTCTTCAATTCTCGGTTCCACAAAAAAGGGCGGCCCTGTCTCCACAGGTCCGCCCTTGATGTACTTCAGTTGTCTGAATCAGCGGTGATCAGCCGATCCTCGAAGCCGCCGGATCAACCGTGCAAGGCTTCGTCTTTCTCCAGAAACTCTTCCTGTAGCAGGGCATCGGGGTTTTCCGACTCTGCGCCCGAAACGCTGCTGATGGCCGAAACGCCACCGCGTTTGCTGCGCAATTTGCCGAACAGGTGTTCCAGTGCGTGATCAAGTTTCACGGCTGCGCCGTCCACGGCCTGATCCAGTGTCTCGGCCTTGTGGGTAACGGAAATGGGTTGGTGTCCTTTGGGCCGGGCTTCCATCTGGCAACGGATGTCGTGCGGGCCGGGTTTGTCGCCGTTCTCGTCGCGGATGTGAACTTCAACGCGGGTGAGATCTTCTTCGTAACGGTTGAGCGTGCTTTCAACGGTGGTTCGTACCCACTCCTCCAGTCGGATGCTGCCTTCGATGTGGTTATCACTATTGACCTGGATTTGCATAGTTCTTCCCTTACTTTGGCTTGCTCGGGAGAGTCTCGACGAGATGGAAAATTCGTCTGCCCTCACTCACAGTGTTGGCGCCGATGGAGAAACAATTCAACCCCCCAGAGCAGAGAAAATATTTCACGAGGGGATTGAACCTTTGTAGGGGGCCGCATTCCCCGGTAGCAGTCCGGCTTGCCGGCGGCAGCGAGCTTCAAGTCCTTACCGCAGACAAGCCGGACTGCGACAGAACTTGGGGAGTCAGCGAGTTCTCCTGGATCGAAACTGACGTATTGACCCTTGTTGTCAGGTAACCCGCAGGCGAAATACCCCTGGTTGAGGACAGATAATTGCCGAGACTGCGTCAGAGTCTTTTGCATATGAGAATATTTATCATTAGTATTGCGATCTTTTGTAAAATGCGCGCCAAGCCATGACTCTGGTTGGCTTGATGTCAGGAAGATCAGATCAATGCTCAATCCGCCGATCAGCCGCCAAAACGCCCGCATTTCACACAGGCTTGCTTGCTGATGGAGGGGGTTTCGGACAGCTCACTCCAGCCTGAGTCCTTGATGATCGACCTCACCCCGGCCACGCCGAATGCTCCCGTGCCTGAGCTGGATCAAGACGCGCCTAAAGCGGCGCGGGCCCGTTTCCTCAAGGTGTTTTTGTCTCAGCGTGCGCAAATGGAGGCGCTGGTCAGCCGGCGTGTGGGTTGCCGGGCGACAGCGGCGGATCTGGTCCAGGATCTGTTCGTCAGGTTCTGGCGGCGGCCCTTGGTGCAGGTCGAAGAACTCAACACCTATCTGCTGCGGTGCGCGGGCAACATTGCCATCGACCATCTGCGCAATGAAGGTACGCGCGCACGGCTGAACGAGGGTTTGATGGCGGATCAACCCTTGGCAGGCGACGAACCTCAGGCGGCGCTGGAAGCGAGCAACGACTTGCGTCACATCGAAGCAGCGCTGCGCGGGTTGCCGGAAAAAACCCGGCAGATCTTCCTGCTCAACCGCATCCACGGGCGCAAATACGGCGAGATCGCCAAGGCCATGGGCCTTTCGCAAAGCGCGGTGGAAAAACATATGATGCGCGCCCTGCAAGCCTGCAAGGCGAGTCTGGATCAGGACGCGGCGCCGTCACTGCGCCTTCGCATGAAGTCCGGGGACGCTCGTTGATGAAAGCGCCTTCGGAACCGACCTTGATGATTACCGCCGAACAACACACTGCGGCCCTGAGTTGGCTGGGGCTGCTGCACGATCAGCCGAGCGCTGCCGACCAGGCGCGTTTCAGTCGCTGGCTGCAGGCCGACCCTGCGCATGCCGAGGCCTACGCCCAGGCGCAGGTCATGTGGGAAATGAGTGAGGAGCCTGCCAGTAAACTCGCTGGCGAAGACGCCTTGGCATTGCAGGCGTTGCTTGACGCCATGGAGGCGCCGAGGCATCGGTCTTTGCCGCGCTGGACAGCGGGTCTGGCGATGGCGGCGTGTCTGCTGTTGATGGTCGGCGTCGGACTGGGTTGGCAGCCGCAGCGCTGGGTCGACGACCTGGGCGCTGATTACGTGACCGCGCCGGGTCAGGTGCGCACCGTGACGCTGGCCGATCAATCACAGGTGACGCTGGACGCCGACAGTGCCATCGCCGTGCGTTTTACCGACGACGAGCGCCACGTGCAATTGCGCCGTGGCGCGGCATTCTTTCAGGTCACCCACACCGGCCAGCCGTTCGTGGTCGACGGCGGACGCGGCGAAACCCGGGTGCTGGGAACGCAATTCGAAGTGCGCCTGCAGCCAGACGGGGCGAGCGTTACGGTGCTGTCCGGGCGCGTAGGGGTCAAGGCGGGCGCCGACTCGCCGCAGCAGATTCTCACTGCGGGCCAGCGGGCCAGTTACGACGGCGCCCGCACCAGCGACCCCCTGCCCGCGGACAGCGAAAGCCAGCTGGCCTGGCGTCACGGCTGGCTCAACTACTACCGCACTCCGCTGGCCGAAGTGATCAGTGACCTGAACCGCTATTACCCCGGCCGGATCATCGTGCTCAACGATGAACTGGCGGCAAGAAAAGTCAGTGGCAGCTTTCCCAGCAATGACCCACAGGCGGTCCTGGCGGCGTTGAAGTCGGTGGTCGGGTTCGACCAATACCAGGCGTTGGGGCGGGTGATTGTGATCAGGTGATCGGCGACATGGCGGTCAATAGTCAGGTCAGCAACTTTGTCCAGTTTGGGGGGCAATCCATTGAAATTCAGGCTTGGCATTTCGATGCTTACCGTCTGCAGCGCATGCGTTGCGGCGGCGGAGCCTGCCTATGAATTTTCAATTACCGCCAAACCACTGCCCCAGGCGCTCAGCGATTTCAGCCGGGTGACCGGGCAGGGCGTGATCTACACCCAGGACGCGCCTTACAGCGTCGACGCCCCGGCGCTCAGCGGCTCCTTTACCGCGGAGCAGGCATTGCGCCAGTTGTTGGGCAAATCGGGCCTGGGCTTTCGTCGCGCCACGCTGGATACCTTCACCCTTGAACCTGCTGCGTCGAGCGACGGCACGATCTCCCTGGGCCTGACCCAGATCGATTCGCAGCGTGACAGGCGGGAGAGCTACCAACCGCCTGACACAACCTCGGTGATGCGCTCCTCGACACCATCACTGGAAATCCCCCAGGCCGTGAGCGTGGTGCCCGCCCAAGTGCTGCGCGATCAGGCGCCACGCAATCTGGACGATGCGCTGAGCAACGTCAGCGGCGTGACTCAGGGCAATACGCTGGGCAGCACCCAGGACACCTTGATCAAGCGCGGCTTTGGCGATAACCGCGATGGCTCGATCATGCGCGACGGCATGCCGGTGGTGCAGGGGCGCAGTCTCAACGCCACGGCCGAGCGCGTTGAAGTGCTCAAGGGTCCGGCGTCGCTGCTGTACGGTATTCAGGATCCGGGTGGCGTGATCAACGTCGTCAGCAAGCGCCCGCAGCTGCAGGCCTACACCGCGCTGACCGCACGCGGATCGGGCTATGGCGCCGGCAAGAACGGCAGCGGCGGCACACTGGACAGCACCGGCGCGCTCGGCGGCTCGACAGGGGAAGGGCAGGGGCTGGCTTACCGCATGGTGCTGGACCACGAAGATGAGGATTACTGGCGCAACTACGGCGTGCATCGGGAAACCCTGATCGCGCCGTCGCTGGCCTGGTACGGGGACGACACTCAGTTAACGGCGGCCTACGAGCATCGCGAATTCCTCTCGCCGTTCGATCGGGGGACCGCCATCGACCCACGCACCCGTCGCCCGCTGGATATTACGCCGACGCGTCGTCTGGATGAGCCGTTCAACAGCATGGAAGGCCGCTCCGACCTGTACCGCCTGGAAGCCGATCATCAGTTCGGTGACAACTGGAAGGGCCATCTGGGCTACAGCTACAACCGCGAAACCTACGACGCAAGCCAGGTCCGGGTGACTGCGGTCAATTCGGCCGACGGCACCCTCACGCGATCCATGGACGGCACCGGCAACGCACTGAGCACCGACCGGTTCACCACAGCGACCATGAACGGCAGCGTCCAATTGCTCGGCCTGCAACATGACCTGCTGTTGGGTATCGACGATGAATATCGCAAGATTTATCGCGGCGAACTGGTCCGGCAGAAGAGCAGCACCCCCTTCAGCTACCTCAACCCGGTCTATGGCCAGGACGTCGAGGGCAGCCTGGTCAGCGCACCGGACAGTCACCAGCTGGATATCCTGCGCACCGACTCGCTGTTTTTTCAGGATTCGCTTCACCTCACCGATCAGTGGATTCTGGTCGCTGGCGCACGCTATCAGGTGTTCGATCAGCAAGCAGGCAAGGGCACTCCGTTCACCCGTAACACCGATCTGAACGGTGAAAAATGGATTCCTCGTGCCGGCCTGGTGTATCGCTACACCGATGAGCTGTCGTTCTATGGCAGCTATACCGAGTCGTTCAAACCCAACTCCAGCATCGCTTCGCTGGCCGGGGGAATGGTGCTGGGCCCGGCCACCTTGCCTGAACGATCGAAGGCCTGGGAAGTGGGCGCCAAGTGGGACGTGGATGACCGTATCAGCGGCACGCTGGCGTTGTTCGACATCAACAAGCGCAACGTGCTGGTGGCCAATTTCGATTCGCTGACCGCCAGCACGGTCTATACCACCGCAGGCGAAGTGCGTTCGCGCGGCGTCGAGCTGGACCTGAGCGGGCAACTGTCCGAGCGCTGGAGCCTGATTGGCGGCTACGCCTTCACCGACGCCTGGGTGGTGCAGGATGCGACGCTCAAGGGCAATCGCCTGCAGAACGTCCCCCGGCACAGCGGCTCGCTGTCTGCGGTATATGACGCCGGCAGCCTGCCGGGCGGTGACCGATTGCGCGTAGGTGCGGGCGGCCACGCTGTCGGCAAGCGAGCCGGCAACCCGGATAACGACTTCGACCTGCCCGGTTATACCGTGGCCGACGCCTTCGCCAGCTATGAAACGCAGCTGGACGGGCAAAAGGTGAAGTTTCAGCTCAACGTCAAAAACCTGTTCAATCGCACCTACTACAGCTCGGCGGTGAGCCGGTATTTCGTGTCGATGGGGGATTCGCGGCAGGTGGTGGTAGCGACGACGCTGGAGTTTTGAGGTCTGTTAAGGCCGGATACGGTTCTTGCATTTGATTGTGCCGAAGGCGTGGGAGCTCGGCTTGCCAGCGATCGGGTGCGCAGCACCCGTAAAATCAGCCCTCTCCAATGTCAGGCAGATCGCTGGTAAGCCGAACTCCAACGCCCTCCGGGCAGAATCAAAAACCGAGTGCGTCAGTCGCTCAGGATCGAAACACCCGCCGATACTCCCCGGCTGTCGCGCCCATCGCCTGTCTGAAGCGATTGCTGAAGTGACTGGCGCTGGCAAACCCGCACTCCAGAGCGATTTCGCCGAAGGCCATGCGGGTACTGCGTAACAGCTCCCGTGCGCGGTTCAGCCGGCGGGCCAGCAGGTATTGATGCGGTGGCAACCCGAAGCTTTCGCGGAACATCCGGGCGAAATGGTAGTGCGACAGTGCACACAGCCCTGCCAATTGCCCCAGGCTCAGCGGCTCGGCCAGGTTGTCCTCGATGAACTCCACCAAGTGCCGGCGCAGGTGTGGCGCCAGCCCGCCCGTAAGACGCAGGCCGTCGCGCAGGCCGACTTGGCTCAGGATCATGTGATCGAGCAACTCATGGGCCAGGCTGCTGGTCTGCAGGCGTTCCCCGGGCTCGTTCCATTTCAGGCCGATCAGGCGATGAAAGCGCTCGGCCTGCTGCGGGTCATCGATGAAGGTGTTTTCTCGCAGCATCAGCTCGCGCGGTTCGCGATCAAGCAAGGTGACGCAGCTCAGAGAGAACTGTTCCGGACTGATGTAGATATGCGCCAGACGGATATCGCCATTGACCACCCAGGAGGATTGATGCCCGGCCGGCAGCACGCAGAGTTTGTCCGGCGCACCCTTTTTGTCGGGCTGGTCACGGCGATAGGTTTCGGTGCCCCCGGCGATGTAGCACGACAAGGTGTGATGGCTCGGGGCGTGGTAGTCCTGGGAGTCGTGCCGGTTGTTCCACAACGCCGCAACCACCCCGTCACCCAGAGACGCGCTCTGCTCCAGCTGCGCATGGGGCGAGCTGCTCAGGGACTGGAAGACTTGAATGGTTTCAAGTGATGACATGGTGGCTCTCGTGGAACGACGATCTTGATCGCTGGTTCTGTAGCGGCCCGGCCGGGCGGCGTTCCGGTTGCCGGCGGTGGCGACCTTGAACACGCCACCGCCGACAAGCCGGACTGCAAGAGGGCTCTGTACAAGACAGATTTTCTCTTTGCGCATACTACCCGCTAGCGCCCTTGCCGCCAGCCGTATGGCGATCAAATGCGCAAGTTTTCGCAAGTGCGGCCATGAGGCGACGCGCAGACTGAGGCCTCATTGAGGAGGCTGTCATGAACATCTCGCTGTATCTGCTGACCGTTTTGATCTGGGGCACCACCTGGATCGCCCTCAAACTGCAACTGGGTGAAGTGGCGATTCCAGTGTCGATCGTTTACCGCTTTGGCCTGGCAGCGCTGATCCTGTTCGCGGTGCTGCTGGTCAGTGGCAAGCTGCAGAAGGTCAATCGCCGTGGACAACTCATCTGCCTGGCGCAGGGCTTGTGCCTGTTCTGCGTCAACTTCATGTGCTTTCTGCACGCCAGTCAGTGGATTCCCAGCGGTCTGGTCGCGGTGGTGTTTTCCACCTCGACCCTGTGGAACGCGCTCAACGCACGGGTATTTTTCAAACAGAAGATCGCCCGCAACGTGCTGACGGGTGGGGCGTTGGGGTTGATGGGCCTGGGGTGCCTGTTCTGGCCAGAGTTGTCCGGGCACAGCGCCAGCCGTGAAACCCTGATTGGCCTGGGGCTGGCCCTGCTTGGCACGCTGTGCTTCTCGGCCGGCAACATGCTCTCCAGCCTGCAACAGAAAGCCGGCCTGCGCCCGCTGACCACCAACGCCTACGGCATGCTCTACGGTGCGGCGATGCTCAGTGTGTATTGCCTGATCAGCGGCACGCCATTTGGCTTTGAGTGGAATGCGCGTTACGTCGGCTCGTTGCTGTACCTGGTGATTCCAGGTTCGGTGATCGGCTTCACGGCCTATCTGACCCTGGTCGGCCGCATGGGCCCGGAGCGCGCGGCCTACTGCACGGTATTGTTCCCGGTAGTGGCCTTGAACGTCTCGGCCTTCGCCGAAGGCTACCAATGGACCGCCCCCGCGTTGATGGGGCTGGTGTTGGTGATGGCGGGCAATGTGCTGGTGTTCAGGAAGCCCAAGGCGGTGGTGCCGGTAGCGGGGAAGCTGGCCTGATCGTTGATCGTGACTACGCTGGTATCCCCACGGGGATCGTGGGAACGCTCATCGCGAGCGAGCTCACTCCTGCAGAGGGATGCGATCTCTGTAGGAGTGAGCTCGCTCGCGATAGGCTTTTTCAGGCGGTAAAACTTTTCAACCCTTCAACCCTTCAACCCTTCAACCCTTCCACACCTGCTGATTCACCAGATCCTGCGGCTTGTCGCCCAGCAATGCCGCTCGCAGGTTGGCGTACGCACGGTCGGCCATGGCCCGGCGGGTTTCGTGGGTGGCCGAGCCGATATGCGGCAGGGTCACGGCATTGCTCAGCTGGAACAGCGGCGATTCGGCCAGTGGCTCCTTCTCGTAGACGTCCAGGCCCGCGCCACGGATGGTGCCGTTCTGCAGCGCCTCGATCAATGCGGGTTCATCGACGATCGGACCACGGGCAATGTTCACCAGAATCGCGCTTTTCTTCATCAGCGACAGTTCACGGGTGCTGATCAGGTGCCTGGTCTTCTCGCTAAGCGGCACCACAAGGCACACGAAATCCGACTCGGCCAGCAGTTGGTCCAGCGTGCGAAATTGCGCCCCCAGCTCCTGCTCGATCTCGGTCTTGCGGCTGTTGCCGCTATACAGAATCGGCATGTTGAAGCCCAGACGACCCCGTCGCGCGACCGCCGCGCCAATGTTGCCCATGCCCACGATGCCCAGCGTCTTGCCGTAGACATCGGTGCCAAAATGCTGCGCTTCGATGCTGCGTGTCCAGTTGCCGGCCTTGGCATAGGCGTCCAGCTCGGCGACACGCCGGGCGCTGCTCATGATCAATGAGAAACCCAGGTCGGCGGTGCTTTCGGTCAGCACGTCCGGGGTATTGGTGAGCATGATGCCGCGCTCGCTCAGGTAGCCGACGTCGTAATTGTCGTAACCCACCGAAATGCTCGAGACCACTTCCAGCTGTGTGGCACTTTCCAGTTGCTCGCGGCCCAGCTTGCGACCGGCACCGATCATGCCGTGAGCGTGGGGCAGGGCTTCATTGAACTGCTGGTTCAGATCACCCTTTTTCGGGTCCGGGATGATCACGTTGAAGTCTTGCTGCAGGCGCTCGGCCATTTCCGGTGACACGCGGCTGAAGGCAAGGACGGTCTTTTTCATCGGATAGCTTCTCTCGGGCGGTTCGGATGGAAGATGCGTAGCACGCTAACATTCTTGCTGTTGGATTGGCAGGGGATATCCAGGCGACGCAGTGTTTGTGGCGAACGCGGTCCTTGTAGGAGTGAGCTTGCTCGCGATGGGTGGGTACATCCGCCAGGGATTCATTGGCCCCACCCCTGATCGCGAGCACGCTCACCCCTACACATTGAAAATACCGCCGATGGCTTAAACAGTCTCCGGCAACACATGGGTCTGCAGGTCGGCCTCGTGGGCTGCCATGATTTCCGGCAGCGAGCCGCGCAGGTATTCCACCCAGGTCTTGATCTTGGCATCCAGATACTGGCGCGAGGGGTAGATCGCGTACAGGTTCAGCTCATGGGAGCGGTACTGCGGCAACACCCGCACCAGCGAGCCGTTGCGCAGACCTTCGATAGCCGAGTAGATCGGCAGAATCCCGATGCCCATGCCGCTGCTGATCGCCGCTTTCATGGCGTCGGCCGAGTTGACCAGAAACGGTGAGCTGGCGATGGTCACGGTTTCCTGTCCTTCAGGGCCGTCGAACGCCCATTTTTCCAGCGGAAACACCGGGCTGACCAGACGCAGACAGGCGTGATTGAGCAGATCCGCCGGCTTGTGCGCCATGCCGAAGGCCTTGATGTACGCAGGTGATGCGCAAACGATGCTGTAGGTAATGCCCAGGCGCTGTGAGACAAAGCCCGAATCCGGCAGCTCGCTGGCCAGCACGATAGAGACGTCGTAGCCCTCTTCGAGCAGGTCGGGCACCCGGTTGGTCATGGTCAGGTCGAACGACACGTCCGGGTGATTGCGCCGATAGCGAGCAATGGCGTCGATCACGTAGTGCTGACCGACCCCGGTCATCGAATGCACCTTCAGCTGCCCGGCCGGTCGTGCGTGGGCGTCGCTGGCTTCGGCTTCGGCCTCCTCGACATAGCCCAGGATCTGCTCGCAACGCAGCAGATAACGCTTGCCGGCTTCAGTCAGGGCAATGCGTCGAGTGGTGCGGTTGAGGAGTCGGGTTTGCAGGTGCGCTTCGAGATTGGAGACGGCGCGCGACACGTTGGCGGTGGTGGTGTCCAGCTGAGCCGCAGCAGCGGTGAAGCTGCCCGCTTGGGCCACGCAACTGAAGGCGCGCATGTTTTGCAGAGTGTCCATTGGCCGTTCTCTGATGAGATGGCAAATTGTGACATGAAGTTACTGATCCATGTCAGCCATACCAAAGGATTATCTTCCGTTCAGTAATAAAGATTCACAGAAGTCCCGGCTTATCGCCGTAACAGGCGCAACCTAGAATCGCGGCACGATTCATCTCCTCCTCATTCGGGTAATTGCAGCTGTGCCGCGTCGCATCCTCAGAGGGCTCAAGCCCCTCAGTGTCTGGGCTTTAACGTTACTCATCAGCGGCTGCATTGGAACCGGTGGCATTGCTCCCCAAGGCACATCAATGTCGGCCGATACCCTGGCCACCGACGACGCCATCAAACAAGCCGCCATCGACGCGCACTGGCCGGACGGCCAATGGTGGCGCGCCTACCGCGACGATCAACTCAACCGCTGGATCGACCTGGCGGCGCTGGGCAGCCCGAGTCTGGCGATTGCCGCGGCGCGCGTGCGTCAGGCCCGGGCCATGGCGGGTATTGCCGAGTCGGCCGAATCGCTGCACATCAATGGCGACAGCACGCTCAAGCGGCATAACTGGCCCACCGACCAGTTCTATGGTCCGGGCGAGCTCTCCAATACCAGCACCTGGGACAATAACGCCTCCATTGGCCTGAGTTATTCGCTCGACCTGTGGGGCCGCGAAAGCAACAACAGTGAGCAGGCGCTGGACATGGCGCACCTGAGCGCCGCCGAGGCGCGTCAGGCCCAGCTGGAGTTGCAGGACAATATCGTCCGCGCCTATATCCAGCTGTCGCTGAACTACGCACAGCGCGATATCGCCCAAGCCACCCTGGCCCAGCAACAGCAGATTCTCGACTTGGCGCAGAAGCGTCTGAGAGGCGGGATCGGCACGCATTTCGAAGTCAGCCAGGCCGAAACCCCGTTGCCCGAGACCCATCGCCAGATCGACGCGATGGACGAAGCCATTGCCCTTAGCCGCAACCAGATTGCCGCGCTGGCAGGCAAGGGACCGGGCGAGGGTGCCAGTTTGCAGCGCCCAGGCCTGTCGCTCAAGGCAGCCCTTGCACTGCCTTCGGCCTTGCCTGCCCAGCTGCTCGGTCAGCGTCCGGACGTGGTCGCCAGCCGCTGGCGGGTGGCTGCGCAGGCGCGGGGTATCGATGTCGCGCACGCAGGGTTCTATCCCAACGTAGACCTGATGGGCAGCCTCGGCTATATGGCCACCGGCGGCGGTATGCTGGAGTTTCTGACCGGCAAGAAATTCAACTACAGCGTCGGTCCGGCCATCAGCCTGCCGATTTTCGACGGCGGTCGTCTGCGCTCCGAACTGGGCGTGGCCTCGGCCGGTTACGACGCCGCCGTGGCGCAGTACAACCAGACGCTGGTAACCGCGCTCAAGAGCATTTCCGACCAGCTGATTCGTCGCGAATCGATGAACAAACAGCAGGGCTTTGCCGATCAGTCGGTGGCCGCGGCGCAGAAAACCTATGACATTGCCATGGTCGCCTACCAGCGCGGCCTGACCGACTACCTCAACGTGCTCAACGCGCAGACCCTGTTGTTTCATCAGCAGCAAATCCAGCAGCAGGTGCAGGCCGCGCGTCTGACCGTGCACGCCGAACTCGTGGTGGCGCTGGGCGGCGGGTTGATGGCGGGCAATGATTCGCCGAGCCAGGACAAGACCGCAGTGCCAAAGACCCCGGCGTCGCTAGCGGTGTTTGACCGGTGAGCCAGATGAATACGGATTGCCGGCAACGGCCTCATCGCGAGCAAGCTCACGCCTACAGCTTCTGTGGCAAATCGAAAATCGCATCTGCAACACAAACCTCTGTAGGAGTGAGCTTGCTCGCGATTGCGATCCATCAGCCCCCGCAGGCCTTGAACTGAAATGAACACAGCCGTGCACTGGATCAAGTCGCTGGAGTGGCGTCGCGAATTCAACAGCTGGGCGCGCAGCGACGGGGTGACCTGGATCTACATCTTCAAGGTGCTGATCGCAGCGTTCCTCACCTACTGGATAGCGATGCGCCTGGAGTTGCCGCAACCGCGCACGGCGATGATCACGGTGTTCATCGTCATGCAGCCGCAGAGCGGGCATGTGTTCGCCAAGAGTTTCTACCGTCTGCTCGGCACCCTGGCAGGCTCAGTGGTGATGGTCACCCTGATGGCCCTGTTTGCGCAGAACAGCGAACTGTTCCTGGGCAGCCTGGCGATCTGGGTCGGCTTCTGCTGTGCCGGTGCTGCACGCTATCGCAACTTTCGCGCCTACGGTTTCGTGCTCGCCGGCTACACCGCTGCGATGACCGGGCTGCCAGCGCTGGCGCACCCTGACACCTCGTTCATGGCGGCGGTGTGGCGCGTGCTGGAAATTTCCCTGGGCATCGTCTGCTCGACGCTGGTCACTGCCGCAATCCTGCCGCAAAGCTCGGGTGCGGCGATGCGCAACGCCTTGTATCAGCGCTTTGGCACCTTCGCCCAATTCGTCATCAGTGGCTTGCGCGGCGACAGTGATCCGGCTGCCTTCGAGGCCAGCAACGTGCGCTTCATCGCTGATGCGGTAGGGCTCGAAGGCCTGCGTGCGGTCACCGTATTCGAAGATCCGCACATGCGTCGGCGCAATGGTCGGCTGAATCGTCTGAACAGCGAGTTCATGACCATCACCACGCGTTTCAACGCCTTGCATCAGTTGCTCGAACGTCTGCGCCGGCGTGGCCAGACCCCGGCGGTGCAGGCCATCGAGCCAGGCCTGCAGGCCCTGGTGGGCTTGCTTGAACATTTCGCCGGACGCGCGCTCACCGATGCCGATGCGGCACTTCTGGCCAATCGACTGAGCGTCTACAAGGCCGATCTGCCCGAGCGGGTGCGCAGTCTGCGCGCCGAGTTCGTTAGCACCGAACCGAGCGACGATGAGCTGCTGGATTTTCATACCGCCTACGAGCTGCTCTATCGCTTCGTCGACGACATGCACGACTACGCACAGACCCACGCATCATTGGCCGATCACAGCCATGCACGAGAGAACTGGGTCGAACCCTTCGTCAACACCACCAACTGGATGGCCTCGCTGGCGTCGGGGCTGCGTGCGACCTTCATTCTCGGCGTCATGTCGGTGTACTGGGTCGCCACCGCCTGGCCCAGCGGTGCATCGATGACGCTGGTCTCGGCGGCGACCGTGGCCTTGTCGGCGACCACGCCCAACCCGCGGCGCATGTCGTTTCAGATGGCCTGCGGCACCTTTCTCGGCGCACTGCTGGGCTTCTTCATCACCTTCTTCGTGTTGCCGCGAATCGATGGTTTCCCGTTGCTGTGCATGGTGCTTGCGCCGGTGTTCGTGCTGGGGACGTTTCTGACCACACGCCCGCAGTGGGTCGGTTACGGCCTGGGCTTGCTGATTTTTTTCAGCATCGGGTCGGCGCCGGACAATCTCACGGTCTACAACCCCTACAGCTTTATCAACGACTACATCGCCATGGTCATCGGCATGCTGCTGTGCGCGGCGGCCGGGGCAATCATTCTGCCGCCCAACAGCCGCTGGCTGTGGCAGCGACTGGAAAATGACCTGCGCCAGCAAGTGAGCTTTGCCATCAGTGCGCCGCTGCGCGGCATCCGCTCCAACTTCGAAAGCCGCACCCGCGACCTCATGCATCAGGCGTACGGCCTGGCAGCCGGCAAGCCGCAGGTGCAACGCAACCTGCTGCGCTGGATGTTCGTGGTGCTGGAGATCGGCCACGCGATCATCGAGCTGCGTCGCGAGCAAGACGTGCTGCCGGTGCACCCAAGCTATGCCCAATCGCAAGCCTGGCGCCAGGCGATCCGCGCCATGGGCCGTTCGCTGATCCGCCTGTTCCTCCAGCCCGACCGCCACAACCTGGCGCGCAGCCTGTACGCGGTGGACCATGCAATCTTTTGCGTGCAGAACACCGACGAGCCGTTTGCGCCGCATTTCGACACCTCGGCGTTGCGCCGAGTGAAGAGCTACCTGCACTTCATCCGTACCTGCCTGCTGGATCCGCAATCGCCGCTGGCCGGGCTGGCGCACAACCAGGCGGCAGCGCATCCCTCGCAAGGACTTTCAGATGCCACGTGAGATCGCCTTCCATGGCGTTTACATGCCCACCGTGACCGTGGTGTTTCTGGTTGCCATGGTGCTTTCCTGGGCACTGGACCGCTTCATGTCCGGGCTGGATCTGTACCGTTTCTTCTGGCACCCGGCGCTGCTGCGTCTGAGCCTGTTCAGCTGCATTTTTGGCGCGATGGCGCTCACTGTTTACCGTTGAGGCTCCAGACCTGGAGATGAATTCGAAATGAAAAAGTTTTTCAGTCTGATCGCCACACTGTTGATTCTGGCACTGGCTATCTGGATCGGCCGTCTGCTGTGGATTCATTACATGGACACCCCGTGGACCCGCGATGGGCGAGTGCGGGCCGACGTGATCAACGTTGCCGCCGACGTCAGCGGAGTGGTGATCGACGTCCCGGTCAAGGACAACCAGCCGGTGAAGAAAGGTGACCTGCTGATGCAGATCGATCCCGAGCATTATCAGCTGGCGGTCAAACAGGCCGAGGCGATGGTGGCGTCGCGCAAGGCGACCTGGGAGATGCGCAAGGTCAACGCCAGCCGGCGCAAGGACATGGACAGCCTGGTGGTCTCGGCTGAAAACCGCGAAGACGCCTCCAATGTCGCCAATTCGGCGATGGCCGACTATCAGCTGGCGCAGGCGCAGCTGGAGGCCGCGCACCTTAACCTGCAACGCACCAGGGTGCTGGCGGCAGTCGATGGCTACGTGACCAACCTCAACGTGCACCGAGGCGACTACGCGCGCATCGGCGAGGCGAAGATGGCCGTGGTCGACCAGAACTCGTTCTGGGTTTATGGCTTCTTCGAAGAAACCAAACTGCCCCACGTCAGGGTGGGCGACCCGGCGGACATGCAGTTGATGAGCGGCGAAGTCATGAAAGGCCATGTCGAAAGCATCGCCCGCGCCATCTACGACCGCGATAACCCGCAGAGTCGCGAACTGATCGCCGACGTTAACCCGACCTTCAACTGGGTGCGTCTGGCCCAGCGCGTGCCGGTACGCATCCACCTGGATAACGTACCGGACAGCGTGGTACTGGCCGCAGGGATCACCTGCACGGTGATCGTCAATCCGCAGTGATCAGGCGCTTTGGGCGGGAGGCTGCTTGACGCTCGCGGCGACCGTCGTGGCAGCGGCCGCAGCTGCCAGTCGTTGGCGAATTTCCGTGATCGCCACCTCTCGCGCCCACATCCTCAGGGCAAGGTCGTTGGCAATGAAGTTGCCCAGCGGGTCATAGGCGCCCAGCACGACCGAGGGCGGGATGTTCTGGCCGTAATTGATTTCGGTGGGTTTGAAGCGGATCTTGGTCGGGGCATCGGGATACAGCGCGTTGTGGTGGTTCTGGTACAGGTGGTAGCCATCGAGCTTGCGTGCATCAATCAGGTAGGTGTGGCCACCTTTCTGTCCGCCATAGACGAAAGCGCCGACTTTGTCCCGGTAGTAGAAAGCCGAGGTCGAGATGCCTTTGCCATCTGGATCGAGGGCGTCGTGGCCGCCGCCGAAGCCGCCGCGTACGCCAGTGACCTTATGGATGTCCTTCTCGATCTCGGCCGCCGGGGTCCTGAGCTCGAAACCCTTGGCAAAGATCTCCTCCGGCGGGCGCAGATCGCCTCGGAACACCCTGCCGCGATAGATCACCAGGTCATGCCCTTGGACCGTCTTGTTCAGCAGCCGCGCCTGACTTTCCACCAGTGACTGAGCCTGATCCGGTCCCATGGCAAGCCGGTGTGTCAATTGCCTCTTGATGCGCTTGAGATCGGCCGGGTCGGGTCTGATCCGCTGATCGAGGGCTGGCGTCTTGCCGGGGTAGGGGCGTGTGTTCTTGATGTGTTTGAACACCCGTGCACTCACTCTGGACCTGGAAACCGCTGACAGGGCTTTACCTGCCAGCACCAGCCCGAGTGGCCCGACAATTTCGGCAATTGCGGCGAACAGTGCCGCGTCGTAGTGGGCTTCGGCCTCTTCGGGTATGTCGGCATTGAGCGCACGGATGGCCTCCAGCGCCGCCGCGCCCTGGCCGAGCAGAAACGACACCAGCAAGCGCACCGCCAGGCTGCCCCCTGCGCCAAAAGGCAGGGTCGCGACCACCGACAACCCCTGGAATATGAACACCCCGGTTTCCAGAACACTGTCGGCCAGCCGCTCGCTGTCGGTGGACACCAGGGTGTCGATATCGGACAGCATTCGCTTGATACGGATACTGTGCAGCGCATCGAACGCATCGTCTGCGCTGCGAAATTGCAAGGGCGAGATCTGCCGGATGAGCGGCCCCATGAAGGTGTTCACGTAGACCAGCCGGTCCTTGCCGTATCTGAGCTGCAGGTCAAGCGGCAGGCGTCGCAGGATCAGGCGTGCAAGCCTTGAGGACGACTCTATGAAGCTGCGACGGTTCTCCCGGGGCAGAGGCACGACGGCATCCTGTTCGGTTTCATCCAGGAAAATCAGCAACCCGCCAATGGACTTGTCCACTGACGAGCGCAGGTACAGCGCCTGGGCCACGCTGAACTGGCTGGTCTGGGTGCGCAACTCCACCAGTTCGGGTTTAGCCTGGCCCGCGCCGTATGCGGCAATCAGGCGTTTGTACGGCTGGGGTGTCTGCGCCTGCCGGGCGTAGTGTTCGAGGCGGCTTTGCACCTCGGTGGTGGTCTGGATCTTCAACAGCAGCCTGGCTTGCGGGGTGCTCAGGCGCCGCTCGACCTCGGCCTGATAACGGGCCTGAAGGTTCGCCGATTCCAGCGTGTCGATCAGCGCCTGGGGGAAGTCGGAGGGCCATAACACTTGCACCTGTCGGTGATCCACGAGCTGCCGCCGATAACTGTCGGTGACTATTTCATCGAGGGTGAAGTTGCGCCGCTCAAGCGGCCCGAGCAGGGCGCTGGCGTCGATCAGTCCGCTGGTGGCTGCGGGCATGGGTCGATAACCCACGGCAATCGGGGTCTTGCCATGCAGGCGCTGTTTCAGTGCCGGGGAAGCGCCAGAGTCGTCCACCATCCGGCGGATGGACGCGTGGATGTAGCGCAGCGGGTCGAGCAGGTTCGGATCGTAGACGGTGTCGAACAACGCGATCATTTCGTTGCTCACGCGCGTCAATTGCTCTGCCGTAAGATCCGCCAGTGCGGCTGGTGTGCGACCGGCGGCCGGGCGCTGTGGGTTCTCGTGGTAATCGAAACCGGCCGGATCAATGCCTTCGGCGGTGAGTCCGGCGGAATCGAGAAGCGATGTCGAATCGAATGGGGCCAGGGCTTCTCTGGTCCAGCCCTGATCAGCGAAAACGCGTTCGTCAGTAGAGGGGTGCCTGTTCATGGTGTCTTCCTTGACAGTGGATTGACCTTTGGAGAAAGCCTCTGAAGGTCCGGCCCTGTGTGCAGGGCAACTGCAGGAAGTATCAAGCGATGCGCGGCGGTTCGCTGTAGGCCTGATCCTTGGGAGCAGGACGATAGGTCACCGACTTGCGGCGATTGAGGCGCTATGACGCGGGGATTTTCTCAAGCCACGCTGTGGGACGAATCAGCGCAAGGGGCCGAGCTTGAAGCGCTTGCTGAGGATTCGCTCCAGCAAGCCCTTGGGCAACAGCCAGGACATCAGCGGCAGGGCGCGACAGCCGTTACCCAGGCGCAACAGGCGCGGCGGCCTGGCGCGTTGTACGGCAGCGAGCACATCGCGGGCGAACTCGGTGGCTGGCGTCGGATTGGTTTGCGACGCGTTGGCCCGGGCGCGGATGCCCTCGCGAAGCGGCCACCATGCAGAACCTTCATGAATGACCCGCTCGGCCTCATGGCTGGCATTGCTGGCGAACTGAGTGTCGATGGCACCTGGCTGCACCTCCATGACACGCATGCCGAACGGCGCCAGCTCCATACGCAAGGCATCGCTCAGGGCGTGCACGGCGGCTTTCGACGCGCAGTAGGCACCGGCGAACGGCGTGACCAGTACCCCGGACACACTGCCGATATTGACCACCAGCCCCTTGTTGCGGCGCAGCAGTGGGAACAGCGCGCCGGTGACGCCGACAACCGAAAATACGTTGGTTTCGAACTGCCGGCGCATGGCGTCGACACCGCCATCGAGCAGCGGGCCGATGCCGCCGTAACCGGCGTTGTTGATCAGCACGTCCAGCCCTTTGCCCTGTCGCTCAAGCTCGGCGGCCAGTTGTTCCAGCGCCGCGCTGTCGTTGACGTCCAGCGCCACGGCATGCAAGCCCGCCGCCGCCAGCCGCGCTACATCGTCCGGCTTGCGGGCCGTGGCCCACACCTCATGGCCGGCGGCGTTGAAGGCATCGGCCATGGCCCGGCCAATGCCGCTGGAGCAACCGGTAATCAACACGACAGACATGGGCATTCATTCCTTGAGCGGGGGTTATGGGTCAGTCGGAGAAGCTGCCCTGCAGGCGTTCGGCGCGAAACTCCAGGGTCTGCGCCCGGTAGCCGGCACGCAGCGGCGGCAGCGGCAGGCAATCCTGCCATTGACTGCCGGGCAACAGCTGGCCAGGGCCGCGGTAGCGCGGGGCAGTATAAGTGTCATCGGCCAGATTGACCGTGTCGCCCGGGGCGTAAGCGGCGACTTTCCAGCGCAGTTCCTGAAGCGGGACGTCGTTGCCGTTGTCGATCAGCACCAGCAGCGGGCGGCCCGCCGGACATTGTTGCGGGGCGTAGTCCAGGCGCATTTGCAGGCGGTCCAGGCGTTGAACGTCGCGTTTGTCCTGCCAGACCACCACGCCGGCCACAAGTCCCAGCCCTACCGCTGCGGCCAGCGACACGGGCAAGGCTTTGCCGGGGTAGCGCAGCAGAAGGACAAGCCAGGTGAGGATCAGTACAGCGCCGATGATCATGTCTTCGGTCTCGCGAATGCAGGTGCGGGCATCGTACCGAATGGGGAAGGGATAGACCAAGCGTCGAAAACATCAAAAAAAACCCGCCTGCCCTCTGCGGATGGGGATACGCAGAGAGCGGGCGGGGCACTACAACCGGTGGTTACGGCTGCAATCAGCGAGCGATGGTCTGGGTTTTCACGCCAGCGTCGATGCCTGGAGTGGAGCGGCCATAGACGTCTTCGAAACGCTCGATGTCGTCCTCACCCAGGTAGCTGCCCGATTGCACTTCAATGATTTCCAGCGGGATCTTGCCCGGGTTGCGCAGGCGATGCACCGAGGCAATCGGGATGTAAGTGGACTGGTTCTCGGTCAGCAGGAACACGTTTTCGTCGCAGGTGACCTGCGCGGTGCCCGATACCACGATCCAGTGTTCAGCGCGGTGGTGATGCATCTGCAGCGACAGGCTGGCGCCCGGCTTGACCGAGATGCGCTTGACCTGGAAGCGTCCGCCCATGTCCACCGAGTCGTACGAGCCCCACGGGCGGTAGACTTCCAGGTGGTTCTGGGTTTCGCTGCGGCCTTGCTCGTTGAGCGTGTTGACCATCTGCTTGACGCCCTGAACCTTGTCCTTGTGGGCGATCATCATGGCGTCCTTGGTTTCGACGACCACGATGTTGTCCAGGCCGATCACGGTGACCAGTTTGCCGTTGCCCTGGATCATGCAGTTGCGGCTGTCCTGGATCACCACATCGCCCTTGGTGACGTTGCCGTTGTCATCCTTGGCCTGTACGTCCCACAGCGATGACCAGCAACCGACGTCGCTCCAGCCCGCTTCCAGTGGCACCACGCAGGCGCGCTGGGTTTTTTCCATGACCGCGTAGTCGATGGAGTTGTCCGGGCAGCAAGCGAAGCTGGCTTGATCCAGTTCGATGTTGTCGCCGTCGTGCTTGCTGCGCTCAAGGGTCAGCAGGCAGTTGTCGTAGATGTCCGGATCGTGCTTTTTCAGCTCTTCCAGATAGCGGCTGGCGCGGAACAGGAACATGCCGCTGTTCCAGTAGTAGCCGCCGGCTTCGACGAATTCGCTGGCGCGTTTTTCATCAGGTTTTTCGACGAACTGGGCCACGCGGCTGACGCCTTCGGGCAGCAGCGCATCGGCCGTGGACTTGATGTAGCCATAGCCGGTTTCCGGCTTGGTCGCCGGCACGCCGAACAGCACCATTTCGCCACGTTCAGCGGCTACGGTGGCCAGCGCCAATGCACGCTGCAGGGCTTTCTGATCGTCGATCACGTGGTCGGCCGGCAGTACCAGCATCAACTCGTCGCGACCTTCGTTGGCCAGCATCATCGCGGTGATAGCCACGGCCGGTGCGGTGTTGCGACCGAACGGCTCCATGATGATGGCCTGGGTGTCCAGACCCAACGCGCCGAGCTGCTCGCCAACGATGAAGCGGTGGTCCTTGTTGCACACCACCACCGGGTGCTGCATGCCGTCGAACTGCAGGCGCTCGAGGGTCTGCTGGAACAGAGTGTGTTCGCCGGTCAGTGCCAGGAACTGTTTTGGAAACTGTTTACGCGAAAGAGGCCAGAGTCGGGAACCGCTGCCACCTGACAAGATCACTGGAATCATTTTTAATTCTCCAAATAGCAATAGCGTTTTAATGGGCTATACGTCGGTTGTTCTGTCGTTTCGTCTGTCTTGTAGTTGTACCGCTGCAATCGGCGCCCTCACGGTGTGCGTGCTGCGCAGCACCTGGCGCCAACCGCTGAATCCTGTTTTGCCGAAGGTCTGTTTCTGCCGAAGGCGTGGGAGCTCGACTTGCCAGCGATCGACCGGGAACCGGTCGTAAAACCTGCCACTGCGGTGTATCTGAACCACCGCGTTGATCGGCTTGGCTGCCGCTGCGCGGCAGATCGTCAGCAAGCTGGCCTCCCACAGCCTGCGGCCAGAATCAAGAGCCAATCCGGCCTGCGGCCAGAATCAAAGCCGCAGGCGGGTTTGATTTCTTACCGCGTCGAAGTCGGGCGCTTGACCCATACAGGCGACAGGTTGCCGCCGCTGCCGGTGATGTACAGCACCGCAGCTTCACCGCGCTCCAGGGCCACAGGCTTGAGGTCGCTGACCTTCTTGTCGCCGTCGAACAGCGCGAAGCTGACTTTCACCGGATTGATTTCACGCTCGCCGGTGCCCTTGGCCTTGACCGAATCGACCACGGCAGTCTTACCGTCGGCGGTTTTCAGGGTCAGCGCCTTGTCGGTCAGGTTCTGCACGCGAACCAGCGATTTCTGCTTGTTCTTGTACGGCGGCTCTTCCACCAGTTGCGGGGCGCCGGAGGTGTTGTTGACGATGGTGTAGTAGTGATCGCTGGCCAGTTTCACCGGCAGGGTATTGCTGCCGATCTTGGCGCTGTAGTCGCCTTGTGGCATGAAGCTGAAATCGCTGCTGGCCAGTGGGCCGATCTCGTTGAGGCTGGTGTTGCCGACGCTGGCGCTGACTTCCGCGTTGCTAGCGTTGTAGACACGCACGAAGGTCGAGCCTTTTGGCGCGGTCGGCCCATAGAGTGCGGCGTCACCACCGGCGAAGGCCGAGAGCGATACAAAGCCCAGGCTTGCGGCCAGGACGCAGGTTTTCAGCAGGCCGGTCTTGGTCGAACGAGTTGGCATACGAGTTGGGTTCTGCAAGGTCATTTTGAGTAGTCCTCTCAGTTTGACGCCCGGCTGGGCGACTCGGAGTTGTTGGCGTTCAGAGCCAGATTTTGTTGAGGGTCACGAGCCTTTTTGAGTTCGGCGATCCACTGCGGATCGAACTCGGTCAGGTCGTTGTGAGCGGGCAGGTAGCGTTCCGGGAATTCCCAGATCAGCACCTGCGGCGGGCTGCTCTTGAAGGCGTCGGTCTGCAGATACTTGAGCATCGGCAGGATCGGGCCATGGCCGTCTTCGGCGTAATTCACGACATCACTGTGCAGGGCCTGCTTGAGCGCCCCGGCGAAGTTCCAGTTGGGGTTGGCGCTGTAGCTGGTCCCCACCAGACCGACGGCAACCGAGTTGTCGGCGAACAACGCGTCGCTGCTTTCACTGTCGCCCTGGCTCGGGTTGGTGCTGCGCTGCTGCAGGTCATCGGGCTTGGGCAGCAGGTTGCTGAACAGCGGGTCCAACGGCAGGAAGTTGGTCAGGTCACCCTTGTAAGGCGCACTGGATTTGGCTTCGGTGACGAAAGTCTGCGGGTCGCCGCTCAGCGGGGCCTCCCTGGAGATCGCCGCGCCAAGCTGCTGGGCCACGACTTCAGCGCCCATCGGCGTCCAGTGGGTGTCGGTGCGCAGGAACACCTGGCCCTTGTCCTTGGCGCTCTGCAGGGGCGCCAGCAGGTCAGGGGCGAAGATTCCGGCCTGACTCACCTGGGCGTGGAACTGCTGATACAGGTCGGTATGCAGGGCTGCCGGCTTGTTCGCGCCGACGTGCTCCGGATACAGCCGGGTCTTGGCCGGAACGATCGCCAACACCAATTGCGTGCCCTGTTTTTTCAGGGTGTCACGCACGCCCTGGATCAGCGCCAGGTTGTCGGCTTCGTTCTGCTCGCCGTTGACCACCGCGTCGAACTCTTCGTCGGTGTACAGCCATTGGTCCTTGCCCAGGATCACGCCCGGACGACCTTCGTTGAACACCTTGTAGTCCAGCGCGGCCCACAGATTGGTGCCCAGGCGCTTGATCGGAAACTCTTCGTCGTAACGGGTTTCCACCGCCTTGGTCCAGTGACCGTTGAGCACGGTGGTCTCCTTGGACGTCGAGAAGCCGACGAAGCTGCGCAGCGACCACAGACCCAGCACCAGCAGGATCGCCAGGAACAGGAACACGTAGAGGAAACGTAATGAACGGGTCATGTCAGGCTCCTCAGAACTGGAAGTAAAGGAACGGCGAGAAGCTGGCCGCCGAGAGTTTGAGAATCGAGGCAACGAACATCAGCAGGATCAGTCCGCGCATCACGTAGCGCGACCAGTCGGCGGTCCAGTACGCAGGCTGCACCTGCGCGTCGGTGCCGACGATGTAACCCGGTTGATGGATGCTGCCTGGCGTGTCACCTGGCACTGCCTTGATCAGGCCCGGCTCTGCCGAGGCAAGGCCGTCAGCCTGGGCTGGCCTGGCAGTGTTGTTCGTGTCGCTGGTCGGTTTGGCAGGCGCGCGGTTCTGGTAGAAGTCGCGCAGGCCGAAGAACGCCAGGGTGATGTAGGCCACGATCAGGGTTGCCACCTGCAAACCGGTAAGGCTGGCGCGGTTGAGATCCGACAGCTGCCATTGGCCGAAGCTGAACATGGCGCCATACATGCGGGCCGCAACGTGCAGGTTCTCGGAACGGAAGATCACCCAGCCCATCACCACCAGCAGGAAGGTCAAGGCCCAGCGCACCACATTGAAGGTGCGTGGCGCGGTGTTCAGGCCCAAGGCTTTTTCAATGGCCAGCCACACGCCGTGCCAGGCGCCCCAGACGATGTAGGTGATGTTGGCGCCGTGCCACAGGCCACCGAGCAGCATGGTCAGGAACAGATTGCGGTAGGTCGCGACCTTGCCGCCACGATTGCCGCCCAGGGTGATGTACAGGTAGTCACGCAGCCAGGTCGACAGGCTGATGTGCCAGCGACGCCAGAACTCGGTGATCGACTGGCTGACGTAAGGCTGCTTGAAGTTTTCCATGAAACGGAAACCCATCATCAGGCCCAGGCCGATGGCCATGTCGCTGTAACCGGAGAAGTCGAAATACAGCTGCGCGGTGTAGGCCAGCGCGCCGAGCCAGGCATCACCTGTGGTCGGGTGCTGCAAGGCAAAACAATGGTCAGCCACCACCGCCAGGGTGTCGGCGATGAAGACCTTCTTGATGAAACCCTGCATGAACCGCGTACAGCCTTCGGAGAACTTGTCCAGGGTGTGCGTGCGGTTGTTGAACTGGTCCACCAGGTCGCGAAAACGCAGCACGGGCCCGGCGATCAGGTGCGGGAAGATTGCCACGAACGCCGCGAAGTCGATCAGGTTGCGTGTGGCCGGTGTGTCGCCGCGGTACACGTCGATGATGTAGCTGATGGACTCGAAGATGTAGAACGAGATCCCGATCGGCAACAGCACATGCGTCAGGATGAACGGCTCCAGACCAATGGAGGTCATCATCGCGTTGATGCTGTCGACACCGAAGTTGGCGTATTTGAAATAGCCCAGGATGCCCAGATCGACTGCCACGCCCAGCAGCAGCCAGCGCTGCGCAGGTTTGGTCCTGACCCCGGCGGCACCGACGCGCAGGCCGATCCAGTAGTTCCACAGCGTCACACCTGCAAACAGTGCCAGGAAGTCCACTCGCCACCAGGCATAGAACACATAGCTGGCGATCAGCAGCAGCAGGTTGCGATAGCGTTGCCCGCTCAAGTAGTACAAGCCGAGGAACACCGGCAAGAACAGGAACAGGAACACGTTGGATGAGAAAACCATCCTTATCTCTCCGATTGTCCAACATCAAGGGCCGAAGCCCCCCCAAACCCCCCATGGGAAAATGGAGGGGTAAAACAAAAATCTCACGGCCAGCGCCTGATCGTCTGATCGTTCCCACGCTCCGCGTGGGAATGCATTTCTCGGCGCTCCGCGCCATCAAAGGCGACGCAGAGCGTCAGGGGATGCGTGCCCACGCAGAGCGTGGGTACGATCAGGTCGTCAGATCAAGAACCGCCTTTCTCACCCTTCTCATGACTCGGGTCATAGGTGCGGGTCAGGTCGCCGCCGAGGCGAAAGTTCTTGAACGGCTGCATCTTGTGTTTCTGATCCAGCACGTCCGGTCCGCACTCGTACAGCGAGCAATAGGGTTCCAGCCAGGCGAATTTCATGTCGGTCTTGAGGTCCGTCATGTCCTGCTTCTGGCCATCTTTGGCCTGGAATTCATCGCCCGAATCCTTGACCCCGGCCAGTACTCGATCACCCAGGCGCTTGAGCGCGCCGTTGTTTTCCGGCCGCAGATCAACACCATTGGCCTGGGCGAAACTGGCGATCATCGCCAGCGGCGGCAGGGCATAGTTGTGATACGCCAGTGCGCGCTGCTTGCGCTTGAGTTCGTTGGGCAGGAAGCCCTGCGGATCGACCTGATTGGCCGCGACCTTGAACTCCTTCACCGACCAGTCGAACAAGTCCTTGCGGTTGGTTGCCACGGCGGTGGACATCACCGACCAGGCAGCCCAGTACGAGTGGTTGTTGGTCTTGTCCAGGGGCAGGTTGTTCCAGTCGCTGACCACCTGATCGGCCAGCTTGCTGAACCAGGCCTCGATCACTTGCGCATCCTGGCCACGGGTGGCCAGCGGATGCGACTCGGAAAACTTCAGGCGCAGGTAGGACGAGGACATGCTGCCCAGCGCCCATTTGCGCATCGACTTGCCGGTGTGGTTGAAGTCTTTGGACTCCAGCGCGTCAGCCTTGGCCCAGGTGGTGAGCATGTTCAGCGCGCAATCGAGTTGTTCGGGACGACCATCGCGCATGTACTGCATCACCACTTTGCTGGTGTTGCGCTCCATGGTGGTGATGTCCTTGGTGGTGTCGCGGAACGACTGTTCGGAGGCCACGTTCAGTGTCGAACGTGACTTGTCCGAGCCTTCGTACTTGCTGCGAAACTGCAGCGAGCCGGTGTAAGGCTGCGGTGTCGCGTCACAGCTGAACTTGCCTTCGCCGCTCTTGAATTTCTCGACGCCCTCGTAATAACCCTGCGGCGGCACCAGTGTCGAGGCGGCGCTGGCGCTGGTGGCGAACGCTGTCGCAGACAACACGGCCAGCGAGAGGAGGGTGGGGAGCATCAGTTTTGGAGTGTGCATAAGAGCCTCATAACCCGGCTTGCGCGGTTTGATGCGCGACATTCGGGAACACGTTGCGTTTGCATACTTTCGCTTCGACCTGCTGTGGCGCAGCGCCCGCTTCCGGACCCTGCACTTCCAGTGCGAGCAATTGCTGGTCAGCCCAGTCCTTGTCATCGCGCAGTTCGAAGGAGAAGCGCCCGTCGGTTTCAGATGTTTCAGGTTTTTCGATCTTCAGGTCTTCGTGGCGGCCGTTCATGTACCAGAGGCGCGCCTGAAGCGTCTTCACCGAGGTGTCGGCGAACTTGATGTCGATCTGATTGCTGCCGTTGCGCACATCCTTGATGCCGTTTTTGCCGTTGACCAACAGCTCGTTGGTGCCTGGCTTGAGCGTGGTGCTGGTGGTCATCAGCGCCGGTTTGCCTTCGCAGCCGTTATCCAGCAGCGACATCATCTGGCGATAGATGGTCTCCTGGTCCAGGCGGTACAGCGGCGAGAATTCCCAGATGAGAATCTTCGGCGGGTGTTTCTGGAAGTCATCGCTGCCCAGGTATTGCAGCATCGAGCCTTCAAGCCCGCCGCCGGGGAAGGCCACGTTCAGCACGTCAGCACCTATGTATTCCTGCAGAAAACCGGCGAAGTTGTAGTTCTTGCCGCTGTGACTGGTACCGACCAGGGTGATCGACGGGTTACCGGCATCACCGAACAGGTCGCCATCGGCCGCTTCGCCCTTGGGTTCGGTCTCGAACTGATCCATGTACTGGATGGCGTAGCTTGAGCCGCACAATTGACCGGCCATATTGTGCAGAGTGCCCTTCTTGCCCATGCGACCTGACAGATGGGTCTCGAATTCGCGCTTGGGAACGTCGGCGAAGGCCTGCATTTTCTTCACCGATTCGGCGACGATTTTTGCAGTGCGCTGGGCGCCGTAAGGGGTCCAGTGCTGGTCGCCGCGGAAGTAGAAGTCGTGCGCCTGCTGCTCGTTGGTCAGAGGCGAAAGGTCCGGCACGGTGTAGCCCATTTTGGCGAAACGACCGAGCATCGCCTGGTAGTTACGCAGGGCGGTGTTGTAGTCGAACTTGTCACGCTCGGCCGGGAACAGCTTGTTGCGATCGACCAGGCCACGCGTGGGCTGATAGACCACCACCAGCTCCACACCCTTGCTCTTGAAGGCGTCGTGCAGCTGTTGCATGCGGCGGTAGCCTTCAGGCGTCGTATCGAACTCGGTGCGCAGGTCTTCCTTGGTACGGAACAGCCAGTCGCCCTGAGCCTGGACCAGCGTGGTGAAGTTCTGCTGGTAGCGAGTGACGTAGTTTTTCTCGTCGTGAGCTTCCGGGCACAGGCTGCAGCATGGCTCGGCGGTGAAGCTCGGTGCCGTTGCATCGGCGGCGTAAGCGGCGTTGCTGGCGGCGAAAAGCGCAGCGGTCAGGCCGGACAGGCTGAGCAACTTGATCAAATGTGCGTGCATAGACATATCTTCCTCAGTCCCGGAGTTGTTTCTGGCTTTCGACCGGGTCGATCAGCACGGCTTTTTGTTGGCGCACCAGCAGATCGAGAATTTCGTCCTGGCGGTCACCCAGTACACCGTTGAAGCTGATCCCGCTGCTCTTGGTCGGCGCGAGCATCGACACCTTGTACAACTCGACACTCAGCGGCGAATCGATGGACAGCGGGCCGGAACCGTTGGAGGTCAGTTCGCCGCCGACCATGATCAATGACACCTCGGCATCGAACGGGTCGAGCTTGATGTCACGGTCGGTGTCGGACAGATCCTTGATGTGGCCGTAGACGCCCATCAGGCCGTTACCGATGGCCAGGTTTTCGTACAGCTTGATGTTGGTGCTGTTGCGAACCCGGATGCCGTGGCGCTTGTTGGCGAACACGCGATTGCCCCACAGCAGGTTGTCGGCACTTTCATACAGGGTGATGCCGTCGGTGTGGTTGCGGTAAATCTGGTTATAGGCCACCAGGTTGTTCACGCTGTTACGGTCAAGAACGATGCCCGACAGGTGGTTTTCGTAGCTCTTGTTGTTGATGATGAAGCTGTCGTTTACCTCACGGGAAATAATGATCCCGTGCTTCTTCTTGGTCCCGTACACCGTGTTCTCGGCAATGATCAGCCCGTGTGAGCGGTCATGCGGGTCGATGCCGTAGATGATGTTGTCGCGGTAGGTATTGCCCTTGACCACGAAGTCGCGGGTTTCATAGCAGTAGTAGCCGTACCACATGTCCGAGAACTCGGAGTTGACGATCCAGCCGGTCGGGTCCGGACGGTTCATCTGGGCCTTCATGTTCGGCGTGTACTGGGAAATGCTCAGGCCATACGACTTGCTGTTGTTGTACCCAAGGCTTGCGACCTTGGTGTTGAACATGTAGGTCTGGGTTCCGCCCCAGGACAGCAGGAACGGGCGGAATTCCTTCGGCGTCTTGAAGGTGGACGGGGCATTGGCCTTTTCGCTCCAGCCGGTCAGCCTGGTGTCGGCGATGAACAGCTGGTTGTCGTTGACCAGAAACGCACCGGCGTCCTGCGACAGGCGCAGCTCGCTGGTTTTCTTGTCGATTTCAAAGATGCCTTTCTTGCCGACGACGATCGGCAGACGCGCCAGATAGACGCCCGGCGAGGTTTCGCTCAGGTACTGTTTAGGGACCTTTTTCGCCAGCTCCTGCAGAGTCATGTAGCCATCGTCGATGAAGATGGCCTGCGGGATGCCGTGTTGTCGGGCGACCCATTCGGCCATCTTGTTATCGCCGCCAATGAACTCCTTGAGCGAATCCTCCTGCATCATGCGGCGAATCGAGACCTTGCCCGCCTTGCTGCGCACGATTTTCTTCTGCATGGCCTGCTGGGTGTAGCCCGACAGGTCCGGCAGCTTTGGCTTGTCCATCATCAGCGGCCCGATAGGTGGGCTGGTGATGGTGTAGGTGCTCGCCTGATGCAGACCCTTGACCACATCATCGCCGGCCGCCGGCTGCGTCGTTGCAGCAGCGGCTGCCGCCGGAGCGGGAGTGGCCATGGCAGCAGTGCTGGCCAGCAGCAGGGCGCTGCTGAGCACCGCGCTTTCCAGCAGCGCGTGCGGCCAGGCCCGGTGACGCAGACTGTTTGCTTGGCTGTTCATGTCATTGCACTCCTCTCGCAACTTGCATCAGAAGCGCCAGATCACGTCGACGATGGCGCGGTGCATGTAGTTGTCCACACCGCTGTGATACGCATCACCAGGCTTGAATACGCCTGCACGCAGGCGGATCAGCGCCGACGGCTCGTCGAACGACTGGCTCACCGACGCGGGCAGCAGGCCTTGCTTGAAGTACTTGGTCACGACCACGTCCATCTCCTGACCCAGGTCCTTGCGACCGTCTTCGAGCGGCAGCGAGGCGAAGGTGCCGTTGCCGACGCCATCGTCACCGGCGTTCTCGCGGGCCGGGTTGATGCCCGCGCCACCGATACCGGCGTGACCATCCACGCGACGGAACTTGTGGTAGATCAGCGAGGCGTCGTAGTCCTCCTGCATCTGCCAGGAAGCGAACAGCGAGCCGGACTCCACGTTGGCCATTTCGCCCTGGAAGGCTTCACCGAAGCGATGCACGCGTGAGCGGGTACCGGTCCAGTTCGAGCGGTTGCTTTCCAGACCGTTCTGCTCGTAGTTCTTGCTGGCCCGGGAGTAAGCGCCGCCGACCTGCCATTGCGGGTCCAGACGCAAGCGCAGACCCAGGTCGGTGGCCCAGCCGTTGACGTTGCTGCTGTCCTTCTGGCCGGCCAGATACTGATCGGTGGTAGCGTCGTAGGTGCTGCCGATCTGGTCGCGATTACCGGTCAGCCAGGTCAGGCTGCCCCAGTAATTGACGGTGTTCAGGTTGCGGTAGTTGTACGCGTCGCTGTTGGCCTGAATGCCCAGCCAGGTCAGGTCGCCACGGCTGGTCTTGTCCAGATCGTCGATCGACTCGCCCTGATGCTTGAGGCTGCCGCCGTCGTGGCTGTAGTGGGCGCGTACGCCGGCCCACTGGCCGGGGGTCCACTGGTAAGCCACGTCACCGAAAACGTGCTGGCGATCCTTGTCCTGCGCCGACAGCTCGGTCAGGTCGGTGCGGTATTCGCTGAAGCGCTGCGCTGCGCCGACTTCGGCCTTGAGCAGAGTGGTGTCGAACGTCCAGTTCAGCGCCTCGATGTTGGTGTCATGCCATTGGCCATCGTCGTTGCGCAGGCGCTGGCGACCGAGCTTGAGGATCTCGCCAGGGTAGGGCGTGAAGCCGCTGTAGCCGATCCAGAATTCACGCAGCGCCGCATAGCTGTCGTCCACTTCACGGCTGCTCGAAGTACTGCGGGCACGCTGGCTGGTCTGGCCATCGGCGCCGGTGGTCTGCTGATCCAGCGGGTCGGTCTGGATGGTGTCGGTGGCGGTGACCACCTGGCCCATGGCGTAGCCACTCCAGTTGCCCCATTGACCGTACATCCAGGGACGCAGGTCCAGACCGATACCGTTGACGTCGCCACCACCACGGGTGCCCAGGTCACGGTCTTCTTCCATCTGGCCGGTGGCTTTGACTTCGATGCCGAAGTTCTGGTTTTCGGTCAAGGCAGCCAGTGTCGGTGTGGCCCAGACCAGGGTGAAACCCAGACCAAGCCCGGCCGCCATCAGCGGATTCAACTTAAGCTTCATAGAGGTGCGTCCTCGCCGTCTTTTTCTTCTTGCAGGGTCTGCAAGGCCAGCGCGTTCTGCGCCGTGGTGCCCCGGACCTGCTGCTCTCGTTGCAGGAGGCTCTGCGCTTGCGCGCGTTTTTCAGGCGGCAATTGATCGTTGAGTTGTTGCATCAGGTCGGTGGCCTGTGGGGTACCTTGAGCCAGTGCCAGCTGGCCGAAGACCCAGGCGTTGACCGGATCGGGCTTGATGCCCTTGCCTTGCGAGAACAGCTGCGCGAGGGCGAAGTCGGCGCTGTTCTGGCCGCCGCGGGCGGAAGTCAGCAGCTCATCGACGGCTTTCTGCGCGTCGGGGTGGCCCAGGTAGCCACGGCGATACAACTGACCAAGGTAGTAGTGGGCGGAGATCTGCGTCGGCGCGGCCTTGGTCAGGTGCTCCTCGGCTTTCTTCGCATCCGGCAGGACCAGCTTGCCTTCGTAATACAGTTTGCCGAGCAACAGTTCGGCGCGCGGCTGGTCAGCTGCACGGCCGTTGTCCAGGTATTCCATCATCTTGTTGACGTCACCCAGCTCGGGGTAGTCGTACAGCAGTTGCGCCAGGCTGACCCAGGAAGCGGGGTAGCCGGGGGCGACTTTCTCCAGCAGTTGCTGGGCGGTTTTCTCGTCCGGCTTGCCCAGGGTGGCATCGGCCAGCACACGGGCGACGGTGTCGACGCGCATCGCCGGCACGCTGCCCATGGCATAACCGCTTTGCATCTGCGCAAGCAGCGCGGCCTGTTTGTCGGCCTCGCCACGTTTCTGGTAGACCGTGGCCAGTTCCATGTAGCAGACGTCGTTGGTGCGCAGCGCCTGTTTGCAGATGCTTTCGACCTCGGCCAGGTGCTGGTCGTAGGTGCCTTGGGTGCGGTACAGCAACACCTGGGCAAGCCCTGCTTCCGGATAACCGGAGGCGCGCCATTCGTTGATCTTCTGTTGCGCGTTCACGTTGGGGAACGTGTGCGGGTATTGCAGATAGAGCATCGCCAGCGGAATCAGCGTGCCGGCTTCGCCATTGGCAAACGCCTGTTTGAGCAGGCCTTCGGCTTCACGCTGTTCCGCTTCGGTCGAGTTCGGCTTGACCGCCAGCAGCTTGCCCAGACGCGATTGCGCCCGTGGCGACGTCTGTGCGGCGGCGCGATAAGTCGCCTCGGCCTGTTTGATCAGTTCCGGGTCGCGGGTGCCGACCTGGATGTCTGCAAGGCCAACCTGTGCATCGCTATAACCCAGGTCCGCCAGTTGCCGATAGTTCTGCTCCGCCAGCGCGGTATCGCCGCGTTTGAGGGCTTCGTTGGCCAGGCGCTGATCGGGGAGGCCGGCACAGCCAGCCAGACCAATGGCGATCGCCAGGCTCAACAAGGTCGGGGCTGACAAGCTTCGTAGTGGGCTAGCCATGCTTAGAGACCTGCGGCCGTGGCTTTATCGATCAGCCAGTTCAGCGAAGGGCCGCGATCGCTGACCACTTCCACCGGGCGACCGGCCAGGCTGCTGCTCAGCGACTCGTCAGGCTGGATCTGCACGCGCAGGTCGGAGGACAGGTCAGCCGGGCTCAGCGCTGTGGAGCTGACGATCTTGCCGCTGTGAGTGCCTTCTTCACCGGCCACCTGGAAGTTGACGCGCGCCCCTGGCTGTACCTCGCCGAACTGGCGGTAGGTGAAGCGGGCATCGACGTTGGCGGCAACGTTGCGCGGGATCAGCTGGAAGATCACCTGGCCTTTGCTGGCGTACTGACCGTCTGCAACCAGTTGCTTGCCGACGACGCAGTCGCACGGGCTGGTCATGGTGCCTGCCAGTTGACGACCGAACAGCTCTTCAATCTTGGCCGGTTGCATTTCGTCCGGGTCCAGGTTGCCTTTGAGCATGTCCAGCATGCTGGTGTTGAAGGTGGCCAGTGGCGCGCCTTTGGACACTTCGCCGTTGGGTCCGACCAGGCTGGTCATGGTGCCTTCGCGAGGCATGGTCACGTCCATGGTCGGAACGCTCACCAGGCCTGAAGTCGAGTGGCTGACGAAGTACATGCCGTAGACCGATTTGGCGACGAAACCGAAGGCCACCAGACCGACCACGAAGATACCGGCGCTGAAGGTCACGGCGCGCAGACGGCCGAACGCGCTCAAGCCACTGCCGCTGTCCTTTTGCTTGCGGGCCTTGGTGAAGTTGTCGCGCTGCAGGGTGGCGAGCACTTCACCCATGCTGACGATATCGCCGCTCAGGTGTGAGGTGATCAGGTGGCGCAGGGTCGCGATGTCCTGGGCTTCCAGGTGCTGGAACTGGCAACCGACACGGCCGGTGGCCGAGTCGATGGCGCGGACCTGCAGTTCCACGTCCATGGCCAGGCCCAGATTGTCGATCAGAAACTGCAGGCGACCCTTGATCACCTCGCCCAGCGCAGGTCGCTGGCTGGCCGGGGCCACGTAGCTCAAGCCACCGGCGGAGAGGTCTTCGACTCGCACCAGCGGGGCGTTCGGCAGACCGTTGAGCAGGCGCAGCTTGGCTGGGATCTTGACCCGGGCGTGCTGGCGCTGGGCTTCGGATTCGTGGACGACGTTCACATTCTTCACGGCTGTATTCATGGCGGTAGTTCCTGATTAATCGAGTTGATCCATTGATGCGGTCAAAGACCCTTCAGACCATTGTCAGCAGCACGGCAACGAAGATGCTGCCAGCCGAGAAAGTCATGGTTCGAGACGACCAGGTGTTGAACCAACCCTGGAAGCTGGCCATGTCGCGGCTCAGTTTGGTGTCCTGGCGGGTCCAGGACTGACGGTCGAGCCGGAAGAAGACGTAGATCTTCATCAGCGCGCCGACGATCTGGTTGTAATAGAGAATCACGGGGTAGGCAGGGCCAATGGCATGCCCGGAGCAGGACAGCAGCAACGTGAGAATCAGACGGGTGATACCGATCCACAGCAGATAGGCGAGCAGCACGCCCATGCCGAATTTGAAGCTGGCCAGCACGGCAACGGTCAGGCCCAGAATCGAGGTCCACATCGACACCCGCTGGTCAAACAGCACGATGCTGGTGAACACGCCCAGGCGGCGGACACCAAGGCCCAGCGCGCGGGAGTTCTGGCGCAGGTTGTTGCCGTACCAGCGATACATCAGCTTGCGACTGGCTTTCAGGAAGCTCTTTTCGGGCGGGTGTTCGACGGTGTTGATCGCAGCGTCCGGCACGTAGAAAGTGTCGTAACCCAGGCGCATCAGGCTGAACCAGCTGGACTTGTCGTCACCGGTCAGGAACTTGAAGCGGCCCAGGCGCCAGTGCTGCAGGGAATCGCTTTCGACGTCGGCGATGAAGTCCGGGTCGGTGACCACGGTTGCACGAAACACCGACATCCGGCCGGTCATGGTCAGTACGCGCTTGGACAGGGCCATCGAGCACATGTTGATGTGACGCTGGGCGAAGCGCAGCTTGTGCCATTCGCTCATGATGTAGCCACCGCGCACTTCGCAGAACTCGTTGGTGGTCAGGCCACCGACGTTACCGAACAGCTGGAACCACGGCACGGTTTTGCGCACCACGCCTTCAGCCAGGACGGTGTCACCATCGATCACGGCCACCACTGCGCGGTCATCGGGCATGTGGCGCGAGATGGCGCGGAAGCCGAAGGCCAGGCCGTCACGCTTGCCGGTCCCGGCGATACGCACGAAGTCCAGGGTCACGTGAGGCGGTGGGTTGTGTTTGGCCCACAGCGCCTTGACCAGCAGTTCGTCGGACATCTCCACCAGCGAGCAGACTACGGTGGTGGGGTATCCGCAGGCGATCGCTTCGCTGATCACCGAGCTGTACACCTGAGCGGTGGTCAGCGCGTCGATACGAAAGCTGGTGACCATCAGAAACACATGGGATGGATCAGCCGCCTTGCCAAGCTTGCGCACTTTGCGGCGCAGATGCGGGTAGACGATGTAGAGAAAGATCATGCCGCGCACAAAGTGCGTTGCGCCCATCGAGTAACGCCAGATACCGACGATACCGACCAGGAAAATAAAGTCCTTCGACTGGGAGTCGAATAGAGTGACCGGCAACGCCATGGCAATGGCGGCCAGCAAACTTAAATAAAACAGCCAACCTGCGGCCTGGAGAAGGCCGTGTCTTAGCCTTTGCATAGTCGGAACCTCAACGAGTCAGTTGCAAACTCAAGCTGCAAGCGCCAGGCCTCAAGCTACAAGCCGGTGTGGCTTGCAACCTGGGACTGATGCTTGAAACTTGCAGCTCGGTGCTTGCAGCTTGCAGCTGCCTTACCAGCAAATACCTTCGGTCTGACCGTTTTCGGTGGTAGTGCCAGTCATGAAACCAACCAGGTCGATGACTCTCTTGCCAGCCGGAGCGTTGTTGGCCAGTGCGCGGAAGCGCTCGTCGCGGTTACCCAGGATGATCACGTCGGAGTTGTCGATCACCGCGTCGAAGTCCGAGTTGAGCAGGGACGAGACGTGAGGGATCTTGGACTCGATGTAGTCCTTGTTGGCGCCGTGTACACGGGCGTATTCGACGTTGCTGTCGAAGATGCTCAGGTCGAAACCCTTGCCGATCAGCATTTCTGCCAGTTCCACCAGCGGGCTTTCGCGCAGGTCATCGGTGCCGGCCTTGAAGCTCAGGCCCAGCAAGGCAACCTTGCGGGTATCGCTGGCGGCGACGATGTCGAACGCGTTCTGCACTTGCGAGACGTTGCTGCGCATCAGCGAGTTGAGCAGCGGAGCTTCGACGTCCAGCGTGCTTGCGCGGTAGGTCAGGGCGCGGACGTCCTTGGGCAGGCAGGAGCCACCGAATGCGAAGCCTGGGCGCATGTAGTACTGCGACAGGTTCAGCGACTTGTCCTGGCAGACCACGTCCATCACTTCACGACCATCGACGCCGACAGCCTTGGCGATGTTGCCGATTTCGTTGGCGAAGGTGACCTTGGTTGCGTGCCAGACGTTGCAGGTGTACTTGATCATCTCGGCGACCGCGATGTCCTTGCGGATGACCGGTGCGTCGAGTTCTTCGTACAGCGATTGCAGAACGTCACCGGACGCCTTGTCGAATTCGCCGATCACGGTCATCGGAGGATGATCGTAGTCTTTGATCGCGGTGCTTTCGCGCAGGAATTCCGGGTTGACCGCAACGCCGAAATCGACACCGGCTTTCTTGCCCGAGCAGTCTTCGAGAATCGGGATGACCACGTTGGCGACAGTGCCCGGCAGCACGGTGCTGCGCACGACGATGGTGTGGCGAGTGGTTTTGTCACGCAGGACGAAGCCGATTTCGCGGCACACCGACTCGATGAAATCCAGTTCCAGATCGCCGTTTTTCTTGCTTGGCGTGCCGACGCAGATCATCGACAGATCGGTGGCGCGAATGGCCTCGGAAAAGTCCGTGGTACCGCGCAGTTTGCCGGTCTTGATGCCCTTGTCCAGGAGTTCACCCAGACCCGGTTCCACGATCGGGGACTTGCCCTGATTGATGAGGTCGATCTTGGCGCTGGAGATATCTACACCCACAACATCATGACCACGCGCCGAGAGGCAACCAGCACATACTGCACCGACATAGCCCAAACCAAAGATGCTGATACGCATCGTAATCTCCTTAATTTTCACGCCATTAGTTGGCTGGATATAAGTACTGTCTTACAAGTTTCGCGCACTCGTCCGCACGGCAAGTTAATGTCGTGACACAAGCACAGGCAGAATTTAAAAGTGAGCGGCCTGATATCGGAGGCGGGCTCTAACTACGAATTCAAAAGCGTCGGGTGGCTCACATGTGGGTACGTGAGTTCCCGATCTGGGATATGGCATAACACTCCAGCGGATGGTTGCGAGTCGCTGCCGCGCCTCTGGCTCAAGGCTTTTGGCCATGATTCAGTATTGTCTTGCCCGTCAGTGGCTGCAGGCACCCGATTGGTGCTTGCTCAACTTACTTCAACTAGTTTGGTGCGTTCTCTCCTAGTACGTACCACTTGGACCTGATCGCCCTACTACGTTGATAAGTAACTTACAGTTCTATCCATATGCCTTGTAAGAGATGTCCTACAAGGGGGACGAGAATTGTTACGGGATGTAGGAGCCTGAGCTTTCGCCATTAGTTCCTGGCCGCTCGTCCTCTTTTTGAGATTTTTTTAGATGAGCTCGAATTATTGAGTAATCGCACTTTGATGGCACTTGCGGTTTCGCCCTTACTGGCAAGGGGGTTCACAGGCGTGCATGTAACTGTGCCACTAGCATGAAACAGCAAAGTGCCACTAGTCAAAAAAGTTGTTAGATTTTTGAGACAAACAGCGCCTCGGCGTTTAATGGATTGTTTATTGACGCCAAATACTTGTCTGTTGGTCCGTTCGTCTGGCCAAAGCGCTGGCAAGGAACTTTAGGGAGGTGAAAATCGGAGGGCTGGGCTGGGTTTTTTGCTGCGCCATGATCGCCCATGACCGAACGCGGGCACTCTGGCGCAAAGCGGCAGGCATGAAAAAGGGCCTCTGCAGGCCCTTTTTTGCGTCGCTTTTACAGCGCTGATTCGTCTCTGAGGAACACCAGTTTGTCGGGTTTCGACAGTTCCTTGCTGTAGCGATAACCCTGTTCATCGAAGCGCTTGAGGTCGTCGGGGTTGCTGATGCGCTCGGAAATCACGAACCGGCTCATCATGCCGCGGGCTTTCTTGGCGTAAAAACTGATGATTTTGTACTGGCCGTTCTTCTGGTCGCGGAACTCGGTGTTGATGACCCGGGCATTGAGCGCTGAGCGTTTGACGGCCGAGAAGTACTCGTTGGAGGCCAGGTTGAGCAGCACATCGTCGCCTTGTTCGGCCAGTGCTTCATTGAGCCATCCGCTGATGCGTTCACCCCAGAAGGCGTAAAGATCCTTGCCCCGGGCGTTGGCCAGTTTGGTACCCATTTCCAGGCGATACGGCTGCATCAGGTCGAGCGGGCGCAACAGCCCGTAAAGGCCGGAGAGCATGCGCAAGTGTTGTTGGGCGTAGTCCAGGTCCGCTTCGCTGAGGGTTTGGGCGGCAAGACCTGTGTAAACGTCGCCCTTGAACGCCAGCAGGGCCTGTTTGGCGTTGCTGGGGCTGAAGGCGGGTGTCCAGCTGCGGAAACGCGCGGCGTTGAGGCCTGCCAGTTTGTCCGAGAGGTGCATCAGCTCGCTGATCTGCGCGGGTGAGAGCTCGCGCAGTTGAAGGATCAGCTCTTGGGAGTGGTCCAGGTATTGCGGCTGGGTAAAGCGCTCGGTGGTCGGCGGGGTCTCGAAATCGAGGGTCTTGGCTGGGGATATCACCATCAGCATGCGTTCATCTCCTTTAATCGTGGGGGCGATTCTAGGGGTTGTGCGGGGATGACTCCAGCTATGGTGGCGATAGGTAAGGGCCGACACCGGTTTTTTTACCGCGTGCCCCTGTCGCAGTCCCGCTTGCCGGCGGTAGCGATTTTCAGGGCACCAGCGCCGGCAAGCCGGACTGCTACAGGTCGGTGTCTGCAAGCCGGGGTCGTCAGGCGCGGGCAGTCGCTGAGGTTTTCCGCTGATCAAATCCGCTATAGTGCCTCGTCGGTTAAGGCCTGTTTGTTCAAGGATTGGGAGCACGTCGTTTTGCGCATGGTTTTATTGATCGGTGCCTGCCTGCTGGGGCTCAACGCTCAGGCGGCGACCGGGGAAATTGCGACGCTGGATCGCAGCGTCTGGCCCGAAGTCCTGGAGACCCCGCAACTGTTCGATGTGGCGTCTCGCGCGCAGATCCTCAGTTTTGCTCATCAACTGCTCGAGAGCGAAAACCTCAGCGACGTCCAGCTCGCCGAGCGCTTGGGGTTGCGGCAAATCAATTCGCCGACGATCAACCTGATCCGCACGCGTATCTGGGCGCGCCTGTTCGAGAACTGGAAAGCGGCCGAAAAGACCTGTGAGGCTGATGCTTCTTTTTGCGTGCTGGTCGACGATGTGCCGATGCTGCGTCAGCGGGCAGCGGAATACAAAGTCGCAGAGGATTCGTTCTACGTCCGCTGGGCGGCGCCGGCCGATGCGTTCAATCAACGTTACCTCAATGAGCTGTTGCGCATGGCTGCACTGTTTCCGCAGACCAGCAGCGAAATCGAGCGCTACAACTCTGACGAATTGAGCGGCGAAGAGATGCCCGACCGGACCTTTCTGCTCAATTTCGAGAGTGGCCCGACGGTCGCCGATGGCGCTACCGACTGGCTGGCCGATTTCATGCGCCAGCAGAAGATCAATGCGACGTTCTACGTGCTCGGCAAGAACCTGCAGAGCCGCCTGGACAGCAGCTCACCCCAGGCACTACAGACGCTCTACCGCCAGCAGTGCGTCGGACTGCAGGGCTGGGACTACCGCTCTCATGCCCACTGGAACGACTGGCAGAACTCGGTCGAACGCAGCGCCGCCCTGATTCAGCAGACCCTGCCTGACAATTTCGTTCCGCTGTTCCGTCCGCCTTACGGCCACCGTCGAGCGGACGGCGCACAGTTCTTCCGTGATCAGCAACTGCGGGTGTCGCTGTGGAATATCGACTCTCAGGACGCCACTGGCCGCATCAGCGCCGAACAGGCCGCTCACCGGGTGTTGACCCTGATGCTGCTGTGGCGACGCGGCAACATCGTTTTCCACGACAGCACCGACAAGGCCCAACAGGCGGTGCCGTGGTTGATGGCCAACACCGCGCAAACAGGCGTTTCGTGGGAAGACTGTCATATCTATCCGCAGCAGTTGTCGGACGATCCCGATCAAGCCGAGCCTGAAGATGAGGAGATGGATACGCCTGCGGACCAACAGCCGCAACAACCGGAGGACGAACAACCTGACGCTGGGCCGCAAGCACCCGCGCAGCCGCCCGCCGATCAGGCCACGGAGCCGGAAAAACAGGAGCAATAGGGAAGATGCAGAGGAGGGCCGGTAGGGATTTTTCGAGGCTTTCTCGCCGACCGGACTTCCGACTGTAAACGCGTACGAGGCCTGCGCCAAGGGCTATTCGTCATGCTGTGAAATAAACTTCAAATTCGCTCAAAACGCTTTTTTATGTCATCGGTTTTGCGGTATTACGACAACAGACCGCCGAACCCTGCAACACAGGTGGCGTCACCCAGACCCCACTTTGCGCAATTTTTCTCCTGCCTCAAGGGGAAAGCCTCGGCGGCCTTTCCGTAGCGCAGCATCGATGTGTGTTGCGTTACCTGGCTACTACAAAGGTGAGCGAGTATGGATGACCACGGACGCACCCCTTCCTCTAACCAGCCAATCCTCTATGTGCTCGATACCAACGTTCTGATTCACGATCCAAACGCGCTGTTGAATTTCGAAGAACACCACGTCGCAATCCCCATGACGGTCCTGGAAGAACTGGACAAGCTCAAGGCGGGCAAGCACTCGGTCGCTGCTGAATGCCGCCAGGCAATCCGGCTGATCGACAAGACACTCGGCGAAGCGACCCCGGAGGAGGTCGAGCAAGGCGTACCGATCGATCGCGGTACGGGGGTTCTCAAAGGTTATCTGTCCATCCTGATGAGCAAGCGTGAAGAGCCCAACAGCCTTCTGCCTGAGCACCTGAACGACAACATCATCATCAACCAGTTGATCGACCTGCACGCGCGTAAAAAGGAAGTGCGCATCGTACTGGTCACCAAAGACATCAACATGCGCCTCAAGGCGCGTGCCTGCGGTATCGAGGCCGAGGACTACAGCACCGACCAGCTGGTCGATGACGTGTCCATGCTGTCGCGCGGCTACCACACCATGACCGGCTCCTTCTGGGACCGTGTAAGCAAAGTCGACACCCGTCAGGACCACGGCCGTACCTGGCACAAAGTGCAGATGACCGAGCAGATTCCGGCGGTGCACATCAACGAGTTCATCATTGATGAGCAAGGCTTCGTCGGCTGGGTCAAAGGCGTCAAGCCTGACGAGTTGCTGCTGCTGGACATGCACCAGGAGCCATTGCTGCATCAGGAAGCCTGGGGCCTGAAACCACGGGATATCTATCAGGGGCTGGCGTTGTTCGCGCTGCTCGATCCCGACATCCACCTGGTCAATCTGTCCGGCGCGGCAGGGTCGGGCAAGACCATCCTCGCGCTGGCTGCTGCCATCGAGCAGACCATGGTCAGCAAGCGTTACCGGCGCATCATCGCCACCCGAAGCGTGCAAGGGCTCGACCAGGAGATCGGCTTCTTGCCCGGTACCGAGGCCGAGAAGATGGAGCCGTGGCTGGGTGCGATCACCGATAACCTGGAAGCGCTGCACATGGATGATGAAAACACCCATGGCAGTGTCGACTACATCCTGAGCAAAGTGCCGCTGCAGTTCAAATCCCTCAACTACATCCGAGGCCGCAGTTTCCAGCAAAGCCTGATCCTGATCGACGAATGCCAGAACCTCACCCCGCACCAGATGAAGACCATCATCACCCGTGCCGGTGCCGGTTCCAAGGTGGTCTGCCTGGGTAACCTGGCGCAGATCGACACCCCTTACCTGTCGGCCACCAGTTCCGGGCTGACCTACCTCACGGAGCGCTTCAAGGATTTCCCCAACGGCGTGCACATTACCTTGCAAGGGGTGCCACGCTCGATCCTGGCGGAGTATGCGGAGAGTCATCTCTAGGGTTCAAGCCTGACCCTGAAGGCGCCGACTTGCTGGCGAAGGCGTGCTCAACGTCGCCGCGTCAGCGGGTCGGACTGCTATAGGATCAGCGCCTGCATACCCTTGTAGGAGTGAGCTTGCTCGCGAAGGCGTACCGTCGGGCCACTCATGGTTGCCAGACAGGACGCAATCGCGAGCAAGCTCACTCCTACAGTTTCGTGCGTACGATCGCGAGCAAGCTCACTCCTATAGTCTCGTGCGTACAATCGCGAGCAAGCTCACTGCTACAGTTTCGTGCGTACGATCGCGAGCAAGCTCACTGCTACAGTTTCGTGCGTACGATCGCGAGCAAGATCACTCCTACAGTTTCGTTGTGTACAATCGCGACTCCTGTCCAGGAGTTATCCCGTGCTTACTCATCTTGATTCCCAAGGTCGCGCCAACATGGTCGACGTCACTGAAAAATCCGTGACGTCCCGTGAAGCCGTGGCTCAGGCGCGCGTGCGCATGCTTCCCGAAACCTTGCAAATGATCGTCGCCGGCGGCCACCCCAAGGGGGATGTGTTTGCCGTGGCGCGCATCGCCGGAATTCAGGCGGCCAAGAAAACCAGCGACCTGATCCCGTTGTGCCATCCCTTGATGCTGACCAGCGTAAAGGTCGAACTCAGCGCCGAGGGCGACGACACCGTGAGCATTGTTGCCCGCTGCAAGCTCTGCGGACAGACCGGCGTGGAAATGGAAGCGCTGACCGCTGCCAGCGTTGCGGCGCTGACGATCTACGACATGTGCAAGGCGGTGGACCGCGGCATGGTCATCGAGAATGTTCGCCTGCTGGAAAAACTCGGCGGCAAGAGCGGGCATTTCGTGGCCGACGCGCAGGAGGACGCTCAATGAGTATTCAGGTTCAGGTGCAGTTCTTCGCCCGCTTTCGCGAGACGCTGGGCACCGAAAGCGAGCGTCTGGAGGGCAGCTTCGCCAGCGTCGACGCGGTGCGTCAGCATTTGCTTGGGCGCGGCGGCGTGTGGGAGGTGCTCGGCGAGCAAGGCATCATGTGCGCTCGGAACCAGGAACTGTGCTCATTGAGCGAGCCTGTGGAGCCCGGCGATGAAGTGGCGTTCTTTCCCACCGTGACCGGAGGCTGAGCATGGCGATCAGGGTGCAGGCCACGCCGTTCGACCCCGGCGCCGAGGTCAACGCGATGCACGATGCCAATGTCGGCGTCGGCGCGGTGGTGAGCTTTGTCGGCTACGTGCGCGATTTCAATGATGGGCGGGACGTGGCGGGGATGTTTCTGGAGCACTATCCGGGCATGACCGAAAAAGCTTTGGGCAAGATTGTCGACGAAGCCGGGCGACGCTGGCCGTTACTGCGCGTCGACGTGCTGCATCGTGTGGGTGCGCTGGAACCGGGCGAGCCCATCGTCTTCGTCGGCGTTGCCAGCGCCCACCGTCAGGCCGCTTTCCAGGCCTGCGACTTCATCATGGATTACCTGAAGACCCGTGCGCCGTTCTGGAAAAAAGAGAACACCTCCCAAGGACCGCGCTGGGTGGAAGGGCGCGATAGCGATCATGCTGCGGCGGATCGCTGGAAGTGATCAAAGTACGGGCTTGGCAGACGACCTGTAGCAGTCCGGCTTGCCGGCGGTAGCGGTCTTGAAATCGCCACCGCCGGCAGGCCGGACTGCTACAGCAAATCATCCCCCGACCTTCGACATCATTCCGCTGCAGGTTCAACCCTGGGCTGGCGCACCACCGCTCGCAACAGCTCGGTCGGTGGCGTCTCGCAGCTGATCTTGCGACCCAGCTTTTCTTCGATCGACGGCAACTGGTAGGAGTCGTCTTCACCGGCAAAGCTGATCGACACACCGTCGGCGCCCGCGCGGCCGGTTCGGCCGATCCGGTGCACGTAGTCGTCCGGCACTTCCGGCAAAGTGAAGTTGATCACATGGCTGATGCCGTCGATGTGAATCCCGCGCCCTGCGACGTCGGTCGCCACCAGCACGCGAATCTTGCCCTCACGAAAGCCTTCCAGAGTCTTGATGCGTTTGTGCTGCGGCACATCGCCCGACAGCTGCGCGGCATTCACGCCATCGCGCACCAGGCGCTCTTCGATGCGCCGCACTTCGTCCTTGCGGTTGGCGAATACCATGACCCGCGACCAGCCGTTGTCGGTGATCAGGTTGAACAGCAGCTTGTACTTGTCGGCCGCCGCCACGGCATAGATGTGTTGCTCGACGTTATCGCTGGCCACGTTCTCCGATTCGATCTCGACGATCGAAGGGTCGGTGGTCCATTGCTTGGCCAGGTTCATCACATCTTCGGTGAAGGTCGCCGAGAACAGCAGCGTCTGACGCTCGCCCTTGTGCGGGGTCTGGCGAATGATCGAGCGCACCTGCGGGATGAAGCCCATGTCCAGCATGCGGTCGGCTTCGTCCAGCACCATGACTTCGACCATGTCCAAATGCACCTCGCCGCGCTGGTTGAAGTCCAGCAGGCGGCCAGGGGTAGCGACCAGAATGTCGCAATGACGTGCTTCGAGTTGCTTGAGCTGCTTGTCGAAGTCCATACCGCCGACGAACGTCATGACGTTGAGGTCGGTGTACTTGGTCAAGGCCGCGGCATCCTTGGCGATCTGCACCACCAGCTCGCGGGTCGGCGCGATGATCAGCGCACGGGGTTCGCCCATATAGCGTTCCTTGGGCGGCGGCGTCTGGGTCAGTTGGGTGATGATCGAGATCAGGAACGCGGCGGTCTTGCCGGTGCCGGTCTGGGCACGTCCGATCGCATCCTTGCCCTTGAGGGTAAAGCCCAGAACGCCTGCCTGGATCGGCGTGCAATAGGGGAATCCCAGATCCTGGATGGCGTGCATCAGTTCCGGCGCAAGGGGAAAGTCGTGAAAGCGGGTCTTGCCTTCCTGCGGTTCGACCACGAAGTCGCTGATCGACCACGGTGCGACGACAGGCTTGGGCGCGCGTTCGCGGCGCGGGCGCTCGACCTTGGGGGTCGCAGGCGCGGGCGGGGTGATAGCCTCGGGCGGCGCAGTTTGCGCTACAGGCGTGGCGGCTTCCCGGTATGAGCCTTCGGTCGGGCTTTTCGAAGCGGGAAGAGGAGCAACAGGTGCGAGCTGTTCAGCCTCGCTTTTACCGAACATTTTTTTTAGTGCTTTAAGCACGGTCATCTCGTCGATTGATTAAGGAATGTACGCCGGGCAGTGTAAAGCAAGAACCCGGCGCGGCGTAGTGCCATACCAAATCCGCAGGATAAATGAAAGGAACAATTGGCCGATCAGCGCAACCGATCCGCGAGCCAGACACCTACATCGCTGATTTCCTGCGGTAACACTTCGTGGCCCATTGGGTATTCCTGCCATGTTGCGGTGACGCCCTGGGCCTTGAGCTGCTCGTAGGCGGTTCGCCCCATGGCGTTCTGCACCACGTCGTCATGCTGTCCATGCAAGCAATACACCGCAATGCGCTGCTGGCTGGCGGACAGGTGCATGTCGTCACTGAACGTCGGCGCATAGGTGGACAGGGCCAGAACCCCGCCCAACGGGCCTTGCCAGCGCAAAAAAGCGGTATGCAACACCACCGCGCCGCCCTGCGAGAACCCGGCCAGGAAGATACGTGCAGGGTCGATGCCCTGGTCCCGCTGCTGTTCGATCAGGGACAGGATCCGCTGGGCGGAGCCTTCGAGTTGCTCACGATCAATGGCGCGCGCGGGGCTCATGGCCTTGATGTCGTACCAGCTGGGCATTTCATAGCCGCCGTTGATGGTGACCGGGCGGGTCGGCGCCTGGGGCAGGATGAACCGGGTGGTGAGCAGAGACTGCTGCAGCGCCTCGGCCACGGGCATGAAGTCGTAGCGGTCAGCACCCAGCCCATGCAGCCAGATGACACAGGCATCGGCGGTGTTTACCGGCTCGAGAATCAAGGGTTCGCTCATGTGTGCTCCATTTGTGTGCGATGGCTCGGGCGCGGCGCGTCAAGGCGGTGCGCAGCCGTATTCAGATGTGAAAGAAGATGTCGCAAGACTACAAGTTTCCGGCTTGACCTGTCGCTAATTCGACTTTGCCAGCATGGTGGTACGGGCTTTGCTACACAACCCCCGGAGTGAAGGCGCTCACCTCCGGCGGTAACACTAATAGGCTATTACTGATTCAGCCCGTTGTTACGTCGAGGTAGCAAGGAGTCCATCGACACGGATTCCCGGCACGATTCGCTTTGGGCCTCGGGGTTCAAGGACATCAGGGGGCTTCAGTCAAGATGACCCAATCGGATCAGCAACGCGGTGGACGAGACGCTTGGCGCCCGTTACTGATTCGGGTCTTACGTCGCATGACCCAAAAACAAGCCAGCACGGGTCATTAACGCCTCACAAGGGTGCGACGGGACTAAAGCTCCTACACAACAAAGAGCAAACTGGAGGTTTGAATGAAGATGTTGAAATCCACCCTGGCTGTAGTGGCCGCCGCAGCAGCGCTCGGTATCACCGGTTTCGCTCAAGCGGGCGCCAAACTGGACGCCATCAAGGCGAAGGGCTTCATCCAGTGCGGCGTGAGTGACGGTCTGCCAGGTTTCTCGGTGCCTGACAAAAGCGGCGCCATCCAAGGTATCGACGCCGACTTCTGTCGCGCTGTAGCGGCTGCCGTGTTCGGCGACGCCAAGAAAGTCAAATTCAGCCAGCTGAACGCCAAAGAGCGTTTCACCGCGCTGCAGTCGGGCGAGATCGACATCCTGTCGCGTAACACCACCTGGACCAGCTCTCGCGACGCGAGCATGGGTCTGGTGTTCCCTGGTTTCGTCACTTATTACGACGGCGTTGGCTTCCTGGCCAACAGCAAGCTGGGCGTGAAAAGTGCCAAGGAACTGGACGGCGCGACCATCTGCATTCAAGCCGGTACCACTACCGAGCTGAACGTGTCCGACTACTTCCGCGCCAACAACCTGAAGTACACGCCGATCACCTTCGACACCTCCGACGAAAGCGCCAAGTCGCTGGAATCGGGTCGTTGCGACGTACTGACCTCCGACAAATCTCAGCTCTACGCACAACGCTCCAAGCTGGCTTCGCCGAAAGACTACGTCGTTCTGCCTGAAACCATCTCCAAAGAACCACTGGGCCCGGTCGTCGCACGTGGTGACGAAGAGTGGACCACCATTGTTCGCTGGGTTGGCTACGCACTGCTGAACACCGAAGAAGCTGGCGTGACGTCGAAAAACGTCGAAGCCGAAGCCAAGTCGACCAAGAACCCGGACGTCGCTCGTCTGCTGGGTGCTGACGGTGATTACGGTCCGCAGCTGAAACTGCCGAAGGACTGGGTCGTCAAGATCGTGGCTCAAGTAGGTAACTACGGCGAAATCTTCGAGAAGAACCTGGGTAAGACCACTCCTCTGGAAATCGACCGCGGTCAGAACGCTCTGTGGAACGCTGGCGGCATTCAATACGCACCACCTGTGCGTTGATTGACCTGCGCCTGGCTGCGTAACCCGCAGCCGGGCGCTTCGTTCCATTTCTTCTGGGGCACTCCATGCAAAATCAAATCAGCGCACCAAAGCAGAGCCTGTCGCTCAGCGATCCCAAAGTGCGTGCGTGGCTATTTCAGATAATCACGGTTATCGCTGTAGTCGCGATGGGTTGGTATCTGTTCGATAACACCCAAACCAACCTGCAACACCGGGGTATCACCTCAGGTTTCGGTTTCCTGGAAAACAGTGCCGGTTTCGGCATCGCGCAGCATCTGATCCCGTTCACGGAGTCGGATACCTACTCGCGGGTTTTCCTCATAGGTTTGCTCAACACACTGCTGGTGACCTTCATCGGCGTGATTCTCGCGACCCTGCTGGGCTTTCTGGTCGGCGTGGCGCGGCTGTCCAACAACTGGATCATCAATAAACTGGCGACGGTCTACGTCGAGGTTTTCCGTAACATCCCACCGCTGCTGCAGATTCTGTTCTGGTACTTCGCGGTGTTCCTGACCCTGCCGGGACCGCGCGCAGCCCATGGCTTCCTCGGCTCGTTCTTCGTCAGCAGCCGTGGCCTGAACATGCCGGCGGCGATCACCAACGCTGCCACCTGGCCGTTCGTGATCAGCGTGATCGTGGCGATCGTCGCCATCGTGCTGATGACCCGATGGGCCAACAAGCGCTTCGAAGCCACTGGCGTACCTTTCCACAAGTTCTGGGCAGGCCTTGCGCTGTTGATCGTGATCCCGGCGCTGTGCGCACTGATCTTTGGTGCTCCGGTGCATTGGGAAGTCCCTGAACTCAAGGGCTTCAACTTCGTTGGCGGCTGGGTATTGATCCCCGAACTGCTGGCCTTGACCCTGGCCCTGACGGTCTACACGGCGGCGTTCATCGCCGAAATCGTGCGTTCGGGCATCAAGTCGGTCAGCCACGGCCAGACCGAAGCGGCGCGCTCGCTGGGCCTGCGCCCGGGTCCGACCCTGCGCAAGGTCATCATCCCGCAGGCACTGCGGGTAATCATCCCGCCGTTGACCAGCCAATACTTGAACCTGGCGAAGAACTCTTCGCTGGCGGCCGGTATCGGTTACCCGGAAATGGTTTCGCTGTTCGCCGGTACCGTTCTGAACCAGACCGGTCAGGCCATCGAAGTCATTGCCATCACCATGAGCGTGTACCTGGCGATCAGTATCAGCATTTCCCTGCTGATGAACTGGTACAACAAGCGCATTGCGCTGATCGAGCGGTGAGGAAACGCGCATGACATCTCATACTTTCAAACCTGATATGCCGCCGCCGAGCAAAGTCTTCGGCCCGGTGGCATGGATGCGCCAGAACCTGTTCTCGAACTGGCTCAACACACTGTTGACCCTGTTCGCGATCTACCTGATCTGGCTGGTCGTTCCGCCGCTGTTGAGCTGGACGATCTTCGACGCCAACTGGGTCGGCACCACGCGCGCCGACTGCACCAAGGCGGGCGCCTGCTGGGTGTTCATCGAGCAACGCTTCGGCCAGTTCATGTACGGCTATTACCCGCAGGAGCTGCGCTGGAGGGTCGACCTGACCGTGTGGCTGGCGATCATCGGCGCCGCGCCGTTGTTCATCAAGGCCGTGCCGCGCAAGGCTGTCTATGGCCTGAGCTTCCTGGTGCTGTATCCGATCGTGGCGTACTTGCTGCTGCACGGCGGCGTCTTCGGCATGACCGAAGTTGCGACCAGCCAGTGGGGCGGGCTGATGCTGACCCTGGTCATCGCCACGGTGGGTATCGCCGGTGCGTTGCCGCTGGGTGTGATCCTGGCGCTGGGCCGTCGCTCCGACATGCCGGCGATTCGCGTGATCTGCGTGACCTTCATCGAGTTCTGGCGGGGCGTTCCGCTGATCACCGTGTTGTTCATGTCGTCGGTGATGCTGCCGCTGTTCCTGCCTGAAGGCATGAACTTCGACAAGCTGCTGCGGGCGCTGATCGGCGTGATCATGTTCCAGTCGGCCTACGTGGCCGAAGTGGTGCGTGGCGGCATGCAGGCCATTCCCAAGGGGCAATACGAAGCGGCAGCGGCCATGGGCCTGGGTTACTGGCGGCGCATGGGCCTGGTGATTCTGCCGCAAGCCCTGAAGCTGGTGATTCCCGGGCTGGTCAACACCGTGATCGCGTTGTTCAAGGACACCAGCCTTGTGATCATCATCGGCCTGTTCGACCTGCTCAACAGCGTCAAGCAAGCTGCCGCCGACCCGAACTGGCTCGGCATGGCGACCGAGGGCTACGTATTCGCAGCCCTGGTGTTCTGGATCTTCTGTTTCGGCATGTCCCGCTACTCCATGCATTTGGAGCGTAAGTTGGACACAGGCCACAAGCGTTAGGAGTTATGTGATGAGTGAAGCTATCAGCAAGCCTCTGGGCGCCGAAGGCATGATCCGGATGGAGGGCGTACACAAGTGGTACGGCCAGTTCCACGTGTTGAAAGACATCAACCTGAACGTGCGTCAGGGCGAGCGCATCGTCTTGTGCGGCCCGTCGGGTTCGGGCAAGTCGACCACCATTCGCTGCCTTAACCGTCTGGAAGAGCACCAGCAGGGTCGCATCATCGTCGATGGCACCGAACTGACTTCGGACCTCAAGCAGATCGAAACCATCCGCCGTGAAGTCGGCATGGTGTTCCAGCACTTCAACCTGTTCCCGCACCTGACCATCCTGCAGAACTGCACGCTGGCACCGATGTGGGTACGCAAGATGCCGAAGAAAAAGGCTGAAGAAATCGCCATGCACTACCTGGAGCGCGTACGCATTCCGGAGCAGGCGCACAAGTACCCGGGCCAGCTGTCCGGCGGTCAGCAGCAGCGTGTGGCGATTGCCCGTGCCCTGTGCATGAAGCCGAAAATCATGCTGTTCGACGAACCGACCTCGGCGCTCGACCCGGAAATGGTTAAAGAGGTGCTCGACACCATGGTCGGTCTGGCGGAAGAAGGCATGACCATGCTCTGCGTGACCCACGAAATGGGTTTCGCCCGCACCGTGGCCAACCGCGTAATCTTCATGGACAAGGGCGAAATCGTCGAACAGGCCGCGCCTAACGACTTCTTCGACAACCCGCAAAGCGATCGCACCAGGTTGTTCCTGAGCCAGATTCTGCACTGAGTCGATCGTTGCTCAACCCGAAACCCGGACCTTGTGTCCGGGTTTTTTGTCTGCGAAACAAAGCGCGCAGTCAATGCCAGCAAGCCTGCGCAGACGGCCCATTGCCCTCACGTGGCGATGTTCTACAGCAACTGGCCGACCGGGCATAAGCGGTCGACATCTCAGGGCGTGCGGGCACAGGCGATCGACATCTATAGCGCCTGCGCAGCCTGCTTTTGATTCTGGCCGCAGGCCGTGGGAGCTTGGCTTGCCAGCGATCTGCCGGGCACCGGCAGTAGAATCAGACGGCGCGGTGGGTCAGGTTCCTAGCATTCACAGGGTTTGCTGGCGCTGCCCGGCAGATCACCCGATCGCGGTCCGCAGCAAGCTGGACTCCCACGCCTTCCGGGCAGAAGCGAATTCCGCAGGGGGGCGCTTTTTGATGCGGTTCAAAACTGTACCCAATCTGCGCAAAACTTGTGTTCTGTGTCGTTCTCCAACAGGATTGCTGCTTTGCGCAATGCGCTGTTACACATCCTGCCCCCACGAGAATCCCATGACGACCAAGGCGCCACCGGCGAGCGACACGCTTTCCCACTCCCCCAAACACCATGAAATCGATGAGTTGTTGATCGACGCCGAGGCGGACGACGAGCAAGTACAGCAACATCAAGCTGTACTCAAGCGCCCGTGGTTTCTGTTGCTCGGGCTGGTGTTGGTGGCGTTGAACCTGCGTCCGGCGTTGTCGAGCATGGCGCCGTTGCTCAGCGAAGTGTCGAAAAGCCTGGGGTTGTCTGCCGCCACGGCGGGGTTGCTGACCACGCTGCCGGTGTTGTGTCTGGGACTTTTCGCGCCGCTGGCACCGATTCTGGCCCGGCGCTTTGGCAGCGAAAGGGTGGTACTGGGCATTCTGTTGACCCTGGCCTGCGGCATCATCGTGCGCAGCTCGTTCGGTGAAATCGGTCTGTTCGCCGGTAGCATCATGGCCGGCGCGAGCATCGGCATCATCGGCGTGCTGCTGCCAGGGATCGTCAAGCGCGATTTCGCCAGACAGGCGGGAACCATGACCGGCGTGTACACCATGGCGTTGTGCCTGGGTGCGGCGATTGCGGCCGGCTCCACTGTGCCATTGAGCAAGGCGCTGGGAGACGGCAGCGGCGACAGCTGGGCCCTGGGTCTGGGCTTCTGGATCGTCCCGGCCATTCTCGCGGCGCTCTTCTGGTGGCCGCAGACGCGCCAGAAGCAGGGTCAGCATCAGGTGGCTTATCGCGTGCGCGGCTTGCGCCACGATCGCCTGGCCTGGCAGGTGACGCTGTACATGGGCCTGCAATCGTCGCTGGCCTACATTGTCTTCGGCTGGTTGCCGTCGATCCTCATTGGTCGTGGCCTGACGCCGACCGAAGCAGGAATACTGCTCTCCGGCTCGATCATGGTGCAGTTGATCAGCTCCTTGACCACGCCCTGGCTGGCGACCCGTGGCAAGGATCAGCGACTGGCGATCGTGGTGGTCATGCTGCTGACCCTGGGCGGACTGTTCGGCTGCCTGTATGCACCACTGAACCAGCTGTGGTTCTGGGCGGTGATGTTGGGTCTGGGGCAGGGCGGAACGTTCAGCCTTGCGCTGACCCTGATCGTGCTGCGTTCGCGCGACTCGCATGTCGCCGCCAACCTGTCGAGCATGGCTCAGGGCTTCGGCTACACCCTGGCGTCACTGGGGCCGTTCGCCGTCGGTGTGGTCCACGACTGGACCGGCGACTGGAACTCCGTGGGCTGGATCTTTGGCGTGATTGGCGTCGCGGCGATCATTGCCGGCCTGGGCGCCGGGCGCGCGCTGTACGTGAACGTCAGCAGCGAGAAGGTCTGAGTCAGGGTATTGCCGTGGTGAATGTGCATGGCCAAACCCGGTGCTGGCGCTTATCGTGCAGACACCTTTCCCACGGACGTCCCCGGCATGAGCGAAATCGACCAGAGTGAGCAGCACAGTGCGCTGATCACCCGCTTCTACGAAGCCTTCAACCGCCTCGACGCCGAAGCCATGGCGGCCTGCTACACCGACGACGTGGTGTTCAGTGACCCGGTCTTCGGCCAACTGAACGGGCAACAGGCGGGCGACATGTGGCGCATGCTGACCTCGCGGGCCAGGGATTTCTCCGTGCGTTTCGACAACGTACGTGCCGATGAGCGCACCGGCGCCGCGCATTGGGTCGCCACCTACCTGTTCAGCCAGACCGGGCGCACGGTCATCAACGATATCCAGGCAAGCTTTGTCTTTCGTGACGGCAGGATGTGCGAGCATCACGATCATTTCGATCTGTGGCGCTGGTCAAGCCAGGCCCTGGGTGCAAAAGGTGCGTTGCTCGGCTGGGCGCCTTTCGTGCAGAACGCCATTCGTGCCCAGGCGCAAAAGGGCTTGAAGGCATTTCAGGCGGGCCGATGAGGCTCTGTTAGAATCGCCGCTCCAGTGCCTGTAGCTCGCTGATTTTCCATGACCGAAACTGCCATCGCCGCTGTCCCAGCGGTTGATACCCTCATCCCGAAGCCTTGGTTCGTGTACCTGATACGCGCGGCCAACGGCGCCCTGTACTGCGGTATCAGCGACGACCCGCAAAAGCGCTTCGCCAAGCATCAGAGCGGCAAGGGGGCGCGTTTCTTTCATTCGAGCCCGGCAGTGGCGCTGGTGTTTGTCGAGGCCTGCGCCAGCAAAGGCGACGCGTTGCGGCAGGAGCTGGCGATCAAGAAGCTCAGCAAGGCGGCCAAAGAGCAGTTGGTCATGGCAGCGCAATGATCTGGTCCTGCGCGTGGTAGGAGAAGGGCGGCTGAGCCTGATAGTCCAGGCGCACGATCGGCACCACATTGCCATGTGCCGCGAGTTTTCTCTGAAAATTTCGCGCCGGTTCCAGCCCTGCTTCGAGTGACGGGGCGTAGAGGAACACCGCCGGGATGTAGTCTTTCAAGGAATAGCCGTCGTCCACCGTCGCCATGATCAGTTCATTCCAGATGAAGTCCATCGAGGGGTACTGTGGTGCTATGGCCAGAGCATTGTTCCAGCCGATTTGGCTGTCCACGTTCCAGGAGCACTGATTGTGGGTGTCGCCTGCCTGCAGATCGCCGGTGTACTCGATCCAGTCTGTAATCGTGGTGATCCCGATCTCCTCGCAAGAGCCCCAGGCGTGCCCGGCATTGCGGTGAGGGACGTCCGGTTGTGGATAAATGGCCTGGGTGACGGGTTTCTCGTTCAGGCGCCCACAGCCGTTGTGACGCAGGTTGCCGCTGGTCGATGCGTCGAAGGGGTAGAGGCAGATCAATCCCGCGTCGAAACCCGGCAGGCCGTAGCGTTCGCCCTCTCTGGCGTTGCGCAGGATAAAACCCGAAGGGTTGAGCATCATCGCGGGGTGCATATCCTTGCGAACCCATGAGAACGCCGCGCCTCCCTGAGCGATGGCGCCGGGGCTGAATGTCCAGGGAAGATAATCGCCATCCTGGGTGGCTCTGATCAACAAGCAGCTGCAGTAATAATGGCCGCGAGGCAGATTGCTGCCGATTTCCCGGCAGTCGTTGTTCTGGTCGTCATACAGCCGGTTGAGCGAGGCTACGACCTCTTCTGGCGACTGTATTGCGTGGATCGACAAAGCGTTGGCGGCGCTGATCGGAGTGTGGGGCGGCCTGGCTGACTCACAGCCTTGCAACAACAGGGCGCAAAGCGCCAGGCTCAGACAGGTCATCTTCATGATGGCGGGCTCCTTCCATTGACAGGGCTTAAGCCTAGTCCTCACGTCGCCGCACAAGACCTGCGCGCTGGAACGTGTTGCGATAACCCGGTGGTTGGTTATCGCGGCATTCGATTTGGCAGTCACGTCACTCGACGCGGGCAGGGGCAGCCACTAGGCTGATCGGTCCATAGACGAGGTTCGAGAGCTCATGTCAGAACTGATCCTGCATCACTACCCAACCTCCCTGTTCTCCGAGAAGGCGCGCTTGATGCTCGGTTTCAAGGGGCTGTCGTGGCGTTCGGTAATCATCCCACCGATTCTGCCCAAACCCGATGTGACTGCCTTGACCGGCGGCTATCGCAAGACGCCGGTGCTGCAGGTAGGCGCTGACATCTATTGCGACACCGCTCTGATCGGCCATCGCCTGGAGCAGGAAAAATCCTCGCCGTCGTTTTATCCCGAGGGCCAGGAGTTCACCTCGCTGAGCCTGGCCAACTGGGCGGACACTGTGCTGTTTCTGCATTCAGTGGCCCTGGTGTTTCAGCCGGCATCGCTGGCGGTGCGCTTCGCCAAGGTCCCGCCCGAAGGCGTGAAGGCCTTTGTTGCCGATCGAGCAACCTTCTTCGACGGCGGCAGCGCTACACGTGTTCCGCTTGAGCTGGCGCAGCATCAGTGGCCGACCCTGATGAGTCGCCTGGAGACCCAGCTGGAGCGCAACGGCGACTTCCTCCTGGGTGCCCCGTCGATTGCCGACTTCGCCGTGGCCCACACCTTGTGGTTCCTCAAGCAGACCCCGGTGACCGCACCGCTGGTCGATGCTTACCCGGCCGTGCTGGCGTGGTATCAGCGGGTGATCGGCTTTGGGCATGGCGCGCCCAGCGAGTTGAGCCCGGCCGATGCGATCGAGATCGCCCGTCATGCCACGCCTGCGCCGTTACCGGATGAAGCGTTCACGGATCCGAACGGCTTCGAAGCCGGACAGCAGGTGAGCGTGTCGGCAGTGGACTACGGGGTGGACCCGATCCATGGCGAGCTGGTGTTCAGCGGGCGTGAGCAAATCATCCTGCGTCGCGAGGATGAGCGCGCGGGCACCGTGCATGTGCACTTCCCGCGCTATGGCTTTCGCATCGCAAAGCGCTGAGTTACTTCAGCGCTGCCAGAATCTCATCCGGTGAAAACCCTCTGATCAGCGTGCCGTTGACGTCGATCAGAGGAATGCCGCGTCCGCCCAGTGCTTCGTAGGCCTTGCGACCTGCGGCGGACTTCTCGATGTCGAACTCGGTGTAGGGAATGCCCTTGCTGTCGAGGAAGCGGCGGGTCTGTTTGCAGTAGCCGCACCAGTCGGTGGCGTACAGCGTGACCTGCGCCTGCGCCTGTGCCTGGGTCGACACGGCCTGGGACGGATTGACGAAGTGTTCGATCTTGCCCCAGTTCTGATAGACCACCACCACCAGCATGATCAACAGGAACTTCTTCAGAGTGCGCCCGAGCATGGCTGTCAGCGCCGCTTCAACTGATCGGTAAGCTGCGTCGGCAGGCCCTTGATGATCAGGGTGCCTTTCTCTTCGTCGTATTCGATCTTGTCGCCCAAAAGGTGTGCTTCGAAGCTGATCGACAGGCCTTCGGCGCGGCCGGTGAAGCGGCGAAACTGATTGAGGGTGCGCTTATCGGCCGGAATCTCCGGCGACAGCCCGTAGTCCTTGTTGCGAATGTGCTCGTAGAAGGCGCGCGGGCGATCTTCGTCGATCAAGCCGGACAACTCTTCCAGGGCAATGGGTTCACCCATCTTGCTCTGGCTGCTGGCGTAGTCGACCAGTGCCTTGGTCTTCTCGCGGGTCGACTCTTCGGGCAGGTCTTCGCTTTCGACGAAGTCGCTGAAGGCCTTGAGCAGGGTACGGGTCTCGCCGGGACCGTCTACGCCTTCCTGGCAGCCGATGAAGTCACGGAAGTACTCGGAGACCTTCTTGCCGTTCTTGCCCTTGATGAAGGAGATGTACTGGCGGGAGGCTTTGTTGTTCTGCCACTCGGAGATGTTGATGCGCGCGGCCAGGTGCAGCTGGCCCAGATCCAGATGGCGAGAAGGCGTGACATCCAGCGCTTCGTTCACCGCCACACCCTCGCTGTGGTGCAGCAGCGCGATGGCCAGGTATTCGGTCATGCCCTGCTGGTAATGGGCGAACAGTACGTGGCCACCGACTGAAAGATTGGACTCCTCCATCAGCTTTTGCAGGTGCTCGACCGCCACGCGGCTGAAGGTCGTGAAATCCGTGCCTTCATCCACGTACTCCTTCAGCCAGCCACTGAATGGATGGGCACCGGACTCGGCGTGGAAAAACCCCCATGCCTTGCCCTGTTTGGCGTTATAGCTCTCGTTGAGGTCGGCCAGCATGTTCTCGATGGCCTGGGACTCCGCGAGTTCGGAATCTCGAGCGTGGAGGACTGCGGGCGTACCGTCGGGTTTCTTGTCGATCAGGTGGACGATGGCATGACGGATCGGCATTGATTTCTCGGCTGCTGAAGTGGAACTGAACGGGGGCAGGCTCGCCCGTGCGAAAGTCGCCAAGTGTACCGCAGACCGGCTGCGGGACGCGCTGGACGGGCTGAAAACGCTGCCTGGCGCCCATTTATATGACTTTTTTACCCTTGCGGCGTGATAAAGCTGACCAAATGGGTAGCAAGGTGCGGATATTTGCTTGGCTCTGTGCTAGTTTTGCCCGGTCTTGCGCACTGAAGCGCGCCAAGCATGCAGTTTGTGGGCGTTCGGCCGAACCAAAGGCCGATTTGAGTATCTACATTTCGCGTCTGTACACACTCTGCAAACCATATGAATTTGATAGGGAAGGAACACCACCATGGCTCTGACTAAAGACCAATTGATCGCCGATATCGCAGAAGCTATCGACGCGCCTAAAACCACCGCGCGCAACGCTCTCGACCAATTGGGCCAAATCGTTGCTGACCAACTGGAAAATGGCGGCGAAATCACCCTGCCAGGCATTGGCAAGCTGAAAGTGACCGAGCGTCCTGCCCGTACTGGCCGTAACCCTTCGACTGGCGCTGCCATCGAAATCGCTGCCAAGAAAGTGATCAAGCTGGTTGTGGCCAAAGGCCTGACCGACGCTGTCAACAAGTAAGCGAAAACGCTGCTTGTAGATAAAACCGTGTGGCGGAGTGATCCGGACACGGTTTTTTTGTGGGCGGGATTTGACGCTTGCCCCGGCCAGCCGGCCTGCAACGCCCACGCAGCGTATCTGGCATCCGGCGAGTAGCGGTTTTGCTGCCGCTGCGCGCCAGATCGCCTGCACGCCGGCTCCTACGGCCTTCGGCCAGAATCGAGCGCAGTACGGTGCGCTTCAGCTTCGCGGTTGCCCCCAGCGCTCAGCCCGCCAGGCTTGTTGCTGTGCCTTGTCCTGAAACGTCCAGGCGACGAAACGGCTTTGCTTCTGCCCCTGAGACATCTCCACGACGCGGCTTTGGACCGCACCGATCTTCTTCAGCGTGCTCTGGATCAGCGGCAGGTTGGAGGCCTTGGAGACCAGCGTGCTGAACCACAGCACCTGGGTCTGCACCTTCACGCTCTCGTTGATCAATTGCCCCACGAAACGCGCCTCACCCCCTTCGCACCACAGCTCCGCAGCCTGACCGCCGAAGTTCAGCACCGGCAGTTTGCGCTTGGGATCGGCCTTGCCCAGTGCCCGCCATTTACGCTGGCTGCCTCGCAGGGCCTCTTCGGCTGAAGCGTGGAAGGGAGGGTTGCACAGGCTGATGTCGAAGCGTTCTTCGGCTTGCAGCAGGTCGAGCAGGATGTGCTTGCGGTTGTCTTGTTGGCGCAGGCTGATGGCCTTGCCCAGGTTGTTGGCCTTGACGATGGTCGCGGCCGAGGCCAGGGCAATCGGGTCGATGTCCGAGCCCACGAAGCGCCAGCCGTACTCACCCTGGCCGATCAGTGGATAGATGCAGTTGGCGCCCGTCCCGATATCCAGCGCCTGAACCGCCGCGCCGCGAGGGATCACTCCGTCGTTGTGTTCAGCCAGCAGGTCAGCCAGAAAATGCAGATAATCGGCACGCCCCGGGATGGGCGGGCACAGATAGTCTGCGGGAATATCCCAATGGGCAATGCCGTAGAAAGACTTGAGCAGCGCGCGGTTGAACACCCGCACGGCAGCCGGATTGGCGAAGTCGATGCTTTCCTTGCCATACGGGTTGATGATCACGAACTTGCCCAGCTCCGGGCTGCCTTTGATCAACCGTGGGAAGTCGTAGTGGCCCTGATGGCGGTTGCGCGGATGCAGGCTGGCCTTCTCGCGAGGCTCGGCAGGTTTGGCCTGTTGAGCAGGTTTGGCTTTTTTGCGTGGGGGATTGCGTGGAGGGTTGCGGGAGTCGGCGCTGGTCATCGGTGATGCATCTCGTGAAAGCACAACCCCTGTAGGAGTGAGCTTGCTCGCGATAACCGTGTATGAGTAAGGGTTAGGTTACTCATATACCGATATCGCGAGCAAGCTCACTCCTACAGGGGGCATGGTCGTCAACCGGCCTGCGATTCAGGCCGGCTGATTTGATCAGATTACAAACTGGCAATCCGTGCGTGTTGCTCGGCCAGCTTGCCCAGGGCCTGCTCGGCTTCGGCCATCTTCGCGCGTTCCTTGGCGATGACTTCCGGCGGCGCCTTGTCGACGAACGCGGCGTTGGACAGCTTGCCGCCCACCCGTTGCACTTCGCCTTGCAGGCGCTGGATTTCCTTGTCCAGACGCGCCAGTTCGGCGTCCTTGTCGATCAGGCCGGCCATGGGTACCAGCACTTCCATTTCGCCGACCAGGGCGGTGGCGGACAGCGGTGCTTCGGCGCCTGCGGCCAGAACGGTGAACGATTCGAGCTTGGCCAGCTTCTTGAGCAGGTGCTCGTTCTCGTCCAGGCGGCGCTGATCTTCGGCGCTGACGTTCTTGAGGAACAGCTGCAGCGGTTTGCCCGGGCCGATGTTCATTTCGCCACGAATGTTGCGCACGCCCAGCATCAGGCTCTTGAGCCACTCGATATCGCCTTCGGCGGCGGCATCGATACGCGACTCGTTGGCCACCGGCCACGGTTGCAGCATGATGGTCTTGCCTTCGATACCGGCCAGCGGCGCCAGGCGCTGCCAGATTTCCTCGGTGATGAACGGCATGAACGGGTGAGCCAGGCGCAGCGCCACTTCCAGCACGCGAACCAGCGTGCGGCGAGTGCCGCGCTGGCGCTCGATCGGCGCGTTTTCATCCCACAGCACCGGCTTGGAAAGCTCCAGGTACCAGTCGCAGTACTGGTTCCAGATGAACTCGTACAGCACTTGTGCCGCGAGGTCGAAACGGAACTGATCCAGCTGGCGGGTGACTTCGGCTTCGGTACGCTGCAGCTGCGAGATGATCCAGCGATCCGGCAGCGACAGTTCGACCGCTTCGCCGTTCTGGCCGCAATCCTCGCCCTTGTCCAGCACGTAGCGCGCGGCGTTCCAGATCTTGTTGCAGAAGTTGCGATAGCCTTCGACGCGGCCCATGTCGAACTTGATGTCACGACCGGTGGAGGCCAGCGAGCAGAAGGTGAAACGCAGGGCGTCGGTGCCGTAGCTGGCGATGCCCTCGGCGAATTCATCGCGGGTCTGCTTCTCGATCTTCTTCGCAAGCTTGGGCTGCATCATGCCCGAGGTGCGTTTTTGCACCAGTGCCTCGAGTTCGATGCCGTCGATGATGTCCAGCGGGTCAAGGACGTTGCCCTTGGACTTGGACATCTTCTGACCCTGGCCGTCGCGCACCAGACCGTGCACATAAACGGTCTTGAACGGCACCTGCGCGGTGCCGTCTTCGTTCTTCACCAGGTGCATGGTGAGCATGATCATCCGGGCAACCCAGAAGAAAATGATGTCGAAGCCGGTCACCAGCACGTCGGTGGGGTGGAAGGTCTTGAGGAAATCGGTCTGCTCCGGCCAGCCCAGGGTGGAGAAGGTCCACAGCCCCGAACTGAACCAGGTGTCGAGCACGTCGTTGTCCTGCTGCAGCACAACCTCAGGCCCCAGGTTGTGCTTGGCACGGACTTCGGCTTCGTCGCGGCCGACATAGACCTTGCCGGACTCGTCGTACCAGGCCGGGATACGGTGGCCCCACCACAGCTGACGGCTGATGCACCAGTCCTGAATGTCGCGCATCCAGGAGAAGTACATGTTCTCGTACTGCTTGGGCACGAACGCGATACGGCCGTCTTCGACAGCGGCAATGGCAGGTTCGGCCAACGGTTTGGTGGACACGTACCACTGATCGGTCAGCCACGGCTCGATGACGGTGCCGGAACGGTCGCCTTTGGGCACCTTGAGGGCGTGGTCGTCGACGCTGACCAACAGGCCCGCGGCGTCGAACGCGGCAACGATCTGCTTGCGCGCCTCGAAGCGGTCCAGGCCTGCGTATGCGGCCGGGAGGCTGCCATCGACCGACTCGTTCAGGGTGCCGTCGAGATTGAACACTTGAGCGACCGGCAGAACGGCGGCGTTCTTGTCGAAAATGTTCAGCAGCGGCAGGTTGTGGCGCTTGCCGACTTCATAGTCGTTGAAGTCGTGGGCCGGAGTGATCTTCACGCAACCAGTGCCGAACTCGGGATCGCAGTAGTCGTCGGCGATGATCGGGATGCGTCGGCCCACCAGCGGCAGCTCGACGAACTTGCCGATCAGCGCCTGGTAGCGCTCGTCGGTCGGGTTTACCGCGACGGCGGCGTCGCCGAGCATGGTTTCCGGGCGGGTGGTGGCGACGACCAGGTAATCCAGGCCTTCAGCGGTCTTGGCGCCATCGGCCAATGGATAGCGCAGGTTCCACAGGTTGCCTTTTTCGTCGTGGTTTTCCACTTCGAGATCGGAAATGGCGGTGTGCAGCTTGGTGTCCCAGTTGACCAGGCGCTTGCCGCGATAGATCAGGCCGTCTTCATGCAGGCGCACGAAGGCTTCCTTGACCGCTTCGGACAGGCCGTCGTCCATGGTGAAGCGCTCGCGGCTCCAGTCGACGGACGAGCCCAGGCGACGAATCTGACGGCTGATGTTGCCGCCGGACTGGTCTTTCCATTCCCAGACTTTTTCGAGGAATTTTTCGCGACCCAGGTCATGGCGGCTCTGGCCCAGCGCTTCGAGCTGACGCTCGACCAGCATCTGGGTGGCGATGCCCGCATGGTCGGTGCCCGGCTGCCACAGGGTGTTGCGACCCTGCATGCGACGGAAACGGATCAGGGCGTCCATGATCGCGTTATTGAAACCATGGCCCATGTGCAGGCTGCCGGTGACGTTCGGCGGCGGAATCATGATGGTGTACGAGTCGCCCGCGCCTTGCGGAGCGAAGTAGTTTTCGGACTCCCAGGTCTGATACCAGGAAGTTTCGATGGCGTGCGGCTGGTAGGTCTTGTCCATGCGAGGCGGGAACCTGATCTGCTTTAAGTCGAAAAGCCGACGAGTATAGCTTTTCAGGGCAGGTGCAAGCTACAAGCGGTGACTGGCGGGGTATGAGCGGTGTGCGCTCGGCCTGAAGAGTTGATCCATATCGCTTTTGATTCTGCGCGAATGGCGGGGAGCAAGCTGCTCGCGATCTGCTGCTCAGCGGCAGTCACTCCTGGGCACTCGGTACGCCTGGCACCATTGAGTCGTCTGACACCACTGCGGTGCCCGGCAGATCGCTGGCAAACCGAGCTCCCGCGCCCTCCGGGCAGAAGCTGCGTTTACGTCGCCAAGCCGGGCGCGCACTCGGGCACAAGCGGCGTTTACGCCGAGGCTCAGTTGTCGTACTGCGCCAACAACCTTTCCATCCGGGCCTCCAGCCGACGCTTGATTTCGTTCTCGATGTGCGGGGCGAAGTCGTCGATCACGTCCTGCATGATCAATCGCGCCGCAGCACGCAGTTCGTTGTCCAGGTGCAGCAGGTCGTCGGGATTGGGCGTGCTGTTGTGCGGCTCGGGTTCGGGTGCGGCTGTCGGCGGTGTTGGTGGCGTGAGGGCTGCAACAGGCTCAGGGATGAGTACGGGAATGTCATCGGCGTGGACGTGCTGGTCGTCGTCGGCAATGACCTGGCCGCTGACCACATCGAACAGCAGGGGGATCTGGCCTTCGTCGGCGACCGTGTCGGTCAGCAGCGGCGGTTGCGGGGAATGTTCGCCGAGCAGTTGGCGGATCGACTCGAGGTCGTCCAGCAGGTGCGCGGAGTCTTTCAGGTTTTTTGAATTATCCATCGTGTGCTCAAAGACGCTGCAGCCGGTGATCCTGCAGAGGATAGCCCTGTTCACGGTAGAAGCGGAAACTCTCTCGCGCTGCTAGCCGGATGGCCGGATCTTCCACCACGATCTCGGCAATGCGAGCGAAGCGTTTGAAGAATTCGGGGATGCGCAGGTCGAGATTGACCAGCAGATCCTGATGTTGTCCCGGGTCGGTGCCGATGCCCAGTACCACCGGGGCGTCGTGATCGTCCTCTGCCGGACCATGTGGCACGAAGGTTTCGCCCTTGAAGCGCCACAGACGGGCGTCCAGCTCGGCACGCTGTTGGGCATCGCTGCAATGCAGGTAGACCCGGTGCCCGAGGCGCCAGGCCTTGTCCGTGAGTTTGCAGGCGAAATCCAGCCGCGCGAGTGGGTCGGCGCTGGGCAGGATGTAGAAGTCGACTTGGGTCATGGTAATTCCAGAACGTACGTGCCGGCCCCTGCGACGGGGCACGGCACGTTCTGCGGCGTTACACGCCAGCGCGGTCGAGCAGGTATTGAGTCAGCAGTGGCACCGGACGGCCAGTGGCGCCCTTGTCCTTGCCGCCGCTCAGCCATGCCGTGCCGGCGATGTCCAGGTGCGCCCACTCGTAAGCCTTGGTGAAGCGCGAGAGGAAGCAGGCCGCGGTGATGGTGCCGCCTTTCGGGCCGCCGATATTGGCGATGTCGGCGAACGGGCTGTCCAGTTGCTCCTGGTACTCGTCGAACAACGGCAGCTGCCAGGCGCGGTCATCGGCGCGTTTGCCGGCATCGAGCACCTGGTCGATCAGCGTGTCGCTGTTGCCCAGCAGGCCCGAAGTGTGGCCGCCAAGGGCGACGACACAGGCGCCGGTCAGGGTGGCGATGTCGATCACCGCCTGCGGCTTGAAGCGTTCGGCGTAGGTCAGGGCATCGCACAGCACCAGTCGGCCTTCGGCGTCGGTGTTGAGGATTTCGACAGTCTGGCCGCTCATGGTCTTGACGATATCGCCCGGACGGGTCGCGTTGCCGCTCGGCATGTTTTCGGCAGCGGCCACGATGCACACCAGGTTGATCGGCAGTTGCAGTTGCAGGACCGCATGCAGGGTGCCGAACACGCTGGCGGCGCCGCACATGTCGAACTTCATCTCATCCATGCCGGCGCCCGGCTTGAGGCTGATGCCGCCGGTGTCGAAGGTGATGCCCTTGCCGACCAGCACGAACGGCTTGTCGCCTTTCTTGCCGTTGGCGTACTGCATCACGATCAGGCGCGGTGGCTGGGCACTGCCCTGGCCGACGGCCAGAAACGAGCCCATGCCCAGTTCGGCGATTTTTTTCTCGTCGAACACTTCTACCTTCAGGCCTTTGTTGGCTTTGCCCAATGCCTTGGCTTGCTCGCCCAGGTAGACCGGGTGGCAGATGTTCGGCGGCATGTTGCCCAGGTCGCGCGTCACTGCCATGCCGGCGGCGATCGCCTGTGCATGCCTGGCGGCGCGTTCGACTTCGGCGACGCTGGCCTTGGCCGTCAGCAGGGTGACTTTTTTCAACGCGCGTGGATCGGCCTTCTGGCTCTTGAAGCGATCGAACACGTACTCGCCGTCTGCGAGGGTTTCGACCAGCAGGCGGTTCTTGCCGTAGACGTCGCGGTTCTTGACGTTGACCTGATCCAAGGCGAAGGCCGCATCAGTGCCGCCCAGGCTTTTCAGGGTGTTGAGCGCGCCAGTGACGATTTTGCGGAATTGGCGATCGGTCAGTTCAGGTTCCTTGCCCGTGCCCACCAGCAGTACGCGGTCGGCCTTGAGGTTGGGCAGGCTGTGCAGCAACAGGCTCTGGCCGGTTTTGCCCGACAGATCGCCGCGCTTGAGCACGGCGCTGATCGCACCACCGCTCAGGGTGTCGACATTTTTAGCAGCATCGCTCAGCGTGCGGCCTTCACCAACGGCAACCACCAGGGTGGCGGTCTTCAAGGTTTCTGCACTGACGCTTTTAACAACCAATTCCATGTCGGGGTCCCCGAATAAACTGTGGGTAATCGCAAATGAGTTCGCGGCTCGGCGCAGGTCGAGGTGTCTCGCATCGCCCTGCCAGCGGCAAGGCCCGCAGTTTGACCCTGCGAGCCGATAGATGACAACCCCGTCGGAACGCTCGTACTTGCATTGGTTGGAGAAGTATCCGGCACGCGCAGTGACAGACACACCCAATCACAGGATAATGCCGCATATTTTTTTGGTGGGTCGCCGTCGCGAGCACCATGGCTGACCCATTTCCTTGTCAGGCTGCCTGAGCGTGACAACCCTGGAGTGTCTGGTTTGATTGTCTTCCGTTACCTGTCCCGAGAAGTGCTGGTTACCTTGAGCGCTGTCAGCGCCGTGTTGTTGGTAATCATCATGAGTGGCCGTTTCATCAAATACCTGGCCCAGGCTGCATCCGGTGCGCTCGACCCGGGCGTGCTGTTTCTGATCATGGGCTTTCGTCTGCCCGGTTTTCTGCAACTGATTCTGCCGCTGGGTCTGTTTCTCGGGATTCTCCTGGCTTACGGGCGGCTGTACCTGGAAAGCGAAATGACCGTCCTGGCGGCCACCGGCATGAGCCAGCAGCGTCTGCTGTGGATGACCATGGCGCCCGCTGCCCTGATTTCCCTGCTGGTCGCCTGGCTGAGCTTCAGTCTTGCACCGCAAGGCGCTACCCAGTTCCAGCTGCTGCTCAACAAGCAGGATGCAATGACCGAGTTCGACACCCTGGTGCCCGGTCGTTTCCAGACGCTGCGCGATGGCAGTCGCGTGACCTACACCGAAACCCTGTCCGATGACCGGGTCAATCTCGGCGGCGCGTTCATTTCCGAGAAGAAGCTCGGCGAGAAGAAGGACCACGGCATCACCGTCCTGGTCGGGGAGAAGGGGCGCCAGGAAATCCGTCCAGACGGCAGTCGTTACCTGATTCTGGAAAACGGCTATCGCTATGACGGCAATCCCGGGCAGGCCGACTACCGCGTCATCAAGTACGACACCTATGGGGCATTGCTGCCCAAGCCCGACATCAGCGACGAGATCACCGACCGCGATGCCATCTCCACCAGTGAGTTGCTCCACGGTGAGCCATCGTTGCGTAACTCGGCCGAGCTGCAATGGCGTCTGTCGTTGCCGATCCTGGTGTTCATCGTGACATTGATGGCCGTGCCGCTGGCGCGGGTCAATCCACGTCAAGGGCGCTTCCTCAAGCTGCTGCCGGCGATCCTGCTGTACATGGCTTACCTCACCATCCTGATTGCGGCACGCAGCGCGCTGGAAAAAGGCAAGACGCCGCCAGTGCTGGGTCTGTGGTGGGTGCATGGCATATTCCTGCTGACCGGTCTGGGTCTGGTGTACTGGGAGGCTTTGCGTCTGAAGATCGCGAGTCGCCGCAGCGCGTCGGAGGTGGCTCATGGTTAAGCTCGATCGATACATCGGCAAGAGCGTGCTCTTCGCCATCCTCGGTGTCCTTGGCGTGATTCTGGGCCTGGCCTCGCTGTTTGCATTCATTGATGAAATGGGTGAAATCAGCGACACCTATACGCTGATGGATGCGCTCAGCTTTGTCGTGATGACGGCGCCACGCCGCCTCTACGACATGCTGCCGATGGCGGCATTGATTGGCTGTCTGATTGGCCTGGGGGCACTGGCCAGCAGCAGTGAGCTGACGATCATGCGGGCCGCCGGGGTTTCCCTGGGACGGATCGTCTGGGCGGTCATGAAACCCATGTTGCTGTTGATGATTGCCGGTCTGCTGATTGGTGAGTACGTCGCGCCGGTCACCGAGGCTCAAGCCCAGGCGGCTCGTTCGCTGGCGCAGGGTTCCGGCGACGCGCAAAGCTCCAGGCACGGGCTGTGGCATCGTCAGGGTCAAGAGTTCATCCACATCAACGCCGTGCAGCCCGATGGCTTGCTCTACGGTGTAACGCGCTATCGCTTCGATGATCAGCGGCACATGCTCAGTGCCAGTTTCGCCAAACAGGCGAACTTCAAGACCGACTACTGGATGCTCAAGGATGTGACGACCACGCTGTTTCACGATGGCCGGACCGAAGTGGTCACCGCCCCGGAGGAGCGCTGGAACGTCGCCTTGAGCCCTCAACTGTTGAGTACGGTGGTGCTGCCGCCCGAGTCGTTGTCGATGACCGGGCTGTATAGCTACTCGCGGTACCTGGCCGATCAGGGCCTGAACAACGGCCGCTACTGGCTGGCGTTCTACACCAAGATCCTGCAGCCGCTGGTGACGGTGGCGCTGGTGTTGATGGCGATCTCGTTCATCTTCGGCCCGCTGCGTTCGGTAACCTTGGGGCAGCGCGTGTTCACCGGCGTCCTGGTAGGTTTTACCTTCCGTATCGCCCAGGACCTGCTGGGCCCGTCGAGCCTGGTGTTCGGGTTCTCGCCGCTGTTCGCGGTGCTGGTGCCGGCCGGTGTTTGCGCGCTGGCGGGTGTCTGGTTGCTGCGCCGAGCGGGTTGATCGCTGCTGCGTTGTAAAAAAGCCGACCTCAGGGTCGGCTTTTTTGTGGCTGATCGCTCGCAGACGGTCCTGAAACGGACTTTTTCTGCCGGGGAATGTGCACCAACCGGGTCTCGGAGTACATGTCATGCCAGCTGCGTTTGTGTTTGTCGAACAAGCTCCAGAAGAACCCAAGACCCATGCACAGCCAGGAGGCGATCGCCACGACAAAGCGCAGCAGCGCTTGCCACAGGCTGATGCCGGAGCCGTCGGCGTTTTGCACACGGATGCCCCAGACTTGCATCCCCAGGGTCTGCCCGGAGTGGGTCCAGAACTTGGCGAAGAAGGCAAACAGCGCGAACAGCAGCAGGGTCGAGAGCAGAGGGTCGCCGTCCAGCGCGCCGGACTCTGACAACTGGCGCAGCTTCACTTGCCCGACGACCCCCATCCAGACCAACTTGTAGATGAACGTCGTCACCATCAGCAGTGCGACGCACAACAGGGCGTCGTAAAAAATGGCAGCCAGGCGCCGGCCCAGACCTGCAGCGGGGAAGTCCCCTTGGGGGCGAAGCAAGTGTTTGGGCATGGGGCAGCGCTCTTCACCGCAAAGCAGGCAGTTTACGCAATCGCAGGCATAAAAAAGCCCCTGACGTTGCCATCAGGGGCTTTTGTGCTTCAGCGATCAGGCTTCGGCTTGTACTTCGTCAGCCTGCATGCCTTTCTGGCCCTGCACGGCGATGAAAGTGACCTTCTGGCCTTCTTTCAGGCTTTTGAAGCCGTTGCCCTGAATAGCGCGGAAGTGGACGAACAGATCCGGACCGCTCTCTGGAGTGATAAAACCAAAACCTTTCTCGTCGTTAAACCACTTAACGGTACCGCTCTGACGTTGGGACATTTTCTTATTCCTTGGAGCATAAATTAATGACAGTCCCTTTCGCACGAAAGAGTACTGGGCTGGTTGCAGGAAGAAGAAACGTAGAGCGGGATGTAGCATTGCTTTTGGCGCTACTGCCCAGGTCACGATCCCAGCGACCCATGCAAACACAGTCGAGAAACTCTACGCTAACTCTCGCAGAAAAAACAAGCCCCGGATATGCCCGGTTTCAGGGGGTTTGGCCGGCTTTTTGAAAACTTTAACCAAGTCCGATCAATCGATAGTTTTTGCTGTAAAGGCTGATCTGGAAGTGCAATTTTCTGACAGTTTGATTGCTGTTTGGGAGCGGCGCCAGACTGCGGCATTCGCACAGTTTCATGCACTGTTGCGGTGCCGCAGTTTTTTGACGGTGTGATTAACCGCGGAAGTAACGTGGTGCAACGAAAGGCATTTTGCTGACCAGCATCGGGACTTTCTTACCACGGACGATGGCCCATACCGGCGTTTCGAGCGCGGTGAATGCAGCGTCCAGGTAGCCCATGGCCAGCGGCCCGCCCAGCGTTGGACCAAAACCGCCGCTGCAGATCATGCCGATTACAGTGCCGTCGGCGTCGACGATTTCTGCGCCTTCCCGGACCGGGGTACGCTCCTGCGGCAACAGGCCCACGCGTTTGCGCGCCGCACCGCTTTGGTGCTGGGCGAAGATGTGTTCGGCGCCGGGGAAACCTCCCGCGCGTGCACCGTCGGCACGGCGGACCTTGGAGATGGCCCACAGCAGGCTGGCCTGAATCGGTGTGGTTTGGGTGTTCATGTCGTGGCCGTAGAGACACAAGCCTGCTTCCAGGCGCAGCGAGTCACGGGCGCCCAGGCCGATGGGCGCAACTTGCGGCTCGGCCAGCAGGCGACGGGCCAGGGACTCTGCCTGATCGGCCGGGACGGAAATTTCGTAACCATCTTCACCGGTGTAGCCCGAGCGGCTGACATAGCAGTCGATGCCATCGATGTTGCAGGAGGTGTACTGCATGAAGGTCATCTTCGCCACATCCGGCGCCAGGCGCGCAAGCGCGGTTACCGCTTGTGGGCCTTGAAGGGCGAGCAGGGCGCGCTCATCGAACAGCGGTTTGATGCCGCACTGATCGCCGATGTGTTTTTGCAGGTGGGCCAGATCTTCGTTCTTGCAGGCCGCGTTCACCACCAGCATCAACTGATCGTTACCCAGGTTGGCGACCATCAGGTCGTCGAGGATGCCGCCGCTTTCGTTGGTGAACATGGCGTAACGCTGCATGCCCACGGGCAGGTCGATGATGTCTACTGGCACCAGGGTTTCCAGGGCCTTTGCGGCATTTGCGCCGCTGAGCAGGATCTGGCCCATGTGCGAGACATCAAACAGACCGGCTTGCTCGCGGGTGTGCAAATGCTCCTTCATCACCCCGGCCGGGTATTGCACCGGCATGTCGTAGCCGGCGAATTCGACCATCTTGGCGCCCAGTTCACGGTGCAGGGCGTTGAGCGGGGTTTTCAGCAGTTCTGTGGACATGGATGACTCCTTCAAGACTTTTGCGGGTTCCTGCCCGTCGGGCATGAAACACCACGAAATGGGCTGGTATCAGCACTCGATAATGTTCACGGCCAGCCCGCCACGGGCTGTTTCCTTGTATTTGCTTTTCATGTCGGCGCCGGTCTGGCGCATGGTGCGGATCACCTTATCCAGCGAGACAAAATGCTGACCGTCACCGCGCAGGGCCATACGCACAGCGTTGATCGCTTTGACCGAACCCATCGCGTTGCGCTCGATGCAGGGCACCTGAACCAGGCCGCCAATCGGATCGCAAGTCAGGCCCAGATTGTGTTCCATGCCGATTTCAGCGGCGTTTTCCACTTGCTGTACGTTACCGCCCAAGACTTCGCAGAGCGCACCGGCAGCCATGGAGCAGGCCACGCCGACCTCACCCTGGCAACCGACCTCTGCGCCGGAGATCGAGGCATTTTCCTTGTACAGAATGCCGATCGCAGCAGCAGTCAGCAGGAAGCGCACCACGTCATCTTCGTTGGCACCGGTGATAAAGCGCATGTAGTAATGCAACACCGCCGGGATGATCCCCGCCGCGCCATTGGTGGGCGCGGTGACCACACGACCGCCGTTGGCGTTTTCTTCATTGACCGCCAGCGCATACAGATTGACCCAGTCCAGCACGGACAGGGCATCACGCAGTGCTGCTTCCGGGTTCTTGCACAGCTGGCGATGCAGCGCCGCCGCACGCCGCTTGACCTTAAGGCCGCCGGGCAGGATGCCTTCGTTTCGGCACCCGGCTTCAACGCAATCCTGCATCACTTGCCAGATATTCAGCAGGCCCAGGCGGGTATCTGCCTCAGGCCGCCAGGCGGCTTCGTTGGCCAGCATGATCTGGCTGATGGACAACCCGGTGCTCGCGCAGTGGGCCAGCAGTTCCTTGCCGGTCTTGAACGGGTAGGGCAGTGGGGTGCTGTCTTCCACGATGCGATCTGCACCGGCGGCGTCTTCATCGACCACGAACCCGCCGCCCACCGAGTAGTACTCGCGGCTGCGAATCTGCAGCCCAGCCGCATCGAAGGCTCGGAAGATCATGCCGTTGGGATGGTAGGGCAGGGGTTTGCGGATCATCGCCAGGTGCTGCTTCTCGACGAAATCGATGGCGTGTTCGCCCAACAGGTTCAGCCGCCCGCTGCTGCGGATGCGTTGCAGGCGCTCGGCCACCTGTTCGGTGTCGACGGTATCCGGGTGCTCGCCTTCCAAGCCCAGCAGCACAGCCTTGTCACTGCCGTGGCCCTTGCCGGTGGCGCCGAGCGAGCCGTATAGCTCGACTTTCACGCAGGTGGTGGTTTCAAGCAATTGGTCACGACGCAGACCTTCGGCGAAGCGCGCTGCGGCTCGCATCGGGCCTACGGTGTGGGAGCTGGAGGGACCAATGCCGATCTTGAACAGGTCAAACACGCTCAGGGACATGATTGGGCTCCGAGTCATTCTTTTTATGGCGGTGGGCACGATCCCTGTAGGAGCCGGCTTGCTGGCGAATGCGACAGGACAGACAGCATAAAGGGGTCTGGACGGACGCATTCGCCAGCAAGCCGGCTCCTACAAGACGTGATCGCTCCCATGCAAGGGCATGGAAGCGCGCGAGGTGGCAGGTTAAGCGTAGTCTTCGATGGACGGGCAGGCGCAGATCAGGTTGCGGTCGCCGAACACGTTGTCGACGCGACCCACCGGTGGCCAGTACTTGCCTTCGATCAGCGAGGCAACCGGGTATACCGCTTGCTCGCGGCTGTACGGATGGCTCCACTGGCCCACCAGTTCGGCTGCGGTATGCGGCGCGTTTTTCAGTGGGTTGTCGTCTTTGTCCAGCGTGCCGCTTTCCACTGCGCGGATCTCTTGGCGAATGTGAATCATCGCGTCGCAGAAGCGGTCCAGTTCTTCTTTGGATTCGCTCTCGGTCGGCTCGATCATCAGCGTGCCCGCCACCGGGAACGACATGGTCGGGGCGTGGAAACCGAAATCGATCAGGCGCTTGGCCACGTCATCGACGCTGATACCGCTGGTTTCCTTGAGTGGGCGCAAATCAAGGATGCATTCATGCGCCACCAGACCACTGCTGCCGGTGTACAGCACCGGGTAATGCTCTTCCAGGCGACGGGAAATGTAGTTGGCATTGAGGATCGCCAGCTGCGAAGCACGCTTGAGGCCTTCGCCACCCATCATGCGGATGTACATCCAGGTAATCGGCAGAATGCTCGCGCTGCCGAAAGGCGCCGCGCAGACTGCGCCTTCCTTGCGCTCCATCTTGCCGTGACCCGGCAGAAACGGTGCCAGGTGCGACTTCACGCCGATCGGGCCGACGCCCGGGCCGCCACCGCCGTGGGGAATGCAGAAGGTCTTGTGCAGGTTCAGGTGGGACACGTCGCCGCCGAACTTGCCTGGAGCGCAGAGGCCGACCATGGCGTTCATGTTGGCGCCGTCGATGTACACCTGGCCGCCGTTGTCGTGAACGATTCCGCAGATTTCGCGGATGCCTTCCTCGAACACACCGTGGGTGGACGGGTAGGTGATCATCAGCGCGGCGAGGTGTTCGCGGTGCTCGATGGCCTTGGCACGCAGGTCTTCGATGTCGACGTTGCCACGCGCGTCGCAGGCGGTCACGACTACCCGCATGCCGGCCATGTTAGCGGTCGCCGGATTGGTGCCGTGGGCCGACGACGGGATCAGGCAGATATCGCGACGGTCATCGCCGCGGCTCTGGTGGTAGGCACGAATCGCCAGCAGGCCGGCATACTCGCCCTGGGAGCCAGCGTTTGGCTGCAGGGAGATCGCGTCGTAACCGGTGGCGGCACACAGCATCGCTTCCAGTTCGTCGGTCAGTTGCTGGTAGCCGGCGCTTTGCTCGGCCGGGGCGAACGGGTGCAGGTTGCCGAACTCGGCCCAGGTCACCGGGATCATTTCGCTGGCCGCGTTGAGCTTCATGGTGCACGAGCCCAGCGGAATCATGGTGCGGTCCAGCGCCAGGTCCTTGTCGGCCAGGCGACGCAGGTAGCGCATCAGCTCGGTTTCGGAGTGGTAACGGTTGAACACCGGGTGGCTGAGAATCGGCGACTGACGCTTCAGTTCCGCTGGCAGGCGTGCCTCGACGCTGCTCGCCAGTGCAGCGAACTCAGGCAAGGCCTGACCCTCGGCGGCGAACAGCTTCCAGAGCACTTCGATGTCGGCTTGCTGGGTGGTTTCGTCCAGCGACAGGCCCAGGTGTTGGGCGTCCACTTCGCGCAGGTTGACCCGCGCAGCGCGTGCCTTGGCATGCAGCTCGGCCGTGCGCGCGCCGGTGTTCAGGGTGATGCTGTCGAAGAAGAACGCCTGCTCGGCATCCAGGCCCAGCTGGCTCAGGCCGTTGGCGAGGATCGCGGTCAGGTGATGCACGCGGTTGGCGATGCGCGTCAGGCCGCGCGGGCCGTGGTACACGGCGTACATGCTGGCGATGTTGGCCAGCAGCACCTGCGCGGTGCAGATGTTACTGGTGGCCTTTTCGCGGCGAATATGTTGTTCGCGGGTCTGCATGGCCAGACGCAGGGCAGTCTTGCCGAAGCGGTCGATGGACACGCCCACCAGTCGCCCTGGCATGTCGCGCTTGTAGGCGTCTTTGGTGGAGAAATAAGCAGCGTGCGGGCCGCCGAAACCCAGGGGTACACCGAAGCGTTGCGCGCTGCCGATGGCCACATCGGCGCCGAATTCGCCCGGAGGGGTCAGCAGGGTCAGTGCCAGCAGGTCTGCTGCGACGGCGACCAGTGCGTTGGCGGCGTGGAAGCGCTCGACCAGTTCGCGGTAGTCGAAAACGTCACCATTGCTGGCCGGGTATTGCAGCAGGGCACCGAAGAACTCGCTGACATCGCTCAACTGAGTTTCATCAGCCACGACCACCTCGATACCCAGCGGCTCGGCACGGGTGCGCAGCACGTCGAGGGTCTGTGGGTGGCAATGGGCCGAGGCGAAAAACTTGTGGCTGCCTTTGTTCTTGCTCAGGCGTTTGCAGAAAGTCATGGCTTCGGCAGCGGCGGTGGCTTCATCGAGCAGCGAGGCGTTGGCGATCGGCAGGCCGGTCAGGTCGCTGATCAGGGTCTGGAAGTTGAGCAGCGACTCCAGGCGGCCTTGGGAAATCTCCGGCTGATACGGGGTGTAAGCGGTGTACCAGGCCGGGTTTTCCAGCAGGTTGCGCAGGATCGGCGCCGGCGTGTGGGTGTTGTAGTAACCCTGGCCGATGAAGGTCTTGAACAGTTGATTCTTGCTGGCAATGGCTTTGATGTCTGCCAGTGCGTCGGCTTCACTTTGCCCGGCGGACAGGCCCAGCACGCTGGTGCCCTTGATGGACTCAGGGATGACGCTGGCGCTCAGGGCCTCCAGCGAGTCGAAACCCAGGGTCGCGAGCATGGCCTGTTCGTCGTCGGCGCGTGGGCCGATGTGACGGGCGATGAACTCGTTGGCGGTGCTCAATTCGATGCGATCAGTCATTTCGCGTTCCTCAGGCTTCGGCGTTGGCTTTGATCAGACGGTCGTAAGCGTCCTGATCCAGCAGTTGGCCGACAGCGGCGGCGTCGGAAGGGATAAAACGGAAGAACCAGCCCTGGCCGATCGGGTCTTCGTTGACCAGTTCGGGATTGGCGTCCAGCGCCGGGTTGATTTCGACCACTTGACCATCGAGCGGCATGTACACACCGCTGGCGGCTTTCACCGATTCAACAGTAGCTGCTTCGGCGCCCTTGTCGTAGGCCTGCAGCTCTGGCAGTTGCACGAAAACCACGTCACCCAGTGCTTCCTGTGCGAAAGCGGTGATACCGACTGTGACGCTGCCGTCTGTTTCGGCACGCAGCCACTCGTGGTCTTCGGTAAAACGCAACTCGGTCATGGAAACTCCCCAGAATGAACAATCGCTCGTCGTTGGCGCGAGCATGATCAGAACGTCATAGCAAGTTTGCGGCCAACACCATGCAAGGCCCGTTATTCAAGGCTTTCAGCGATTCTGGGGATTTTCGCAGCGAGCGGGCTGTAGCGAAATCGATACAGATGGACGAGGTTTGAAAACCGCTGTGGGATCAAGGCCTTGTAGACAGGGGATTCGATGGCTGTGGAATGATATCGATACGCTGTTTCGAAATCGTTCCAGGCGCGTTTGATTCTCGGTCGAGCCCATGGGAGCGAGGCTTGCCCGCGATCGGCCGGGAACCGGTCGTACATAGTGCCTACCCGATGTTTCAGGATTAACCGGGATGCAGGATTTACTACCGCTGCGCGGCAGATCGCTGGCAAGCCGAGCTCCCACGCCTGCGGCAGAAGCCGTTCCTGTCCGCTGCCTCAGGTTTTTCCAGAGATCCCGTACTTGCGCAATCGATGGGCAATCGCTGTGTGTGAGGTTTGCAAGCGCGCGGCCAGTTGTCGGGTCGAGGGGTAGTGGCTGTAGAGTTTTTCCAGCAGCGATTTCTCGAAATCCTCGACCGCGGCTTCCAGGCTGTCGATTTCCCCATCGCTTTGCCGCGCCACCGAGGTGCCGGCGATGTCCAGGTCACCAATGTCCACCAGCGAGCTTTCGCAGATCGCCGCTGCGCGGAAAATCACGTTCTGCAGCTGCCGGACGTTACCCGGCCAGCGGTTACCGAGTAGCGCAGGGTAGGTGCCGGGTGCGAGACGGCACACCGGGCGCTGGATCTGGGTGCAGGCCTGCTCCATGAAATAGCGCGCGAGCATCAGGATATCCTGCCCGCGTTCGCGCAGCGGCGGGACTTCCAGATTGAGCACGTTCAGGCGATAGAACAGGTCTTCACGAAAGGTGCCTTCGGCGACCATTTTTTCCAGATTGCGATGGGTCGCGCTGAGGATTCGGACGTTGACCTGGACTTCCTTGTCGCCACCGACCCGCCGAAAGCTGCCGTCATTGAGGAACCGCAGCAGTTTGGCCTGCAAGTAAGGGGACATCTCGCCGATTTCATCGAGAAACACCGTGCCCTTGTTTGCCAGCTCCATCAGGCCGGGTTTGCCGCCGCGCTGGGCGCCGGTGAAGGCCCCTGGGGCGTAACCGAACAGCTCGCTCTCGGCGAGGTTTTCCGGGAGTGCGGCGCAGTTGAGCGCCAGGAACGGCGCACCGTTGCGCGCGCTGACGGCATGACAGGCGCGCGCCACCAGCTCCTTGCCGGTACCGGTTTCGCCCTGGATCAGCAGCGGCGCATCCAGTGCCGCCACGCGCTGAGCACGGGCCTTGAGGGTGCGGATCGGGGCGGAGTCGCCGAGCAAGGCATCGAAGCCTTCGGCGTGGTCGTGGTGCAGGGCCGAAAGCCGTTCGCCGATGCGGCTGGGCAGGTACAGGGTCAGCAGCGCACCGGCATCGGTGATCGGCGTGGCATCGAGCAGCAGCGCCTCGCCGTTGAGCGTGACCTCGCGCAATGGCAGGCGAAAGCCGTTCTCCAGCAGCGCTGATTGCAGACCAGGGTCGGAAAACAATTCGCCGACAGATTCCCCGGCAGGTTCGCGACCGTACAACGCTACCAGCGCCGGGTTGGCCAGCAGGATGTCGCCAGCGCTGTCCAGGGCCAGCACCGGGTCGGTCATGGCGGCGAGCAGCGCGTCCAGTTGCAGATGGCGACGTTGACCGGGGAGGATATCGACCACCGTGATGGCTTCCACGCCGCGTACGCGAAACAATCGGTCCTTGAGTTCCTCCAGCACCTCATGACTGAGGGTGGGGGCGTCGATGTAGACGTTGGGCGGGACCATTTCCACCGCGTCGAGGTTCAGGTTCCGCCCGCCGAGAATCGCCAGGACTTCCTGGGTGATGCCGACGCGGTCGATGAATGTGACGTGGATGCGCATGGGAGGCGGAGGGCTTCGGGCGGGAGACCGGGGCGATTATGCCAGTAATCTCGCGTGCGTTCGCGGTGTTAGCCCCTGTAGGAGTGAGCTTGCTCGCGATTGCGTTGAAGCAGTCTTGGGTACGTTGACTGACAAAACACTATCGCGAGCAAGCTCACTCCTACAGGCTGTGTGTTCGAGTGATCACTGCAAATGCTCCGGTTTCACTGGATCACCGGACTTCATGTCGAGCTTTTCGCGAATGTCTTCGAACATGGCGTCGTACTGGCCGTGCATCGCGTGAAGATCGGTGCCTTTGGGCAGGCCGTGTTTTTCAGCGAGGCGCGAGGCCTTGCTGGCGAAGTTGTAGGCCATGTCCTTGGGCAGGTCGAACGCTTCGTTGAGTGTCTTGCCGTTGATCTGACCTTCCATGCTGAAGTGCATGCCCTGGCAGGCGTCGGCGGTCTGGCAGAGTTCGTAGCGAAGGTGGATGTCGTAGCCGACCTCGTCCGGCTGGACGGCGGTGCGGGTAATGTGCAGGTGGCCTGGCTCGAACATGAGACTGATCCCTCAACAAACGATGTCGGTAAGGAGCAGACCGTCGCCCGGGGCGGCGGTTCAGCGCTGGCCGGAAGACTCCGTGCATTCGCTGGCTTGCCTGCCAGGCTCAGGTCGCGACCAGATCCACAGATTGACCAACAGCATGCCGGCCACCGCGAAGTAGATCCACCAGTTGTGCTTGAGCACCACCAGCATCATCACCGCGCAGATCAGCATGGTCACGGTGGCGCTGATCTTGGCGCTGCGGGCAATCAGCTTGCCGTTGCGCCAGTTGCTCAGCATGGGCCCGAACAGGCGATGGTTTTCCAGCCAGGCGCTCAGGCGTGGCGAGCTTTTGGTCGCAGCCCAGGCGGCCAGGAGAATGAATTCGGTCGTGGGCAGCCCTGGAATGAATATCGCAATGATACCGATCGTCAGGCTTACATAGGCCAGGATGCCAAACAGGATGCGGGACAGTTTGCTGCCTTCAGGTGTGCTGGTCATGAGTCTCGGGATACGGCAGGGTGAAAATGCGTTGCAAGGTTGTGCCCGGCAATGGCGCCCAGCTTACCAGCGTGGGGCGCCAAGCGCGCTCTTTCAGGCAGGTTCGGCCGCTGCAGCCGACGTATAGGCATGTTGCAGGAGCACGTTGAAGCGCTCGAAGGCAGCCACGGCGCCGCGATCTGTCTGGCGTTCCTGTTCTTCGCTCAAAGGCAGCTCGTCGAGCAGACGAACAAATTGCTTCCAGCCGTCGGCGCGACCACCGGCGGGCTCACCGAGGTGGCGCGCGCCGAAGCTTTCAGTGAGGTTCAGGGCTGCAGCGCGCTTGATCAGGAAGGCGGCGCCCAGTTTCGAACCTTCGGATACGAACAGCCAGCCCAGCGCCTCGGCCAGCGCTACGTTGGCGACTGCGCCGGGCACAGGCGCAGGAACCGGCGCATCAAGGTCGTGCAGGTCGGCCTTGGCCTGTTCGGCGCGGCAACGCTGGGGGAGGTCGGCGATCAATGCAGTCAATCGGGGATCGCTGTACAGCGCTTTGAGTTCCTGCTGAAACAGGTATTGAGCGCTCAGAAAACGGCTGTAGCTGGCAAGGGTTTCGAAGGGGGCATGGGCCTTGACCGCCTTGTCCAGTTGCTCATGGGGCGCGTGGGTGATCTGGTTCAGGCGCTGGGAGCGACGAATCGAGTCTTGATGCATGGTGTCTTCCTTGTGAACGCTTGTAGACGAGACGAATGAGCGGCTGCAAAAACGTAAAACGCAAACCCGGCGATGTGCCCTTGTAGGAGCCGGCTTGCTGGCGAATGCGGCATGTCAGAGACGGATGTGCCGTCTGACCTATCGGGTTCGCCAGCACGCCGGCTCCTACAGAAGGCGCAGTGCCTGTCAGATGTCCCACACCAGATTGATCGCGAAGTTGCGACCCGGCTGGGTCAGGCGATCGAGATTGGCAGGCGCGGTCACGCCCGCTTCGCCAACGCCGTCATAACCGCGCACGTCATCCCACAACCAGTATTTCTTGTCGGCGAGGTTGTAGAGGCCGCCGCTGACGGTCACATCGTCGCTGACCTTGTAATAGCCGGTCAGGTCGAGCAAACCGAAGCCTGGGGTCTTGAACTGGGTGGAGGAGCCGTCAGGCGCGTGGAAGTTGGTGTCGTCTACGCGGGTCTTGCGTTTGACCAGGGTCCAGTTCAACAAGCCGCCATAGTTACCCTGGTCATACCCCAGGCCGAACACGCCGGTCAGCGGGTTGACGCTATTGATCGGCTGGCCGCTGTCGTCGTTACGACCATACAGATACGCCAGCGAACCCTGGGTGTAGAGGCCATGTGGCGCGCCGAAGCTGTCGAGGTTCAAGCGACCCTTGAGTTCGATGCCCTTGATCGTGGCGTGCCGGATGTTATTGGACTGGAACACCGCTTCGGTGGAAGTCGCCGGCTGGATCGCGTCTTCGTTGATGAAATCGCGGTACTTGTTATAGAACACCGCCACGTCGAACGAGCCCTCATCGAACCGTCCGCGCAGACCGGTCTCGTAGCTTTTGCTCTTCTCGGGCTCAAGATCGGGATTGGGCTCCACGACATAGCCGGTGTTGAGGTTCTCGAAGCGGCCATACAACGCCTTGGCGCTCGGCGTGCGGAAACCTTCTGCGTACTGGCCATACCAGGTGTAGGCGTCGTCGATGGCGTAGGTCACACCCAGCTTGGGCGACAGGCGATGCCATTTCTTCTGTTTGTCGTTGAACTGGTCGGCGCTGGTCAGGCTGACCGCGCGCAGAAATTCTTCGGTCACGTGCGGGTCGAGGGTGGTGTAGTCGTAACGTGCGCCCGGCATGAAGGTCCAGTCACCCCACTTGATCTGGTCCTGCGCGAACAGGGCGTAAGTGTTGATGGTCGGGTCAGGGAAGTCGCTTGTGGCGGCCAGGCTGTCGGAGGCACTCGGGCTCGGCGCGCCGACAGTGCGGCAGGTACCCAGAACCGCGGCGCAGGTCGCGGTGCCGCTGCGCTCACCGGTGACTTTCTGCTGCTTGAGGGTGGTGCCGTAGGTCAACAGATGTTCGGTGTCACCGATGCTGAACGCCTTGTCCAGCTGGGCATCGAAGATCCACTGGCGTTCCTTGTAATAGGTATCGCGGGTGCGCCAGACATCGCGGCTGCCAGGCACATAACGCTCAAGGGTGGTCTGGTCGGTCTTGGCGATCTGGTAGTTCAGGCTCCATTTGACGTTGTCGGCCAGCAGGCTATCGAGGGCGAAGGCCTTTTCCAGCCCGAAACGCTCGCGGGTGATGGTGTCGTTGCCTTCACGACCTTGATAAAAACCGAAGCCCCTGCCTCCGGTGAAAGGCCCGCCAACAGCGCTTTTCTGATCGGTGTCGGTATCGTCCTTGAATTTTTCGTAGGTCAAGGCCAGGCGATCGTTGTCGCCGTAGTTCCAGCCCAGCTTGGCCAATACGTTGGTGGTGCGAACATCCTCGGGGTTGGCGGCAGTTCGATTCAGGCCGGTGCCGCCGTGCTCGCCGTAGGATTCGGTTTCACGGCCGTTGCGCTGGCTGACATGCAGCAATGCGTCGACCTCACCCTGACGCCCGGCGACGGTCGCCGAGTTCAACCAGCTGTTGTCTGCCGAGCTGTAGCCCGTCTTCAAGCGTGCGCCGACATCGCTGCCCGGCTTGATGATGTCTTCAGGGTCCAGGGTGTAATAACTCACCGCCCCGCCAATGGCGCTGCTGCCATACAGGGCCGAGGCCGGGCCGCGGAGAATTTCGACGCGCTTGACGATCTCCGGGTCGACGTAATTGCGATGAGTGTTGGCGTAGGGGCCGGAGAAGTAATTGTCCGGCACTTCGACGCCATCGACCTGAGTCAGGATCCGGTCGCCGTCGATGCCGCGAATGTTGTAGCCGCTGGTGCCCGCGCGCTGACCGGCTCCGCCTACCGAAACGCCAGGCTCATAGCGCACCAGATCGCGAATGTCATTGACGTTCTGCCGATCCAGGTCGGACCGTTCATGCACAGTGACGGTACTGGGTACGGAATCGACAGACTGCGCCTGACGGGTCGCACTGACCGTCACCTGATCCAGCGCCAGGGCACCTGCGGCGCTGCGTTTTTCCAGCACCACGTTGTTGTTGCCCAGATTGCGGTAATTCAGGTTACTGCCGGTCAGCAGGCGCTCCAGCGCCTTATCCGCAGACATCGTGCCGTTGACACCCGGCGAGATGATGTTCTTCGCCAGATCCGAGGACATGCCCACCTGCCAGCCGGTGACGTTGCTGAACTCGTTCAGGGCCGATACCAAGGGTTGCTGGCTGATCGAGAACGGATAGTTGCCGGCAACACGCGCGGGCGCTTCGGCGGCTGCCGCAGGTGCGCTGTGCAGGCCTGCGGCGAAGAGCGCTACGGTGAGCAGCGAAAGGGCGTAGTGGCGGGTGGTTCTCGGCGAGTCGGAGGTGGCCGGGGTGAACGTGAACGGCATCGATAGCGCTCCCTGTCGTGCGGGTCGTTAAGTGTTAGCAAGTGTTTTATGAATAGGAATCACTTGCATTGGCTATAACGAGACGTACGACGAACGGTTATCGCGTAAAAATATTCAGGCTCAGTCCAGGATCACCATTGCGGGCAGCTCGTGCAGGCGTGCGCGGGTGATTTGCGCCAGGGAGCGAACCACGTCCAGCGGGTTGTCCAGACGGTAATTGCCCGTGACGGCCACCTGATCCAGACGTGTGCTGGCGCTGACGATCCAGCCTGGGTAGTAGCGGCGCAACTCGGCCAACACCTCGCCCATGGGGCAGTTATCGAAGACCAGCCGCCCCTCGATCCAGGCCAGGTCCTTGCCCTGATCGATCTTTTTCCGATCACCGAAACCATCGGGCCCGACCCGAAGGCTGTCGCCTGCGCCCAGGCTCACTTGAGAATTGCCACGGGTGGCGCGCACATCCAGCGCGCCGCGCTCGACCTGGATCTGCGCTACGCCGTCCAGGTAGCGCACGGCGAACGCGCTACTGCTGGCGCTCATGCGCACCGGCCCGGCTTCGACCTCCAGCGGCAAGCCCTTGGCGGTGGGCACCTCGAAAAACGCCTCACCCTCGTACAACCGGGCGACGCGCTGACGGTCATCCAGCTCGCTGGAGAAGGCCGATCGGGTGTTGAGCAGTACCTTCGAGCCGTCGGCAAGCTCCAGGCGCTGGCGCTCGCCGGCAACCGTCAGGTGATCGGCTTTGAGACGTAATGGCAGGTCGCTGAAATTGAATAAACCGAGCAACAGCACGGCGGCCGTGGCCAGGGGCAGCCAATGCGGGCGCAGGCGGCGCAGGGCGGATGGTTTTTTTGCCGCAGCGAGCTTCACCGCAGCGTCCAGCACGGGCTGTGAATTCCACACCGCTTGGGCCTGATCGAAGGCCTGGCGATGGGCCGGGTCTGCCGCCAGCCAGTGTTCAAAGCGCGCGCGCGTCTGAGCGTCGGCCGTTTCCAGCTCGATCAGCCAGCTCAATGCCTGATCCAGGGTGCTTTGATCGGCCAGCTTCGCAGCTTGGGCAGGGCCAGGTGAGTGAGAGTCCGTCAAGGAGCGTCCTCGGATACACGGTGTGGGGCGCGAGTCTAGCGTCAGAGTCGCTGAGCCGCCGCCGATTTTCTTATGGTTTGTGGATCAGGTCGCTGTCATCAGTGATCGAGCCGGGCAGCCACTGCGACACAGATCGCCATGATCAGCTTGAGCTCCTTTTGCACGGTGCTGGCAGAAACGCCCAGTTGTTCGGCGATTTCCAGATAGCTGCAGCCGTTCAGGCGGCTGAGGGTAAAAATCTTCTGTTGTCTGGGCGTAAGCTTTTCCAGGCTCGCGTTGAGGCTTTCCAACAGCCGGTCGGCGTGAGCGGCATCTTCCAGCGCGGCGTTGGGCGCAACGACGTTATGAATGTCGCTCAAGGGGGCGTCGTCAATCATGGTGCGTGAATGAATACGTCGGGCGCGCAGGTGGTCCAGCGCCAGATTGCGCGCGGTCTGGAACACGAACGGCTCGAGATGATCGATGGCTCGTTCGCCCAAGGCACGCGTCACGCGCAGATAGGTTTCCTGCAGCAGGTCTTCGGCGGTGCTGTGATTACGCACCATGCGCTGCAAGGTGCGCAGCAGTATCGTCCGCCGGGCCAGGAAAACGTCATTGAAGAGGGAGTGACTCACGGGGATACCCGACCAGAAATTCAGCAAATGATAATGCGTATCATCTCTACTGTTGGCAAGGTGGGGAGTTGCAAAGAATGTGTAAAGGGGTGAGTAAAGACCAAGGCCTTTAGCAGCCCGGCTTGCCGGCGGTGACGTCTGTGAGACCGCCTCCGCCGGCAAGCCGGACTGTTACAGGTTATGTATCGGTTGTTCCCATGCTCTGCAGGGTTACGCCGGCCGGGACGTTCTGCGCCCCGGTCTGAACCTTACTCCGCGTTCATCAGTGCCAGGCAGTTGTCCAGCATGCGGTTGGAGAAGCCCCACTCGTTGTCGTACCAGGCCAATACCTTCAGCAGGCGGCCGCTGACCTTGGTGTGGTTGGCATCAAAGATCGACGACAGCGGGTTGTGGTTGAAGTCGTGGGACACCAGCGGCAGGGTGTTGTAGCCCAGGATCTTGGAGTGCTGAGCGGCTTCTTTCATGATCGCGTTGACTTCTTCAGCGGTCGCATCGCGTTTGAGCTGAATGGTCAGGTCCACCAGCGACACGTTGATCACCGGCACCCGCACCGCCATGCCTGTCAGTTTGCCCGCCAACTCTGGCAGCACCAGGCCCACCGCTTCAGCCGCGCCGGTCTTGCTTGGAATCATCGACTGAGTGGCCGAGCGCGCGCGGTACGGATCGGTGTGATAGACATCGATCAGGTTCTGATCGTTGGTGTAGGCATGAATCGTGGTCATCAGGCCGCTTTCGATGCCCAGTTCGCGGTTCAATACCTGCGCCACCGGGGCCAGGCAGTTGGTGGTGCAGGAAGCGTTGGAGATGACACTGTGCGACTGACGCAGCACGTCATGGTTGACGCCGTACACCACGGTGGCGTCCGCACCTTTGGCAGGGGCGGAAATGATGACTTTTTTCGCACCGGCGGTGATGTGCGCGGCGGCTTTGTCCCGGTCCGTGAAGAAACCGGTGCATTCGAAGACCACGTCGATGTTCTGGGATTTCCACGGCAACTCTGCCGGATTGCGGATCGCCGTGACCGAAATGCGGTCACCGTTGACCGTCAGACTGTCCTTGTCGTGCTCGACAGTGCCGTCAAATGGCCCGTGAACGGTATCGAACTTGAGCAGATGGGCGTTGATCTCGCTGTCACCCAGATCATTGATGGCGACGACTTGCAGGTCCTGACGGTAGCCTTGGGTATAGAGTGCACGTAGGACGTTGCGGCCGATTCGGCCAAAGCCATTGATTGCGATGCGGAGAGTCATACACCCGTCCTCAGTAAATTTGTTGTTGGAATTACAAGATTATTCTCATAAAAATAGAAAACAAGCCCTTTTAGTGGCAGTATTTTGTTTTATCTACAAATAGAAACCCGTAAAGCCATAACAACTGTCTGAAAAATCAAGCCTTTGCTGAAGCGTTTCTCTTGGGGTCTGATTGATCGACGGGTTTTGTAAGTGCCTGAACGGGTGACCACATCCGCTAGCCTGGAGTTCATGACAATGCATCCCCGCGTCCTTGAGGTAACCGAACGGCTGATCGCTCGAAGCCGTGAAACCCGTCAGCGCTATCTGCAACTGATCCGGGGCGCGGCGAGCGACGGGCCGATGCGCGGCAAGCTGCAATGCGCCAACTTCGCCCACGGCGTCGCTGCCTGCGGGCCCGAAGACAAAAACAGCTTGCGGATGATGAATGCGGCCAACGTCGCCATCGTTTCTTCGTACAACGACATGCTCTCGGCGCATCAGCCCTACGAGCATTTTCCTGAACAGATCAAAAAGGCCCTGCGCGAAATCGGCTCGGTCGGCCAGTTCGCTGGCGGCGTGCCTGCCATGTGCGACGGCGTGACCCAGGGCGAGCCGGGGATGGAGCTGAGCATCGCCAGCCGTGAAGTCATCGCCATGGCCACCGCCGTGGCGCTGTCGCACAACATGTTCGACGCCGCGCTGATGCTTGGCATCTGCGACAAAATCGTGCCGGGTCTGTTGATGGGATCGCTGCGGTTCGGTCATCTGCCGACCATTTTCGTCCCGGGCGGGCCGATGGTCTCGGGCATTTCCAACAAGCAGAAAGCCGACGTGCGCCAGCGTTATGCCGAAGGCAAGGCGACCCGTGAGGAGCTGCTGGACTCGGAGATGAAGTCCTATCACGGCCCGGGCACTTGCACCTTCTACGGCACGGCGAACACCAACCAGCTGCTGATGGAAGTCATGGGGCTGCACTTGCCGGGCGCCTCCTTCGTCAATCCCTACACACCGATGCGTGATGCCCTGACCCGCGAAGCGGCGTTCCAGGTGACGCGTCTGACCAAGCAAAGCGGCGATTTCATCCCACTGGGAGAGATTGTGGACGAGCGTTCGCTGGTCAACTCGATTGTTGCCCTGCACGCGACGGGCGGTTCCACCAACCACACCCTGCACATGCCTGCCATTGCTCAGTCGGCAGGCATTCAGCTGACCTGGCAGGACATGGCCGACCTTTCCGAAGTCGTGCCGACCCTGACCCACGTCTACCCGAACGGCAAAGCCGACATCAACCACTTCCAGGCCGCTGGAGGCATGTCGTTCCTGATTCGCGAACTGCTCGATGCCGGCCTGCTCCACGAGGACGTCAATACCGTGGTCGGCCGTGGCCTGCGTCGCTATACCCAGGAGCCGTTCCTTGAGGATGGCCAGCTGGTCTGGCGCGACGGCCCGACTGAAAGCCTGGATGAAAGCATCCTGCGCCCAATCGCCCGTCCGTTCTCGCCCGAAGGCGGCCTGCGGGTGATGGAAGGCAATCTGGGGCGCGGCGTGATGAAGGTTTCGGCCGTGGCACTGGAACACCAGATCGTCGAGGCGCCGGCCAAGGTGTTCGAAGATCAGCAGGATCTGGCCGACGCGTTCAAGGCCGGGGAGCTGGAGTGCGATTTCGTCGCGGTCATGCGTTTTCAGGGCCCACGCTCCAACGGTATGCCTGAGCTGCACAAGATGACGCCGTTTCTGGGCGTGCTGCAGGATCGCGGTTTCAAGGTGGCGCTGATCACCGACGGGCGCATGTCAGGCGCATCGGGAAAAATCCCGGCAGCCATTCACGTTTGTCCCGAAGCTTCCGATGGTGGCCCTCTGGCACTGGTGCGTGATGGGGATCTCATCCGCGTGGATGGCGTGAAAGGAACATTGCAAGTTTTGGTCGAACCGGCAGAATTGGCCGCCAGAGAGCCGGCAATCGGTCGTCTGTCGCACAATGTCGGCAGTGGCCGCGAACTGTTCGGTTTCATGCGCATGGCCTTCAGCTCGGCAGAGAAGGGCGCCAGCGCCTTTACTTCGAATCTGGAGACGCTCAAGTGACATTGGCGATGGTGGGTGATATCGGCGGCACAAATGCTCGTTTTGCCATCTGGGAAGACGATCAATTGCATTCGATCCGGGTGTTCCCGACAGTCGATTACGCCAGTCCCGAGAAGGCCCTGCTGGTCTACCTGCAGGACCTGGAGCTGCAACTGGGCGATGTCGGCTCGATCTGCCTGGCGGTGGCCGGGCCGGTGACCGGTGACGACTTTCATTTCACCAACAGCCACTGGAAAATCAATCGCCAGTCGTTCTGCGCCGCGCTCAAGATCGACAACCTGATCATGGTCAATGACTTCACGGCCATGGCGCTGGGCATGACCCGCCTGGGCGACGATGAATACCTGACCGTACGCCACGGCAAGGGCGATCCGAAGGCTGCCCGCGTGGTGATCGGGCCGGGCACCGGACTTGGTGTCGGTACGCTGATCCGCACCGGTCAAAGCCACTGGACGGCGGTGCCGGGCGAGGGCGGGCACGTCGACCTGCCGATCGGCAGTCCGCGCGAAGCCTTGTTGTGGATGCGCCTGATGGCCAGCCACGAGCATGTCAGTGCCGAAACGATTCTGAGTGGCGCCGGTCTGTTGCTGCTGTATCAGGTCAGCTGCGCGCTGGACGAAATCGAGCCGGTATTGAAGTCGCCCGCGGCCATCACCTCGGCGGCGCTGGCTGGCGATGCAGTGGCCAGCGCTGTGCTGGAGCAGTTCTGTGTGTTCCTGGGTCGTGTCGCCGGCAACAATGTATTGACCGTGGGTGGTCGTGGCGGCGTGTATATTGCCGGTGGGGTGATCCCGCGGTTCATCGACTTCTTCACGCAGAGTGGTTTCAACAAGGCCTTTGCGCAAAAGGGCCTGATGAAGGATTACTTCAAGGATGTGCCGGTGTGGCTGGTGACGGCCGAGTATCCGGGACTGATGGGCGCTGGCGTGGCGTTGGATCAGGCGTTGATCGCGCAAGGCTGAGCGGGCACCTGCCCGTAGCAGCACGGCTTGCCGGAGGTGGCGGTTTCAAGGACGCTAGCGCCGGCAAGCCGGACTGCCACCGAGGCGAACGAGCGCAATCACTGCGACGTAAAACAGTTTCACCCCATAACAACAATTTCAGTGCTTACAAGGACGACCAAAGTGAACGCTGTCAGTAAATCGATCCTGGTGGTGGACGACGACCAGGAGATTCGCGAATTGCTGCAGGCCTACCTGAGCCGCTGCGGCTTTCAGGTGCGCACCGTAGGCGATGGAGCGCAATTTCGTCAGGCGTTCAATGACGAGCCCAGCGACCTGCTGATTCTCGATGTCATGCTGCCCGACGAAGACGGCTTCAGCCTGTGCCGCTGGGTCAGACACCACCCGCGCCAGCCCCATGTCCCGATCATCATGCTCACCGCCAGTTCCGACGAGGCCGACCGCGTCATCGGGCTTGAACTCGGTGCCGATGACTACATGGCCAAACCCTTCAGCCCGCGTGAACTCCAGGCCCGGATCAAGGCCTTGCTGCGCCGTGCCCAGTTCGGCCAGGAGCGTGCGGGGGGCGAGGTGCTGGTCTTCGACGAGTGGCGGCTGGACATGGTCAGCCATCGGCTGTTCCACAGCGACGGCGAGGAGGTGATCCTGTCCGGCGCCGATTTCGCGCTGCTCAAGCTGTTTCTCGACAACCCGCAGCAGATCCTCGACCGCGACACCATCGGCAATGCCACCCGTGGGCGTGAACTGATGCCGCTGGAGCGTATCGTCGACATGGCGGTCAGCCGGCTGCGGCAACGTCTGCGCGACACCGGCAAGGCGCCACGCTTGATTCGTACCGTACGGGGCAGTGGTTATCTGCTGGCGGCCAATGTGCTGCCGCAAGCCAGCAACGGTTACTGAGCACCGATGGGCACCGAGAAAAAGCGCCGCCTGCCAGTCCCGCGCTCATTGCTGGGGCGCATGCTGCTATTGACCCTGCTGGCGGTATTGCTGGCCCAGACCCTGTCCAGCCTGATCTGGCTTTCTCAGCTGCGCGCCACGCAGATGGAAGGTCTGGTCACCAGCGCCCGCAGCCTGGGCTTCTCCATGGCGGCCAGCGTGAGTTATTTCCGCTCCTTGCCCGTCGCCTTTCGGCCTCTGGTGCTGGACCAGCTGCGCAGCATGGGTGGCACGCGGTTCTTCGTCTCGCTCAATGACCGGCCGCTGGAGATGCAAGTGCTGGAGCCGACGGTGCGCAAGTCGGCGGTGATCGATGTGGTCGGCCAGGTGTTGCGGCAAAACCTGGGGGCCGATCCGGACATCCTGGTCCGGTTCGTGCGCCCGGAGGATCTGCGGATTTTCAACAGTGGGCTCAAACTCGATGAGTTGCCGCGCTCCTGGGCCCATTACGCCTTGACGCTGGAACCGGTGAACCCACCGGTGCTGGTCACCCAGATCGAGCTGTCGCCGGGGGAATGGCTGTACATCGCCTCCTTGCTGCCCGAGCCGTACACCATGCTCGAAGAAGAAGGCCTGCCGTCGCAACAAGTCTGGTTCATCGGCCTGACCAGTATTTTTCTGCTGGTGTTCATTGGCTTGTTGGTGCATTGGCAGAGCGGCCCGCTCAAGCGCCTGGCCCGTGCCGCGCGTGACCTGTCGCTGGGTGCCGACGTGGAACCGGTGGTTGAAGGCGGAGGCAGCGAGGTGATCGAGGTGACCCGCGCCTTCAACACCATGCGCGATCGCATCAGTCGTTATCTCACCGAGCGTGGCCAGCTGTTCAGCGCCATATCCCACGATTTGCGCACGCCCATCACACGCTTGCGTCTACGCGTCGAACTGCTCGACGACGAGGAGATGCAGGTCAAGTTCACTCGCGATCTGGACGAGCTGGAGCTGCTGGTCAAAGGCGCATTGCAATGCGTGAAGGACACCGATATCCATGAAAACATCGAGCCGGTTGACCTCAATCACGCGCTGGACTGCCTGATCGAGCCCTTTCTGGCGCCCGACGACGGTGGTCGGGTGACGATCAAAGGCCAGGCGATGTCGATGTTTTACGGCAAGCCCCTGGCACTGCGTCGCTGTATGGGCAACCTGATCGACAACGCCATCAAATACGGCGACAAGGCTCACTTGTTCATCGAGGACGACGCCCAGGCGTTCATCCTGCACGTCGAAGACGAAGGCCCGGGCGTACCGGAGCAGCGACTGGAGCAAGTCTTCGAGCCGCATTTTCGTCTGGCGGGCAAACAGCAGCAGGGCTACGGCCTGGGATTGGGCATCGCGCGCAACATCGCCCACAGCCACGGCGGCGAAGTGACGTTGCAGAACCTGCGCGAAGGCGGGTTGCGGGTGACGCTGTATCTGCCGCGCGGGATGGAATGAACCGCAAATCCGATCACGCTGCAGTCCCTGCGGGCGCCGGCTTGCTGGCGAATGCAGACGGCCAGTCGATAGCTCTTTGACTGGCACACCGCTTTCGCCAGCAAGCCGGCTCCTATAAGTAAAATCGATGCCTCTCCCAAATGTAACCATCCAGTGACACTCGCGCATCCCTTCGTTACCGTCCGCGCGAGTCCCTTGTTTAGAATCCATGCAGCGCAAGCGCCAAGACTTGCTCATGCATAACAACAAGAAAGGTCAATTAGATGAATTCGATCACCCGTCTCGCAGCATTCGTTTCTCTCGCCTCGTTGTTCCCTCTGAGCGCCATGGCCGCTGATTCCAAAGGCACCGTCGAAGTTGTCCACTGGTGGACGTCCGGTGGCGAAAAAGCCGCTGTCGATGTGCTCAAGGCCCAAGTTGAAAAAGACGGTTTCACCTGGAAAGACGGCGCTGTCGCCGGCGGCGGTGGTGCGACCGCCATGACCGTTCTGAAAAGCCGCGCTGTGGCTGGTAACCCGCCGGGCGTTGCTCAGATCAAAGGTCCCGATATCCAGGAATGGGCCTCCACCGGCCTGCTCGACACTGACGTTCTGAAAGACGTTTCCAAGCAGGAAAAGTGGGACAGCCTGCTGGACAAGAAAGTCTCCGATACCGTGAAGTACGACGGTGATTACGTGGCCGTGCCGGTGAACATTCACCGCGTCAACTGGCTGTGGATCAACCCGGAAGTCTTCAAGAAAGCCGGTATCGAAAAACCTCCTGCCACCCTCGAAGAATTCTACGCTGCCGGCGACAAGCTCAAGGCCGCAGGCTTCATTCCCCTGGCTCATGGTGGCCAGCCTTGGCAGGACAGCACTGTCTTCGAAGCCGTGGTGCTGTCGGTGATGGGTGCCGACGGTTACAAGAAAGCCCTGGTCGATCTGGATAACGCTGCGTTGACCGGTCCGGAAATGGTCAAGTCGCTGACCGAGCTGAAAAAAGTCGCCACCTATATGGATGTCGACGGCAAGGGTCAGGACTGGAACCTGGAAGCGGGCAAGGTCATCAACGGCAAGGCCGGCATGCAGATCATGGGTGACTGGGCCAAGAGTGAATGGACCGCAGCCAAGAAAGTCGCAGGCAAGGACTACCAGTGCGTAGCCTTCCCGGGCACCGACAAGGCCTTCACCTACAACATCGACTCCCTGGCGGTGTTCAAGCAGAAAGACAAAGGCACTGCTGCCGGTCAGCAGGACATCGCCAAAGTCGTGCTGGGTGAAAACTTCCAGAAAGTCTTCAGCATCAACAAGGGTTCGATCCCGGTGCGTACCGACATGCTGGCGGACATGGACAAGTACGGTTTCGACTCGTGCGCCCAGACTGCGGCCAAAGACTTCCTGGCAGATGCCAAAAGCGGCGGCCTGCAGCCAAGCATGGCGCACAACATGGCGACCACGCTGGCCGTACAGGGCGCGTTCTTTGACGTAGTCACCAACTACATCAACGACCCGAAAGCCGACCCGGCCGATGCCGCGAAGAAACTCGGCGCGGCAATCAAGTCTGCCAAGTAAGCGGTCGTATCGCTCCCCTTTGCAGGAGTGAGCTTGCTCGCGATGCCGTAGTGTCAGTGACTACCTCAGTACCTGACACTCTGCTATCGCGAGCAAGCCCACTCCTACGGGGAACGCGTTTGTAATCTTCATTTCTTTGTACTGGATTTCACCATGAGTTCTGTTGCTGTGTTCAGCAAAGCCTCGCCGTTCGATGCACTGCAGCGCTGGCTACCCAAACTGGTGCTGGCGCCAAGCATGTTCATCGTATTGGTGGGCTTCTACGGCTATATCCTGTGGACGTTCGTACTGTCGTTCACCAATTCCACTTTCCTGCCGACCTACAAATTCGTCGGGCTGGCGCAGTACGCGCGGCTGTTCGATAACGACCGCTGGTGGGTCGCGAGCAAGAACCTTGCGGTATTTGGTGGCATGTTCATCAGTATCAGCATGGTCGTCGGTGTGCTGCTGGCGGTTTTCCTCGATCAGCGTATTCGCCGCGAAGGCTTCATCCGCACCATTTACCTGTACCCGATGGCGCTCTCGATGATCGTCACCGGTACCGCGTGGAAATGGCTGCTCAACCCGGGCATGGGCCTGGACAAACTGTTGCGCGACTGGGGCTGGGAAGGTTTTCGTCTGGACTGGCTGATCGACCCGGACCGCGTGGTCTATTGCCTGGTCATCGCCGCTGTCTGGCAAGCCTCGGGCTTCATCATGGCGATGTTCCTGGCGGGCCTTCGTGGCGTCGACCAGTCGATCATCCGTGCCGCGCAGATCGATGGCGCGAGCATGCCCAAGATCTACTGGAAGGTGGTGCTGCCAAGCCTGCGTCCGGTGTTTTTCAGTGCCGTGATGATCCTGGCGCACATCGCGATCAAGAGCTTTGACCTGGTGGCAGCAATGACTGCCGGTGGTCCTGGCTACTCGTCCGACCTGCCGGCGATGTTCATGTACTCGTTCACCTTCAGCCGTGGCCAGATGGGCATGGGCTCGGCCAGTGCGATTCTGATGCTCGGTGCAATTCTCGCGATCCTCGTGCCTTACCTGTATTCCGAGCTGAGGACCAAACGCAATGACTAGTCTGGCGGGTAAACCTTCCATCAGCCTGAGCCGTGTCGCGATCTATGCGGTGCTGATCCTGGCTGCGCTGCTCTATCTGGTGCCGCTGGTGGTCATGCTGCTGACCAGCTTCAAGTCGCCGGAGGACATCGGCACCGGCAACCTGTTGAGCTGGCCTGCCGAGGTCACCGCTATCGGCTGGATCAAGGCCTGGGCAACGGTCAAGGGCTACTTCTGGAACTCGATCCTGATCACGGTTCCGGCGGTTTTGATCTCCACTGCCATCGGCGCCTTGAACGGCTATGTGCTGTCGATGTGGCGCTTCCGTGGCTCGCAGCTGTTTTTCGGTCTACTGTTGTTCGGTTGCTTCCTGCCGTTCCAGACCGTGCTGCTGCCGGCGTCCTTCACCCTGGGCAAGATGGGTCTGGCAAGCACCACCACGGGTCTGGTGTTCGTGCATGTGGTCTACGGCCTGGCGTTCACCACGCTGTTTTTCCGTAACTACTACGTGAGCATTCCCGATGCGCTGGTCAAGGCCGCACGCCTGGACGGTGCCGGTTTCTTCACTATTTTCCGGCAGATCATTCTGCCGATGTCGACCCCGATCATCATGGTCTGCCTGATCTGGCAGTTCACTCAGATCTGGAACGACTTCCTGTTCGGCGTGGTGTTCTCCAGCGGTGATTCGCAGCCCATCACGGTGGCGCTGAACAACCTGGTCAACACCAGTACCGGGGTCAAGGAATACAACGTTGATATGGCGGCGGCGATGATCGCCGGGCTGCCGACCCTGCTGGTCTACGTGGTCGCAGGCAAGTATTTCGTGCGCGGGCTGACGGCCGGCGCAGTCAAGGGGTAATCATGGCAACGCTCGAACTTCGCAATGTAAACAAGACTTACGGGGCCGGTCTGCCGGACACCCTGAAGAACATCGAATTGTCGATCAAGGAAGGCGAGTTCCTGATCCTGGTCGGTCCTTCGGGCTGTGGCAAGTCGACCCTGATGAACTGCATCGCGGGCCTGGAAAACATTACCGGCGGCGCGATCATGATCGGCGATCAGGACGTCAGCGGCATGAGCCCGAAAGATCGCGACATCGCCATGGTGTTCCAGTCCTACGCGCTGTATCCGACCATGAGTGTGCGCGAGAACATCGAATTCGGTCTGAAGATCCGCAAGATGAGCCAGTCGGCCATCGACGAGGAAGTCGCACGGGTTGCCAAGCTGCTGCAGATCGAACACCTGCTCAATCGCAAGCCGGGCCAGCTCTCCGGTGGTCAGCAACAGCGCGTGGCCATGGGCCGTGCACTGGCGCGTCGGCCGAAGATCTATCTGTTCGACGAACCATTGTCCAACCTCGACGCCAAACTGCGGGTCGAGATGCGCACCGAAATGAAACTGATGCACCAGCGCCTGAAGACCACCACGGTCTACGTGACCCACGACCAGATCGAAGCGATGACCCTGGGCGATAAAGTGGCAGTCATGAAGGACGGCATCATTCAGCAGTTCGGTACGCCGAAACAGATCTACAACGATCCGGCCAACCTGTTTGTCGCCAGCTTCATTGGCTCACCGCCCATGAACTTCATTCCGCTGCGCCTGCAACGCAAGGATGGCCGTCTGGTGGCACTGCTGGACAGTGGTCAGGCGCGCTGCGAACTGCCGATGAGCATGAGTGACGCAGGGCTTGAGGACCGTGAGGTGATTCTGGGCCTTCGCCCTGAACAGATCGTGCTAGCGTCCGCTGAAGCTGCAGGGATGCCGACCATTCGCGCCGAGGTGCAAGTCACCGAGCCGACAGGTCCTGACACGCTGGTCTTTGTCACGCTCAACGAAAGCAAGGTTTGCTGCCGTCTGGCGCCGGATGTCGCGCCAGCGGTTGGCGAGACCCTGACCCTGCAGTTCGATCCGGCGAAGGTGTTGCTGTTCGACGCCAAGACCGGGGAACGTCTGGGGGCACTGGGAAAGTCGCAGCCCGCTGAAGGCATGGGAAACGTCACGCGGCTCAACCGCAACTGATCCCGCACGCAGGAGCACTGCGTCGACGAGCACATCTGACGGGTTGATTTCTGCCGTAAAAGGCCTGTCAGGCACACGAAGCAAGTGGTTACAACGATGTTTAAAGCTAATAACAATAAAACGAGGATTTAAGGGATGAAGAAGGTAAAAGGCAAATCGCTTAACCAGTTTCAGCTTATCGGTGGGTTGTCGGTCTTGAGTGCGTTGTCGCTGTCCGGAACGGCCTCCGCCATGGAGCCTTTCAAAGCCAGCGAACACCTTACCGGCGACTGGGGCGGTCTGCGCCAGGAGCTGTATGACAAGGGTTATGACTTTCCGATCGAGTACGTAGGTGAGGCCGGTTCCAACCTCAGCGGTGGCTACAACGACGACACGACCGGCCGCTACAGCGACCAGTTTGCGTTCGGCGTGCAGATGGATCTGCAGAAAATCCTCGGTTGGCATGATGCGGAATTCAAGCTGGCGATCACCGAGCGTAGCGGTAACAACATTTCCAACGACCGTATCGGCGATCCACGCGCCGGCACACTCAGCTCCTCGCAAGAAGTCTGGGGTCGTGGTCAGACCTGGCGTCTGACACAAATGTGGGTCAAGCAGAAGTACTTCGACGGCGCACTGGACATCAAGGTCGGTCGTTTCGGTGAAGGCGAAGACTTCAACAGCTTCCCGTGCGATTTCCAGAACCTGTCGTTCTGCGGCTCGCAAGTGGGTAACTACGTGAGCACCTGGTACAACTGGCCCGTCAGCCAGTGGGCATTGCGCGTGAAGTACAACATCACGCCTGAAGTCTTTGCCCAGATCGGTGTCTACGAGCAGAACCCTTCGTACCTGGAAACCGGCAACAGCTTCAAACTCAGCGGCAGCGGCGCCAAAGGCACCGTGGTCCCGGTGGAACTGGTGTGGTCCCCAAGCGTCAATGCGCTGCCCGGCGAATACCGCGTGGGTTACTACGTGAGCTCGCCGAGCGCCGATGACGTGGCGGAAAACACCGATGGCCAGAACCAGCGCATCTTTGGCGGTGACTTCAAGTCCCACAAAGACAAGCACGGCTGGTGGGTCGTGGCTCAGCAACAGCTGACCAGCCACAACGGTGACGCATCCCGTGGTCTGAGCATCTTCGCCAACGCCACCGTGCATGACAAAGCCACCAACTTCGTCGACAGCTATCAGCAGGTCGGTTTCGTCTACAAAGGCCCATTCGATGCCCGTCCCAAGGATGACATCGGTATCGGTATCGCTCACATCCACGTGAACGATGACGTGCGTGACGCTCAGCGTCAGCAAAACGCCTTCAACGGTGCGACCGATTATGACGATCCGTTGTTCCAGCCGGTGCAGACCAGCGAATACAACTCGGAAATCTACTACGGCTTCCACGTTACCGACTGGCTGACCGTGCGTCCTAACCTGCAGTACGTGAAAAACCCGGGTGGCGTAACCGAAGCCGACAACGCGCTGGTTGCAGGTCTGAAGATTCAGTCCAAGTTCTAAACGTTACACCGTTGTGCGGACCGCTCCTCCGCACATCTCTCTGATGTGCTTCACAAACGATCAAGGGTCGTGTGTGCTTTACGGGCAGCCTGGCTGCCCGTTTTTTTTATGTCATATCGGCTCCGGTGTCGGGGCGTTTTTTATTGTTTGCACATGATCGAGTGCCTGACGGGCCTCGCACTTACCTGCAGGTGAAACAGGCCTGTAGCCGTCATTGAACTGAATACCCGTACCGGAATAGCTATGGCCATCGGTGACACAGGATCGCTCGAGCATCCGCTGCAACGCTTCTTCACCTCGGCCAGACCTCAGCCGACGTTTCAATGGGAGCGCTATCAGCAACGTGACGTGCTGGTGATCAATCATGCCCGGTGCCAGGCCGTATTCAGCCGTCAGGGCGGTCAACTGCTGCACTTTCAACCTGCTGGGCAAAAACCCTGGTTGTGGTGTGCGGCGCAGTGGCCTCAGGTTGGCGCCATCCGTGGCGGCGTACCTGTCTGCTGGCCATGGGTGGGGCGTCATCCGGGGGAGGGCGGCTGGCCAGCCAACGGTTGGGGCCGGCTGCTCGACTGGAAGCTTATCGACAGCCAGGCGCACGAGCTGGGCGTCTCGTTGCACTGGCAATTGAAACTGTGGGACTGGCAGGCTGACCTGTACGCCGAGCTGGGGCAGGGCATGGACCTGCGCCTGGAGACACGGCACGAGGACAGCGAGCCCTGTCAGTTCGGCCATGCCTTGCACGCCTACTGGCGCATCAGTGACATTGCCGACGTCGCGCTGGAAGGCCTGGACGGTGCCCAGGGGTACGACGAGCTCAGTCGCAGCAGTTGTGAGCAGAAAGGTGATCTGCGTGTGCTGGGCAGCTGTCAGCGGGTATTCGAGCATGCAGGCCTTCTGCAGCTGCAGGATGACGCCTGGCAGCGCCGCTTGTGTATCGACACCGGGGACAGCATCAGTACCGCGGTCTGGCACCCTGGAAGCCGGCCTTTGCTGGGCGTGGGTGGCAATGAAGCGATGGGTTTTTTGAGGGTCGAGGCGGTGTCAGGCGTGGACGATTGCCTGAGCCTGGCACCGGGGCAGCAAGCGCGCTTGAGCCTGCAGGCGAGTCTGGTGCATTGAGTCTGGCATTATCGCGAGCAAGCTCACTCCTACAGAGGCGCGCGTGATCTTGTAGGAGTGAGCTTGCTCGCGATGGTGCCGCAGGCGCTCAGCTCAATTCAACTCATCATCGGCCGGGTAGCGGCTGGCGTTGAGGCTTTCCTTGATCTTGCGCAGGTGCGGCTGGAAATCCACGCCGCGGCGCAGGGTCATGCCGGTGGCCAGCACGTCCAGGACGGTGAGCTGGATGATCCGCGAGGTCATTGGCATATAGATGTCGGTGTCTTCGGGCAGCGGAATGTTCAGGCTCAGCGTGCTGGCCTTGGCCAGGGGGGAATCGGCCGCGGTCAGGCCCAGTACCGATGCGCCGTTTTCCCGGGCGATACGCGCCACTTCCACCAGCTCCCGGGTACGACCGGTGTAGGAAATGATCACGAATAATTCCCCGGTGTGCGCCACTGACGCCAGCATGCGTTGCATCAGCACGTCGGCGTGAGCGGTGACCGCCAGGTTGAAACGGAAGAATTTGTGTTGTGCATCCAGCGCCACCGGAGCCGACGCACCGAGGCCAAAGAAGTGGATCTGCCGCGCCTGGATCAACAGGTCGACTGCCTTGCTGATCAGGTTCGGATCGAGCACTTGGCAGACGCTGTCGAGCGAGGCAATTGCGCTGGCAAAAATCTTGCGGGTATAGGCTTCAGGGTTATCGTCGGCTTCCACCGCGCGGCTGACGTAGGCCGCGCCGCTGGCCAGGCTCTGCGCCAGTTGCAGCTTGAGTTCGGGGTAGCCACTGACATCGAACGAGCGACAGAAGCGATTGACGGTCGGTTCACTGACCTTGGATGCCTGCGCCAGCGCGGCAATGCTGAAGCGCGTCGCCTGCTGGGGATTGCTCAGAATCACCTCGGCGACCTTGCGCTCAGCCTTGTTCAGTTCTGCAAGACGACTCTGGATCTGTTCCAGAAGATTGCGTACGCGGTCCATTCAAAGTCCTTCTCGTGAAGCGGCAACAGGCTGATCTGTGGGCCTTTATGCAAAAGGTGCGCATCTAGGCCTTTAGCCTGTAGCAAAGGTGGCCTATCGTACTGAGGGCCTGTGTTGATCACCACTGTAATGTGTGTTTTGAAGAAATGTTGTGGTTATTACTACATTTGGCCTTGAGTAACGCCTTTAAAAAAGGTATTTGTAGCCTAACTTGATAAAAGAACCAACATTATGCTCTCGATTACGGTTGAACCGTGCACTTTTGCCTTGTTCGGCGCCCTGGGCGACCTGGCCGTGCGCAAACTGTTTCCTGCGTTGTACCAGCTGGACCGTGCTGGACTGCTGCATGCCGAGACCCGAATTCTAGCCTTGGCCCGCGAGCCCGGAACTCCCCAGGAGCACCTGGCTTACATCGACAAGAGCTTGCGCCGCTTCGTCCCCGAGGCACAGCTTGAGAGTGAACACGTGGAGCGTTTTCAGGCGCGCCTGAGCTACCTGCACGTGGATTTCCTCAAGGGCGACGATTACGTGGCGCTGGCCGAAGCAGTCGGCGATGCGCAAACGATGATTGCCTACTTCGCAACACCTGCGTCGGTGTATGGCGCCATCTGCGAGAATCTTGCGCTGGTTGGCCTGACCGATCGCACCCGTGCGGTGCTCGAGAAGCCGATCGGTCATGACCTCGCGTCTTCACGGCGGGTCAACGATGCGGTGGCCAAGTTCCTCCCGGAAAACCGCGTCTACCGGATCGACCACTATCTGGGCAAGGACACAGTGCAAAACCTCATTGCCCTGCGCTTTGCCAACAGCCTGTTCGAAACCCAATGGAACCAGAACTACATTTCCCACGTCGAGATTACTGTGGCGGAGAAAGTAGGGATCGAGGGCCGCTGGGGGTATTTCGACCAGGCCGGTCAGCTGCGCGACATGATTCAGAACCACCTGTTGCAGCTGCTGTGTCTGATCGCCATGGACCCACCGAGCGATCTGTCCGCCGACAGCATCCGCGATGAGAAGGTAAAGGTGCTCAAGGCACTGGCACCCTTCACCCCGGAGCGCCTGGCCACCCAAGTGGTGCGCGGGCAATACATCGCCGGTTACAGCGAAGGCAAACCGGTCCCCGGTTATCTGGAAGAGGAAAACTCCAACACCCAGAGCGACACCGAAACGTTTGTGGCCATTCGTGCCGATATCCGTAACTGGCGTTGGGCGGGCGTTCCGTTTTATCTGCGTACTGGCAAACGCATGCCGCAGAAGCTGTCGCAGATTGTGATCCACTTCAAGGAACCGCCGCACTACATCTTTGCCCCGGAACAACGGATGCAGATCAGTAACCGCCTGATCATCCGCCTGCAGCCTGATGAAGGTATCTCGCTGCAAGTGATGACCAAGGATCAGGGGCTCGATAAAGGCATGCAATTGCGCAGCAATCCTTTGCAACTGAGCTTCTCCGATGCCTACCGCAGCGCCCGTATTCCGGACGCCTATGAGCGGTTGTTGTTGGAGGTCATGCGTGGCAATCAGAACCTGTTTGTCCGCAAAGATGAGATCGAGTATGCGTGGCAATGGTGCGACCAGCTGATCGCAGGCTGGAAGAAGGCGGGCGATGCGCCCAAACCTTACGCAGCAGGCTCCTGGGGGCCGATGAGCTCCATTGCCTTGATTACTCGTGACGGGAGGTCCTGGTATGGCGATATGTGAACTTGAATTTCCGGCTGGCCTTACAGCCCGTGAATTCGATAACCCTGAACTGCTGGCCAATGCGCTGGCAGACCACGTGGCAGAACGCTTGAGCGCAGCCATCGAGAGCAACCCACACGGCACCGCTACGCTGGTGGTGTCCGGCGGCAAGAGTCCCGTGGCGTTTTTTCAGGCGCTGGCGCAAAAGCCGCTTAAGTGGTCGAGAGTCTGCATCAGCCTGGCTGACGAGCGCTGGGTGCCGACTGAACACGAGGACAGCAACGCTGGCCTGCTCAAGCGTTTTCTGTTCCAGGGGCCTGCGGCCGAGGCAGGTTTTTTCAGCCTGTACCGCCCGACCCAGACACTGGATGAAGCGGCAGCAGCCACCGACGAAGCGCTCAAGGAGCTGCCGAAAATCGACGTCCTGGTGCTGGGCATGGGCGATGACGGTCACACCGCGTCACTGTTCCCCGAGAGTCCGAACCTGGCCGAGGCGCTGGACCCGGACAGTCCGCGCCGTTGCCTGCCGATGCTGGCACCCAGCACACCGCATCAGCGTCTGACCATGACGCGCTCGTTGTTGGCGTCGGCAACGACGCCGATCCTGTCCGTTTCCGGGCAGGCAAAACTGCAAACCCTGCGCACGGCGCTGGCCGGCGATGACCTCGCCGAAATGCCGATACGTGCCTTCCTCAACCCGTCTTTAGAGATTTACTGGTGCCCATAAGCAAAGGATCAGCCGCCATGGAAAATACCCAAGTGAAACAGCCGTTGAATAACATGGCGAGCAAGATTGCCCAGATCGACGAACTTTGCGCCAAAGCGAAGATTCTCCCGGTCATCACCATTGCGCGCGAACAAGACGTGCTGCCGCTGGCCGACGCGCTGGCGGCAGGCGGCCTGAACGCGCTGGAAATCACCCTGCGTTCGGAGTTCGGCCTCAAGGCCATCCAGATCCTGCGCGATGCGCGCCCTGAGCTTTGCGTTGGCGCCGGCACCATTCTTGATCGGCACATGCTCAAGGCGGCCGAGCAAGCCGGCTCGCAGTTCATCGTTACCCCTGGCAGCACCCAGGATCTGCTCGAGGCCGCAGTGCAAAGCGAATTGCCACTGCTGCCAGGCATCAGCAGCGCGTCGGAGATCATGATCGGTTATGCCCTGGGTTATCGCCGCTTCAAGCTGTTTCCGGCGGAAATCAGCGGCGGCGTGGCGGCGATCAAGGCCTTGGGCGGTCCATTCCCTGAGGTGCGTTTCTGCCCCACTGGCGGCGTCAGCGCTGCCAACCTGAAAAGCTACATGGCCCTGTCGAACGTCATGTGCGTTGGCGGGACCTGGATGATCGACAACGCCTGGGTCAAGAATGGTGACTGGGGACGTATCACAGATGCTACCGCTGAGGCGATGGCGTTGTTTGACTGAGCGGCTGCTGCAAGCGCCCCATTGATCGCCCCTAGACAGCTCCTGTTCATGGCGGGGCTGTTCTAATTATCACCAGATGAAGGTGTTCAGCGCATTGGGGCGCCGCTACTGAAGTCGTTGTTGCATGGCTATTTGACGGTGTTCCTTGGTCGGGAACGCCGTTTTTTTTGGGTAAAAAATGAGGCGCGATACATATGTACCGCTAAATCCCGGTCTGCGGGGCGTATCTTCGCCACTCCTTTGTAGTTCGTTCTCCATGAAGTCTTAACGGCGCCTCAGGGCGCCTTTTTTTTGGGGACCAGCGCACAATCACGCCAGTGATCGCAGTGCCTCGGTCAGCTGCGCGACGTCATCGGCCGAAGTGGTGAACCCCGGTGTTATGCGGATGCATGGGCCGCACGCCGAACCGTCTCGGGTGACTGCAAAAATGCCGTGTTCATCCAGTAATCGCCGAGCCATGAGTGCCTGATCGGCATGCCGGTTGAACCGAAACGACGTGATGCCGCAGTAGAGGCGCGGGTCATCGGGAGTCAGTACGTCGATGCCATCCATTTCACGCGCTTCTCGGACCCATAAGTCCCGCAGGTGCGCCAGGCGCGCACCCTTGACCACAGAGCCGCCAAGAGCGCGATGTTCGGCGAAGACGGTGCTGAGCGTCATTAACGCGGGAATATTGGGGGTGCCGTATGGCGCGCGGCCTAGGATGTCGTCCGGGGCATAGCGGGTGTCGCCCATGTCCGGGTCGATGGCCTGCAGGCGCTCCTTCTTGATGTGGATGAAACCCAGGCTCAGTGGGGCGCCCATCCACTTCTGCAAATTGAACCCGGCAAACGCGACAGGCAATCGGGCAAGGTCGAAGTCCAGCTGCCCCAGCGCGTGAGCGCCATCGAGAATCACGTCAATGCCCCGGCTCCTGGCTGCCGCGGCAATATCCTGGACGGGCATCACCAGCCCGGTGCGGTGGGTGACATGCGTCAGTGCCATAAGCTTGAGTCGGGGATGAGCAGCAAAGGCGTCGTCGTAGGCCTGCAACAGCGATTCATGGCTGGCGGGGTGGCCATGAGTGATCTCGACCAGCGTCACGCCACGCGTTTTCGCCAGCCAACGCATGCCGCTCTGCACGCTGTTGTAATCCAGGTCACTGATCAGCACCTCATCGCCGGGTTGCAAGTCGTTGTAATTGCGAATCAGCGCCTGCAGCGATTCAGAGGCGCAACGGGTGAGGGCGATTTCCTCGCTCGGAACGCCGAGCAGGCGGGCCAGGTCCTCACGAATGATTTCGCTGTCCTGGGTATCGAAGCGTTGACGGACATACACCGAGTTACTGCGATTCACATACGCCAGATGCTGCTCATAGGTACGCAGGACCTCACGGGTCATGCGCCCGAAGTAGCCGTGTTCAAAGTTGGTCGGACCGGGTTCCACATCGTATTGATCGGCGACGTTACGCCAGAAGGCTTCATCGCGGGCTCGCGCCATGGCTGAATCCGCTGCGGCAGTATGGACACGGGTCATCGGGCACTCGACTGGATAAGAAGGTATTCAGGAGAAGCGAATGGGTGTTTTCAGGGGGCTGGTGCGCAACGGCTCGCGTGGGCGGGTGCGCAGCGGGTCGAGTAAGGCGGACAGCCCGTTGTGATCGATCTCATGCATGAGCGCCAACAGGCTGCCCAGCTCGCCTGGGGGGAATCCCTTGCGAGCGAACCAGTTCAGGTAATCGCCTGGCAAGTCGGCGAGCAAGCGCCCTTTGTACTTGCCATAGGGCATCTCACGCATGACCAGCAGTTTGAGTTTTTCGGGATTCATGGTGCGGCCGTTGGTCAGTCTCAATGAACTTGAACGATACGTGCATTCTGCATGTACGCCAACCTGCCGATCATGCAGAACGCGAGGTACGCGTTCCTAGTAGATCAATTAACCCATTGATTTATAACGAATATATTCAGGTTAAAAACCTGGCACGCACAGTGCAATAGTCTATTCATCAGATGTTATTGCACCACTCTCGATTAACCTGCCAGAAAGGAACAGCAAAATGACGGATATCAATAAAGAAGCGATTTCGGTACTCAATGATCTGACCGAGACCAGCATTGATGGCGAAAAAGGCTTTCATACTGCTGCCGAAGATACCAAGAACCCTGAAATTAAAGCGTATTTCCTTTCCCGCTCTTCCGAATGCGCAACTGCCGTGCGAGAGCTTCAGGCTGAAGTGCGCGCACTCGGCGGTGATCCTGAGGATTCTTCCAGCGTTGCTGCGGGCGCACACCGCCTGTGGGTTAACCTGAAAAGTGCCGTCACTGGCAAGAGCGACGAGGCCGTACTCAACGAAGTAGAAACTGGTGAAGATCACGCCCTGAAGGCATACAAGGAAGCCTTGCAAAAGGCCACCGAGAAGAACCTGCCAGTCAACGTGACCACTCTGATCCAGCGTCAGCTGGCAGGCGTGCAGGCTAACCATGACAAAGTCAAAGCCCTGCGCGACAGCGTGAGAAGAGCGAGCTGATCTTCTCGTTGGTTCGAGACGCTAAAACAAAAAAACGCCAGTCAGACTGGCGTTTTTTTATGCCTGGGACAAACCTCTGATAAAACCTTGGCCGGGTTTAGGGTGCCGGCTCGCCAAGCCGCTTATTCGCCCTCGTCAAACTTGTTGTTGATCAATTCAATCAGACCGTCAAGCGCGGCCTGGTCTTCCTCGCCCTCGGTGGAGAGGTGAATCTCGGTGCCCTTGCCTGCGGCGAGCATCATGACAGCCATGATGCTTTTGCCATCGACCATGCTGTCCGGCGTGCGGCCAACCCGGATCTGGCAAGGGTATTTGCCAGCGACGCCGACGAACTTGGCTGCGGCGCGGGCATGCAGGCCCAGCTTGTTGATGATGGTGATCTGGTGAGCGGGCATCGCGTAGGGGATCCTTTCAGCTTAGGTCGCGGTGGCGGACCTGAACGTTCTTGAGCGATTGTTGCAGGACCTGACCCAGGCGTTCGGTCAGGTAGACGGAGCGGTGGTGTCCGCCGGTGCAGCCAATGGCAATGGTGACATAGGCGCGGTTGCTGGCGGCGAAGCGCGGCAGCCACTTGGTCAGGTATGAGGCAATGTCCTGGAACATCTCTTCGACATCGGGCTGTGCAGCGAGGTATTCGGCGACCGGTTGGTCGAGCCCGGATTGGTCGCGCAATTCAGGCTTCCAGTATGGATTGGGCAGGCAGCGCACATCGAAAACCAGATCCGCATCCACGGGCATCCCGCGCTTGAAGCCGAATGACTCTATGAGGAAGGCTGTGCCGGGCTCGGGTTTGTTGAGCAGGCGCAATTTGAGCGTATCGCGCAACTGGTACAGATTCAGGTGCGTCGTATCGATGGTCAGGTCGGCAAGATCGATGATCGGTCCGAGCAAGGTTTTCTCATCGCGTATCGCCTCGGCCAGCGAGCGAGTGGCGTTGCTCAGTGGGTGGCGGCGGCGAGTTTCGGAGAAACGCTTGAGCAACGTGGACTCATCGGCATCCAGGAACAGTACGTCGCACTGAATGTGCCGATCGCGAACCTCTTCAAGCATCCGCGGGAAACGCGTCAGGTGGCTTGGCAGATTGCGTGCGTCTATGGACACCGCCAGCAACGGCTCGGCAAGTTCGGTATGAATCAGCGCACGTTCGGCGAGCTCCGGGAGCAGGCCCGCCGGCAGGTTATCTACGCAATAGAAGCCGCTGTCTTCGAGAACATCGAGCGCTGTACTCTTGCCGGAGCCGGAGCGACCGCTGACGATGATCATGCGCATGATCAGTGACCGTTCTGGGCAGCAAGTACGACGTTGTAAAGCGCATCGCTGCTTTTGGCGTCACGCAACTGGGCGCGAACGTCGGCCCGATCGAGCATGCTTGCGATCTGGCGCAGCAACTCCAGGTGCGCATCGGTTGCTGCTTCGGGGACGAGCAATACGAACAGCAGATCCACAGGGGCGCCGTCGATGGCGTCGAAATCGACGGGTTTTTCAAGGTGCAGTACGGCGCTGACGGGTGAGGTGCAACCCTTGAGTCTGCAGTGGGGAATGGCAATGCCGTTGCCAAAGCCGGTCGAACCCAGCTTTTCGCGGGCGACAAGGCTCTCATAGACGGTTTGACGGTCGAACTCGGGGACTTCTCGCCCAATCAACTTGGCAATTTCTTCGAGTACGGCTTTCTTACTGCCGCCTGGCACGTTCACGGGGGAACGGCCAGGGGTCAGGATGTTTTCAAGTCGGATCATGGATGGAAGTGTCAACGAGCAGTGGCACCTTGCAGCAGGCTCTGCTGTTTTTCCTTATGTTTTTTGAGTTGGCGGTCGAGCTTGTCGGTGAGCAAGTCGATGGCTGCATACATGTCATCATGTTCGGCGTTGGCGACCACTTCGGCCCCCGGAACATGCAGGGTGGCTTCGATTTTCTGTTTGAGCTTCTCGACCTCCATGGTCACCTGCACATTGGTAATCTTGTCGAAGTGCCGCTCCAGGCGATCGAGCTTCTCGGTGATGTAGTTGCGCAGAGGGTCGGTCACTTCCAGCTGGTGTCCACTGATGTTGACTTGCATACAGCTTCTCCTTCATTGCCAGTGCATTAAGAGGCAGGCTTGGTTGCCTGCCACTGGAACGCTGTGGCTCGTGACCCTTACATCAAACGCTTGCGTTCGCTCGACGGCGCGATTCCCAGGGATTCGCGGTACTTGGCGACCGTGCGACGGGCCACTTGAATGCCTTGTGCCTCCAGTAAACCAGCGATCTTGCTGTCACTCAACGGCTTTTTCTGATTTTCAGCGGCAACCAGTTTTTTGATGATCGCGCGGATGGCCGTGGACGAGCATTCACCGCCTTCAGAGGTGCTGACGTGGCTGGAAAAGAAGTATTTCAGTTCGTAGATGCCACGCGGGGTATGCATGAATTTTTGCGTGGTCACGCGGGAGATCGTCGATTCGTGCATGCCCACCGCCTCTGCGATGTCGTGCAGTACCAGCGGCTTCATGGCCTCATCGCCGTATTCGAGGAACCCGCGTTGATGCTCGACGATCTGGGTCGCGACCTTCATCAGGGTTTCGTTGCGGCTTTGCAGGCTCTTGATGAACCAGCGAGCCTCCTGCAACTGATTGCGCATGAAGGTGTTGTCGGCACTGGTATCGGCGCGTCGCACGAAGCCTGCGTATTGCGGGTTGACCCGCAGGCGCGGCACGGATTCCTGATTGAGTTCCACCAGCCAGCGCTCGTTATGCTTGCGCACGATCACGTCAGGCACGACGTATTCGGCTTCGGTCGACTCGATTTGCGAACCGGGGCGCGGGTTGAGGCTCTGGACCAGCTCGATGACCTGGCGCAGGTCATCTTCCTTGAGCTTCATGCGGCGCATCAGTTGCGCGTAATCACGGCTACCCAGCAGGTCGATGTAGTCGGCAACCAGTCGTTGAGCCTCGGCCAGCCATTTGGTCTTGGCCGGAAGCTGGCGCAATTGCAGGAGCAGGCATTCGCTGAGGTTGCGCGCACCGATGCCCGCCGGTTCGAATTGCTGAATCCGATGCAGTACCGCTTCGATTTCATCCAGCTCGATGTCCAGTTCCGGGTCGAAGGCGTCCAGCAGTTCGTCCAGCGATTCGTCCAGGTAACCCTGATTATTGATGCAGTCGATCAGCGTCACGGCGATCAGGCGATCGGTGTCGGACATCGGCGCCAGGTTCAGCTGCCACAGCAGGTGGCTTTGCAGGCTCTCGCCGACCGATGTCCGGGTGGTGAAGTCCCACTCATCGTCGTCGTTGCTCGGAAGGCTGCTGGCGCTGGTCTGGTAGACGTCTTCCCATGCGGTGTCCACGGGCAGCTCGTTGGGAATGCGCTCGCTCCATTCGCCGTCTTCCAGATTGTCGACGGTTGGGGCGGATTCCTGGTAGGTCGGTTCCTGAACGTCAGGGTTGGGCTTTTGCTCGATGTTGTCGGCCATGGGGTCGGCGTTATCGAAATCGTCGCCCTCTTCCTGGCGTTCGAGCATAGGATTGGACTCCAGCGCCTCCTGGATTTCCTGTTGGAGATCCAGCGTCGACAATTGGAGCAAGCGGATGGCCTGTTGCAGCTGCGGTGTCATCGTCAGCTGCTGGCCCATTCTCAAGACTAGCGAAGGTTTCATGGCAGGGGCTTAACACCTTATTCGCCGGCGCATATGCGCGCCATCCACTACTAGGGCGCCGAGGCGCCAACTTAAGCAAATTATATGCCTGAAACCGGAGTGTTTGCCTAGGGTGTGATGACAATTATTACGAGGTTGGCGATCAGGCTCATGCAGCGCTCGCCCGCCAACCCCCGCGTCATCGCCCGATTACAGGCGGAACTCGTGGCCGAGATACACTTCCTTGACCAGTTGATTGGCCAGGATGGTTTCGGCATCGCCTTCGGCGATCAGCTGGCCATCGTTGACGATATAGGCTGTTTCGCAGATGTCGAGCGTCTCACGGACGTTATGGTCGGTGATCAGGACGCCGATGCCCTTGGCCTTGAGATGGTAGATGATCTGTTTGATGTCGCCCACGGAGATGGGGTCGACGCCCGCGAACGGTTCATCCAGCAGAATGAATTTGGGCGATGTTGCCAAGGCGCGGGCGATTTCGACGCGACGTCGCTCACCACCCGAAAGGCTCATGCCCAGGTTGTCGCGGATGTGCGTGATGTGGAACTCCTGAAGCAGGCTTTCCAGTTCCTTGCGACGTCCGGCCCGGTCGAGCTCCTTGCGGGTCTCGAGGATGGCCATGATGTTGTCCGATACCGACAGTTTGCGGAAGATCGACGCTTCCTGAGGCAGATAGCCGATGCCTGCGCGGGCGCGGCCGTGCATGGGCTGATGACTGACATCCAGATCATCGATCAATACACGACCCTGATCGGCCTGGACCAGGCCGACGATCATATAGAAGCAGGTGGTCTTGCCAGCACCGTTGGGGCCCAGAAGGCCGACGATCTGACCGCTGTCGATGGACAGGCTGACGTCACGTACGACCTGGCGGCTCTTGTAAGCCTTGGCCAGGTGTTGGGCTTTCAGCGTTGCCATTACTGGGCCTTCTGCTGGTCGGTTTTCTTTTTCGGCTGGATCACCATGTCGACGCGAGGGCGGCTTTCAGTCACCTTGCTGCCAGTGGCGCGGCCGGCGCTGGCCAGCTTGCGGACCGTGTCATAGACGATTTTCTCGCCCTGGGTGACGTTGCTGTCCTTGTCGATTACCTTGGCCTTGTCGATCAGTACGATACGGTTTTGCGGCGCATGATACTGGATAGTGACGCCCCAGCCCTGGACAGGCTTGATGTCACCGGCAGTCTGCAACTGCTCGAAGTAGGCCAGGTTGCCTACCGAGGTCACCACATCGATGTCGCCGGCAGCGGTGCGGGTCATGGTTACCTTGTTGCCGGTGACCTTCATCGAACCTTGGGTAATGATCACATTGCCCGTATAGGTGGCGACGCCTTGCTTGTCGTCCAGCTGAGCATCGTCGGCCTGAATGCGGATAGGCTGATCCTGATCGTTCGGAAGAGCCCAGGCGCTCACGCTTCCCAGTGCTGCGCCCAGGCCGAGCAAAATAGGGAGGGTTTTAAGGAGCCTCATACTGTCCTCTTGCGTTCGATAGCAGGTGTATCCTGCTTTCTTTTAGATAGGCTTTCATACCCGTGCCGGTGCTCACACCGTTAAAGCCGTCGATTCTAACGGGTTGAGCGGTTTCCGCATATTGCTTCTGAGGGAATACGGTCATACGGCTGCTGGTAATGATAGTGGCGCGGTTCTTTTCGTCAGTGCGGTTGATTCGTACGGAGTCGATCAGCTCGACATGATCACCGCCGGGGGAGACCTCGGCGCGCACACTCTGCACGTGCCAGGGGTAGGTCGAGCCACGAAACATCTGCAGCACCGGCGTGGTCATCAACGTGACGTCGGTAGCCTTGAGATGTTCAACCTTGTCGGCGGTCATGTCGTACTGCATGGCGCCGTCGGGCAGGTACTGAATGCTGTGGGCGTTGATCGCATAATAATCGATAGCGCTTTCATCCACGGCTGCCTTTGGCTGGTCCATGAAGCTTTCCGGGCTGATGTTCCAGTACCCGGCGGCCGCCAGCAGCAACGCCAGCACACCGAAGATCAGGAAGGTTCTAAATCTCTTGCTCAGCATAAATGCACTTCTATAAGTAGGCGGCGTGAGCCGCTTCGAGGTTGCCCTGAGCGTTCAGGATCAACTCGCAGAATTCCCGGGCCGCGCCTTCGCCGCCCCGTGCCTGGGTGGTGCCGTGGGCATGCTGACGGACGAACCCGGCAGCGTTGGCGACCGCCATGCCCAGGCCGACGCGGCGGATCACTGGCAGATCAGGCAGGTCGTCACCCAGATAAGCGACCTGTTCATAGCTTAGATTGAGTTGCTGCAACAGCTCGTCCAGAACGACGAGTTTGTCTTCGCGTCCCTGATACAGATGGGCGATGCCGAGGTTCTTGGCGCGACGCTCGACCACCGGCGTTTTGCGGCCGCTGATGATGGCCGTGGCAACGCCGGAATTGATCAGCATTTTGATGCCTTGGCCATCCAGGGTGTTGAAGGTCTTGAATTCGCTGCCGTCTTCGAGGAAATACAGTCGGCCATCGGTCAGCACGCCGTCGACGTCGAAGACCGCCAGCTTTATAAGTTTGCCGCGTTGCATCAGTTCGTTCATATCGACGCTCATTTACATCACTCCTGCACGCAACAGGTCTTGAAGGTTGAACGCGCCCACCGGGCGATCGTTCTCGTCGACCACGATCAACGCGCCAATTTTGTTGTCTTCCATGATTTTCAGCGCTTCGGCCGCAAGCATTTCCGAGCGTACGGTCTTGCCGTGGACGGTCATGACTTCATCGATGGTGGCCAGGCGCAGGTCGATGTCGCGGTCCAGTGTGCGACGCAAGTCGCCGTCGGTGAAGATCCCGGCCAGGCGTCCGTCGGTTTCGACCACTGCCGTCATGCCCAGGCCTTTGCGGGTCATTTCCATCAGCGAGTCGCGAAGCGGGGTGCCGCGGGCGACCTGGGGCAGCTCGCCGCCGGAGTGCATCACATGCTCGACCTTGAGCAGCAAGCGGCGGCCCAGCGCACCACCGGGGTGGGAGAATGCGAAATCTTCGGCGGTAAAGCCGCGCGCGTCCAGCAGGGCTACGGCCAGGGCATCGCCCATGACCAGCGCCGCAGTGGTGGAGGAGGTCGGTGCCAGGTTCAACGGGCAGGCTTCCTTTTCCACGCGTGCATTGAGGCTCACGTCGGCGGCTTTGGCCAGTGTCGAATCCGGGTTGCCGGTGAGGCTGATCAACTTGATCCCCAGGCGCTTGATCAGCGGCAGCAGGGTCACGATTTCCGCGGTGGTGCCTGAGTTGGACAGGGCGAGAATGACATCGGCGCCGGTGATCATGCCCATGTCGCCATGACTGGCTTCGGCCGGGTGCACGAAGAACGCGGGCGTGCCGGTGCTGGCCAACGTTGCGGCGATCTTTTTGCCGATATGCCCGGACTTGCCCATACCGACCACGACCACCCGGCCTTGACTGGCGAGAATCATCTCGCAGGCGCTGACGAAATCTGCATCGATATGCGCGAGCAGGCCTTCCACAGCTTCTATTTCAAGGCGGATGGTGCACTGTGCCGATTGAATCAGGTCGCGGGCGTTGGTCATGTCAAGAAAGGGTCGGTCCGGTGAAAAGGCGGCGATTATAACGGCAATGTTGAAATCCCTCACGCTTCATCGCAGCTGTTTGTTTATAGAGTTCGCCAGTCCTTCAGCTGTTGCCAGGAAGAAGCCGCACGTAACGCAGGAAATTTCCACTGATGCTGAAATATTTAACCCTGACTGCGACTGGCCAAGTTGGAGCTTTGGCGGCGCACGACAGCGGTGTTATAGTTCGCCGCTTGTTCGGCCCCTCCAGACAGTGTGTCGTTCGTCAAGGACGCGGCATCTGAGAGACAGGCTGCATCGCAAGGAGTTTAGATGAGTGCCGATAACGCCTACGCGGTCGAATTGAAGGGTTTGTCCTTCAAACGCGGTACGCGCAGCATCTTCAACAATGTAGACATCCGTATTCCCCGGGGCAAAGTCACTGGCATCATGGGGCCGTCCGGCAGTGGCAAGACCACGTTGCTGCGCTTGATGGGAGCACAGCTGCGCCCGAGCAGTGGCGAGGTCTGGGTCAATGGCCAGAACCTGCCCAAGCTGTCGCGCAGTGATCTTTTCGATGCTCGCAAGCAGATGGGCGTGCTGTTCCAGAGCGGCGCACTGTTTACCGATCTCGACGTTTTCGAAAACGTGGCGTTCCCGCTGCGCGTTCATACCAAGCTGCCTGAAGACATGATCCGCGACATCGTCCTGCTGAAATTGCAGGCGGTGGGCTTGCGCGGCGCGGTCGAGTTGATGCCCGATGAGCTGTCGGGCGGCATGAAACGGCGTGTGGCACTGGCGCGGGCCATTGCCCTGGATCCGCAGATCCTCATGTACGACGAGCCTTTCGTCGGGCAGGATCCGATCGCCATGGGGGTTCTGGTGCGTCTGATCCGTTTGCTCAACGACGCGCTGGGCATCACCAGTGTCGTGGTCTCCCACGACCTGGCCGAGACTGCCAGCATTGCCGACTATCTGTATGTGGTCGGTGACGGTCAGGTGTTGGGGCAGGGCACACCAGAGGAATTGATGGAGTCGGATAACCCGCGCATCCGTCAGTTCATGACAGGGGATCCAGATGGCCCCGTGCCTTTTCACTATCCGGCACCGGATTATCGCGAAGATCTTTTGGGGAAGCGCTGATGCGCAGAAAGTCATTGATGGATCGTGTACGCCTGATGGGGCGTTCGGCGATCGATATTGTTGCAGTGTTGGGGCGTTCAGGGATTTTTCTGGTTCATGCCTTGCTCGGGCGAGGCGGAATTGGCGGCGGTTTCCAGTTGCTGGTTCGCCAGCTCTATTCGGTCGGCGTCATGTCGCTTGCGATCATTGTCGTGTCCGGCGTCTTCATCGGCATGGTTCTGGCCCTGCAGGGTTTCAGCATCCTCGCCAAATACGGCTCCGAACAGGCGGTTGGGCAAATGGTTGCCCTGACCTTGCTGCGTGAACTGGGGCCGGTGGTCACTGCGCTGCTGTTTGCCGGTCGTGCCGGTTCGGCGCTGACCGCGGAAATCGGCAACATGAAGTCCACCGAGCAGTTGTCCAGCCTGGAAATGATCGGTGTCGACCCTCTGAAATACATCGTCGCGCCACGTTTGTGGGCAGGCTTCATTTCATTGCCGGTGCTTGCCATCATCTTCAGCGTGGTCGGTATCTGGGGTGGTTCGTGGGTTGCGGTCGACTGGCTGGGCGTCTACGAAGGCTCCTTCTGGGCAAACATGCAGAACAGCGTTTCCTTCCCCAATGATGTACTCAACGGTGTTATCAAAAGCGTTGTCTTCGCTTTCGTGGTCACCTGGATTGCCGTGTTCCAAGGCTATGACTGTGAGCCCACTTCAGAAGGGATCAGTCGCGCCACGACCAAGACCGTGGTCTACGCCTCGTTGGCCGTACTGGGCCTGGACTTTATTTTGACCGCCTTGATGTTTGGAGACTTCTGATGCAAAACCGCACCCTCGAAACCGGTGTCGGCCTGTTCCTGCTGGCCGGGATTCTGGCTTTGCTCTTGCTCGCCCTGCGGGTCAGCGGTCTGAGCGCCAGCACGACCAACGACAGCTATAAACTTTACGCAAATTTCGACAATATCGCCGGTTTGACTGTCAGAGCGAAAGTGACCATGGCCGGTGTGACCATCGGCAAGGTCACCGCAATCGATCTGGACCACGATACCTTCATGGGACGCGTGACGATGGAGGTGGACAAACGAGTCAATAACCTGCCTTCCGACTCCACCGCATCGATCCTCACCGCAGGCTTGCTGGGCGAAAAATACGTCGGCATCAGCGTCGGTGGCGACGACCAGTTGTTGAAAGACGGCGGTACGATTCATGACACCCAGTCGTCGCTGGTACTTGAGGACCTGATCGGTAAATTCCTGCTCAATTCCGTGGGTAAAGACGCCAAATGAGGAGTTTTTTCATGATCTCGATTCTGCGCCGTGGCCTGCTTGTGCTGTTGGCCGCTCTGCCGCTGTTCGCCAATGCGGCAGCGACTGCGTCCTCGGCCCATGACCTGGTGGACACTACGACCAAGCAGCTGCTGGCAGACCTTGCTACCAACAAGGAAAGCTACAAGACCAATCCGCAGGCCTTCTACGATGCCTTGAACGGCATTGTCGGTCCGGTCATCGATGCCGATGGCATTTCCAAAAGCATCATGACCGTGAAGTATTCGCGCAACGCTTCGCCCGCGCAGATGCAACGCTTCCAGGAAAACTTCAAGCGCAGCCTGATTCAGTTCTATGGCAACGCGCTGCTCGAGTACAACAACCAGGGCATCACTGTTTCCCCGGCCAAAGAGGAGGCGGCTGACCGTACCTCCGTCGACATGTCGGTCAAAGGCAACAACGGTGCGGTCTACCCTGTGTCGTACACCCTCGTCAAAATCAACGGCGAGTGGAAAGTGCGTAACGTGATCATCAACGGCATCAACATCGGCAAGCTGTTTCGCGATCAATTCGCCGATGCCATGCAGCGCAACGGCAATAACCTGGACAAGACGATTGACGGATGGGCCGGTGAAGTGGCCAAGGCCAAGCAGGAAACCGAGAACTCGCCGGACAAGGTCGTCAAATGAGTGAGGCATGCATCACGGCGGGCGGTGGCGGCGAGCTGAAACTGTTCGGCGTGCTCGATTACCGCACCGCGCCTGCCTTGCGCGAGCAGGGCGCTGACCTGATCAAGGCCAGTGACGCGCCGGCACTGGTGATTGACTGCTCTGCGGTCGAGAAATCCAGCAGTGTCGGTCTGGCCTTGCTGCTGGCTTTCATGCGCGATGCGCAGGCGGCCGGCAAGTCGGTCAGCGTTCGTGCGCTGCCCGAAGACATGAGAGAAATCGCACAGGTGTCCGGTCTGACCGAACTGTTCGACCAACATTGATTGCTGTCGCCGATCAAGCCCCTCGTCCGGCACCCGTAAAGTAGGGTTCGCAACGAGAGGGCTTTTTTGTATGATGGCCGACCCGCGCGCGTAGGGCGCCGATTGAGGTTAAGCATGCAGGCCGTAGAAGTTAAAAGCTTCCTTGAAGGTAAGCTGCCAGAAATCCAGGTCGAAGTTGAGGGCGAAGGCTGCAACTTCCAGCTGAACGTGATCAGCGACGAACTGGCTGCACTGAGTCCGGTCAAGCGCCAGCAGCAGATCTACACGCATTTGAACCCATGGATCGCCGATGGCAGCATCCATGCGGTCACCATGAAATTTTTCAGCCGCGCTGCATGGGCCGAGCGCACCTGAGCCAAATTGGCGTCGAGATTCTAATGGACAAACTGATTATTACTGGCGGCATTCGTCTTGATGGCGAAATCCGTATTTCCGGGGCAAAGAACTCTGCCCTGCCGATTCTTGCAGCCACCTTGCTGGCTGACGGTCCCGTGACTGTCGCCAACCTGCCGCATCTGCACGACATCACCACCATGATCGAGCTGTTCGGTCGCATGGGCATCGAGCCGATCATCGACGAAAAGCTGAGTGTCGAGATTGACCCTCGCACCATCAAGACCCTGGTCGCGCCGTACGAGCTGGTGAAAACCATGCGTGCGTCGATTCTGGTGCTGGGTCCGATGGTCGCCCGCTTTGGTGAAGCTGAAGTCGCACTGCCTGGCGGTTGCGCCATCGGTTCGCGTCCGGTCGATCTGCACATCCGTGGTCTTGAGGCCATGGGCGCGATCATCGACGTCGAAGGCGGTTACATCAAGGCCAAGGCGCCGGAAGGCGGCCTGCGTGGCGCGCACTTCTTCTTCGACACCGTCAGCGTCACCGGTACCGAGAACATCATGATGGCCGCTTCCCTGGCCAATGGCCGCAGCGTGCTACAGAACGCTGCCCGCGAGCCGGAAGTCGTCGATCTGGCAAATTTCCTCAATGCCATGGGCGCGAAGGTTTCCGGTGCTGGCACCGATACCATCACCATCGATGGCGTGAAGCGCCTGGGTTCGGCGACTTACCGCGTCATGCCTGACCGCATCGAGACCGGTACCTATCTGGTCGCAGCCGCTGCAACCGGCGGCCGCGTCAAGGTCAAGGACACCGATCCGACCATTCTGGAAGCGGTGCTTGAGAAGCTTCGCGAAGCGGGTGCCGAGATCACCACCGGCACCGACTGGATCGAGCTGAACATGCACGGCAAGCGTCCGAAAGCGGTCAATGTGCGCACTGCGCCGTATCCGGCTTTCCCGACCGACATGCAAGCGCAGTTCATTTCGCTGAACGCGATTGCCGAAGGCACGGGCGCAGTGATCGAGACCATCTTCGAAAACCGCTTCATGCACGTGTATGAAATGCACCGCATGGGCGCGCAGATTCAGGTTGAAGGCAACACGGCCATCGTTACCGGCTGCGCGAAGCTCAAAGGCGCGCCAGTGATGGCCACCGACCTGCGTGCTTCGGCCAGCCTGGTGATCTCGGCATTGATCGCCGAAGGCGACACGCTGATCGACCGCATCTACCACATCGACCGTGGTTATGAGTGCATCGAAGAAAAACTGCAGATGCTGGGCGCCAAGATTCGTCGCGTTCCGGGCTAGCAGTCCTCGGCGTTCTCGCTGTCTGCGCCCATGGGTGCAGGCAGTGGGGCTGCTGAATGAAAGTACCTTTTGAATCGTTTCACTTCGAGTCCTGCGCCATCGACTCGAACGTTGTCGGGCGCCGATCGTGACCCGACACGCGTTTGCTGATAAGGACTGACGTTTCCCATGTTGACCATCGCACTGTCCAAGGGCCGAATCCTTGACGACACTCTGCCGCTTCTCGCTGCTGCGGGCATCGTGCCGACCGAGAATCCGGACAAGAGCCGCAAGCTGATCATTCCGACGACCCAGGACGATGTACGTCTGTTGATCGTACGGGCTACCGACGTGCCGACCTATGTCGAGCATGGTGCGGCTGACCTCGGTGTGGCGGGCAAGGACGTATTGATGGAATACGGCGGCCAGGGCCTGTATGAGCCGCTGGATCTGCAGATCGCACAGTGCAAGCTGATGACTGCCGGTGCCGTCGGTGCTGCCGAACCCAAGGGCCGCCTGCGCGTGGCAACCAAGTTCGTCAACGTCGCCAAGCGTTATTACGCCGAGCAGGGCCGTCAGGTCGACATCATCAAGCTCTACGGCTCCATGGAGCTGGCACCGCTGGTGGGGCTTGCCGACAAGATCATCGATGTCGTCGACACCGGCAATACCCTGCGCGCCAATGGCCTCGAACCCCAGGAAATGATCGCCCACATCAGTTCGCGCCTGGTGGTCAACAAGGCCTCGATGAAGATGCAGCACGCCCGTATCCAGTCGCTGATCGACACGCTGCGTACTGCCGTGGAGTCGCGACACCGCGGTTGACGGTTTAGCGCGACAATAATCACGTCGCGCCCAGCTATCCGCGTCATAGCCAAATTTCTCAGGTGCCTGCGCGGATGGCTTGCTAGCTTAGGCTCCTGAGAAAATGCCATTTATCGAGGCTCACGCTATGACCACTTCCAACACCATTCGCCGACTCAACGCTGCTGACCCGGATTTCGCCCGACATCTGGCTCATCTGCTGAGCTGGGAAAGTGTGTCTGATGACTCGGTCAATGAGCGTGTGCTGGACATCATCAAGAATGTGCGCGAGCGCGGTGATGCGGCGCTGGTCGAGTACACCCAGCGTTTCGACGGCCTGCAGGTCGCGTCCATGGCCGAGCTGATCTTGCCCCGCGAGCGTCTGGAACTGGCGCTGACCCGCATCACCGCCGTTCAACGTCAGGCGCTGGAAAAGGCCGCTGACCGGGTGCGCAGCTATCACGAGCGGCAGAAACAGGACTCCTGGAGCTACACCGAGGCCGACGGCACGGTGCTGGGGCAGAAGGTCACGCCGCTGGATCGCGCCGGTCTTTATGTTCCGGGCGGCAAGGCGTCGTATCCGTCCTCGGTATTGATGAACGCGATTCCGGCCAAGGTGGCCGGGGTGGGCGAGGTGGTCATGGTAGTGCCGACCCCGCGCGGCGAGATCAATGAACTGGTACTCGCCGCTGCGTGCATCGCCGGGGTCGACCGGGTGTTCACCATCGGTGGCGCACAGGCAGTGGCGGCGCTGGCCTACGGTACTGAAAGTGTGCCGCAGGTCGACAAAGTGGTCGGCCCGGGCAACATCTACGTCGCGACCGCCAAGCGCCATGTGTTTGGGCAGGTCGGTATCGACATGATCGCCGGCCCTTCGGAAATCCTCGTGGTCTGCGACGGCCAGACCGACCCGGACTGGATCGCCATGGACCTGTTTTCCCAGGCCGAGCACGACGAAGACGCGCAGGCGATTCTGGTCAGCCCCGATGCCGAGTTCCTCGACAAGGTCGCGGCCAGCATCGCCAAGCTGATGCCGACCATGGAGCGCGCCGAGATCATTAACACCTCGATCAATGGTCGTGGCGCACTGATCAAGGTGGCGGACATGGCTCAGGCGATCGAGGTTGCCAACCGTATCGCCCCCGAGCACCTGGAGCTGTCGGTGGCCGATCCTGAAGCCTGGTTGCCACAGATCCGCCACGCTGGCGCGATCTTCATGGGCCGCCACACCAGTGAGGCGCTGGGCGATTACTGCGCAGGCCCGAACCACGTGCTGCCGACGTCCGGCACCGCGCGGTTCTCCTCGCCGCTGGGCGTCTACGATTTCCAGAAACGCTCTTCGATCATTTTCTGCTCTGAGCAGGGCGCATCGGAACTCGGCAAGACCGCGTCGGTGCTGGCACGTGGTGAGTCGCTGACCGCTCACGCACGCAGCGCTGAATACCGGATTGTCGATAACCAACAGGAAGGCAAGTGAGCATGAGCAAATACTGGAGTCCTTTTGTCCGTGACCTCGTGCCTTACGTGCCGGGCGAGCAACCCAAGCTGACCAAGCTGGTGAAGCTGAACACCAACGAGAACCCCTACGGCCCGTCGCCCAAGGCCATCGAGGCGATGCGCGCCGAGGTCAATGACAACCTGCGCCTGTACCCCGACCCGAACAGCGACCTGCTCAAGCAGTCGGTGGCCCGCTACTACGGTGTAGAGGCCAATCGGGTGTTTCTGGGTAACGGTTCGGATGAGGTGCTTGCCCACGCCTACAACGCGTTCTTCAAGCAGGACAAGCCGCTGCTGTTCCCGGATATCAGCTACAGCTTCTATCCGGTGTATTGCGGCCTGTATGGCGTCGAGTTCGACGCCGTACCGCTGGACGAGCAGTTTCAGATCCGCGTCGAAGACTACAACCGCCCCAACGGCGGCATCATCTTCCCCAACCCGAACGCGCCGACCGGTTGCCTGATGGCGCTCGATGCAGTCGAGCAGATGCTCAAGGCCAATGCGGATTCGGTGGTAATCGTCGACGAGGCCTACATCGACTTCGGCGGTCAGAGCGCGATCAGCCTGGTGGATAAATACCCCAACCTGCTGGTGACCCAGACCCTGTCCAAGTCGCGCTCCCTGGCAGGCCTGCGGGTCGGGCTGGCGGTGGGTCATCCTGATCTGATCGAGGCGCTGGAGCGGGTCAAGAACAGTTTCAACTCCTATCCGCTGGATCGAATCGCCATCGTCGGGGCCGCTGCTGCGTTCGACGATCGCGAGTATTTCGAAAGTACCTGCAACCTGGTCATTGCCAGCCGAGAAAAGCTGGTCGGGCAACTGCAGGACAAAGGATTTGAGGTGCTGCCTTCGGCGGCCAACTTCATCTTTGCCCGTCACCCGCAGCATGATGCGGCTGGACTGGCGGCCACGGTGCGGGAGCAGGGGGTGATCGTGCGTCACTTCAAGCAGCAAAGAATCGCGCAATTCCTGCGCATCAGCATCGGCACGCCTGAGCAGAACCAGGCGTTGGTGGATGCGCTGGGCGAGCTGTAAGCGCGTCATCGGAACAATAAAAAACCGCCTGATTGGGCGGTTTTTTCATTCCCGGCCAAGGGTTTGAATGCGCGTTAATCCTCGGCCGCAGGCGCGGGCGCAGCAGCCGGTGCCGGCGTTTGCGGCGGACGCAGTCCGACCTCCGCCATCAGCTTCAACTCCTTGCCGTTGCGCATGACCTGAATCGCGATCTTGTCCGTTGGCTTGGTTCGGGCGACCTGGTTCATGGATTTGCGTCCGTCGCCAGCAGGCTCGCCATTGATGCTCAGGATAACGTCACCCAGTTGCAGGCCAGCTTTTTGCGCCGGGCCGTCCCGGAAGATGCCGGCGACGACGATGCCTGGACGGTCCTTGAGGCCAAACGACTCGGCCAGTTCCTGGGTCAGCGGTTGCACTTCGATACCCAGCCAGCCGCGGATGACCTGCCCGTGCTCGATGATCGACTTCATCACTTCCAGTGCCAGCTTGGTCGGAATCGCAAAGCCGATCCCTTGGGAACCGCCGGATTTGGAGAAAATGGCGGTGTTGATCCCGGTCAGATTGCCGTTGGCATCGACCAGCGCGCCACCCGAGTTGCCCGGGTTGATCGCGGCGTCGGTCTGAATGAAATCCTCATAGGTATTGAGACCCAGCTGGTTGCGGCCGGTAGCGCTGATGATGCCCATGGTGACGGTCTGGCCAACGCCAAACGGGTTACCGATCGCCAACGCGACATCGCCGATGCGGATGCTGTCGGAGCTGCCCAGGGTAATGGACGGCAGATTCTTCAGGTCGATCTTCAACACCGCCAGGTCGGTTTCCGGGTCGCTGCCGATCACCCGGGCGATGGTTTCACGACCATCCTTGAGCGCCACGACAATCTGGTCGGCGCCTGAGGTCACGTGGTTGTTGGTCAGCAGGTAACCTTCGGGGCTCATGATCACCGCCGAGCCGAGGCTGGACTCCATGCGCCGCTGCTTGGGCAGGTTGTCACCGAAGAAACGCCGGAACTGCGGATCCTCGAACAGGGGATGGTTGGGTTTGTTGTTGACCATCTTGGTCGTGTACAGGTTGGCAACCGCGGGCGCTGCGCTGCTCACGGCGTCGGCATAGGACACCGGACCCTGTTGGATGAAGGCGGTCTGTGGCGCTTGCTGCAGGTTGACGTCCTGGCTGGGCAGCCCGACCCACTGCGGGTAACGCTGGATAATCAGTAAGGCGATCAGCACACCAGCGAGCAATGGCCAGCCGAGAAAACGCAGCGCTTTGAACATTGAGCAAGGTCCTAAGGGTGAAAGCGCAACGTTTTCGAATGTCAGCTGCGCCATAATGGCGGGCATTATACGAGGACCGGCACGGTCTGAACTGCATATTTAGGAGACTTTTATGGCTGTTGCCCTGAGCACTCTGGTTGAAGAGGCGGACCGCTATCTGGGCAGCGCCCGGGTTCAGGATTATTGCCCCAATGGACTGCAGGTCGAGGGGCGCGCGCAGGTCACGCGAATCGTTTCCGGGGTGACCGCAAGCCAGGCGCTGCTGGACGCTGCGGTCGAGGCCGGCGCCGACCTGATCCTGGTCCATCACGGGTATTTCTGGAAAGGCGAGAACCCTTGTATCACCGGCATGAAGCAGCGCCGCATGAAGACCCTGCTCAAGCACGACATCAGTCTGCTGGCCTACCACCTGCCATTGGACCTGCATCCGGAAGTCGGCAACAACGTGCAGTTGGCCCGGGAACTGGACATCACTGTCGAGGGCCCGCTTGACCCGGACAATCCGCGGATTGTCGGGCTGGTCGGCTCCTTGTCCGAGCCCATGACACCCCGCGATTTTGCCCACCGCGTGCAAACCGCCCTCGGGCGCGAGCCTTCGTTGATCGAAGGCGACGGGATGGTTCGTCGGGTCGGATGGTGTACCGGAGGCGGACAGGGCTACATTGATCAGGCGGTGCTGGCCGGGGTTGATCTGTACCTGAGCGGTGAAGCCTCCGAGCAGACCTTTCACAGTGCGCGGGAAAACAACATCAGCTTCATCGCCGCTGGCCACCATGCCACCGAACGCTACGGCGTGCGGGCGCTGGGAGATTATCTGGCACGCCGCTTTGCGCTGGAGCATCTGTTCATCGACTGCCCGAATCCGATCTGAGCGTCGTCGGGTGTTACGGCGGCGTCTACCTGTAGCCATCCCGCTTGCCGGTGAAGGTGATTTCAAGTTTGTCACCGTCGGCAAGCCGGGCTGCTACAGGTTCGTCGAGCGGCGGACCGGTCCAAAGACTGAGCTATATGGTTAGATCGTTTCGATCTATCTGGGCCGCTGAATAGAATCAGGCCTCATGATAAAGTGCCTCGCTCGATAGAGCCCGCAGGCTCTCCATAAAAGTACGTTATCCCGTGAGTAACCATGGTCGACAAACTGACGCATCTGAAACAGCTGGAGGCGGAAAGCATCCACATCATCCGCGAGGTCGCCGCCGAGTTCGATAACCCGGTGATGCTGTACTCCGTCGGTAAGGATTCTGCCGTGATGCTGCACCTGGCGCGCAAGGCGTTCTTCCCGGGCAAGCTGCCGTTCCCGGTGATGCACGTCGACACCCGCTGGAAATTCCAGGAAATGTATCGCTTCCGCGATCAGATGGTCGAGGACATGGGCCTGGACCTGATCGTGCACGTCAATCCCGATGGCGTCGCGCAGGGTATCAACCCGCTGACCCACGGCAGTGCGAAACACACCGACATCATGAAAACCGAGGGCCTCAAGCAGGCGCTCGACAAACACGGCTTCGATGCCGCCTTCGGTGGCGCGCGCCGCGACGAAGAGAAGTCCCGGGCCAAGGAACGCGTGTACTCCTTCCGCGACACCAAGCACCGCTGGGACCCGAAAAACCAGCGCCCGGAGCTGTGGAACGTCTACAACGGCAACGTCAACAAAGGCGAGTCGATCCGCGTGTTCCCGCTGTCCAACTGGACCGAGCTGGACATCTGGCAGTACATCTACCTCGAAGGCATCCCGATCGTTCCGCTGTACTTCGCCGCCGAGCGTGAAGTCATCGAAATGAACGGCACCTGGATCATGATCGACGACGATCGTCTGCGTAACCATCTGTCCGACGAGGACAAGAAGCGCATCGTCAAGAAAAAGGTCCGTTTCCGCACACTTGGCGACTACCCGTTGACGGGCGCTGTCGAGTCCGAGGCTACCAGCCTCACCGACATCATTCAGGAAATGCTCCTGACGCGAACTTCCGAGCGCCAGGGCCGAGTCATCGATCACGATGGCGCAGGCTCCATGGAAGAAAAGAAACGTCAGGGTTATTTCTAATTAGGGTGTCTGAACATGTCGCATCAATCTGAATTGATCAGCGAGGACATCCTCGCCTATCTGGGCCAGCACGAACGCAAGGAAATGCTGCGTTTCCTGACCTGTGGCAACGTCGACGACGGCAAAAGCACGCTGATCGGCCGTCTGCTGCACGACTCCAAGATGATTTACGAAGATCATCTGGAAGCCATTACCCGTGACTCCAAGAAGTCCGGCACCACTGGCGATGACGTCGACCTGGCGTTGCTGGTCGACGGTCTGCAGGCAGAGCGCGAGCAGGGCATCACCATCGATGTGGCCTACCGTTATTTCTCGACCTCCAGGCGCAAGTTCATCATTGCCGATACCCCCGGCCATGAGCAGTACACCCGCAACATGGCCACCGGCGCTTCGACCTGTGACCTGGCGATCATCCTGGTCGATGCCCGTTACGGCGTGCAGACCCAGACCCGTCGCCACAGCTACATCGCGTCGCTGCTGGGCATCAAGCACATCGTGGTCGCCATCAACAAGATGGACCTCAATGGCTTCGACGAGGGCATCTTCGAGCAGATCAAGGCCGATTACCTGAAGTTTGCCGATCGTATCTCGCTCAAGCCGACCAGCATGGAATTCGTTCCGATGTCGGCGCTCAAGGGCGACAACGTGGTGAACAAGAGCGAGCGCTCGCCCTGGTACACCGGCAAATCGCTGATGGAAATTCTCGAGACCGTCGAGATTGCCAACGATCGTAACTTCGATGACCTGCGGTTCCCGGTGCAGTACGTCAACCGTCCAAACCTGAACTTCCGTGGTTTTGCCGGTACGCTGGCCAGCGGCATCGTGCGCAAGGGCGATGAAGTGGTCGTCCTGCCATCGGGCAAGAGCAGCCGCGTGAAATCCATCGTCACCTTCGAAGGCGAGCTGGAGCACGCAGGCCCTGGTCAGGCGGTCACCCTGACCATGGAAGATGAAATCGACATTTCCCGTGGCGACCTGTTGGTGCATGCCGACAACATCCCGCAGGTAACCGATGCGTTCGACGCCATGCTGGTCTGGATGGCTGAAGAGCCGATGCTGCCGGGCAAGAAATACGACATCAAGCGCGCCACTTCCTACGTGCCGGGCTCCATTGCCAGCATCACTCACAGGGTCGATGTGAATACCCTGGAAGAGGGCGCTGCCAGTGCCTTGCAACTGAACGAAATCGGCCGGGTGAAAATCGCGCTCGATGCGCCGATCGCCCTGGATGGCTACGACAGCAACCGCACCACCGGTGCGTTCATCGTCATCGACCGTTTGACCAACGGCACCGTCGCAGCGGGCATGATCATCGCCAAGCCGGTTTCCGCAGGCCCTGGCAATCACCATGGCGCGCTGGCGCATGTTTCGGTCGAGGAGCGCGCTCAGCGTTTTGGCCAGAAGCCGGCCACCGTGCTGTTCAGCGGGCTGTCGGGCGCGGGCAAGAGCACGCTGGCTTATGCCGTGGAGCGCAAGCTGTTCGACATGGGCCGTGCAGTGTTCGTCCTCGATGGCCAGAACCTGCGCCATGACCTGAACAAGGGGCTGCCTCAGGATCGTGCCGGTCGCACCGAGAACTGGCGTCGTGCCGCCCACGTGGCGCGCCAGTTCAACGAAGCGGGCCTGCTGACCCTGGCGGCATTCGTCGCGCCGGACGCCGCAGGTCGCCAAAACGCCAAGGCACTGATCGGTGACGATCGCCTGATCACGGTGTACGTCCAGGCCTCGCCCCAGGTTTGCCGCGAACGCGATCCACAAGGCCTCTACGCCGCCGAGAAGGACAACATCCCGGGTGAGTCCTTCCCGTACGACGTACCGCTGGACGCTGATCTGGTGGTCGACACCCAGACCTTGAACGTCGAGGAAAGCGTCAAACAAGTGCTGGATCTGCTGCGGGCTCGCGGCGCGATTTAATCGCCGAGAGCTATCAGCCAGAGAAAAAACCCGCCAGCGATGGCGGGTTTTTTTGTTGTGCCAATGGTCACCTGTCCAGCCCTGATCGCCGGATTGCTCCTGAAGCAGTCCGGCTGGCTGGCGGTGGCAATATTGAAGCCGTCACCGCGGCAAGCCGTGCTGCTACAAACCGTGCGCGCAAGGCCGGGCTTCGGTCAACGATGTTTCAAAGGCTGTCCCTCGGCGATTGCCTGCCTTCACACCGTTGATCAAACGTGTGCCGAGAGCACAAAAAATCGAAACGCGATTCATAGTCTTGCTGCTCAGTGATAAAGCAGTTGGTGACGCAATCAGGTGAGACGCAGCCTGAAAGCACGGCGAAGGCAGCGATTGTCCTGATGATTTTCATGGCACCTCCAGACACTGAGGCAGAGCCTATGGCGTGCTCGGATGCATCGTCAGCAGGCATTTCTGGCAGTCACGTAAGGCGTTTCCGAATACCCACAAAAAAACCCGCCCCTGATCACCTCAGGCGCGGGCTTTTTTTGGGCTTGCGTCGAATTACTTCTTCAAGCCGTACTGCTCGTCGAGCATGCCGGGCGTGTTCGGCATTTTCGGGGCGTAGTCCCGGGGTGGCTCGGCGGCGGTGCGGGGCGGGGTCAAGCGGTCGCGGGGGGGCTGCAGCGCGTCCGGGTGCAGGGCGGCGAGCAGGCGTTGGCGAGTGATGTCATCTGTGGCCAGGCGATTGGCGCCTTCAGCCAGGTGTTCCTGTACGTCCTGGTAGCTCTGGGACAGCTTCTGCACCAGGTTAGCCGTGCTGTTGAAGTGGGTGACCACCTCGTTCTGATACGTGTCGAAACGCTCCTGAACGTCATCCAGCTGGCGCTGAGTGCTGTTAGGCGCGGCATTGGGCAGCGCACGCGCCACGAAGAAACCGATGACTACACCGGCGATCAGGGCAATAGTCGGCAGCAACCAAACTAAGAGCGAGTAATCCACGAGTCCTTCCTCTATAAACGGCTTTGCTTTACGTTAACGGCTCGAACCTGCGCTGTATAGCGGCGACGCGTCGCCGATATGCCAGCCACAGACAATCAGCTAGACGAGTCGACCCATTTGAAGGTCACGGAGTTCATTCTTGCTCATGCGTGAAACCCCTGTATTCATCGACGGCCCGGTGGGCCAACTCGAAGCCCTGTACCTTGACCTGGAAGGCGCCAAGGGTGTGGCGCTGATCTGCCATCCTAACCCGGTTCAGGGCGGCACGATGCTCAATAAAGTGATCTCGACGCTGCAACGCACGGCCCGGGATGCCGGTTTCATCACCCTGCGCTTCAACTATAGGGGAGTCGGCGCAAGCGCCGGTAGCTCGGACATGGGGCAAGGAGAAGTCGATGATGCCGAAGCCGCCGCCGTATGGCTGCGGGAAAAACATCCTGACCTTGCGCTGACCCTGTTCGGGTTCTCGTTCGGCGGTTTTGTCGCCGCGACCCTGGGTGGGCGTCTGGAAGCAAAGGGTGAGACGCTCAATCACCTGTTCATGGTCGCGCCCGCGGTCATGCGTATCACCGATCCCGGCGTGCTGGCGCAGCAGGGCACCTTGACCCTGATCCAGCCGGAAACCGACGAGGTCGTTGACCCACAGCTCGTGTATGCCTGGTCCGACGCACTGTCGCGCCCCCATGAGCTGCTGAAAGTGGCAGAATGCGGACACTTTTTCCACGGCAAGTTGACCGACCTCAAGGATCTGGTCCTGCCGCGCCTTTCGAATTGATCGCAGCACCTAAAATAAGCGACTAGCCATGACCACTCGTATCCTGACCGGTATCACCACCACCGGCACGCCACACCTGGGCAACTACGCGGGCGCCATTCGCCCGGCCATCGTCGCCAGCCGCCAGAGCGACGCCGATTCGTTTTATTTCCTGGCCGACTATCACGCGCTGATCAAATGCGATGACCCGCTGCGCATCCAGCGCTCGCGTCTGGAAATCGCTGCTACCTGGCTGGCTGCGGGTCTGGACGTCGAGCGGGTGACTTTTTACCGCCAGTCCGACATCCCGGAAATCCCTGAGCTGACCTGGTTGCTGACCTGCGTCGCCGCCAAGGGGCTGCTCAATCGCGCGCACGCCTACAAGGCGTCGGTGGACAAGAACGTAGAGACCGGCGAAGACCCGGACGCCGGTATCAGCATGGGCCTGTTCAGTTACCCGGTGCTGATGGCCGCCGACATCCTGATGTTCAACGCCCACCAGGTGCCGGTCGGTCGTGACCAGATCCAGCACGTGGAAATGGCGCGCGACATCGGTCAACGCTTCAACCATCTGTTCGGCAACGGCAAGGAATTCTTCGTCATGCCTGAAGCGCTGATCGAAGAGAGCGTGGCGACCCTGCCCGGCCTGGACGGGCGCAAGATGTCCAAGAGCTACGACAACACCATTCCGTTGTTCAGCAGCGCCAAGGAAATGAAGGACGCAATCTCGCGCATCGTCACCGACTCGCGCCTGCCGGGCGAGGCCAAGGACCCGGACAACTCGCACCTGTTCACCCTGTACCAGGCCTTCGCCAGCAAAGAGCAGAGCAACGAGTTCCGTGACGATCTGCTGCAGGGCCTGGGTTGGGGGGATGCCAAGCAGCGCCTGTTCCAGCTGCTCGACGGCGAGCTGGGTGAGGCGCGCGAGAACTACCTGCGTCTGATCGAGCGGCCAGCCGATCTGGAAGACATTCTGCAAGCTGGCGCGGTGAAGGCCCGGCGCATTGCCACGCCGTTTTTGGGCCAATTGCGCGAGGCGGTGGGCCTGCGTTCTTTCCGTACCACCACCCAGACTGTGGCAGCGACCAAGAAAAAAACCAGCAAGGGTGCGCGTTTCGTCAGCTTCCGCGAAGACGACGGCAGTTTCCGTTTCCGTTTGCTGGCAGCCGACGGCGAGCAACTGCTGCTGTCGCGAAATTTTGCCGATGGCAAGGCCGCCGGTGCGGTAACCAGGCAACTGCAGCAAGGCAGCGAATTGGATATTCGGACAGAAGGCGAGGCCTTCAGCGTGTGGCTGGACGGCGCCTGTGTCGCGGACAGCCCGGCCTTTACCGATGCTGCAAGCCGTGATACCGCGGTCGAAACCCTGAAGCTGGCCCTGGCGCCACCGCAGGATTAATTGCCATTCCAACGGGCCATCGCTACAGTGGCGGCCCGTTTTCGCTCCCTAGCTAACGAATATGACCCCCCTAGAAAGCTATCAGAACGACCTCAAGAAACCCGAATTCTTCCACGACGCTGCGCAGGAAAACGCTGTGCGCCATCTACAGCGTCTGTACGACGATCTGGTCGCTGCCCATGACAGCAAGCCGGGTCTGTTCGGCAAGCTGTTTGGCAAGAAAGAACCGACGGTGGTCAAGGGCCTGTATTTCTGGGGCGGCGTCGGTCGCGGCAAGACCTATCTGGTCGATACCTTCTTCGAAGCGCTGCCGTTTGAAGACAAGATGCGCACGCACTTCCACCGCTTCATGAAGCGTGTGCACGAGGAAATGAAAAACCTTAAGGGCGAGAAGAACCCGCTGACGCTAATCGCCAAACAGTTTGCCGGCGAAGCGCGAGTGATCTGTTTCGACGAATTTTTCGTCTCTGACATCACCGATGCGATGATTCTCGGCACGTTGATGGAAGAGCTGTTCAAAAATGGCGTGACCCTGGTCGCTACCTCCAACATCGTGCCGGACGGTCTGTACAAGGACGGCCTGCAACGCGCGCGCTTCCTGCCGGCCATTGCGCTGATCAAGCAGAACACCGACATCGTCAACGTCGACAGCGGTGTGGATTATCGTCTGCGCCATCTGGAGCAGGCTGAGCTGTTCCACTTCCCGCTCAACGAAGCGGCCCAGGAAAGCATGCGCAAGAGCTTCCGGGCGCTGACGCCGGAATGTACCAAGGCCACCGAAAACGATGTGTTGACCATCGAGAACCGTCAGATCAAGGCGATTCGTACCTGCGACGATGTGGCCTGGTTCGATTTCCGCGAACTGTGCGACGGCCCGCGCAGCCAGAACGACTACATCGAGCTGGGCAAGATCTTTCACGCCGTCTTGCTCAGTGGCGTCGAGCAAATGAGCGTCACCACGGACGACATCGCCCGGCGCTTTATCAACATGGTCGACGAGTTCTACGACCGCAACGTCAAGTTGATCATCTCGGCGGAAGTGGAGCTGAAGGACCTGTACACCGGCGGACGCCTGAACTTCGAGTTCCAGCGCACCCTGAGCCGGTTACTGGAAATGCAATCCCACGAGTTTCTGTCGCGGGCTCACAAACCCTGATGCACACATTTGTGTGAAAAAGCCCGCACATTGCGGGTTTTTTCATTTTTCGGCGAAGGTGATACCAGTAGGAGTGAGCTTGCTCGCGATGCGTTCTGGCAGGCGCTGATGTATTCATCTGACCGAAAGCATCGCGAGCAAGCTCACTCCTACCGTTTTTTCACGCCGCCTGCTGGAACTGCTGGCGGTACTGATTGGGCGACAGGTCGGTGTGCTGGCGGAACAGCCGTGCGAAGAAGCTGGCATCGTCGTAGCCGACTTCGTAGCTGATGGTCTTGATGCTCTTGCGCGAGCCTGACAGCAGCCCTTTGGCCGTCTCGATGCGCAGCCGTTGCAGGTAGTGCAGCGGTTTGTCGCCAGTCGCGGTCTGAAACCGGCGCATGAAGTTGCGAATGCTCATGCCGTGTTCGCGCGCCACGTCCTCGAAACGAAACTTGTCGGCGAAGTGCTCTTCGAGCCAGTGCTGAATCTGCAGGATGATCACGTCCTGGTGCAGCTTCTGCCCGCCGAAACCCATACGTCCCGGCGCATAGCTGCGCTGCACTTCGTAGAGGATATCCCTGGCCACTGTCTGCGCCACATTGGCGCCGCAGAAGCGCTCGATCAGATAGATGTACAGATCGCACGCCGAGATCGAGCCGCCGGCGCAATACAGGTTATCGGCGTCGGTCAGGTGCTTTTCCTGATTGAGCAGCACTTTAGGGAAGCGCTCGGCGAAGTCATTGAAGAAGCGCCAGTAAGTGGTCGCCTCCTTGCCGTCGAGCAGCCCGGCTTCGGCCAGCCAGAATACGCCACTGGCCTCACCGCACAGTACTGCGCCTCGTGCGTGCTGTTCACGCAGCCAGGGCAGGATCTGTGGGTAGCGTTGGCGCAGGGTGTCGAAATTGTCGACGAAGGCGGGCAGGATGATGATGTCGGCGTTGTCGAGGGCGCCGTCAACCGGCAATACGATTTCACTGAAGCTGCGCACCGATTGCCCATCCGGGCTCACCAGTCTCGTTTCGAAAGCGGCCTTGAGGCCGTGGCCCAGTTGTTTGCCGTAGCGCAGGCTGGCCAGATGGAAGAAATCCTTGGCCTGGGTGAGGGTGGAAGCGAAGATTCCGTCGATCGCGAGAATGCTGACGCGCCGCAACGGTACGGTGTGTTGAGTAGACATAATCTGTTGTTCTTATATGGGAAAGTGGTCAAGCAACGGCGTGATCGTCTTATTTTTTGTCTGATGTGTCCAGTGTCGTCGTCAATCGGCTCGGCATACGCTCTGCGGGCACTGTGTCCGACAATCCCTCCAGCCCAAGGTGTCCCATGCTCCCAAGAACACTCTTCAGCTCCGAGCACGAGCTTTTCCGCGACAGCGTCCGCAAGTTTCTCGAGCAGCAGGCAGCGCCGTTTCATGCGCAGTGGGAGAAGCAGGGGCATATCGACCGCACGCTCTGGAACCGCGCAGGCGAGCAGGGCATGTTGTGCTCGCACCTGCCCGAAGAATATGGCGGCATGGCGGCGGATTTTCTCTATACCACGGTGGTCATCGAAGAGATCTACCGGTTGGGCCTGACCGGTATCGGGTTTTCCCTGCATTCGGACATCGTCGCCCCTTACATCCTGCATTACGGGAGCGAGGCGCTGAAGCTTAAATACCTGCCCAAGATGGTCTCTGGCGAATTGGTCACGGCCATCGCGATGACCGAGCCGGGCGCCGGTTCCGATCTGCAAGGGGTCAAGACCACGGCAGTGCTGGATGGCGATGAATACGTCATCAACGGCTCGAAAACCTTCATCACCAACGGCTTTCTGGCCGATCTGGTGATTGTGGTGGCCAAGACCGACCCTAAGGCGGGCGCCAAGGGCACCAGTCTGTTTCTGGTAGAAGCCGGTACGCCGGGCTTCGATAAGGGCAAGCGCCTGGAGAAAGTCGGCATGAAGGCCCAGGACACGTCCGAATTGTTCTTCCAGGACGTGCGGGTGCCTAAAGAAAATCTCCTGGGCCAGGCCGGCATGGGCTTCGCTTACCTGATGCAGGAGCTGCCACAGGAGCGCCTCACGGTGGCCATCGGGGCTATCGCCTCAGCCGAGGCCGCGTTGCAGTGGACCCTTGACTACACCCGCGAGCGCAAGGCGTTCGGTCAGCCCATTGCCGACTTTCAGAACACGCGGTTCAAGCTGGCAGAGATCGCCACCGAAGTGCAGATTGGCCGCATCTTCGTCGATCGCTGTCTGGAGTTGCATCTGCAGGGCAAGCTGGACGTGCCGACGGCGGCCATGGCCAAGTACTGGACCACGGATCTGCAATGCAAGGTGCTCGACGAATGCGTGCAGCTGCACGGTGGTTACGGATTCATGTGGGAATACCCGATTGCCCGGGCCTGGGCGGATGCGCGAGTGCAGCGGATTTATGCCGGCACCAACGAAATCATGAAGGAGATCATTGCTCGTTCACTTTGAGGTCAGTGTCGGTACTGTAGAAGTGAGCTTGCTGGCGATTGCAGAGTGTCAGCCACCTGATGTGTAGCTGGCTCGCCCCGATCGCGAGCAAGCTCACTCCTACAGACGGTGTCGATCCTGAGATCGCCACCGTCGGCAAGCCTGACGGCTACAGGGGATTGTGTTTCAGCCAGTGCAACCAGCCTGGCTGGAGTGCTCAAGGCGCCGGGTTGGGCTGGTCCTTGTGAATCGCGTCGATACCCGCCAGCACTTCTTCGGACAGCACCAGTTCGGCACTGGCAATGTTGCTGTCCAGTTGTTCCAGCGTGGTCGCGCCGATGATGTTGCTGGTCACGAACCCGCGGCTGGTGACGAATGCCAGCGCTATTTGTGCCGGGTCCAGGCCGTGTTCGCGCGCCAGAGCCACGTAGCGCGCGCAGGCTGCCTCCGATTGCGGGTTGAAATAGCGGGTGAAGCGGCTGTACAGGCTCAGGCGGCCCTTCGGCGGGCGTGCACCGTCGGCGTACTTGCCCGACAACATGCCGAACGCCAGCGGCGAATAAGCCAGCAGGCCGCACTGCTCCCGAATGGCGACCTCGGCCAGACCCACTTCAAAGCTGCGGTTGAGCAGGTTGTACGGGTTCTGGATCGATACCGGACGGGTGAGGCCATGGCTTTGGGACTCGGCCAGGAACTTCATGGTGCCCCATGGTGTTTCGTTGGAAAGCCCCACATGACGGATCTTGCCGGCCTTGACCTGCTCATCGAGCGCCTGGAGAACTTCGAGCAGGGGAGTGAATTGCTCCTCGCTGTGGTTGTAGCCCAGCTTGCCGAAGAAGTTGGTACTGCGCTCCGGCCAGTGCAGTTGATACAGGTCGAGGTAATCGGTCTGCAGGCGTTTGAGACTGGCATCGAGCGCAGCAACGATATGCTCGCGATTGAATTTCAGCTGGCCGTCGCGGATGTAGTCGATACCGTTGCCAGGGCCTGCAATCTTGCTGGCCAGAATCCAGTCGGCGCGGTCGCCGGATTTCTTGAACCAGTTACCGATGATGGTTTCGGTGCTGGCGTAGGTTTCCTGCTTGGGCGGGACCGGGTACATCTCGGCCGTGTCAATGAAGTTGATTCCGGCAGCTTTTGCCCGTTCGATCTGGGCGAAGGCCTCGGACTGGCTGTTCTGCTCGCCCCAGGTCATGGTGCCGAGGCAGATTGCACTGACATTAAGGTCGGTTCTGCCCAGTTGGCGATAGTCCATTTGGCTCTCCTGTTTAAAAGAGTCATAAAAGCAGGTTGAAATTTTTTTCGCAATCTGCATAATTCCGCAGCTCTTTGGCGTGGGAGTGATGCCCTGCGCCACAAGATACCGCTGCGATCGAACGCGCTGACCCGAGCCCCCTATAGCGTTCGTGCCCGGCGGCCTTTGACTTGTCAAAGACCGTATTATTGAGTAAGCTCCGCCGTCTATTTTTCAGGGCGGCCTTTGAGGCTATAAAGAATGAAAACTTTTACCGCTAAACCGGAAACAGTAAAGCGCGACTGGTTCGTCGTCGACGCTGCTGGCCAGACCCTGGGTCGTCTGGCCACCGAAATCGCGAGCCGTCTGCGTGGCAAACACAAGCCGGAATACACTCCGCACGTCGACACTGGCGACTACATCGTCGTGATCAACGCTGAGCAAATCCGTGTCACTGGTGCCAAAACCACCGACAAGATCTACTACTCTCACTCCGGTTTCCCGGGCGGGATCAAGTCGATCAACTTTGAAAAGCTGATCGCCAAAGCTCCTGAGCGCGTGATCGAGACCGCGGTCAAGGGCATGCTGCCTAAGAACCCGCTGGGTCGCGACATGTATCGTAAGCTGAAAGTCTATGCGGGCGCTGCACACCCTCATACTGCTCAGCAGCCCCAAGAACTGAAGTTTAAACGGAATAGTTCATTATGTCGGCTACTCAAAATTACGGCACTGGCCGTCGCAAGACAGC
>NZ_JBJDOA010000002.1:264673-349542 GCF_044900785.1 Pseudomonas sp. NPDC087358
AAACATACCAAAAACGAAAACGCAATAATTTACATGAGTACAGACACCTGAAAAAACAACATCAACAACCGTTCCCTGGACGCGTTCTTCGGTCGCGAAACTGCCCGCATGGTAGTTCGCCAGCCGCTGGAACTGACCGAGACTGTCGAAAAATTCGACATCTACGTCACTGTCATCGGCGGTGGTGTGAGTGGTCAAGCTGGCGCAATCCGCCACGGTATCACCCGCGCTCTGATGCAATATGACGAAACCCTGCGTGGCGCTCTGCGCAAAGCTGGCTTCGTTACTCGCGATGCTCGCGAAGTTGAACGTAAGAAAGTCGGTCTGCGTAAAGCGCGTAAGCGTCCGCAGTACTCGAAGCGTTAATTCGCTTTTCGTTCAAAAAGAACGCTCAGTTTCCTCTTGGAACTGGGCGTTTTTTTATGGGCGTCTATTATGGGGTGTGACGACACGACTCATCGGTAGATGCCCCGTCTCATAAGGCCTCCCGATTTCGCCAAATGGCGATGCCCTTGCGACTAGAAGGGCTTTTCATTACCATTCGGCAGATTTTTTTGACAGCTAGAACAATAATTCAAAGAGAAGCCTGGCCAAGCGGGCCTCTAAAAGCTGATGGGAGAGGACAATGAGCAATGACGGCGTGAATGCAGGCCGGCGTCGCTTCCTCGTCGCGGCCACTTCCGTGGTTGGCGCAGCAGGAGCGGTGGGGGCTGCGGTCCCGTTCGTAGGGTCATGGTTCCCGAGTGCCAAGGCCAAGGCCGCCGGGGCGCCAGTCAAGGTCAACATCAGCAAGATCGAGCCGGGCCAGCAAATGATTGCCGAATGGCGCGGCCAGCCGGTGTTCATTGTCCACCGCACTCAGGAAATTCTCACCAACCTGGGCAAGATCACCGCCCAGCTGTCCGATCCGGAGTCCAAGAACTCCACCCAGCCTGCCTACGTTGACCCTGTCGTACGTTCGATCAAGCCCGAGTTGCTTCTGCTGATCGGGATCTGTACCCATCTGGGCTGTTCACCGACCTTCCGCCCTGAAGTGGCGCCCGCAGACCTGGGCAAGGACTGGGTCGGTGGATACTTCTGTCCTTGTCACGGCTCCCATTACGACCTGGCTGGGCGCGTTTACAAAGCGCAACCTGCACCCCTGAATCTGCCAGTGCCGCCGCATTCCTACGAGTCGGACTCAATCATCGTCATTGGTGTCGATCAGGAGAAAGCGTAATGAGCAAATTCATGGAGTGGATCGATGCGCGCTTCCCTGCGACCGCGATGTGGGAAGACCATCTCAGCAAGTATTACGCCCCCAGAAACTTCAACTTTTTCTATTTCTTCGGATCACTGGCGTTGCTGGTGCTGGTCAACCAGATCGTTACCGGCGTCTGGCTGACCATGAGCTACACGCCTTCGGCAGAGGAGGCGTTCGCCTCCGTCGAGTACATCATGCGTGATGTGGAGTACGGCTCGATCCTGCGCCTGCTGCATTCCACCGGTGCCTCGGCCTTCTTTATCGTCGTGTACCTGCACATGTTCCGTGGCCTGCTCTATGGCTCCTACCAGAAACCCCGCGAGCTGGTGTGGATCTTCGGCATGCTGATCTACCTGGCGCTGATGGCAGAGGCGTTCATGGGCTATCTGCTGCCCTGGGGGCAGATGTCGTACTGGGGCGCTCAGGTGATCATCTCGCTGTTCGGCGCGATTCCGGTCATTGGGAATGATCTGACCCAGTGGATTCGGGGCGACTACCTGATCTCCGGGATTACCCTGAACCGCTTCTTCGCCCTGCACGTGGTCGCGCTGCCCATCGTCATTCTCGGGTTGGTGGTGCTGCACGTACTGGCGCTGCACGAGGTCGGCTCGAACAACCCCGATGGTGTGGACATCAAGAAGTACAAGGACGAGAACGGCAAGCCGCTGGACGGTATCGCCTTCCACCCGTACTACACGGTCAAGGATATTGTCGGGGTGGTGGTGTTCCTGTTCATTTTCTGTTCGATCGTGTTTTTCTTTCCCGAAATGGGCGGTTACTTCCTCGAGAAGCCCAACTTCGAGCAGGCCAATGCCTTCAAGACCCCGGAACATATCGCACCGGTCTGGTACTTCACGCCGTTCTACGCGATTTTGCGGGCGATCCCCGACAAACTTATGGGCGTCATGGCCATGGGCGCGGCGATTGCGGTGTTGTTCGTCTTGCCCTGGCTCGACCGCAGCCCGGTCAAGTCCATGCGCTACAAGGGCTGGCTGAGCCGAATCTGGCTGGTGGTGTTTTGTGTGGCCTTCGTGATCCTGGGGATGCTCGGCGTTCTGCCGCCCAGCCCCGGTCGCGCGTTGCTGTCGCAGGTGTGTACGTTCCTGTACTTCGCCTACTTCATCCTGATGCCGTTCTATACAAGGATCGAGAAGACAAAACCGGTTCCGGAAAGGGTGACTGGCTGATGAAAAAGCTACTGGCTGTTTTGCTGCTCGCCGCGCTGCCGGTGTTGGCTCTGGCTGATGAACACGGACCCGAGTTGGAGAGCGTCGACATCGATGTCTCGGACAAGGTCGCCATGCAGGACGGTGCCCGGACATTCGTCAACTATTGCATGGGCTGTCACAGCGCCAAGTTTCAGCGCTACGAGCGGGTCGCCGATGACCTGGGCATACCTCACGAACTGATGCTCGACAAGCTGGTGTTCACCGGTGCCAAGATTGGTGATCACATGGTTGCCGGGATGCAGCCGGCCGACGCCAAGACCTGGTTCGGTGCAGCGCCGCCTGATCTGACGCTGGTGGCGCGGGTACGCGGCACTGACTGGCTGTACGGTTACCTGCGCTCGTTCTATGAAGACCCTGCGCGGCCTTGGGGGGTGAATAACAAGGTCTTCCCTAACGTGGGTATGCCCAACGTACTGGTGGGCCTGCAAGGGCGCCAGGTGATCGGCTGCAAGCAAGTGCAGGCAGTCGAGGACGGCAAGAAACAATATGACCCGCTGACCGGATCGCCGCTGACCCACGAGGCTTGTGATCAGCTGACCATCGTGCCCAAGACCGGCACCCTGACCGAAGAGCAGTTTGATGAGAAGGTGAAGAATCTGGTGACCTTCCTTGCCTACTCGGCCGATCCGGTCAAGCTGCAACACCAGCGCATCGGCACCTATGTGCTGCTGTACCTGGCCATCCTGTTCATCTTCGCTTACCTGCTCAAGCGCGAATACTGGAAGGATGTGCACTGACCGATTGCCGGTCCTGTTATAGACCAAACGCGCTCTGAAGAGCCTCGTTCGGGGAATGGCCACAGAGCGGGTATAGTGGCGGGCTGAAGATTGCAGAATTTACTTCGAGTAAATGAGCTATCTTGTCGCCCGCGACGAACACCCGCTGAATGTGGACGTTGCCGGAGGCGCCTTCAGGGCGCGTTCGTTTTTTCTGCTTTTATATTTTAACAAGCGAGGAGGACCGCCATGGGCGTGACCAACCGGTTGGCCTGTTACTCCGACCCCGCCGACCACTATTCCCACCGCGTGCGCATTGTGCTCGCCGAGAAGGGTGTCAGCGCCGAGATCATTGATGTTGTGCAGGGGCGTCATCCGCCCAAGCTGATCGAGGTGAATCCGTACGGCAGCGTGCCGACCCTGGTCGATCGTGACCTGGCGTTGTACGAGTCGACGGTGGTGATGGAATACCTGGATGAACGTTATCCACATCCACCTTTGCTGCCGGTCTATCCGGTGGCCCGAGCCAACAGCCGTTTGCTGATCCATCGGATCCAGCGCGACTGGTGTGCCCTGGTGGACCTCATTCTGGATCCGCGCAGCAAAGAAGCTGCACGCGTCCAGGCGCGCAAGGAGCTGCGCGAAAGCCTGACCGGCGTATCGCCACTGTTTGCGGAAAAAGCTTTTTTCCTCAGTGACGAGCAAAGTCTGGTCGATTGCTGTCTATTGCCCATACTCTGGCGCCTGCCGGTTCTGGGTATCGAGTTGCCGCGGCCCGCCAAGCCGCTGCTTGATTATATGGAGCGCCAGTTTGCGCGTGAGGCATTCCAGGCAAGTCTGTCTGGTGCTGAACGTGACATGCGCTAAGGCCTAAGGAACCGTTCGATGAACTCCAGTCGCCCCTATCTGATCCGCGCTCTTTATGAGTGGATCGTGGATAACGATTGCACGCCGCACATTTTGGTCAATGCCGAGTACCCGTCCGTGCAGATCCCGCAAGGCTTCGCCAATGACGGGCAGATCGTCCTCAACATCTCGCCGAGTGCCGTGCGCCACCTGCACATGGATAACGACGCGGTGAGCTTCGAAGGCCGCTTTGGCGGCGTACCTCACAGCCTCTTCGTGCCCGTCGCCGCGGTCATGGGCATTTATGCGCGTGAAAACGGCCAGGGCATGGTCTTCGACCTGGAGCCTGCCGTGGATGATGATGAAGATCTGGACATGGATGACGACATGCCACCACCGGACGACGAGCCGCCACGCCCAAGCGGCCGGCCGAGTCTGAAAGTGGTCAAGTAGTCGACCTGCTGTAACGAAAAAGGCGATCCCTGAGGATCGCCTTTTTTTGTGTCGCCGTTTTGCTGGCTCTAACCTATTCCTGTAGCGGTCCGGCTTGCCAGCGCTAGCGGCGTGTCAGTGACAGATCAGTCGGCTGACACGCCGCTACCGCCGACAAGCCGTGTTGCTGCAGGGGCAGGGTTCGTCAGTCGATGTACTCGAACAGCTTCACGATTTTCTGCACGCCTGCCACGCCCTGCACCAGGTTGGTGGCGCGGGTCGCTTCGGCCTGGGTCAGCAGACCCAGCAGGTAGACGATGCCGTTTTCGGTCACGACCTTGATCCGCGAGCCCGGAATGGCGCTGTCGGTCAGCATCTCGGTCTTGATCTTGCTGGTCAGCCACGTGTCGTTGCTGCGTGCCAGCAGTGAGGAGGGCGCCATCACTTGCAGTTCATTGTTGACCTTCTTGACCTTCTGCACCTGGCTGGCGGTTTGCTCGGCCAGTTGCTTGAGGTCGGCGCGCGGAGTCTGCCCCGCCAGTAGAACCACGCCGTTGAAGCTGGTCACCACGATGTGCGAGGCGTTGTCCAGATCGGGGCTGGCCTTGGCTACGTTGACCGCTACCTTGGTTTCGATCAACGAGTCGTCGATCTTGCTGCCGAAGGTGCGAGTACCGCGGTCGTCGTCGATTGGCGCTTCCCGGCTGGCGTTGATTACCGAGCTGCATCCGCTGATGCCCAGGCACAGCGTCAGGGCCAGCAGGCTGAGACGTTTGGATATCATTCTTCACTCCCGAACAGTTGGCTGTCGATCAAGTCGCATAGGCAATGGATCGCCAGCAGGTGGACTTCTTGAATGCGTGCAGTGACCTTGGCCGGGACGCGGATTTCGACGTCCTCCGGCAGCAGCAGCGATGCGACATCGCCGCCGTCGCGACCGGTCAGGGCCACAACGATCATTTCGCGGTCATGGGCAGCCTGAATCGCCTGGATGATATTGGCCGAGTTGCCGCTGGTGGAGATGGCCAACAGCACGTCACCCGGTTGACCCAAGGCGCGAATCTGTTTTGAGAAAATCTCGTTGTAGCTGTAGTCGTTGGCGATCGAGGTGATGGTTGAGGTGTCAGTGGTCAGCGCAATGGCTGGCAGGCTCGGTCGCTCACGCTCAAAGCGGTTCAGCAGCTCGGAAGAAAAATGTTGCGCGTCGCCGGCCGAACCCCCGTTGCCGCAGGCGAGCATTTTGCCTTCGTTGAGCAGGGCGTTGACCATCACCTGGCTGGCTTGCTCGATGTGCGGTGCAAGAACGTCCATCGCCTGTTGCTTGGTATCGATGCTGGCCTGAAAAAGCTGGCGAATTCGGGATTGCATGTCCATCTATGAAAACCTTAATAGGGGCGGCTGGTCGGGCGACGTCTGAGGTCATCGGCTTCCCGGCACAAAACTGTGCAGCCCGCAAAGCAAAGAGCAAAAAAAAACGGTGTGGGTTATGTAGGTCGGCAAGCTTGCTGGCGAGCGATGGCGCGTGGTCGGCAGCATACTTCAGCTATCGAATGCATTCTGCAGCCAGTTCAATGCAGGCCCTGCACCCGGATCGCCGTTGATTGCGACGACATCGAAGCGGCAGGGCGAATCCGACCATTGCGACTCGCTCTGCAAAAACCATTGTGCGGCCAGGGTGAGCTTTGCCTGCTTGCGAAAATCGACGCTTTCCAGCGCGCCACCCCATCCAGCGTGGCGCCGATAGCGAACTTCGACGAATACTACTGTATCGCCGTCGAGCATGACCAGATCAAGCTCGCCGCGTTTGCATGACCAGTTCTGCGTGACCAGCTGTAAACCGTGTTGCTGCAAATGTCGCAGGGCACAGGCTTCGGCCTCTTGCCCTGCGGTTTTTCGCGTGTTGCCTGTGGTCAAGGTGCGGTGTCCGGCAGGCGCTGGACCTTGCCATCGACGAACTGTGCCCAGGGCAGCTGGCGTTCGATGCGCTGGCCCTGGCCGATGGCCAGGCTGCCAGACAGCCCGTCGATGCGGCTGTCGGGGAGGGTTTTGAGCTGGGTCAGGCGGGGCGCCAGGCGATAGGCATCGATGCCCATGGCGTAGAGCCGACCCAGGCTGCCGGCCGCTTGAGGCCATTGTGCGGTGACCTGCTGGCGCAGCGGATCGGTGGTGTTGAGCAGCCACGGGGTTTCGCAGAAGCGCACGCCACTCAGGTCGTTGTACATCGCCGGGTCGCCACTGTTGGTAAACAGGTGCGAGGTGGCATAGACCGGAACGTCGCCTGCGTACTGGAAGACCATGGTCGGTTTGATCTGCTGAGCCTGCTGCGGCGTTGCGGCCAGAAACATGAAGTCGACGTCCTGGCGACGGGTCGGCTGTGCGGCCATCTGCGCGCCGGTGGTGCTTTGCAGGCGCTGTGCCCGACCTTCGCTGTTGCGCAACTGGAACAGGTCGGCCACTTGCTGTGCCAGGGCCACAGGTTGATCAATGCGCTCGACACCCAGCAGGGTGCCGCCCTTGGCTTGCCAGCTTTGACGGAAGGCATCGAGGACGCGGTCGCCCCATTCGCCCTTCGGCACCATCGCCACGGCACTGCGCTTGCCGTCGGCCCATGCGCGACGTGCAACTTCGCGAGCCTCGTCTTCTGCCGCCAGTCCGAACTGGAACAGCTCGGCCGGACCTTGTGCGCTGGAGTCGCTGTAGTTCAGTGCCAGGGTAGTGATCGGCAATTGCTGGTGAGTGCTCAGCTGTTTGACCAGCGGTTTCTCCAGCGGACCGACCACCAGTTGCACGCCGGCTGCCTTGGCCTGGGCATAGAAGGCGTCCATCGACGTCACCCGGGAACTGTCGAATACTTCGATGGCGGGCGGTTTCTGGCCCGCTTGTTGAGCCTGGTAATGCGCGGCCATGAAGCCGTCCCGCAGGGCTCGGGCCACCGAGGCAAGAGGGCCTTCCTGTGGCAGCAACAGCGCGATCCTGGTCAGCGGCTCGCTTTTCAGTTCGCGCAACTGGGCAAGCGAAGTTGGCAATTGACGTGCTGCAGGGTGCTGCGGGTTCTGGGCTTTCCAGTTGTCAATGGCAGCCTGTTGCTGTTCCAGAGTGCCGGCGCCCTTGACTGCGCGAGCCAGGCTCAGCCAGCCGCCCATGTCGTCGTTGGCGGTGCTCTGCAGTTGTTCAGGAGGCAGGGCTGCGACCAGGGTCCAGATCGCGTCGTTGTTGGCGCTCAGTGCATCGCCCTGTAACAAGGGCCCCATGAACACGCGCTCGCTGGCGGCGGCAAGTGCCTGACCATCGGCTTCCAGTGCGCGAGCACGCACGGTGTGGCTGCGGGTCTGCAGATCAACCGGCATTTCAGCCAGATGCTGCATGCTCGGGTGGTTGAGCGCGGTCAAGGCAGCCTTAGGCTGGCTGCGACCCAGGGCCAGTTCGGCAGACAGCGTATTGGCGTAGATCTGCTTGTCGGTCTTGAGCTGATCCATTTGCACTTGTTCGAGGATGCTGGCGGCGCGGCTCGGGTTGTTCTGGCGCGCGGCGAGGTCGGCTGCGGTCAGGCGCAGCAGCGCTGCCTGATCAGGAGACTTGGCGGCCGCGGCTTGTTCGAGCAATTGCTCGATGCTGGCGTCGGGGGTGCGTGGCAGTTCGCCAAGGCTGGAGGAGGGCGAACCGGCGCAAGCTGCCAACAGGGCAGCCAGGCAGAGGGCAGAGAACAGCCGCAGGCAAGCGATCATGTATATGTCCTGATACTCGAGCAAATAAGCGTGGAATTGTACCCAAGCACTGGCCGGGGCGCGATGTTGTAGGTGCTAAAGCAGTGATATTGGTTGCCCTGGGGCGCGATTGCGCGCTTCAGTCAGGGTATTTCCCTGTCGCCAGCGGTACCACGGACATGTTGAGCGGATGTATTCGTCCATTGTTCAATCTCCCTGTGTGCAGCGCCTTAACCTGTACAATGCAGGCTTTTATCGAACATGAGGTGTGCGCTTTGACTGCTCCGGGTGCTTTGAATTCCACTACAGGCTCGCTTTATGTGGTGGCCACGCCGATCGGCAACCTGGATGACATGAGCGTACGTGCCTTGAAGGTGTTGCGTGAGGTTGCCTTGATTGCCGCCGAAGATACCCGGCATTCATTACGACTGATGCAACATTTCGGCATCGCCACACCGCTGGCCGCTTGCCATGAACATAATGAGCGCGAAGAAGGCAGTCGCTTTATTGCCCGCCTGCTGGCTGGGGACAGCGTTGCGCTGATTTCGGACGCCGGAACCCCGCTCATTTCAGATCCGGGTTATCACCTGGTGCGTCAGGCGCGGGCGGCGGGCATCACGGTCGTCCCGGTCCCGGGGGCCTGCGCGTTGATCGCGGCGCTGTCGGCGGCCGGGCTGCCCTCCGATCGTTTTATCTTCGAAGGTTTCCTGCCCGCCAAGTCGGTGGGGCGCAGGGCGCGGCTCGAGCTGTTGAAGGAAGAGCCGCGCACGGTCATCTTCTACGAAGCGCCCCATCGGATTCTCGAGTGCCTGCAAGATCTTGAGCAGGTTTTCGGCGCAGATCGCCCGGCGGTGCTGGGGCGTGAGTTGACCAAGACATTCGAAACCCTCAAAGGACTGCCCCTGTCCGAACTGCGCGCCTTTGTCGAAGCTGACAGCAATCAGCAGCGCGGCGAGTGTGTGGTGCTGGTTGCCGGCTGGAGTGAGCCGCAGGGAGAGGATGTGATCGGTGCCGAGGCGCGGCGCGTACTGGACTTGCTGTTGCAGGAAATGCCGCTCAAGCGCGCGGCGGCATTGGCGGCGGAGATCACCGGCGTGCGCAAGAATCTGCTGTATCAGGTGGCACTGGAGAAACAGAAAAGCGAGTGACCGGCCCCCGTCGGCCCGTCAGGTAAATGAGCGAGGGGCTTATTAAAGCTTGTTCTTGAGCCGCCCTGCCATTAACCTTGGCGGCGGAGAGTCGATTGGACAGTCGCTGCCTTTCATTGTTCCGCAATGAAGGGGGGAGGAAAGTCCGGGCTCCATAGGGCGGAGTGCCAGGTAACGCCTGGGAGGCGTGAGCCTACGGAAAGTGCCACAGAAAATAACCGCCTAAGCACTTCGGTGCCGGTAAGGGTGAAAAGGTGCGGTAAGAGCGCACCGCACGTCTGGCAACAGTTCGTGGCTAGGTAAACCCCACTCGGAGCAAGACCAAATAGGGTTCCTAGGCGTGGCCCGCGCTGGAACCGGGTAGGTTGCTAAAGATGTCCAGTGATGGCCATCGTAGAGGAATGACTGTCCTCGACAGAACCCGGCTTACAGATCGACTCTCCACCTCCCCCCCCCTCTTTTTTTATCTCGCAGAACCCCCTTCGTAATGTCGAAAAAATCTTAAACCTCACAAAGTACTTTAACTTCGTGCGGCATCTATTTGAGTGGTCTCGGATTTGTCTGTCAGAACCTTCCGAATTTTCGCAACACTCCTGCATTACCACTCCTAAATCTCCGTCCTGTAAGGGTTTTCCTTAAGAAGTTGCCTTGACGGTGTGGTGGGCGCATTCCTATAGTGTGCGCAAGTGGCGGAAAGTGGCGTGAAGTGGGTTTTTTGACCGCAAAAAGATAATATTCGGAGATCGCGCCTGTGTTCCGTGGTGCCAACGCAATCAATCTCGACGCAAAGGGCCGTCTCGCTATGCCGAGCCGGTACCGTGACGAGCTGGATTCGCGCAGCGCCGGCCAGATGATCGTGACCATTGATACTGTCGACCCTTGCCTGTGCATCTATCCGCTCCCGGAATGGGAATTGATCGAAGCCAAATTGCGTGAGCTCGCCACCTTCCGTGAAGAGAACCGTCGCCTGCAGCGCCTGTTGATTGGCAATGCAGTTGACCTGGAGCTCGATGGCAGCGGGCGTTTTCTGGTGCCGCCACGGTTGCGCGAATACGCCGGGCTCGATAAACGAGTCATGCTGGTTGGCCAGCTGAACAAGTTTCAATTGTGGGATGAGGACGCCTGGAACGCACTTGCTGATGCGGACCTTGCGGCCATTCAAAAACCGGGTGCGATGCCTGATGAACTGCGTGATTTGATCCTGTGACTACGAATAGCGGCTTTACCCACATCACCGTACTGCTCGAAGAAGCCGTCGAGGCTCTCGCGGTGCGCGCCGATGGGTGCTATCTGGATGGCACATTCGGAAGGGGCGGACACAGTCGCCTCATATTGCAGAAGCTTGGGCCGGACGGCCGGCTTCTGGGCTTCGACAAGGATCCTCAAGCGATTGCCACAGGGCAAACGCTGGCGGCCGAAGACGGCCGCTTTGTCATTGTGCAGCGCAGCTTTGCGGAGCTGGGCGCTGAGGCTCTGGAACGTGGCCTGGCGGGGAAAGTCAGCGGTATCCTGCTGGATCTGGGCGTTTCCTCTCCACAGCTGGACGACCCTGAGCGCGGCTTCAGTTTCATGAACGATGGCCCGCTGGACATGCGCATGGACCCGACTCGCGGCGTCAGCGCTGCCGAGTTCATCGCCACCGCGCCTGCCGAAGAAATTGCCCGCGTGTTCAAGGAATATGGCGAAGAGCGTTTCGCCCGACGCATGGCGGGTGCTGTGGTCGCACGTCGCGAAACTCAGCCTTTCGAGCGCACGGCTGATCTGGCCGAAGTGCTGAAAGTTGCCAACCCTGCATGGGAAAAGGGCAAGAACCCGGCGACCCGTGCATTTCAGGGCCTGCGTATTCACGTCAATAACGAGCTGGGCGATCTGGAAGCCGGCCTTGAGGCTGCTCTGCAAGCGTTGGAAGTGGGCGGCCGACTGGTCGTGATCAGCTTCCACTCGCTGGAAGATCGCATCGTCAAGCTGTTCATGCGCAAACTGGTCAAGGGCGAGGCGGATAACATGCCGCGTAACCTGCCGATCCGTCACCAGGCGTTCGAGCCGAAAATCAAGCTGATCGGCAAGGCGCAGTTCGCCTCCGATGATGAAACCCGTGCCAATCCGCGTTCGCGCAGTGCGGTCATGCGTGTCGCGGAGAAACTTCGGTGAGCCGCGGTATCTTCAAACCATTGCCGGGCGGCAGCTTCTTCATGCTCCTCCTGTATATCGCCGTCCTGGTTTCGGCAATTGCGGTGGCCTATAGCGCGCACTGGAACCGTCAACTGCTCAACTCGCTGTACTCCGAGCTCAGCGTCCGCGACAAGGCGCAGGCCGAGTGGGGGCGCCTGATCCTGGAGCAGAGCACCTGGACCGCCCATAGCCGCATCGAAGCCCTGGCCACCGATCAGCTGAAAATGCGCATCCCGAACGCCGCCGATATACGGATGGTGTCGCCATGATGAAACTCGAAGGGGCACTGTACCCTTGGCGGTTCCGCGTCGTGGTCGGCCTGTTGTCAGTCCTGGTGCTGGCCATCGCCTATCGCATCGTCGACCTGCAGGTCATCGATCACCGTTTCCTTATCGAGCAGGGCGACGCCCGCAGCCTGCGTAACGTCTCCATTCCGGCACACCGTGGTCTGATCACCGACCGCAACGGTGAGCCTCTGGCCGTCAGTACGCCGGTGTCCACCATTTGGGCGAACCCGTCCGAAATGCAGGCGGACAAGAGCAAGTGGCCGCAGCTGGCACAGGCATTGGGCCAAGACCCCAAGGCCATGACTGAGCGTCTGAACGAGCAGGCCAGCAAGGAATTCATCTACCTGGTTCGTGGCCTGACCCCGGAGCAGGGGCAGTCGGTGCTGGATCTCAAAGTACCTGGCGTCTACGGCAAGGAAGAATTCCGCCGTTTCTACCCGGCAGGCGATGTGACCGCTCACATGGTCGGCTTTACTGACCTGGACGATCACGGCCGCGAAGGCGTGGAGCTGGCTTACGATGACTGGCTGGCCGGCGTGCCGGGCAGAAGGCAAGTGATCAAGGATCGGCGCGGCAGGCTCATCAAAGACCTGCAAGTGAAGAAAAATGCCAAGGCCGGGAAGACCTTGGCTTTGTCTATTGATCTGCGCCTGCAATACCTGGCGACCCGCGAGCTGCGCAACGCCATTCAGGAAAACGACGCCAAGGCGGGCAGCCTGGTGATCATGGACGTGAAGACTGGCGAAGTGCTGGCGATGGTCAACCAGCCGACCTACAACCCGAATAACCGCCGCACCATGGTCCCGGCCGCGATGCGTAACCGCGCGATTATCGACGTGTTCGAGCCGGGCTCGACCATGAAGCCGATCTCGATGACCGCCGCACTCGACAGCGGCCGCTGGAAGCCCAGCGACAAGGTCGAGGTGTATCCGGGCACCCTGCAGATCGGCAAATACACCATTCGCGACGTGACCAAGACCGAAGGCCCGATCCTCGACCTGACCGGGATCCTGATCAACTCCAGCAACGTCGGCATGAGTAAAGTCGCGTTCGATGTGGGCGGTGAAGCGATCTTCCGCGCCATGCAGCGCGTAGGGCTGGGCCAGTACACAGGCCTGGGCTTCCCGGGCGAACGCGTGGGCAACCTGCCGAACTACCGCGAATGGCGCAAGGCTGAAACAGCCACTCTGTCTTATGGCTACGGTCTGTCGGTGACCGCGCTGCAACTGGTACACGCCTATTCGGCACTGGCCAACAACGGCAAGATCGTCCCGCTGACCATTCTCAAGACCGATAAACCGTCGGAGTCGACCCAGGCGATCCCGGAAGCGACCGCGAAAACCCTGCAAGGTATGTTGCAGCAGGTTATCGAGGACCCGCGTGGTGTGTATCGCGCCCGCGTGCCGTCGTACCACGTCGCCGGCAAGTCCGGCACCGCGCGTAAGACGTCGGTGGGTACCAAGGGTTACGCCGAAAACTCCTATCGCTCTCTGTTCGCAGGTTTCGGCCCGATGAGCAACCCGCGCTACGCCATCGTGGTGGTAATCGACGAGCCGAGCAAAGGCGGCTACTTCGGTGGTCTGGTCTCCGCGCCGGTGTTCAGCAAGGTGATGTCAGGTACCTTGCGCCTGATGAACGTGCGCCCGGACAACCTCGCGCCGGTTCCGCCCGAGCAGCAGGCCAACGCCGCACCGGCAGTCGTTCCAGTCAAAGGAGGGCGCGGCTGATGCCTTTCAACCTGAGCAAGATTTTCGCCCAGAGCGACCGTGATCTGCTGATTCGTGAGTTGACCCTGGACAGCCGCAAGGTGCGTCCGGGTGACCTGTTCCTGGCGATTCCGGGGCTGAAGGTCGATGGGCGCGATCACATTACCGATGCCATCGCTCACGGCGCTGCTGCTATCGCCTATGAAGTGCAGGGCGCCACGGTATTGCCAATCACCGATATCCCGATGATTCCGGTCAAGGGCCTGGCTGCACAGCTGTCCGACATCGCCGGGCGCTTCTACGGTGACCCGAGCCGCAGCATGAATCTGGTGGGCGTGACGGGCACCAACGGCAAGACCAGTGTTACCCAGCTGATCGCGCAAGCGCTGGATCAGCTCGGCCAGCATTGCGGTCTGATCGGCACGCTGGGCACCGGCTTCTATGACCAGCTGAAAAGCGGCATTCACACGACTCCCGATCCGATCTCCGTTCAGGCCACCCTCTATGACCTGAAAAAGGCCGGGGCCAAGGCGATCGCCATGGAAGTATCGTCCCATGGCCTGGATCAGGGCCGTATCACGGCACTGGCGTTCAACGTCGCGGTGATGACCAACCTGTCCCGCGATCATCTGGATTACCACGGCACGATGCAAGCCTATGGCGCCGCCAAGGCCAGGTTGTTTGCCTGGAATGACCTGCGTTGCCGTGTGGTCAACCTCGACGACGACTTCGGCCGGCAGCTGGCTGCCGAACAGCACCCTTCGCGCGTGATCACCTACAGCCTCGAAGACAGCAGCGCCTACCTGTACTGTCGCGATGCGCATTTCGACGACGATGGCGTACGCGCCACGCTGGTGACGCCGCAGGGCGATCACGCCTTGCGCAGCAGCCTGCTGGGGCGTTTCAACCTGAGCAACGTACTGGCTGCGGTCGGCGCGTTGCTGGGGCTCGATTACCCGCTGGATGACATTCTCAAGGTACTGCCCAGACTCGAAGGCCCTGTCGGGCGCATGCAGCGTCTGGGCGGGGGCACGCGTCCTTTGGTAGTCGTTGATTACGCGCATACCCCGGATGCGCTAGAGAAGGTTCTGGCTGCATTGCGCCCACATGCCAAGGGGCAACTGAGCTGCCTGTTCGGTTGTGGCGGCGATCGCGATCGCGGCAAGCGTCCGCTGATGGCCGAAGTCGTCCAGCGTCTAGCCGACAAGGTGCTGGTCACTGACGACAACCCACGCAGCGAAGACCCCGCCCGTATCTTTGACGACATCCGCGCAGGTTTCGTCGTGCCCAATAGCGTCGAGTTCGTCGCCGGTCGTGGTCAGGCCATCGCCCGGATCATTGCTCAGGCCAGCGCCGCCGATGTGATCGTGCTGGCAGGCAAGGGCCACGAGGATTACCAGGAAATCGACGGCGAGCGTCATCCGTTTTCCGATCTTGAACAAGCCGCCAAGGCGCTGGACGCATGGGAGGCCGCACATGCATAAGCCGCTCTCGTTCAGCGAACTGCTGCTACCGCTCGATGCTCGCCGCACCGGCGAGGATTGCAGCTTCAGCGGCGTCAGCATCGACAGCCGTGCGATCAGCGCGGGTCAGTTGTTCGTGGCACTCACCGGCCCGCGTTTCGATGGTCACGATTACCTTGATCAGGTCGCAGCCAAGGGCGCGGTCGGCGCGTTGGTCGAGCGTGAAGTGCCGGGCAGTTCTCTGCCGCAACTGATCGTTGGCGATACCCGCAAGGCACTGGCGCAGTTGGGTGCGATGAATCGCAATGCCTTCATTGACAAGCCGGTTGCGGCCATTACCGGCTCCAGTGGCAAGACCACGGTCAAGGAAATGCTGGCAAGCATCCTGCGCACCCGCGGTTCGGTGCTGGCCACGCGCGGCAACCTGAACAATGAACTGGGTGTTCCCCTGACATTGCTGGAGCTGTCACCGGAATTTGACGCCGCAGTGATCGAGCTGGGCGCATCGCGGGTCGGCGAGATCGCCTTTACGGTCAGCCTGACCAAGCCTCATGTCACCGTGATTACCAATGCCGGAACCGCTCACGTGGGCGAGTTCGGCGGCCCCGAGAAAATTGTCGAGGCCAAGGGCGAGATTATTGAAGGTCTCGATGCCCAGGGTGTCGCCGTGTTGAATCGCGACGACAAGGCATTCGATATCTGGGTCGCCCGCGCGGGTGCACGCAAGGTGCTGAGCTTTTCCACCAGCAGCAATGGGGCGGACCTGTACGCCAGCGACCTGGGCATCGACGCCCGTGGCTGCCCAGGCTTCACGCTGCACAGCCCCCATGGCTCGGCGCAGGTCCAACTCAATCTGCTGGGCGCTCACAACGTGGCCAACGCACTGGCAGCCGCCGCTGCCGCCCATGCGCTCGATGTGTCCCTGCCGGGCATCGTCGCCGGGCTGGGCAGCGTGCAGCCGGTCAAGGGCCGCACCGTCGCCCAACTGGCGAGCAACGGCATGCGCGTGATCGATGACACCTACAACGCCAACCCGACTTCCGTGGCCGCTGCCACCGACATCCTCGCCGGTTTTTCCGGTCGTACCGTGCTGGTGCTCGGCGATATCGGGGAATTGGGCGACTGGGCCGAGCAGGGCCATCGCGATGTTGGCGCCTATGCCGCCGGCAAGGTCGATGCGCTGTATGCCGTTGGTCCCTTGATGGCCCATGCGGTCGAGGCTTTCGGGCAGGATGCGCGGCATTTTGCCAATCAGGCCGACCTGATCGAGGCGCTGGGCGCCGAGCAAGACAAAAACACCACTCTTTTGATCAAAGGTTCTCGCAGTGCCGCGATGGAAAACGTCGTCGTGGCCCTGTGTGGATCCCAGACTTACCCCTTGAAGGCGGAGAAACATTAATGCTGCTGCTGCTGGCCGAGTATCTGCAACAGTTCTACAAAGGCTTCGCGGTCTTCCAGTACCTGACCCTGCGCGGGATCCTTGGCGTGCTCACTGCACTGTCATTGTCCCTGTGTCTGGGCCCATGGATGATCCGAGCCCTGCAGAACAAACAGATCGGCCAATCCGTGCGAAGTGACGGACCTCAATCGCACCTGTCCAAATCCGGCACTCCCACCATGGGCGGGGCATTGATCCTGTCTGCCATCGGCATCGCCACCTTGCTCTGGGCTGACCTGAGCAACCGCTATGTGTGGGTCGTGTTGATCGTCACGCTGTTGTTTGGCGGCATCGGCTGGGTCGACGATTACCGCAAGGTCATTGAAAAGAACTCAAAGGGCTTGCCAAGCCGCTGGAAGTACTTCTGGCAGTCGGTGTTCGGTCTGGGTGCTGCAATCTTCCTTTATATGACCGCGCAATCGCCGGTGGAAACCACGCTGCTGATCCCGATGCTCAAGGACTTCAGCATTCCGTTGGGCATCGGCTTCGTGGTGCTGACGTACTTTGTGATCGTCGGCTCCAGCAACGCGGTCAACCTGACTGACGGCCTGGACGGTCTGGCGATCATGCCAACGGTCATGGTCGGTGGGGCATTGGGTATCTTCTGCTACCTGTCCGGTAACGTGAAATTCGCCGAATACCTATTGATCCCCTATGTGCCGGGCGCGGGTGAACTGATCGTGTTCTGTGGCGCGTTGATCGGTGCGGGGCTGGGTTTTCTCTGGTTCAACACCTATCCGGCCCAGGTGTTCATGGGCGACGTCGGCGCGCTGGCGCTGGGTGCAGCCCTTGGCACCATTGCGGTGATCGTTCGTCAGGAAATCGTGTTGTTCATCATGGGCGGTGTGTTCGTGATGGAAACCCTGTCAGTGGTCATTCAGGTCGCATCCTTTAAATTGACCGGCCGCCGCGTTTTCCGCATGGCGCCGATCCACCACCATTTCGAACTCAAGGGCTGGCCCGAGCCGCGTGTGATCGTCCGTTTCTGGATCATCACCGTGATTCTCGTGTTGATCGGTCTCGCCACGTTGAAACTGAGGTAGAGCAGAGTGTCACTGATCGCGTCTTCTCACTTCCGCATCGTTGTCGGCCTCGGCAAGAGCGGCATGTCCCTGGTTCGCTTCCTGGCGAACCGGGGTGTGTCGTTTGCCGTGGCTGATACGCGGGAGAATCCGCCGGAACTGGCGACCTTGCGTCGTGACTATCCGCAGGTGGAAGTGCGTTGTGGCGAGCTGGATGTGGAGTTTCTCTGCCGTGCCGACGAGCTGTACGTAAGCCCCGGTCTTGCGCTGGCAACCCCTGCGTTGCAGCAGGCCGCCGCCCGTGGCGTGAAACTGTCCGGCGACATCGAGCTGTTCGCGCGTAACGCGAAGGCGCCGATCATCGCGATCAGTGGATCGAACGCGAAAAGCACCGTGACCACCCTGGTTGGCGAGATGGCCGCAGCCGCTGGCAAACGGGTTGCCGTTGGCGGCAATCTGGGGACTCCGGCGCTGGACCTGCTCAGCGACGACATAGAGCTGTACGTCATGGAGTTGTCGAGTTTCCAGCTGGAGACCACCGATCAACTCTGCGCCGAGGTTGCCACCGTGCTCAACGTCAGCGAAGACCATATGGATCGCTACAGCGGCCTGCCGGCTTATCACCTGGCCAAGCACCGGATCTTCCGCGGCGCTCGCCAGGTGGTGGTCAATCGCCAGGATGCCCTGTCACGACCATTGATCGGCGAAGGCGTGCCTTGCTGGACCTTTGGTCTGAACAGACCTGACATCAATGGCTTCGGTCTGCGAGAAGAGAACGGCGAAAAGTATCTGGCGTTCCAGTTTGAAAATCTGCTGCCGGTTCGTGAGTTGAAGATTCGCGGCGCGCACAATCAAGCCAATGCCCTGGCTGCCTTGGCGCTGGGCCATGCAGTGGGTCTGCCATTCGATGCGATGCTGCGCAGCCTGCGCACCTTCGCCGGCCTGGTGCATCGGTGCCAGTGGGTTCGCGAGGTCGCCGGCGTCAGCTATTACGACGACTCCAAGGCCACCAACGTCGGTGCAGCGCTGGCGGCCATTGAAGGGTTGGGCGCGGACATCGACGGCCAGTTGGTACTGATCGCCGGCGGAGATGGCAAGGGCGCCGATTTCTCTGCACTCAAAGCCCCGGTCGCCAACCATTGTCGCGCCGTTGTCCTGCTGGGGCGCGATGCCCAACTGCTCGCTGATACGTTCGGCGATTCGGTGCCTCTGATACGCGTCAATACATTGGAAGAAGCTGTGCAACGTGCTGCCGATTTAGCTCAACAGGGAGACGCCGTGCTGCTGTCCCCAGCCTGTGCAAGCCTGGATATGTTCAAGCATTTCGAAGAGCGCGGACGCCTGTTCGCCCAGGCCGTGGGGGACTTGTCATGATCTTTGGCGTGATCAAGCCTTACCCGTCGCCGATCATCAGTGGTCGGGGCGTCGACGTCGATTTCCCGATGCTTGCCGGTTGCCTGGCGTTGCTCGGCCTGGGGCTGGTGATGATCACTTCCGCCTCCTCGGAAGTGGCCGCCGTGCAGTCGGGCAATGCCCTGTACATGATGACCCGCCACCTGATCTATCTGGTGCTGGGGCTGGGCGCCTGTATTGCGACCATGATGGTGCCGGTTGCTACCTGGCAGCGTCTGGGCTGGCTGATGCTGATCGGCGCGTTCGGTCTGCTGATCATGGTGATCGTCCCCGGGATCGGGCGCGAGGTGAACGGATCGATGCGCTGGATCGGCTTCGGCATGTTCAACGTGCAACCATCGGAAATCGCCAAGGTGTTCGTGGTGATCTTCCTGGCCGGTTACCTGATTCGTCGTCAGCAGGAAGTGCGTGAAAGCTGGATGGGATTCTTCAAACCGTTCATCGTGCTGCTGCCCATGGCCGGTCTGCTGTTGATGGAGCCTGACTTCGGGGCCACCGTAGTGATGATGGGCGCGGCCGCCGCGATGCTGTTCCTGGGTGGTGTGGGCCTGTTCCGCTTTGCCCTGATGGTGGCGCTGGCCGTGGCCGCCGTGTTCGTGCTGGTTCAGGCGCAGCCCTATCGGATGGCGCGTCTGATCACTTTCACCGACCCGTGGTCCGACCAGTTCGGCTCCGGCTACCAATTGACCCAGGCGCTGATCGCCTTCGGTCGCGGTGAGTGGTTCGGCGTCGGCCTGGGCAATAGCGTGCAGAAGCAGTTCTATCTGCCGGAAGCGCACACCGACTTCGTGTTCTCGGTATTGGCCGAAGAGCTGGGTGTGGTGGGTTCCCTGGCCACGGTCGCGCTGTTCGTGTTCGTCAGTATCCGGGCGATGTACATCGGCATGTGGGCCGAGCGCGCCAAGCAGTTCTTCGCCGCGTACACCGCGTATGGCCTGGCGTTCCTGTGGATCGGTCAGTTCCTGATCAACATCGGGGTGAACGTCGGCCTGCTGCCGACCAAGGGTCTGACCCTGCCATTCCTCAGCTATGGCGGCAGCTCGCTGATCATCTGCTGCGCCAGTCTTGGTCTGTTGCTGCGCATCGAGTGGGAATCGCGCAACAACATGGGCAGTGAAGAGGCCGAGTTCAACGAGAGCGATTTTGCCGAGGAGCCCACCCATGGCCGTCGGTAATGTGCTGATCATGGCCGGCGGCACCGGCGGACACGTGTTCCCGGCACTGGCTTGCGCTCGCGAGTTTCAGGCGCGCGGTTACACCGTGCACTGGCTGGGCACGCCACGCGGCATCGAAAACGAACTGGTGCCAGCGGCCGGATTGCAATTGCACCTGATCAACGTCAGCGGTTTGCGCGGCAAGGGTCGACTGTCTTTGCTCAAGGCACCGTTCATGCTGATCAAGGCGCTGCTGCAGGCGCGCAAGGTCGTGCGCGAGCTCAAGCCGGTATGCGTGGTCGGCTTCGGTGGCTACGTGACCGGCCCTGGCGGTCTGGCTGCCAGGCTTGCGGGTGTGCCGTTGATCATCCATGAGCAAAACGCCGTCGCAGGTACCGCCAACCGCAGCCTGGCCTCGTTTGCCAGCCGCGTGTGTGAAGCGTTCCCGCAGACCTTCGCCGTGTCGCCCAAGCGCCGCACCACCGGTAATCCGGTGCGTGCCGAGCTGTTTTTCGAGACCCCGCGCCAGGCGCTGGCCGGGCGCAGGCCACGGTTGCTGGTGCTGGGCGGAAGCCTGGGTGCCGAACCGTTGAATAAATTACTGCCCGAGGCGCTGGCCCAGGTGCCCGCGCAGCTTCGTCCTGAAGTGTTTCATCAGGCGGGCAAGCATCACGATGAAATCACCACCGAGCGGTATCGCGCGGCCGGTGTCGAGGCGCAGGTGGCGCCCTTCATCAAAGACATGGCCCAGGCTTATGGCTGGGCGGATCTGGTGGTTTGTCGCGCAGGCGCGTTGACCATCAGTGAACTGGCGGCCGCTGGACTGCCGTCGTTGCTGGTGCCGTTGCCCCACGCGATCGACGATCACCAGTCGCGCAACGCCGAATATCTGGCTCGTGAAGGCGCTGCCTTCGTGATGCCGCAAGCGACAACTGGCGCCGCAGAGATGGCGGCTCGCCTGAAAGAGGTTTTGATGCAACCCGAACAATTGAAACGCATGGCAACCACGGCTCGCCAACTGGCCAAGCCGGATGCCACCAACACTGTCGTCGATGTCTGCCTGGAGGTGGCCCATGGTTGAGAATCAACGCGCCATGCCACAGCCGGAGATGCGCCGGATTCGCCGCATTCACTTCGTCGGTATCGGCGGCGTGGGCATGTGCGGGATTGCCGAAGTGTTGTTGAACCTGGGCTATCAAGTGTCCGGGTCCGACCTCAAGGCATCGCCCGTGACCGAGCGGCTGGAGTCTTTCGGTGCACAGATTTTCATTGGTCACCGCGCGGAAAACGCAGCGGTCGCCGACGTGCTGGTGGTGTCCAGCGCGGTGAACCCCTCCAACCCGGAAGTGGCGACCGCGCTTGAGCGTCGCATCCCGGTAGTGCCGCGCGCCGAAATGCTCGCCGAGCTGATGCGCTATCGCCATGGCATCGCGGTTGCCGGCACTCACGGCAAGACCACCACTACCAGCCTGATCGCTTCGGTGTTTGCCGCCGGCGGCCTCGATCCGACATTCGTGATCGGCGGCCGCTTGAACGCAGCGGGCACCAACGCGCAACTGGGGACCAGCCGTTACCTGATTGCCGAGGCCGACGAAAGCGACGCCAGCTTCCTGCACCTGCAACCGCTGGTAGCCGTGGTCACCAACATCGACGCCGACCACATGGCGACCTACGAAGGCGACTTCAACAAGTTGAAGAAGACCTTCGTCGAATTCCTCCACAACCTGCCGTTTTACGGTCTGGCAGTGGTGTGCATCGATGATCCGGTGGTGCGCGACATTCTGCCCTCGGTCAAGCGTCCGACCCTGACCTACGGCTTCAGCGAAAACGCCGACGTGCGTGCGATCAACGTCCGTCAGGAAGGCATGCAGACCCACTTCACCGTGCTGCGCCGCGATCGCGAGCCGCTGAACGTCTCGGTGAACATGCCGGGCAACCACAACGTGCTCAACTCGCTGGCGACTATCGCCATCGCCTCCGACGAAGGCATCACCGACGAAGCCATCGTACTGGGCCTGTCAGGGTTCCAGGGCGTGGGTCGACGTTTCCAGGTCTATGGCGAACTGCCGGTCGAAGGCGGCAGCGTGATGCTGGTCGACGACTACGGTCACCACCCGACCGAAGTTGCGGCGGTGATCAAGGCCGTGCGCGGTGGCTGGCCGGATCGGCGCCTGGTCATGGTCTACCAGCCGCACCGTTACAGCCGTACCCGCGACCTGTACGACGATTTCGTCCAGGTGCTCAACGACGCCAACGTCTTGCTGCTGATGGAAGTCTACCCGGCCGGTGAAGAACCGATCCCCGGCGCCGACAGCCGCCAGCTGGCTCACAGCATCCGCCAGCGCGGGCAACTGGACCCGATCTACATCGAGCGTGGCGTTGAACTCGCGCCGCTGGTCAAGCCGCTGCTGCGTGCCGGGGACATTCTGCTGTGCCAGGGTGCCGGCGACATTGGCGGCCTCGCTCCGCAGTTGCTCAAGAGCCCGTTGTTCACGGGCGCTATCGTGGCCTCAACCGAAGGTAAGCTGAAATGACAGCCGCCGTGCAGTCCTCCCTGATCTCGACCCTGGAGCCAGAAAGCTTCGGTCGCGTTGCCGTGCTCTTCGGTGGCAAGAGCGCGGAACGGGAGGTGTCGCTCAAATCCGGTCACGCGGTGCTTGAAGCGCTGCGTAGCGCGGGTGTTGATGCGTTCGGTATCGACGTGGGCGACGATTTCCTGCAACGGCTGGTCAGCGAGAAGATGGATCGCGCCTTCATCGTCCTGCACGGGCGCGGTGGTGAAGACGGCACCATGCAGGGCCTGCTCGAATGCCTGGAAGTCCCGTACACCGGCAGCGGCGTGCTGGCTTCGGCGCTGGCCATGGACAAACTGCGCACCAAGCAGGTCTGGCAGAGCCTGGGCCTGCCGACGCCGCGCCACGCGGTATTGGGCAGCGAAGCCGATTGTATTTGCGCGGCGACGGAACTGGGCTTTCCTTTGATCGTCAAACCCGCCCATGAAGGTTCCAGTATCGGTATGGCCAAGGTGACCGGCGTCGACGAATTGATCGCCGCCTGGAACGCCGCCAGTACCTACGATTCGCAAGTGTTGGTCGAACAATGGATTGAAGGTCCGGAGTTCACCGTCGCCTCTCTGCGCGGGCAGGTATTGCCGCCCATCGGCCTGGGTACCCCCCACAGTTTCTACGACTACGACGCCAAGTATCTGGCCAGCGATACCCAGTACCGGATTCCCTGCGGCCTGGATGCAGCCAAGGAACAGGAACTCAAGGCGCTGACAGCGCGTGCCTGCGAAGCGGTAGGCATCGCCGGCTGGGCGCGTACCGACGTCATGCAGGACGCCGAGGGCAAGTTCTGGCTGCTGGAAGTCAATACCGTGCCCGGCATGACCGATCACAGTCTGGTGCCCATGGCTGCGCGTGCGGCCGGGCTTGATTTCAAACAGTTGGTGTTGGCGATCCTGGCCGACAGTGTCCAGGTGCGGGGGTAAATCATGCACGGCGCGACGCTACGTCATCAGCAATCAGTCCCCGGCCGCAAGCCGGTCCCCCGTGGCGCCAGCCGTATGGTGGCCAAGGAGCCGTTGTCGGCGCGCATGCCGCGACCCAATTTCGGCTTTTTGCGCAGCCTGATGTGGCCGGTGCTGCTGGTGCTGTTCGGTTTTGGTACCTATGAAGCGGCCCAGCGTCTGCTGCCGTATGCCGACCGCCCGATTTCGCGGATCAACGTCCAGGGTGACCTGAGCTACATCAGCCAGCAGGCCGTGCAGCAGCGTATCGCGCCGTACGTGGCCACCAGTTTCTTCAACATCGACCTGGCGGGCATGCGCACCGAGCTTGAAAAGATGCCATGGATCGCCCATGCCGAGGTTCGCCGGGTATGGCCGGACCAGGTGGTGATTCGCCTTGAAGAGCAATTACCGGTTGCGCGCTGGGGCGAGGAAGCCCTGTTGAACAACCAGGGTCAGGCTTTCACTCCGCGTGAACTGGCCAACTACGAACACCTTCCGCAGTTGTTCGGGCCTCAACGGGCTCAACAGCAGGTGATGCAGCAGTACCAGGTACTGAGCCAGATGTTGCGCCCGCTGGGCTTCTCCATCGCTCGTCTGGAATTGCGTGAGCGAGGCAGCTGGTTCCTGACCACCGGTGCAGGCAATGCAGGCCCGGGCCTGGAGTTGCTGTTGGGACGAGACCATCTGGTGGAAAAGATGCGCCGCTTTATCGCCATCTACGAAAAAACGCTTAAAGAACAGATCACGAACATTGCGCGAGTCGACCTGCGTTACAACAACGGCCTTGCCGTCGGTTGGCGTGAACAGGCGTCAGCGCCAACGACGGACAAACCCGCCGTCGCGAAGAATTGATAAGAGGCAGGACCCATGGCAAACGTGCAAAGCGGCAAAATGATCGTCGGATTGGATATCGGCACCTCCAAGGTGGTGGCGCTGGTAGGCGAAGTCGCGGCTGATGGCACGCTGGAAATCGTCGGTATCGGCACCCATCCTTCACGCGGCCTGAAGAAGGGCGTGGTGGTGAATATCGAGTCGACCGTGCAGTCGATTCAGCGCGCCGTGGAAGAAGCGCAGCTGATGGCTGGCTGCCGTATCCACTCGGCGTTCGTCGGTGTCGCCGGCAACCACATTCGCAGCCTGAACTCCCACGGCATCGTGGCGATTCGTGACCGCGAAGTGAGTGCGGCCGACCTGGAGCGCGTACTCGATGCCGCGCAGGCCGTCGCCATTCCGGCTGACCAGCGCGTCCTGCACACCCTGCCGCAGGATTACGTGATCGACAACCAGGAGGGCGTTCGTGAGCCGCTGGGCATGTCGGGCGTGCGTCTGGAAGCCAAGGTGCACGTGGTGACTTGTGCGGTCAATGCTGCGCAGAACATCGAGAAGTGCGTGCGTCGTTGCGGTCTGGAAGTCGACGACATCATTCTCGAGCAACTGGCCTCGGCCTACTCGGTACTGACGGACGACGAGAAAGAGCTGGGCGTTTGCCTGGTGGACATCGGCGGCGGCACCACCGACATCGCCATCTTCACCGAAGGCGCGATCCGTCACACCGCGGTGATCCCGATTGCCGGCGACCAGGTCACCAATGACATCGCCATGGCGCTGCGCACGCCGACCCAGTACGCCGAGGAAATCAAGATCCGTTACGCCTGCGCGCTGGCCAAGCTGGCCGGTGCCGGCGAAACCATCAAGGTGCCAAGCGTTGGCGACCGGCCACCGCGTGAACTGTCGCGCCAGGCACTGGCCGAAGTGGTCGAGCCACGCTACGACGAGCTGTTCACCCTGATCCAGGCCGAACTGCGTCGCAGCGGCTACGAAGACCTGATTCCGGCCGGCATCGTGCTCACCGGCGGTACTTCGAAGATGGAAGGCGCGGTGGAACTGGCCGAGGAAATCTTTCACATGCCGGTACGCCTCGGCGTGCCGCACAGCGTCAAGGGGCTCGCGGACGTGGTTCGCAACCCGATCTACTCAACCGGCGTCGGCCTGTTGCTGTACGGATTGCAAAAGCAGTCTGACGGCATCTCGTTGTCCGGCCTTTCCGGCGCCGGTAGCAGTTATAGCGATGAACCGAAGGCTCCCGTGTTTGAGCGTCTCAAACGCTGGGTCCAGGGGAATTTCTAAGATTCAAAAAGTGGTAGGCAGGCAACAGGCGACATAAAACTAGAGAACTGAAGGAGAGGGAACATGTTCGAGCTCGTAGACAACATCCCACAAAGCCCGGTAATTAAGGTTATCGGCGTTGGCGGTGGCGGCGGCAACGCAGTCAATCACATGGTCAAGAGCAACATCGAGGGCGTCGAGTTCATCTGCGCCAACACCGATGCTCAAGCCCTGAAAAACATTGGCGCACGTACCATTCTGCAACTGGGTACCGGTGTGACCAAGGGCCTGGGTGCAGGTGCCAACCCTGAAGTGGGTCGTCAGGCGGCACTGGAAGATCGTGAGCGCATTGCTGAAGTGCTGCAGGGCACCAACATGGTCTTCATCACCACCGGCATGGGTGGCGGTACCGGTACCGGTGCTGCGCCGATCATCGCCGAAGTGGCGAAGGAAATGGGCATCCTGACCGTTGCGGTGGTCACCCGTCCGTTCCCGTTCGAAGGTCGCAAGCGCATGCAGATCGCCGATGAAGGCATCCGCGCGCTGTCCGAAAGCGTCGACTCGTTGATCACCATTCCCAACGAGAAGCTGCTGACCATCCTGGGCAAGGACGCGAGCCTGCTGTCGGCTTTCGCCAAGGCTGACGACGTTCTGGCAGGTGCCGTTCGCGGTATTTCCGACATCATCAAGCGTCCAGGCATGATCAACGTCGACTTCGCCGACGTCCGCACCGTGATGTCCGAAATGGGCATGGCGATGATGGGCACTGGCTGCGCCAGCGGTCCGAACCGTGCGCGTGAAGCCACCGAGGCTGCGATTCGCAACCCGCTGCTCGAAGACGTCAACCTGCAGGGTGCGCGCGGTATCCTGGTCAACATCACTGCCGGTCCTGACCTGTCCCTGGGTGAGTACTCGGATGTGGGTAGCATCATTGAAGCGTTCGCCTCCGAGCACGCGATGGTCAAGGTCGGTACCGTTATCGATCCGGACATGCGTGACGAGCTGCACGTGACTGTGGTCGCCACTGGCCTGGGCGCGAAAATCGAGAAGCCTGTAAAGGTCATCGACAACACCATGCAGACCGCTCAAGCCGCACCTGTGCAGCAGCACGCAGTCCGCCAGGAGCAGCCTTCGGTGAACTACCGCGACCTGGACCGTCCGACCGTGATGCGCAATCAGGCACACGCCGGCGCCACCGCTGCGGCCAAGATGAATCCGCATGACGATCTGGATTACCTGGACATTCCAGCTTTCCTGCGTCGTCAGGCTGATTGATGTTTTCTATCAGGGCTACAAGGGTGATTGGTGTTCAGCAAAGGCCAGGTCTGCTATCATCGCCGGCCTTTGTTGATACTAATTCGCGATATGCGCTGAAGCGGCCAATGCCATGATTAAACAACGCACCCTGAAGAATATTATCCGTGCCACAGGTATCGGCCTGCACTCGGGGGAGAAGGTTTACCTGACCCTCAAGCCTGCGCCTGTGAACGCTGGCATTGTGTTTTTCCGTACCGACCTGGAGCCGGTCGTCCAGATCAACGCTCACGCGCTGAATGTTGGCGACACCACGCTCTCCACCACGCTGTTCAACGGCGATGTGAAGGTCGATACGGTAGAACACTTGCTGTCGGCCATGGCCGGCCTTGGCATCGATAACGCCTACGTTGAACTCTCTGCCTCCGAAGTTCCAATCATGGATGGTAGCGCAGGTCCCTTCGTATTCCTGATCCAATCGGCTGGCCTGGAAGAACAGGACGCACCGAAGAAATTCATACGCATTCTTAAAGAAGTCTGCGTTGAAGAAGACGGCAAACATGCCAAGTTCGTGCCCTTCGAAGGGTTCAAGGTGAGCTTCGAAATAGATTTCGATCACCCGTACCTGAAGAACCGCACGCAAAGTGCAAGCGTCGACTTCTCCAGCACTTCTTTCGTGAAAGAAGTGAGCCGTGCGCGTACTTTCGGTTTCATGAAAGACATCGAGTACTTGCGCAAACACAACCTTGCACTGGGCGGTAGCGTCGAGAACGCAATCGTCGTGGACAAGGACGGCGTGTTGAACGAAGACGGCCTGCGTTACGAGGACGAATTCGTCAAACACAAGATCCTGGATGCCATCGGTGACCTGTATCTGTTGGGCAACAGCCTGATCGGTGAGTATCAGGGCTTCAAGTCTGGACATGGTCTGAACAACCGTCTGCTACGTGAATTGATTTCACAGGAAGACGCTTGGGAAGTCGTGACCTTCGAAGATGCCAGTACCGCACCGATCTCGTACATGCGCCCTGTAGCGGCGGTGTAATAGTCTCTCTTCTAGTTTGATATTTAAGGCCACCTTCGGGTGGCCTTTTTTATGGGGTTTTGTTTTGGTGTCTGGAGGGCGTGGCCCAGACTCCGGCGACGCTCCGTGGGCCCGATCAATCAACCCGATCTCCTACAGGTTCTGTGGCGTACCGAAAACATGTGAGCGCCACGAATTGTGGCTTTGAGGCGTACGGGGATTCGGTGAGCGCTGCAAAAAATCACCTGCTGTTAAGCATCAGGCGTTTTGGCCTTCCCATGCGCCGCCAGCCGCTCCAGTGCCGCCTTCAATTTCGGATCGCTGATGCCCTCGGCCGTCTCGCTGATCGTCTCCGCCGCCGCCACCGATAAATCCCGCGAATGACCAACGGCAGCCCGATGCACCGTCGCGGGCTGAACCTTGAGCTGCAGCCGAGTCAGATTGGCGAACTCCTTGAACGCCACCAGCTGCCGTTGCAAGCGCTTCTGCTGATAACGCAAACGCGTTGCCCAGTGCCCGTCGGTGACGATCAACAGCAATGTGCCCTCACGCCACGACGCGACATGGCAATGCTCGCGGGCAGCCGGTTGCAACTGGCTTTCCAGCAGGCGCTGCAAATGTGCCAGGCGTTGAGCATGATTGAAGATGGCCCTGAGCGGCTTGGCTTCACGCAGAAGGACAGCCGGTGCGCGAGCCGGTAAAGGACGAAATGCCATGGGAGGTGCCTTGTGTCACAAGCGCCCGATCTTATCAGAAAGCGCCGGCCGACCCCCGCAGGCATTGGCTGACTGGCTGCGCGGAACCACGATTTGTGAAAAAACATTAATCAAACTTCTGCCCGTGACGGGTTGAAGTCCGAAGAATTGCCCCTATTGTACTTCTGCCCCGTACCATTGCTGTGCCAGCATCGTGGAATAACGCCACTTTCCTCACCACCATTTCCGGGTAGAATGCTCGTTCGCATGCGGCCATGAGGGCTGCACGGGCGACTCACGGGGCCGCCCTCCATCCCTATGTGTGGAAGATCCTGTCGATATGTTTGCACCTTTGTTAAAAAAACTTTTCGGAAGCAAGAACGAGCGCGAAGTGAAGCGCATGCTCAAGACGGTTCAATTCGTCAACAGCTTCGAAGAGCAAATGGTGGCCCTTTCGGACGAGCAGCTGCGCGCCAAGACCGAAGAGTTCAAGGCCCGCATAGCCAAAGGTGAGACCCTCGATCAGCTCCTGCCTGAAGCGTTCGCGGTTTGCCGTGAGGCGGGTAAACGCGTCATGGGGATGCGCCACTTCGATGTTCAGCTGATCGGCGGCATGACGCTGCATGAAGGCATGATCGCCGAAATGCGCACCGGTGAAGGCAAGACCCTGGTAGCGACCCTGGCGGTGTACCTCAACGCATTGTCCGGCAAGGGCGTGCACGTGGTGACCGTGAACGACTACCTGGCCCGTCGTGACGCCAACTGGATGCGCCCACTGTACGAATTCCTCGGTCTGACCGTAGGCGTCGTCACGCCATTTCAGCCGCCGGAAGAGAAACGCGCCGCATACGGCTCGGATATCACCTACGGCACCAACAACGAATTCGGTTTTGACTACCTGCGCGACAACATGGCGTTCAGCCTGGACGACAAGTTCCAGCGCGAGCTGAACTTCGCCGTGATCGACGAAGTGGACTCCATCCTCATCGACGAAGCCCGCACGCCGCTGATCATTTCGGGGCAGGCCGAAGACAGCTCCAAGTTGTACACCGAAATCAACAAGCTGATCCCCAAGCTCGAGCAGCACATCGAGGAGGTGGAGGGCGTTGTCACCAAGCAGGGTCACTTCAGCGTCGATGAGAAATCGCGTCAGGTGGAGCTCAACGAGTCCGGTCACCAGTTCATCGAAGAGATGCTCACCGAAGTCGGCCTGCTGGCTGAGGGCGAGAGCCTCTATTCGGCGCACAACCTGGGCTTGTTGACCCACGTCTATGCCGGTCTGCGTGCGCACAAGCTGTTCCATCGCAACGTCGAATACATCGTCCAGGACGGCCAGATCCTGCTGGTCGACGAACACACCGGTCGGACCATGCCCGGTCGTCGTCTGTCCGAAGGTCTGCACCAGGCGATCGAGGCCAAGGAACACCTGAATATTCAGGCCGAAAGCCAGACCCTGGCGTCGACCACGTTCCAGAACTACTTCCGTCTGTACAACAAGCTGTCCGGCATGACCGGTACCGCGGACACCGAAGCGTTCGAATTCCACCAGATCTATGCACTGGCCGTGATGGTCATTCCGCCCAACAAGCCGTTGGCGCGCAAAGACTTCAACGACCTGGTGTACCTGACCGCCGAAGAGAAATACCTGGCCATCATCACCGACATCAAGGCCTGTCTGGCCGAGCGACGTCCGGTGCTGGTGGGTACGGCGACTATCGAAACCTCCGAGCACATGTCCAACCTGTTGAACAAGGAAGGCATCGAGCACAAGGTTCTGAACGCCAAGTTCCACGAGAAAGAAGCCGAGATCATCGCTCAGGCCGGCCGTCCGGGCGCCCTGACCATCGCCACCAACATGGCCGGTCGCGGTACCGACATCCTGTTGGGCGGCAACTGGGAAGTCGAAGTCGCAAGCCTGGAAGAGCCGACTGCCGAGCAGATCGCGCAGATCAAGGCCGACTGGCAAAAGCGTCACCAGCAGGTGATCGAGGCCGGTGGTTTGCACGTGATCGCCTCCGAGCGCCACGAGTCGCGTCGTATCGACAACCAGCTGCGTGGTCGCGCCGGTCGTCAGGGCGACACCGGATCGAGCCGTTTCTACCTGTCGCTGGAAGACAGCCTGATGCGTATCTTCGCCTCTGACCGGGTGAAGAACTTCATGAAAGCGCTGGGCATGCAGTCCGGTGAAGCCATCGAACACCGCATGGTTACCAACGCGATCGAGAAGGCACAGCGCAAGGTCGAAGGCCGCAACTTCGACATCCGCAAGCAACTGCTCGAGTTCGATGACGTTTCCAACGAACAGCGTAAAGTGATCTACCACATGCGCAACAGCCTGCTGGCTGCGGTGAACATTGGTGACACCATCGCCGAGTTCCGCGAAGAAGTGCTCGACGCCACGATCAGTTCGCACATTCCTCCGCAATCGCTGCCAGAGCAGTGGGATGTGGCCGGTCTGGAAGCCGCGCTGAACAGCGATTTCGGGGTCAAGCTGCCGATCCAGCAGTGGCTGGACGAAGACGACCACCTGCACGAAGACACCCTGCGTGCGAAACTGCTCGAAGCCATCATGTCGGCTTACAACGAGAAAGAAGACCAGGCCAGCGCCGAAGCGTTGCGCACCTTCGAGAAGCAGATCCTGCTGCGCGTTCTGGACGATCTGTGGAAAGACCATCTGTCGACCATGGACCATCTGCGCCACGGTATCCACCTGCGCGGCTACGCTCAGAAGAACCCGAAACAGGAATACAAGCGCGAGTCCTTCACCCTGTTCCAGGAATTGCTGGATTCGATCAAGCGCGACACCATCCGTGTGCTGTCTCACGTACAGGTTCGCCGCGAAGACCCGGCCGAGGAAGAGGCGCGTCTGCGTCGCGAAGCCGAAGAACTGGCCCAGCGCATGCAATTCCAGCACGCTGAAGCTCCGGGTCTGGATCATCCTGACGTGCTGGCCGAAGAGGGCGACGACATCGCCGTCGCGGCAGCCACGGCCCTGTCTCCAGTGCGTAACGACCAGAAACTGGGCCGCAACGAGCTGTGCTGGTGTGGTTCGGGCAAGAAGTTCAAGCACTGTCATGGCCAGATCAACTAAGCACGCCTCGACACTGGCTTTACTGTAATACCGCGCCGCGACCGGCTCTGCCGTCGCGGCGTTTTTCAATCGATCGAGCCGTACCGGCATGGCCGGGCGGCGTGGCTATCTTTCAAGGAGCGCATTTCATGGCTGTTGGTCTTGGTCCTCTGCCGACTCTGCACCCGGTTCCCGGTTTTGAACTGGGTATCGCCTCTGCCGGCATCAAGCGTGCGGGTCGCAAGGACGTGGTCGTCATGCGCTGCGCCGAAGGCTCCAGCGTCGCCGGCGTATTCACCCTCAATGCGTTCTGCGCAGCGCCTGTGATCCTGTCCAAACAGCGTGTGCAAGGCACTGTGCGCTATCTGCTGACCAACACCGGCAATGCCAACGCAGGCACCGGCGAACCCGGCCTGGTCGCCGCCGAGCGCACCTGCGCCAGACTGGCCGAGATCACCGGTGTAGATGCCAGTGCGGTGCTGCCATTCTCCACCGGGGTGATCGGCGAACCCTTGCCTGTGGAAAAGATCGAGGCTGCGCTGCAGGCTGCGCTGGACGATCTGTCTGTGGATAACTGGGCGGCGGCGGCTACTGGCATCATGACCACCGACACCCTGCCCAAAGGCGCCAGCCGCCAGTTCCAGATCGACGGCGTGACCGTCACGGTCACTGGCATCAGCAAAGGCGCGGGGATGATTCGTCCGAACATGGCCACCATGCTCGGCTACATCGCCACCGACGCCAAGGTGTCCCAGAGCGTGCTGCAGGACCTGATCCGCGACGGTGCCAACAAGTCGTTCAATCGCATCACCATCGACGGCGATACCTCGACCAACGACTGCTGCATGCTGATCGCCACCGGCCAGGCTGCGCTGCCGGAAGTCACCGAAGCCAAGGGGGCGCTGTTCGAAGCCCTGAAGAAAGCGGTGTTCGAAGTCTGCATGGATGTCGCCCAGGCCATCGTGCGTGATGGCGAAGGCGCGACCAAGTTCGTGACCGTCGAAGTCAACGGCGGTGGCAATCATCAAGAGTGCCTGGATGTGGGCTACACCGTGGCCCACTCGCCGCTGATCAAGACCGCACTGTTTGCCTCCGACCCGAACTGGGGCCGCATCCTGGCCGCTGTCGGCCGTGCCGGCGTACCGGACCTGGACGTGAGCAAGATCGACGTGTTCCTCAGCGGCGTCTGCATCGCCAGCAAGGGCGCACGCGCGTCTACCTACACTGAAGCGCAGGGCAGCGCGGTGATGGCCGAAGAGGAAATCACCATCCGTATCGAGCTGGGGCGTGGCGATTGCAGCGAGACGATCTGGACCACCGACCTGTCCCACGAGTATGTGAAGATCAACGCTGAATACCGCACCTGACAGGGTCTTTTCAGGGAAGCGGCGAGGTACGCAGATAATTTGTATTTGTCCGGCGTGCCGGCGGTGGCGCCATTGAAGCGCTGCCGCCGGCAATCCGAGCCGATTCAGGTGTCAGCCGTACAGGGTGCTGCGCCGCAACCTGTGTGTGAATTGTGATAAACGGAGCCACGACATGAGCCTGCACCTGATCATCGGCGACAAACGCTATTCCTCCTGGTCGCTGCGGCCATGGCTGGTGCTGGAATTGACCGGCACCGCATTCACCGATCAGGTCATCCGTCTGAATCAGGCCGACACCGACCGGCTGATCCGTGAGCATTCTCCCAGCGGCAAGGTCCCCGCGCTCAAATCCGAGCACGGCACCATCATCGATTCCCTGGCCATTTGCGAATACCTGGCGGAGCGTTTCCCTGGCGCGAACCTGTGGCCGAGCGATACGGCTGCCCGTGCCCAGGCCCGCTCGGCGTGCGCGCAGATGCACAGCGGTTTCATGGGGCTGCGATCAAACCTGCCCATGGACCTGCGCCGTGACGAAGCGCTGGAAGTGATTCCGGTGGAGGCGCAAACCGATATCGAACGCATCGTTGCGCTGTGGGCCGAATGCCGCGAGGCGTCTAGAGAGCGCGGGGCGTTTCTGTTCGGCAAACCGGGCATCGTCGATGCGTTCTTCGCACCGGTGGCGGTGCGTCTGCGCACCTATCACGTCGAATTGCCGGCCGCTGCGGCAGCGTATGTCGAAACCATTTACCAATGGCCTGCATTCAAGCGCTGGCAGCAGGCAGGTTTAGAGGAAGGTTGAAAGTGAAACGAGTCCATGTAGCCGCTGCGGTCATTCGCGGCACCGACGGCAAGATTCTCATTGCCCGGCGCGCAGACAAGCAGCATCAGGGCGGTTTGTGGGAATTCCCAGGTGGCAAGGTCGAGGCAGGAGAAACCGTCGAAGCCGCATTGGCCCGTGAGCTCAAGGAAGAGCTGGGCATCGTGGTGGTGGCGGCTCGCCCGCTGATCAAGATCATGCACGACTACCCGGACAAACAGGTGTTGCTGGACGTCTGGGAAGTGTCCTCATTCACTGGCGATCCGCACGGCGCTGAGGGTCAGCCATTGGCCTGGGTCTCCAACCGCGAACTGGCCGGGTATGACTTTCCCGCCGCCAATCAGCCGATCGTCGCTGCCGCGCGTCTGCCGGGCGAGTACCTGATCACTCCGGATGCGCTGGACACTCCCAAGCTGTTGCAAGGCATGCAAAAGGCGATTGCCGGTGGCATCAAGCTGATCCAGTTGCGTGCGCCCAAGGGCTACGATCCCAAGTATCGCGATGTGGCCGTGGATGCGGTCGGTCTGTGCGCAGGCAAGGCGCAGTTGATGCTCAAGGGCCCGCTGGAATGGCTGGGAGACTTTCCGGCGGCAGGCTGGCACCTGACCAGCGAGCAACTGCGTAAATACGCCAGCAATGGCCGTCCGTTCCCTGAGGATCGTTGGCTGGCGGCTTCGTGTCACAGCGCCGAGGAGTTATCCCTGGCCGAGCAGATGGGCGTGGATTTCGTCACCCTGTCGCCGCTACAGCCGACCCAGACTCACCCCGAAGCGCAGCCGCTTGGCTGGGAAAAGGCCCGCGAGCTGATCGAAGGCTTCAGCAAGCCGGTTTATCTGCTGGGCGGTGTCGGCCCGCAGCATCGCCAGCGCGCCTGGGAACACGGCGCGCAAGGCGTAGCAGGGATCCGCGCGTTCTGGCCTGAAGGGTTTTGAGTGCTGACACGGCCTCCTGTAGGCGTGAGCTTGCTCGCGATTGCAGAATGTCAGTGACCTGATGTGCAGCTGGCTCGCCTCAATCGCGAGCCAGCTCAGGCCTACAGTAGATCTGCTTTCACTCCGGCTTTTTCGCCGGCACCCACAGGATCTCGGCGACGCCTTCTCGGCGGGCAATGATGCGGGCCGCGACGAACAGCAGATCCGATAGCCGGTTGATATACGCCAGGCCGACCTCGGCCAGCGGTTCAAGGGCATTCAGATGCTGGCAGCGTCGCTCTGCGCTGCGGGCCAGGCTGCGGCACACATGGGCTTGCGCGATTAACATCGAGCCGCCCGGCATGATGAAGTTTTCCAGCGGTCCGAGCTCTTCGTTCCAGACATCGATCGCCGTTTCCAGGCGCTCGATCTCTGCGGCATTCAACGCCCGATATTCCGGCATCGCCAGCTCACCACCGAGGTCGAACAAGCGGTGCTGACAAGGCGCCAGCACATCGATCACTTCCTGCACTGACGGTGTCGTCCCGACCAACCCCGCAAGGCCTGCCAGCAGCAACCCCAGCTGACTGTTGAGCAAGTCGACCTCACCGATGGCCTCGACCCGAGGATGGTCCTTCGGCACGCGACGACCGTCACCCAGGCCGGTCTCACCCTTGTCACCTGTGCGCGTGTAAATTTTCGACAAGCGAAATCCCATGCTTCTACTCCCGGTCGTTCTGACCAATGATCTGTGGTGCGGGCACGTTCATCGGATTGCCGGCCAATGGCAGGCGCAGCGTGAAGCAGGTGCCCTGGCCGACGGTGGAATGCACCTCCATCTGGCCCTTGTGATTGTTGGTGATGATGAAGTACGAAACCGAGAGCCCAAGCCCGGTGCCCTGACCGATTTCCTTGGTCGTGAAGAACGGCTCGAAGGTGCGTTTGCGTACCGCTTCCGACATGCCGACGCCGTTGTCCTCGACCTGGATTTCCGCCCATGGCGGGTTCAGGCGGGTGCGCAGGATGATGCGCCCCGGCTCGGTTTCGCTCTCGCGCTGATGGATCGCCTGGGCGGCGTTTTTCAGCAGATTGAGCAGCACCTGCTCCAGTTCGTTGGCGGTGCCGGGTACCGGCCCTAGATGCGGGTCGAACTGGCGAATGATGTTCTGGCCCTTGAAGTCGAAACCGATGGTCAGGTCAAAATCGTTGCTGGCAATCTCCACCGCCTGATCGATCAGGGCTGGCAGGTCGCATGGCGCCATCTGCCGATTGCTGCGCCGACTGAAGCTGAGCATGTGGCTGACGATCTTCGCCGCCCGCGCGCCGGCCTGTTGAATGCCATCGAGCAACTGCGGCACTTCGCGCGCGCTGAGGTATTGATTCACAGCCCCCAGCTCGATGCCTTCCTGCGCGGCCTGCTCGATATTCTTCGGCAATTCGGCAGACAGGCGCCTGCGGATGTTCTGCACGTTATGCATGATCGCGCCCAGCGGGTTGTTGATCTCGTGCGCCATGCCGGCAGCGAGGCCACCGACCGAAAGCATTTTCTCCGACTGCACCATCATGTCTTCCAGGGACAGGCGCTGGGTGATGTCGTCGATGCGGATCACCACGCCCCGTCCTGCGCCGCCGGTCAATGGGTAAAAGGTCAGCGCATAGTGTCGGGTCACTTCGCCCTTGACCCAGGTTACCCGCTCGATCTTGGTCACGGTGTGGCGTTCCACGGTCTGTTTGATCTGCGGCAGGAACGACTTCATGGGCGGGAAGGCCAGGAAGATCGGCTGGTTGAGGGCCTCATCCAGTGGCGTGCCGGAAAGCGCACCGGCTTCCTGATTCCACTGGGTGACGTAGAGTTGCTCATCGAGTGCGATCAGCGCCGATGGCATGGAGTCGATGATGCTGTTGAGGTAGTTCTGAAAGCCGGTGAGCTTCTTCTCGATCTTGCTGCGCACCTGAACTTCCAGCTCCAGCTTGCGATTGGTGTGGCGGGTTTCTTCGGCCAGCCCCTGGGCCTGATCATAGGCTTCCTGAGAGTCGTCCCGCGCACGCCTGAGCTGCTGTTCGCGGGCTTCCATGCGCGACAGCATAGTGTTGAAGGCCTCGGCGAGAGAGCCGATTTCATCGCGGTTGCCCAGCCCTGCACGCAGCGCGTAGTTTTCTTCGCGGGTCACCCGGCGCGACAGTTCTTCGAGCTGGTAGATCGGTTCGGTGATGAAGCGGCGAATCTGCCGCGCCACGCCTGCCCACAGCAGGACGCTGAAAATCAGGATGCCCAGGCTTGCGGTGAGGGTGCCGGTATAGAAGGCCGTCGGCAGTTCACTGCTGGCCACCAGCAGCAGATGTCCGGGTGTCTGGCCCGGTTTGGGGATCGGGATCACCTGGGTATTGCGAAACTCGGTGATGCGCCAGCTCTCAAGATTGCGGTAGTGATCGGGCAGGCGCAGCTTGTCGCCCTGTTGCACCTGCGCAAGGCGGTTGCCATTGCTGTCGAAGACCGCGGCGGCGCGCAACGGGCCATAGTTTTTCAGTTCCTTGAGCAGCGCCTGAGCGTTGTAGGGCGAGGCGAGCGCCTGCTCGGCCAGCCCCGGGTTACCGATCAGCCGACCGATGGTCTGCAACGCCTGAGGCGCCATGGCTTCCTGGGAAATGTAATAAGCGGCGCTGATGAAGGTCAGGTTGGCGACCAGCAGGACAGTGGTCAGCAGAACCAGCAGGGCAGCCAGAATTTTCTGGCCGACCGGCAGGTTTTCGAGGCGCTGGCGCAAGGGCATTGGGCAGAGTCACTGACAAATGGGGAACAGGCAGGTTAGCGCTGTTCAGGGCCTGAGCAAACCCGCAATGCAAAACTGTGCAAGACAACCACCGCGGCGCAACGAACACCTGTAGCGCTTCGGCGGGCCGACGCTGACCTACCCGAGTTCGCAACTCCCAGCCGCCGCGCTGTCATAGGGGCGGTATCGGGGTTTAATCGCTGGGCAGGCCTTTGGCTTTCAGGTGTTCGATCAGTTGCACCCGCGTGCGGTTCAGCTGCGGGGCGTGGCAGGCGTGCCGGACAGCAGACTCACAGATATAGCCCAGCAGGAAGCTGATCTCGGTCCGTCGACCCTGAGCGACATCCTGGTACATCGATGAGTAATTGGCGGCGGTGGCGAGGATCACCTGATTCACCTGGCCCTGCAGGCCCTCTGCCGCCCGAGGCTGACCGCAGCACTGCAACACCTGGATCAACTCCTCGCACAGCGCGCTGACTTCCCCGGCATACGCCTGTAGGCCTCCGTTGCGGCAGGCGTGCAGCACGGTCAGGGGATTGATCGCGCAGTTGAGCGCCAGCTTGCGCCACAAGCGCTCATGGATCGCCGTGGTCCATTGGTGATCGATACCCGCTGCGAGCAACTCACCCAGCCAGTCTGGCGCGGCGCCTTGCTGCGCATCGCCCAGGAAGTTCAAGCCTTGCCCGGCGAACACCACGCTGAAATCCTCATCACGGAACGCGCCTTCGGTGCTGGAGACAAAAATACAGCGAGCCTGAGGAACTGTTGCGGCCACCGCGTCCTGGCTGCCGAGGCCGTTCTGCAGGAGCAGAATCTCGGCACCGTGGCTCAGGCGCGAGGCGATGCTGGCAACCGCGCGCTGGGCATCATAGGCCTTGCAGGCTACCAGCAGGCGCTGGATGGGCTCCGAGGCATCGGCGGTCTGCGCCGCGATGGCGAAGGTCTGGCGTTGCCCTTGCTCGCTCAGCGTAAGGCCGCCTTTGCCCTGATAAGCGTCCAGGCGCGCCGCGTCACGCAGTATCAGGCGAACCGGCAAGCCTGCACGGGCAAGGCGCGTGGCCCACAAGGCGCCCAGGCTGCCGGCGCCCAGAATGTGCCATAGGGTCGGTTTCAAGGCAGATTGCGCCGCAGGTCAGCCAGTGTTGATGGTAGGGAAAACAAAATCGACATCGCAGGCTCACATGATCATGGGAAAAGTCTCGTTATAATGACCGGGCTTTCATACCGTCAAGTCAGGCGCGCTCCATCTACATGTCGAGCGCGCCGTATCAATTGGAGAATCTACATGCCCTCGTTCGACGTAGTGTCCGAACTGGATAAACACGAAGTCACGAATGCCGTCGACAACGCGATCAAGGAGCTGGACCGCCGCTACGATCTCAAAGGCAAAGGCAGCTTCGAGTTCAAGGAAAAGGATTTGACCGTCAACCTGACCGCCGAAGCCGATTTCCAGCTTGAGGCCATGATCGAAATCCTCAAGCTGGCCCTGGTCAAGCGCAAGATCGATGCCCAATGCCTGGAAATCAAGGACGCCTTCGCTTCCGGCAAGCTGATGAAACAGGACGCGGTGCTCAAGGAAGGCATCGACAAAGAGCTGGCCAAGAAGATCGTCGCTCACATCAAGGACGCCAAACTCAAGGTCCAGGCCTCGATTCAAGGCGAGCAGGTACGCGTCACGGGCAAGAAGCGTGATGATCTTCAGGAAGCCATCGCGGCCCTGCGCGGTCACGAATTCGGCATGCCGCTACAGTTCAACAACTTCCGCGATTGATCGCCGCTGCGATTTGCCTCTGCGCGGGGAACCTGAAAGGTTTACGCGCGTCCGAGTGCAGGTCTCGCTGAAACGACGGCTTCGCGAGCTGACGTCGTTTCAGCCTTCTGTTTTCGCGACCGCGAGGAGAAATGAATGGATTTGGATTTGAACGGCCAGGTGGATCATCTGGTCAAGGCCTCCCAGGCGTGGCTTCCCATGGTCATGCAATACGGCAGCCGAGTGCTGCTGGCCGTCGTCGTATTGTTGGTGGGCTGGTGGCTGATCAACAGGCTGACATCGCAGATCAAGGCATTGTTGGCGTTTCGCCATGTCGACCTGGCACTGCAGGGCTTCATCGGCTCGCTGGCCAATATCATTCTGAAGATTCTGCTGATCGTCAGCGTTGCCTCGATGATTGGCGTGGAAACCACTTCCTTTGTCGCGGCCATCGGTGCGGCCGGCCTGGCCATCGGTCTGGCGTTGCAAGGCAGTCTTGCGAACTTCGCAGGCGGGGTGCTGATTCTGCTGTTTCGTCCGTTCCGCATCGGTGACTGGATCGAGGCCCAGGGCGTATCCGGCACCGTGGACAGCATCCAGATTTTTCACACCGTGCTGCGTACCGGTGACAACAAGACAGTGATCCTGCCTAACGGCAATCTGTCCAACGGCATCATCACCAATACCAACCGTCAGCCGACACGCAAGATCACCTTCGATGTGGGCATCGACTACGAGGCCGACCTCAAGCAGGCGCTCAAGGTGCTCACCGACATGGCGGACGATCCTCGCGTGCTGCAAGACCCCGCACCACAAGCGGTGGTCGCGGCGCTGGGCGACAGCTCGATCACCGTGTCGTTGCGGGTGTGGACCAAGACCGGTGACTTCGGCGACGTTTCCAACCGCTTCAACGCAGAGATTCGCGACCGCCTGCGTGCCGCCGATATCGACATCCCGTTTCCACAGCGGGTCATTCGTGTGGTGCAGGAGCAGGAGCAGAAAGCTGCACAGCGGTAACGCAATCCCCGGCAACGAAAAAGCCCCGGCTCGTGAGAGTTCGGGGCTTTTTTTGCCGCACGCACTGCGCACTGCGCATTCCGCTTCTGCCCTGAGGGTGTGGGATCCCGGCTTGCCGACGATCTAGCGCGAAGCGCTAGTAAATCCACCAACCGGGATGGACTGGAAAGACCGCGCTCGGGATGTGCTGCCGGTGCCTGGCAGATCGCCGGCAAGCCGGGCTCCCAGGGCCTGCGGCCAGAATCAAAGGTACGTCAGCGCAAGAGACTACGGCCGCTCGGTGACCGCTGTTTCGACGGGCTTGTCATCTTCCTCGCGCTTTTCCTTGCGCGCTTCCTGGGCCCAGTGCAGGGCGATCATGAACAGCGTCGGTACGCCCATCAGCGCGGTGGCGAGGAAGAAGTTGTGATAGCCCAGCTTCTCCACCATCACCCCTGAATAGCCGCCGATCAAGCGCGGCAGCAGGAGCATGATCGAGCTGAGCAACGCGTATTGAGTGGCCGAGAACTTGAGGTTGGTCAGGCTCGACAGGTAAGCGACGAACGCCGAAGTCGCGAGTCCCGAGCTGAAATTGTCCAGCGAGATGGTGACGATCAGCATCTTCAGGTTCGGGCCCATGTCGGCCAGCATCAGGAATAGCAGGTTGGTCGCCGCCGATGTCGCCCCGCCGATGAACAGAATGGGCAGAATGCCGAAGCGCACGATCGCCAGGCCACCGAACGCCGCGCCGGCCAGAGTCATCACCAGACCGAAGATCTTGCTCACGCTGGCGATCTGGTCCTTGGTGAAACCCTGATCGATGTAGAAGACGTTGGCCATTACACCCATGACCGTGTCGGACATGCGATAGGTCGCGATCAGACCCAGCAACAGGAAGGCCTGCCAGCGATAACGCAGGATGAAGTCGTTGATCGGCGTGAGCACAGGTGCCAGGCCGCGCCGGCCCACGGTGGACAGGCAGGCGGCTGTCAGCAGGGTGTAGAGGATTGCGCGCAGGAAGGCGCGGTCTTCCATGAGCAGGCTTTTCCAAGTGGTGCCTTCGAACAGCACGCTGGCAAAGTCGGTGTTGTACAGCTGAGTGAACATCGCCGGGACCGAGACCAGCAGGATGATCAGCACGAATACCGATGCCAGCTGGTGGGCAAACCCGTAGCGTGCCGCCGACAGCTGCGTACGCAACGGCACGGCGGGTTCGCGCATGATCAGCGTGGTGATCAGCGCAGGCACCATCAACAGGCCGAACAGCACATAGGTGCCGGTCCAGGCCGAATGTTTGTAGGCAAAGCCGGTGGAGCCAAAGCCTTCGGCGAAATACAACGCGCCGGCGGTGGCCAGCAGCGCTGCGACGCGATAGCCGGCCATGTAGCTGGCGGCCAGAGTGGCTTGTTGGCTGTCGGAGGCGATTTCCAGGCGATAGGCGTCGATGGCGATGTCTTGCGTGGCGGATGAAAACGCCACCAGCACCGCGATTGCGATCAGCCAGGACAGATGCTGCTGCGGATCACAGAAACCCATGCCGATCAGACCCAGGGTCACCAAGGTTTGCGACAACACCAGCCAGGAGCGCCGTCGGCCCATCTTTCCGAGCAGAGGCAGGCGCCATTGATCGAGCAGCGGGGACCACACCCACTTGAAGGCATACGCCAGACCGATCAGGCTCGCATAGCCAATGGTCTCCCGGGCGACGCCGGCTTCACGCAGCCAGACCGAGAGTGTGGAAAACACCAGCATGTAAGGCATGCCCGCAGCGAAGCCGAGCAACAACAGCACAAAGGTGGAGGGGCTGGCATATGCGGCGAGCGCGGCGCGCCAGGTTTTGCGGGGCATGGGCTGGAATCTGCCTCAGTTTACGTAAACAAAGCGCGCACTCTAACCGTTGTGCTCTATCGGACGCCAGCCATGGCGCTGCATATCCACCCGATTGTTACGTATGGTCACTCCTTCGGCGCGCAGTCGTGCCCGTTGCTCCTCCCCGGAGACGGTACCGGCGGCCAGGCTGATTCGACCCCCGGCACCCAGGACACGATGCCAGGGCAACGTGCTGTCATCGGGTAGCTGGCTCAGGGTTCGGCCAACAAAACGTGCCGCTCGTCCTAAACCGGCCAGATCCGCTAATTGGCCGTAACTGACCACTTTGCCCTCGGGAACCTGATGCAGTGTCAGGTAGAGCGCCGTGCGTCGGGCCTCTGCGGGGGACAGTCCGGTTGGATCATCCAGGGATGATGAGTGTTCGCTCACGCATTCGTTCCTGTTTATTGATTTAGCGGGAATTTTCGATAAGGAACTTGAGAAACTTCCTACGGTCAGTCATACCTATGCCGGCTGTCCTTGGATTGCCTTGACGTTATCCCGAAGGATAATGCCCGTTTATCGCCAATCAGAGCTCGTCGTCGCTTATGCTGTCCAGAACCTTGTTTTGCCTCGCCATTACCAGCGCTTCCACTCCCTTACTCGCCGATACCGTCTGGTTGAAGAACGGTGACAAGCTGACCGGGACCATCAAGGTCTTCGACGGTGGCAAGCTGCTGCTCAACACCAAATATGCAGGCGATATTCCGCTGGACTGGAAAGAAGTCAAGACGCTGGAAAGTGACCAGCACTTGCTGGTCAAGCAGGATGCCTACAACGGCGAGATTTCCAAGTCGCTGCACGCAGCCGATGACGGCAAGGTCACCCTGGCCAACGGCGATGCGCCGAAGACGGTCGAGCTGGCCAGCATTCAGCAGATCATGAAGCCCAAGCCTGTGGTCACCGATCTGGTCTGGAAGGGCAATATCGATGCCGCCCTGGATTTCCAGCGTGCCGACAAGGACACCGACGACTACAACATCGCGTTCAAGACCTCGGCCACCCATGGCAGATGGCGTCACAACGCCAAGGGCGAATACAACCGCGAAACGCAGGACGAGCTGACCACCACCAACAACTGGAGCGCCGAGTACTCCATTGACCGGTTCATCACCGACAAATGGTTCTGGGATGGCCGTCTGACCTACAAGCATGACGGCATCGAAGACTTGCGCAGTCAGCGTACCGTCGGTACCGGCCCGGGCTATCAGTTCTGGGATGACGAACTGGGCGCGTTCAAGGTTGGCACCCTGCTTAACCGCACCGATTACACCTACTCCAACAATGAGAAGGATAACTTCTACTCGGTCTCCGGTACCTGGGATTACAACCGCTACCTGATCGGCAAGAAGGTTGAGTTCTTCACCAATGGCGAGGTGGGCAAACCGCTCAGCGGCGTCGCCGATTACAGTCTCGACACCGAAATCGGCCTTCGCTACAAGGTCACTGAATGGGCCTCGCTCAACGTCAAGGCGGAGAAGGACATCATCAGCGGCTCGGATGACGGCGATCTGGACAAGACCCGCTACACCGCAGGCTTTGGTGTGGCCTGGTAAGGCTCTCTATATATAGCGCCTGCCTTCTCTGGAACTGAGGCCTTGCCTCTGTAGCAGTCCGGCTTGCCGGCGGTAGCGACCTTGAGGGCGCCTCCGCCGGCAAGCCGGACTGCTACAGAACCGCAGTACCCGCGCGTTTTTTTACGCTAACTCCGCGCTAAATCGTCACTCTCTGCCAATCTGGCACCCTCCAGCGATAACGATTATCTTGTGGCTTCACTCACCGCACGCAGCTGCGCGCCCTTCGTATTCGTCGATCTTATTTCAGGAGCCACACCATGAGCGCCAACGCCAACCGGCAAGCCCGAGCACTGCTGCTCAAGGAATATCGCGGGGTGCTCTCGACTCACTCCAAGTCGATGCCCGGTTATCCTTTCGGCTCGGTGGTGCCCTATTGCCTGGACGACCAGGGGCGGCCTCTGATTCTGATCAGCCGTATCGCACAGCACACCCACAATCTGCAGCGCGATGACAAATGCTCACTGCTGGTGGGCGAGCGGGGCGCAGAGGATATCCAGGCCGTCGGACGTGTCACTGTCATGGCCCAGGCGCAGAAAATCACCGATGAGGCCGCCATCGAGGCCGCCGCGCAGCGCTACTACCGTTACTTCCCTGAATCGGCGAGCTACCACAGCGCTCACGATTTCGATTTCTGGGCGCTGGTGCCGGTGCGCTACCGTTTCATCGGCGGCTTCGGCGCGATTCACTGGCTGGACGACGTGGCCCTGGCCAATCCGTTTGCCGGTGCTGCCGAAACCAGCATGGTCGATCACATGAACCAGGACCACACCAAGGCCATCGCGCACTACGTCCAGCTCGCCGGATTGCCGGACACCGAGCCTGCCTTGCTGGTCGGGATCGACAGCGAAGGCATGCACCTGCGCATCGGGCAGGGCCTGTACTGGCTGCCTTTTGCCGAGCCGTGTAACACGCCGACACAAGTCCGCCAGGCCTTGGTGCAACTGGCTCATGCCGAGAAATGGCCGACCGTTGAAGCAGTGGAGGCTTGAATTAACGAATTTGCGACTTCATCTACGCTCTACTGGAAGACATCTTCCGTTGAGGAATTCATTTGATGCGCGCGTTTTTGTTGCTTTTGTTGCTTTTTCCGGTGCTCGAGCTGTTCGTGCTGGTGAAAGTCGGAATGTCCATCGGCTTTCTGGCGACCTTCCTGCTGGTGGTCGGCGGCTCCATGCTCGGCGTTTTCGTGGTGCGGGTCGCAGGGCTCGCCACGGCCATGAGTGCCCGTCAAAGCCTGGCCCGGGGCGAGCTGCCCGCCCAGCAGATGCTCGACGGCCTGATGATGACCGTCGGTGGCGGTCTGCTGGTGCTGCCCGGGTTCATCAGCGATGTGCTGGGCCTGATCTGCCTGATGCCGTTTACCCGGCGCCTGCTGGTCAGCAAGGTGCGTCAGCGTGCCGAGGCTCAGGCCATGCGTCAGCGGGCTTTCGCCGATGATCTGCGTTCGGCGGGACCTGCCAGCCCGAACGCAAGCCGCCCTGGTGCGCGACAGCCCGAGGTGATCGAAGGCGAAGTGATCGAGGGTGAGTTCGAACCACTCGATAAAAAGTGATCTGAATCCATGACTGGCACGGCACCTACGGGTGCCGTTCCGCTTTTCGCGACCTCATCGCCCTTAAAAAATTTCTTCGGTGAGCCTTGTAATCAGCTTGCTCGCCCTTATGTATGGGTCACCGCAAGGTTTCTGGCGCATTTCGTCAGACCGTATTCTGCGGTTCGCTCGCGAACCGTAACCGGCAAGCCCGGATGTTTTAACCGGCCGGTGCCTACACCGGGCGTTCAAAAACCATAATTAGGAGATCGACAATGAAGCTTCGTCCTCTGCATGACCGCGTCGTAATCCGTCGCAGCGAAGAAGAAACCAAGACTGCTGGCGGTATCGTTCTGCCAGGTTCGGCTGCCGAGAAACCAAACCGTGGCGAAATCATCGCCGTCGGTACTGGTCGCGTCCTGGACAACGGTGAAGTACGTGCGCTGGCCGTGAAAGTGGGTGACAAAGTGGTGTTCGGCCCTTACTCCGGCAGCAACACCGTGAAAGTTGATGGCGAAGACCTGCTGGTGATGAGCGAGAACGAAATTCTCGCGGTCGTCGAAGGCTGAGTTGCTCCCCCTCATTTTCCCGTTACTACAAAGTATTTAAGGAATATCGATCATGGCTGCTAAAGAAGTTAAATTCGGCGACGTTGGCCGTAAAAAAATGCTCGCCGGTGTAAACGTCCTGGCTGACGCAGTAAAAGCGACCCTGGGTCCGAAAGGCCGTAACGTCATCATCGAGAAAAGCTTCGGCGCTCCGCTGATCACCAAAGACGGTGTGTCGGTTGCCAAAGAAATCGAACTCAAAGATCGTTTCGAAAACATGGGCGCGCAGCTGGTCAAAGACGTTGCTTCCCGTGCCAACGATGATGCTGGTGACGGTACTACCACCGCTACCGTCCTGGCTCAGGCCATCGTCAACGAAGGCCTGAAAGCCGTCGCTGCCGGCATGAACCCGATGGACCTCAAGCGCGGCATCGACAAGGCGACCATCGCTATCGTTGCCGAGCTGAAGAAACTGTCCAAGCCGTGCACCGACACCAAGGCCATCGCCCAGGTCGGCACCATCTCCGCCAACTCCGACAATTCCATCGGCGACATCATCGCTGAAGCCATGGAAAAAGTGACCAAAGACGGCGTTATCACCGTTGAAGAAGGCACAGGTCTGGAAAACGAGCTGTCTGTTGTAGAAGGCATGCAGTTCGACCGTGGCTATCTGTCCCCGTACTTCATCAACAAGCCGGACACCATGGTTGCCGAGCTGGACAGCCCGCTGCTGCTGTTGGTTGACAAGAAGATCTCCAACATCCGCGAAATGCTGCCAGTACTGGAAGCCGTTGCCAAAGCCGGCCGTCCTCTGCTGATCGTTGCCGAAGACGTCGAAGGCGAAGCCCTGGCGACTCTGGTCGTGAACAACATGCGCGGTATCGTCAAGGTTGCAGCCGTCAAGGCTCCAGGTTTCGGCGACCGTCGCAAGGCCATGCTGCAGGACATCGCTGTCCTGACCGGCGGCACCGTGATCTCCGAAGAAATCGGCCTGAGCCTGGAAACCGCTACCCTGGAACACCTGGGTAACGCCAAGCGCGTCGTGCTGAACAAAGAAAACACCACCATCATCGACGGTGCTGGCGTTCGTGGCGACATCGACGGTCGTATCGCGCAGATCCGTCAGCAGATCGGCGACACTTCGTCGGATTACGACAAAGAGAAACTGCAAGAGCGTCTGGCCAAGCTGTCTGGCGGCGTTGCAGTGATCAAGGTCGGTGCCGGTTCCGAAGTTGAAATGAAAGAGAAGAAAGCCCGCGTTGAAGACGCCCTGCACGCTACCCGCGCAGCCGTTGAAGAAGGCGTGGTACCTGGCGGTGGCGTGGCACTGGTTCGCTCGCTGCAGGCCATCTCCGAACTGAAAGGCGACAACGCCGATCAGAACGTCGGTATCGCTCTGCTGCGTCGTGCTGTTGAAGCACCACTGCGTCAGATCGTTGCCAACTCCGGTGACGAGCCAAGCGTTGTAGTCGACAAGGTCAAGCAGGGTTCGGGTAACTTCGGTTACAACGCTGCTACCGGCGAATACGGCGACATGATCGAAATGGGTATCCTGGACCCGGCTAAAGTGACTCGTTCGGCTCTGCAAGCGGCTTCGTCGATTGCCAGCCTGATGATCACCACTGAAGCAATGATCGCCGAGATCAAAGAAGATGCTCCAGCTGGCGGCGGTATGCCAGACATGGGCGGCATGGGTGGCATGGGCGGCATGATGTAAGCCAGCCTTACCCCGATGTTGAAAAACCCCGCTTCGGCGGGGTTTTTTTATGCTCGGATTTTGCGGCTAACGGGACAGGATGGCGGGTCTCCTACACCTGTAGCAGTCCGGCGTGCCGGCGGCAGCGATCTTGAATACGCCACCGCCGGCAAGTCGGGCTGCTACACCGCTACGGGCGAAGCGGGTCACCCGGAAACCGGTTCTGCCGCCAGCTCTTTGTCTTTCTTGCCAGCCGGCCTGTACAAAACAGCGTAATAAGCTCCCAGACAAATCAGCCAGCAGAACACCGCCGTCCAGATGTTGTGCGAGAAGAAATGCGCGCCCTGCAGCATGCGGCCCACGGAAAACACTGTGCCCAGCCCGAACGCGAAAATCAGACCGGCCTTGGCCAGGCGGGGACGACGGTCACGAAACACGAAGAACAACGCAAACAGGGTGAAGCCGGTGGCTGCATGGCCACCCGGCCAGCAGCGGCCTGGCTTGTCGGTGGCTGGGCGAGGGCTCAGCAGTTCGCTGTATTGTTCCTGGCCACCAAACTCAGTCAGGCTCCATGGGCACTGCACCGATGTCACCACCTTCATCGGCGTGACAAAACTGGTCGATAACGCCATCGACAACACCATGCAGCCCAGCTCGCGTTTCCAGGGCTTGAGTCGTGCCACGAAAAACGAGGCGATGAAACTGACGAACGACAAGACACCCAAAGCGATGACGATTTGTTTGGCCCGGTCGTGCAGCACGTTTTCCAGGAAGTAACTGTGCTTGCCGATGAACCCGCCGGCTGCCGGGTCGTAGGCCAGCTTGGCGATATCCATGTCCAGGGAGGTGAGTTCCAGTAGCACCAGCACAATGGCGGTGACCGCAGGTATGCCCAGATAAACCCACAGGTTGATCGGGCGCGAGGCGGGCCGAGCGAAGACTTCAGACATGGTGAATCCCGTGTAATGACAAGGTTGGCCCGCCGGGTTGACCGAGAGCATTCGGCAGTATGAACCGCAGGCTGTCGGAGACCTGTGAACCGCGAGTGAAAAAAACGTTATACACGCCGACGCTGGCCCTCGGGCGCGCTTGGCCTTAAGCTGCCGCCAACTCTGACCCTGTTCATCCGGGTCACGCTGACAACCGCATATGGAGACATGCCCCCCATGAGAATTCTGCTGGTTGAAGATAACCGGGATATTCTGGCGAACCTGGCCGATTACCTGGGCTTGAAGGGCTATACGGTGGATTGCGCCCAGGATGGACTGTCCGGGCTGCATCTGGCGGCTACCGAGCATTACGACCTGATCGTGCTCGACATCATGTTGCCCGGTATCGATGGCTACACCCTGTGCAAGCGCCTGCGTGAAGACGCGCGTCGCGATACGCCGGTGATCATGCTCACCGCACGCGACCAGCTCGACGACCGCTTGCAGGGCTTCCGCTCCGGTGCCGATGATTATCTGCTCAAGCCTTTCGCCCTGTCGGAACTGGCTGCGCGCATCGAGGCGGTGTTGCGCCGTGCCCAGGGCGGCGGACGTCGCACCTTGCAGGTGGCCGACCTGATCTACGATCTGGACACCCTGGAAGTGACCCGCGAGGGCCGGCTGCTCAAACTCAACCCGGTCGGCCTCAAGCTGCTGGCCGTGCTGATGCAGAAAAGCCCCCACGTGCTGCGCCGGGAAGTGCTCGAGGAAGCGCTGTGGGGCGATGACTGTCCGGACAGCGACAGCCTGCGCAGCCATGTTCACCAGTTGCGCCAGGTGATCGACAAGCCGTTCGCCAAGCCGCTGCTGCAGACCGTGCATGGTGTCGGGTATCGCCTGGCCGAGGGTCGCGATGGAGTTTAAGCAGAGCCTTGCTCAGCGGATCATCATCGCCTTTGCCTTGATGAGTGCACTGGTTGCCGGTTCTTTCGCAATGGGCATTGTCGCCACGGTTCATCTGGTCGAAGAAAAACTGATTTCGGCAGGTTTGGGCGGGGACCTCACGCGCCTGCTGTTGATGGACAGCGTCGAGGACTGGAGTCATCGCCCGGAGCCTGACCAGCTGTTCTATTTCACCGGCGGGCCGGGTGACTACGAGTTGCCCAAGGACCTGCGTCATCTGGAACCGGGTTTTCACGAGGTCTTTCGCGGGCCGTTGTCCTACCACGCCATGGTGGAGGTGGTCGACGGCCGACGCTATGTGCTGTTGCAGGATCAGAGTGATTTCGAAGAGCGCGAGCGGGTGTTGTTCGCTGTCGTGCTGGTCGGCTTTGTCCTGGCCCTGGCGCTGGCGGTCTTCCTGGGATGGATTCTGGCTCGTCGGGTGATGGCCCCGGTGGTGCGCCTGGCACGTCAGGTGCGTCATCGCGATCAGCTGCTGGGCCTGGCACCACCACTGGCGCCGGACTATGCCGCAGACGAAGTGGGAGAACTGGCCGTTGCGTTCGACGCGACCCTGGGACGCCTGCGTGACGCCTTGACCCGTGAGCGGATGTTCACCAGCGACGTCAGCCATGAGTTGCGCACACCCTTGATGGTGCTGGCCAGTTCTTGCGAGCTGCTCTTGGAAAACCCGGCGCTGGACCAGCGCGCCAGAGCGCAGGTCGAGCGGGTAGGGCGTGCCTGCGAAGAAATGCGCGATCTGGTGCAGACCTTCCTGATGCTGGCCCGCACGCAGCGTGACGATGCCGGCATGAATCCTCAGTTGACCCTGCAAGGGGCCGCGCAGCAGCTGCTGACCCTCTGGCGTGAGCCGATCGAAGCCAAGGGCCTGCGCCTGGAGTATTCCCCCGATGGCGCTGGCGACAGCAGTTACAACGCGACTTTCCTGTATGCGGTGATGGGCAATCTGTTGCGCAATGCGCTGCATTACACCGACAAGGGGTTTATCCGCCTGACCCTGCTCGAGCATGGATTTACGGTTGAAGATTCGGGTGTGGGCATTCCGGAAGAGAAGCGCGAAGCAATGTTCCAGCCGTTCGTGCGGGGTAACGAACAGAGGGGCGAGGGGCTTGGACTTGGCCTGTCGCTGGTCCAGCGTATCTGTGAAAACCAGGGCTGGACCGTGGACCTGGAAACCATGGAGCCCAATGGTTGCCGCTTCATCGTCGGCTTTCAGAAAGGCGCAGGCTGAACCACCGAGCCTGTGGCTCGCACGAATGTATAGACAATGTAAATGTTGCTGCGATCTGACGGCTTATGGCCATATGCTAGCCCTATCTTCCGGAAAAACCTCGTAACATTTACACTGCTCTTGCAACGTTTTTTTCACATTCGCATGACCTGAGGATGACGTAAATCGACTTAGTTTTGGCTGTATCACCTTCAGGAGATACAGCCATGAGCAAGCGGGTCGAGCTTGATTTCTCGCGCAAGTACAATGACGAGCACGCAAAAAAATATTTTCGCAAGCACACGGACGGATTGGCGCGGCGGCTGTCTGATCGTCGCGACAAGCAGTTGGCGCGTCGGGCGCTGGCGCTGGCGGGTGAACCTGGTCTGGTTCTGGACTTGCCTTGCGGGGCCGGTCGCTTCTGGCCTTTGCTGGCTGAGAAAGCCAATCGGGTGATCATCGGTGCCGACAATTCGGCCTCCATGGTCAAGATTGCCTGTGAGTCGCAGCCCGCCGAGGTGGTAAAGAGGGTACAACCCTTGCAGACCTCTGCGTTTGCCATCGATATGCCGGATAACGCGGTGGACAGCATTTTCTGCATGCGTCTGATGCACCATATCGGTGAGGCGAAGGACCGAGCGGTATTGTTGAAAGAGTTTCACCGGGTCACGCGGGACAGCGTGATCATGTCGTTGTGGGTGGATGGCAACTTCAAGGCCTGGAAGCGCAAACGTTCGGAGCGCGTGCGAAATCAGGCGGGTTACCAGAACCGCTTCGTGATACCGGCAGCGACGATTGAAGCAGAATTCGAGCAGGCAGGGTTCCGTATCCAGGAGCGCCTGGATTTCCTGCCCATGTACGCCATGTGGCGTGTGTATCTATTACGTAAGGGGTAACAGGATGGCCGTGGATTTTGCAGCTGAGTTGAGCGTTCCCGCCAAGGACCGTTTCGCCTATTTCTGGAATACCCGTGGTGAGTGGGTGGAAGAGCCCAACGTCCGCCGCGGTGGAGAAAGTGGCGTACAGCGCGTCGTGTCGGAGAATGGTCGCTTGCTGTACGTCAAACGGCAGACCGGGCATATCTACCGCAGTTGGTTGCATCCGTTCGGTCGCCCGACTGTGTTGCGTGAGCGTGATGCGCTTGAAGGGCTGCGTCAGCTCGACGTCAACGTGCCGCGCATGGTGTTCTGCGGTGCCGAGCGCGACGAAAAGAACGAATGGCGCGCCTTGCTGGTGACCGCTTCGCTGGACGGCTTCGATGAATTCGAAAACTGGCTGAAGGCCGGTGGTCGCGAGCAATACGGCGAAGCGCTGTATGAGCAGATGCTCAAGCAACTGGCCGAAAACCTGGCCCGCATGCACAAGGGCCGCTGGCAGCACAGCTGCATTTACATCAAGCACGTGTTTGTGCGCGTGGTCGGTGAAGGCGCCAGTGCCAGGCCTGAAGTCGCTTTGCTGGATCTGGAGAAATGTCGTCAGCGCCTGACCGCTTACGGCGCAGCCCAGCACGACATGAAACAACTGCGTCGCCACTCGTCGTTTCAGCCAGCGGACTGGAAGAAGCTCGTCTACTTTTACGAGACGGCGTTTGGCAGCCCCATCAAAGGTTTAGAGCGATGAAGTTAGAAATGGCGCGAGGTTTGTTTCTGGTCGGGGCATTGGGAGTCACCTCCATCGCCATGGCCGCCTGGGAGCAACCCAGGACACAGATTCTGAGCGCAGTACACGGCGAGGGGCAGTGCGCCTTGCCGCGGATAGCCAAGGCTGTTTCTCCGGTGCGTCCAGACCATGATTTGCTGTTGTTGATGTTCGGTCTGGCACAGGGAACGGGACCACAACATTGATGCAACTCCCTGACTGAAAAGCCCCGATCGTTCGGGGCTTTTTTCATGCAGATCTACCACGATGCGTTTCTGGCCGAAGGCCGTAGGGGCCGGCTTGCTGGCGAATGTGTTCGGTCAGCACTATCGGTGTTGACGGGCAGACCCGATTCGCCAGCAAGCGGCCTCCTACAAGGGTTTCGCGGCAACACTCGGCTCATCCTTCGCAGCCAGCAGCGTATACACGCACGGCAGCACGAACAGGGTAAACAAGGTGCCTACCGACATCCCGGTCGCGATCACCATGCCGATATCGAAACGACTGACAGCGCCCGCGCCGGTCGCCAGAATCAATGGCACCATGCCGAACACCATCGCCGCGGTGGTCATCAGCACCGGACGCAGACGAATCGCCGCCGCTTCCTCCACGGCCTCGCGCACACTCAGGCCCTTGTCGCGGCGCAGCTGATTGGCGAACTCGACAATCAGAATCCCGTGCTTGGTAATCAGCCCGATCAGCGTGACCAGCCCGACCTGGGTGTAGATGTTCAGCGTCGATACGCCAAGAAACAGCGGTATCAGCGCCCCGCAGATCGACAGCGGCACCGTCACCAGAATCACTAACGGGTCGCGGAAGCTCTCGAACTGCGCGGCAAGCACCAGGAAAATAATCGCCAGCGCCAGCGCGAAGGTCACCCACAAGGCGCTGCCTTCCTGGACGAACTGACGCGATGCTCCGGCATAGTCATAAGCAAAACCGGCAGGTGCCTCCTCGATGGCAATCTGGCGAACCGTCTCGATGGCCTCACCCATGCTCACCAGCGGAAAACCGGAGATGATCGCCGCGTTGAGCTGCTGGAACTGGTTGAGTTGACGCGGCCTGGCGCGGTCACTGACCTTGATCAGCGTCGACAGTGGCAGCATCTTGCCCTCGGCGTTTTTCACGTAATAGTTGGCCAGCCACTGCGGGTTGTCGCGGTAGGCGCGCTCCACCTGGGCAATGACCTTGTAGCTGCGCCCGTCGATGGTAAAGCGATTGATCTCCGCCTCCCCCAGCAATGTTGCCAGGGTGCCGCCCAGATCCTGCATCGAGACGCCCATCTGTGCCGCCTTGGCGCGGTCGATATCGACCACCACTTCAGGTTTGTCGAACGCAAGGTCAAGGTCCAGGAAGGCGAACTTGCCCGAGTCGGTGGCGCGTTTCTTGATCCGGTTGACCACCTCAAGCAAGGCGGCGTAATCGTTTGGCGTGTTGATCACGAACTGGAATGGCAGGCCCTCACCGGTGCCCGGCAACGATGGCAGGTTGAAGCCGAAGATCTGCAGCCCGGTGATCTGTCCCAGTTTGGCCTGGACCTCGGGCAGCAGTTGCATTTGCGTACGGCTGCGTTCGTCCCATGGCTTGAGCAGAAAACCGCCGACGCCGGTCTGCACGCCGTTGAAGCCGTTGATCTGGAACGATGAGTAGTACTCCGGGAACGCCTTGAAGATGTCGATGAACTGGTTGGTGTACTTGTTCATGTAATCCAGGTTGGTGGGCTGTGGCGAGGTCGCCATCATGAAGATGATGCCCTGATCCTCGTCCGGCGCCAGTTGCGACTGGCTGAACTTGAGAAACACCGGGATCAGGCACAGCACCAGCACGGCGAAGACGATCACCACCGGCCGGGTGTTCAGCGTGCCGTGCAGCAGACGCTGATAACGCAGCTTGAGGCCGTCGAAAATCGTGTCGAGGCGGTGCGCCAGACCGCTGGGGTTGTGTTCATGACGCAGCAGCAGCGCGCACATCATCGGTGACAGGGTCAGGGCAACGATGCCCGAAATCACCACGGCGCCAGCCAGCGTCAGGGCGAACTCCTTGAACAGCGCGCCGGTCAGCCCTTCGAGAAAGCCGATCGGTGCATACACCGCTGCCAGGGTGATGGTCATCGAGACCACTGGCATGGCGATCTCGCGCGCGCCTTCAAGGGCTGCATCGAACGGTGTCTTGCCTTCCTCGATGTGGCGATGAATGTTCTCCACCACCACGATCGCGTCGTCCACCACCAGACCAATCGCCAGCACCATGGCCAACAGCGTCAGCAGGTTGATCGAGTAGCCCATCATCTGCATGAAGAACATCACGCCGATCATCGACAGCGGAATGGTGATCACCGGGATCAGCACCGAACGCAGTGCCCCTAGAAACAGGAACACCACGACGATGACGATCAGCACCGCCTCGATCAGTATTTTCACCACCTCATGGATAGACGCCTGGATGAACAGCGTGGCGTCGTAGGCGATGGACACTTTCAGGCTCGGCGGCAGCTGGCTTTCCAGATCCGGCATGATGCGCCGCACTTCCTTGATCACGTCCAGCGGGTTGGAGCCGGGCGTGCCCTTGATGCCGATGTACACCGAGGGTATGCCGTCGAACGAGCTGACGGAGTCGTAGTTTTCCGCGCCCATTTCGACCCGGGCGACGTCGCCCAGCAGCACGCGGCTGTCGCCGACGGTCTTCAACGGAATCGCGGCAAACGTCTCCGGGGATTTCAGGTCGGTGGCGGCGTTGACGCTGGTGACCACGTATTCGCCTTTCACTTCGCCGGCAGCGGAGAGGAAGTTGTATTTGCGCACCGCATCGGTCACGTCGTTGGCGGTCAGGCCGAAACCGGCGAGCTTTACCGGGTCCAGCCACAAGCGCATGGCGAACACCTGGTTGCCGAGGATTTCGGCCTCGGCCATGCCCGGCAGCGTCGCCAGCTTCGGCTGGATGACCCGCGACAGGTAGTCGGTGATCTGCGGGTTGTTCAGCTCCGAGCTGTAGAAGCTGATGTACATCAGCGCCGAAGCGTCAGCTGCTTCCTTGCTCAACACCGGGTCCTCGGCGTCCTGCGGCAGCTTGTTCTTCACCTCGTTGGCCTTGGCCAGCAGCTCGGTGTACAGGCGGTCGCTGTTAGAGCCGATGCGCGCGTAGATCGAGATTACCGAGAAGTTCTGCCGACTGACCGAGGTCATGTAGTCGATGCCTTCGGCGCTGGCCAGACTCTGCTGCAACGGTTGGGTGATGTAGCCCTGAATGGTCTCGGCGTTGGCGCCGGGGTAAGCAGTGGTCACGGTGATCAGCGCGTTTTCCATCTGCGGGTACTCGCGGATGGTCAGCTTGCTGAACGCCTGGAAACCCAACAGCACGATCAGCAGGCTGATGACGCTGGCGAGCACGGGACGTCGGATGAACGGATCGGTAAATGCCATGGAAGCTCCTTTGAACGGTCAGCCTGGGTCAGTCAACTTTTGGTTGGCTGCTCTGCCCGGCGGGGGCTGCCTGATCGGCACTGATGGCGACATGCGCACCGTTATCGAGTTTCAGCTGGCCTCCGGTGACCACTTGCTCGCCCGCTTTCAATCCCTTGCTGATGATCACCAGGCCGGCGCGCCGCTCGCCGGTGTCGACAAAACGCCGCTCCACCGCGAGCTGCTGCTCACCCTTGTCGTTGTTTTGCGGCTGATCATCGGCGCCTTTTTTCGGTACCACGACATACACCGAGTTGCCATACAGCGTGTAAGTGATAGTGCTTTCAGGCACGACCAGTTGTCGGGTGTCCTGCCCCAGGATGACCTGCAAATTGGTGAACATCCCAGGCAGCAGTTTGCCGTCGGGGTTGGGCAGGGTGGCGCGAACCAGCACGTTGCGTGTGGCGTCCTCGACCTTGGGGTTGATGGCGCTGATGCTGGCGTTGAATAGGCTGTCCGGGTAGGCCGCGACGCTGACCTGCACCTGCTGACCGATGGCCAGCCGGGGCAGTGTCTGCTCCGGGACGTAGAAGTCGGCGTACAGGCTGCTCAGGTCTTGCAGTGTGGCGATGACCGTGCCGCTGGCCAGGTAATCGCCGACGTCTACCTGACGAATGCCAATGGTGCCGCTGAAGGGCGCCAGAATGCGCTTCTTGGCCAGCGAAGCGTTCAGCTGGGCGACGGTGGCGGCGGCTTTTTTCTGGGTGGCGGCGAGCTTGTCGAACTCGCCTCTGGAGATCGCGGCATCGCCCACCAGCTTGCTGCCGCGACCGTAGTCGACCTGCGCCAGGCCCAGATCGGCTTCGGCGGTGCCCAGCAGGGCTTTCTCGACCTCGCTGTCGAGCTGGAGCAGCGGCTGGCCGAGCTTGACCTTCTGCCCGGACTCGAACAGCACCGCCTTGACCGTCCCTGCGATCTCAAGGCTCAAGTCCACGCCCTGCAGCGCCTTGAGGCTGCCGATGGCCGGCAGCCGACTCTGCCAAGGTTGCTCCTGAACCACGGCTACGGCGACATTGATCGGGGGTTTGGGGGCGCTGAATTGCTGGATCTGTTTGTAGATAGAGAATGCCTTGTACCCTCCCAGGGCCAGCACCACGATCAGGACAACTCCCAACATGATCAACATACGGCGACGCAACATATTCCACTTCCTTTGGAAAACGGATGAATCAGGCGAATTTGATGCCCTGCGGGCGCTTTCGCGAGCAAGCCAGCTCCCACATTTTTTGCAACGTGCCACATTCTGACAGACCGAGCGGGCAGTCTTTAGAGCAGATTGCAAAATTTGCCTCTGTGCACCAAGCCTATCGACTTCGTGCATCAGGCCATGGCACGTTTAAACAAATGCAGGAGCGGCCGGGGTGGCGTTCCACCTTGCCCGCAATAAGCCCGCTGGGCTTCAAGGCAAGAGTTCTCAAATCACATGCAAATGGTTGTCCCACAACCCTGCAGGCAGTTCCAGCGGCTGGGCCACCAATGTGCTCTGGCGGCAATCATAGAAACGACAGCGGCCCTGGCCCGAGGTCACGACAAAACCGTCGGCCACGGCGCCCACGCCTGCGCAATCGGGCAGCGGCGCGTCCAGTCGGAGCGCGCCGCTGTCCAGATCCCAGATGAAGAATCGATTGCCCCTCGGCGCCGTCAAGGCGACCAGCCGCAGTTCGTTGTGAATGGCGACACTGGCGGTGTAATGGGCCATGGCTTGCAGTTGTGGCTCGGCCACCGGAAACGCCTGAAACGCCTGCCCGGGGCGCTTGATCGCCAGCAACTCGGCCGATTCATGGGAAGGGCCCATGAACTGCTGCCCGGCAACGATGGTGCCGTCACTGGCAATGGCCATGTGGCGTACGCTGTTCATCGGCTGGGCCAGCGTCTCCTTGCTCAGTAGCGTGCCGTCGCGGTGCATCAGCACCAGACTCGGTTGCATGGCATTGAGGTTCATCTCGACCCGGCTTTCGGCCTCGGTACGAATCCCGCCGTTAGCCACCGCCAGGGTTTCGCCGTCGGGCATCCAGGACACCTGATGCGGGCCGATGCCGTGGGTGGGTATCTCACCGCTGTGCTCCAGTCGCTCGCCGACGAACCGATAGACACCCAGCAAGCCGCGGCCCGGATCAGTGGTGTCGTTTTCGGTGGCGTACAGCCATTCGCCGCGATGATGGATGACGGCATGACCATAGAAATGCCGGTTCGGTCTGGAGCTGATGGTCTGCAACAGGCGACCGTCACGCAGGTCGATCAGGTAGCTTTCGGTCCCGGGTCGGCGGGCAACGAACAGCGCGAGCGGCAACTGCGGGTGATTGATGATGTCGTGGCAACGCTGGGCCACCCGGGTGGCGAACACCTGAGTGCCGTCCACCCGATAACCCACGGCATAGTGCTGGCCATTACCGTCGTCACGGGCCGACAGCAGCAGCGGGTTGTCACCTTTGTTCCTGAACAGGGTCCAGCCGCCCAGGGTGCAGGCACTCAGGACCAGGCTGCCAAGGGCAAGCGCCTGACGTCGCAACATATCAGTCACCATCGTTGGCATTGAAACCCAGCTGGATGCCCAACGCCTTGGCCAACTCACCTTCATGCAGGCGATGAACCACGTTGAGGCTGTCGTAGAACGCATTCAACTGCTGGCGACCCTGTTCACTGGCCAGCAAATCCACCAGCGGCGGCTTAAGGGCCGCCAGTTGTTTGCGGCTCTGCGCGTAAGCAGCGTCGATCTTGTCGGCCAGTGGTTTTTGGTCGGCAGGCAACAGCCCGCGCAAGCCCTTGTTGTCGACCCCCGACCAAACTGTTTCGGCGCTCTCAAGGCTTGCCTGCAGGCTGCTCAGTGAGGCTTTGCTGCGCCAGGCTTCGGCCTGGAATGGCTGTGGCACGCCCTTGGACTGACGGCCGAGCGGGGTGCCGAGTTTTTTCTTCAGGCTGTCCAGCGCCGTGACCTGTACGCGCAGTAATTCGGCGATGGCTTCGTGAGAATCGGCGTAACGCTGGTTGGGGAATTTGCTCAGTTGCGCGAGCATGCCGTCGGTGCTGTTCCAGCTGTTGAGGATGTCCTCGGCCAGGGATTTCTGACGTTCGCCAATGGCCATCAGCAACGGGCAGTAGCGGGCTTTCTGGTCGACGCTGGCCATGTCGATCCCGGCATCGAACAGGATGTACTCATAGGCCGACAGGCCCTGAACCACGACGCTGGACTTGGCCAGCGCATCGCTGCTGATCTGCGGTGGTGCGCTGACCAGTTGCTCGACCTGACGCCCGACCAGGTTCTTTTTGTCCGGCCAGAACTGGATCTGCCACGCGCGATTGCCCTCTGCCAGCGGGCCGATCAGCAGGGGCTGCAGTTGCGCCCAGGCTTTCTGGGCGTGGAGGAAGTCGGCGCGGGCGGTGTCCAGATCGGATTTGCCCTGACAGAACGCCAGCGCGCTGACCGCCAACTGCCGGTCGGCGTCGACCCAGCGGCTGTAGGTCGGCAGGATCACCTGTTTGGCGATGGCTGCGGACGTCACGGCCTGCGGGTCCGACGGCGCACAGGCACTCAGCGCGAGGGCAGCGAGGCTGGTGAACAACAGCTTGGGGCGGAACATGTCCGGCTCCTTATCTTTTCCGAGAATACGTTTATAGAGAATTGAGGAAGGCCAGCAGCGCGGCCCGCTGTTGTGCATCGAAGGCCAGGACCTGACGCTGTGCGGGAAGTGCTTCGCCGCCATGCCAGAGCACCGCTTCCATCAGGTTGCGGGCACGTCCGTCGTGCAGAAACTGCGTGTGGCCACTGACGGTTGCGGTCAGTCCGATGCCCCATAGCGGCGGGGTTCGCCACTGCTGGCCGCTGGCCTGGAATTCGCTGAGGTTGTCGGCCAGGCCTTCGCCCATGTCGTGGAGCAACAGATCGGTGTAGGGGCGGATCACCTGGTTGGCCAGCTCCGGCTCTGCGGCATCGGCGGAAGTGGTGAACTGCGGCGTATGGCACTGTTGGCAGCCGGCCTTGAAGAACAGATTCTTGCCTTCGAGCACCTGCGGGTCGGCGACGTCTCGGCGCGCCGGCACGCCGAGATTGCGGGTATAGAAGGTGATCAGTCGCAGGATGTTGTCGCTGACTTCCGGCTCGCCGTCAGGCCCTTTGCCGTCGGGCGCATTCAGGCAGGCGGTTTGTGACGGGGTGCAATCGTCCTCGGTTGCCAGGTTGGACGTCAGGCCCATGTCACTGGCCAGGGCATGGACGTTCTGCTGATTGATGCCCGGTTGCGAAGCTTTCCAGCCAAAGCGGCCAAGGACGGTCTTCTGCAGCGCGTCATCCCAGACCCGGTTGGCGGTGCCGGTGATGCCGGTGCCTTTCTTGTCTTCCGGGTCGGCGTTGGCCAGGATCGCCGCTTCGGGGATCGCCTCCAGCAGGCCAAGACCGATCATCGGCGGGGCGATGCGTGCCGAGGCGCGCGCCTGGGGATGCATCGGGCCATAACCCAACTGGGTGATCTGCAACGTGGGACGGCGCAACTGCGCAGGCGTGCCGTCGCGAAAGTGTACGGTCATCGAGTCGTATACCACGCGCACCCGGCCTTCTGGCGTCACGCCCGGAATGGCCATGTCCTGCAGTTGTTTGCCATACACCGGCTCCGGCGTCAGCCCCAGTTGCCTGATGCGCTCGGCATACGCAGGCGCTGTGCTGCCGGGCTCGTCGGGTATGGAAAGGCGCACCAGCATCGACACGGCATTGTTGGCGCCTGGCTCGGGCGGGTGCCCGCGGCCATCCCTGATGTGGCAGTTCTGGCAGGCGTTGGTGTTGAACAGCGGACCGAGGCCATCGCGCGCGGTGGTGGTCGAGGGGGCAATCACCCACGGGTTGCGAAAGAAGCTGTTGCCGACACTGAAGTCCAGTCGCCGGGTGGGTGAGAGGTTGGCCGAGGGCAGGGAAAACGCGTTGCGATCGCTTCTGTTGACGGTCGCCGAGCCACCCGAGCGGGCCTCGCCGGGCTCGGCGGCAGCGAAACGCGGGGCGTCGTCGCACCCGCCAAGGGCGCTAGCCACCAGCAGGAAAAGCGAAGGGCGAAACCGCGCAGTCATAGCCAACCTGCAGAAGGGGGAGAATCGGGGCGAGCAAGCTTACCAGCCCCGTCTGTGAGGAATAAGAGGGATTTGCGTTTGTAAGTGGCTCTCGAAACGTGTTGTAACCAATTAGCGGTCAGCCTTGATGAAGGCCGCAAGCGGACCGCTCTCAGAGGCCGGGAATTTCCAAGGAAGGGTTTTCAATAAGCAATTGCATCATCCGCCGTTCGCCCTCGACCACTTTGAAGCACCGGTATTCGCCGATGCTGTCCAGCTGTCGCTCGCGTTCGCGGATCGCCAGTTCCTTGGCCCGTTCATAGCCGTAGTATTCGACCCGAAACGACTTGGTCACGCTGCTGCCGTTGCGCAGGGTGGTGCGCGCCACCCAATAGCCAATGCCCGTGTAGCAGCGATAATGCACGCCGGGATAACCACTGGTGTTAGTGGCAATGATGCGTTGACGGATATCCCGGCTGAGTCTGGGCAGATGCTCGAGCAGCAACTGGTCGCGGCAGGCATCGGCCGCTGCCCTGGCCGGCTCGCGGCCGCCGTAGCGAGAGAATGAGAACAGTCTGTTGAATGTCCTGCCGTCACGATAGATCGTCACTTTCCAGGCGCGAGGCCCCTTGATGCCGACCAGCAGATGAATGCCGTAGTCGTTGGCTTTGAGCTTGCTAACGCGGCGCCTTTTCTTGTTTCTCTTGGGCACTTTCTGTCTCCTCCTGGATGGGATGGGGTCAAGGAAGTGCGCATGATCAGTGGCGAACAGGGGGCGTTCAATCCGACGAGGAGTGAACAGGAAACGCCCTACAGAACTTACGGATCGGTCCTCTGAACCCTTCCATTTACCCGGCATTTGGAGGCTTTGTGCGGGCAAAAAAATGCCGACCCGGTGATGGGTCGGCGGTGTTCGGGGTTCGACGACGCCCTGGGGCGCGCGGCGGCGGGATCAATCAGAACGCGTGATCGGCGTTGTCCGGATTCAGGTCGGTGATGCCCAGCTTGCCGGCCGCTTGCTCGATGCCAGCGGTCTGTTTGACCAGTGCGGCGATGGCGTCACGCACCACTTGATTGCCTGCAGTGTTGCCAGCGGCGATCAACTGGTCGAAGTGCTCGCCCTTGTTGGCGTGATCGACGATGGCTTGCAGCCTGGCCTGGGTGGCGTCGAAGTCGGCGCGCAGTGTGGTGTCGGTCGCGGCGTCGGCCTTGGCCACCAGCGAAGACAGGCTTGGGCCGCTGACCTTGCTGCCGTCTACGCGGGTGTACTCGCCCAGGTACACGTTGCGGATGCCAAGGCCGTTGTAGAAGTGCGAGTGGTGGGTGTTGTCGCTGAAGCAGTCATGTTCGTCTTCGCTGGAGTTGGCTTCCAGTGCGACTTTCATGCGCTCGCCCGCCAACTCGCCCAGAGACAGGCTGCCCATGCCGAAGAGCATTTTGCGCAGCCCGCTTTCAGCCGGCTCGGCCTCAAGGCTGGCGCGGTAGTTGTCGGCCACGCCCGGTTTCCAGTTGCCGACCATCTCTTGGAGGTCGCTCACCAGCAGGTCGGTGGCAGCCTTCAGATACGCGCGGCGACGATCGTTGTGACCGCCGGTGCCGCCCGGTCCTTCGATGTAATCGCTGGCGGGACGCTCGCCGGCACCCGGGCCGGTGCCGTGCAGGTCCTGGCCCCAGAGCAGGAATTCGATGGCGTGGTAACCCGTGGCGACGTTGGCCTCGGCGCCGCCCAGTTCATTCAGGCTGGCGAGTTTTTCAGGGGTGATTTCGCTGACGTCGACCTTGTCCTCGCCCACCTGTATGGAGGTATTGGCGATGAGGTTGGCGGTAGCACCCGGGTTGCCCAGCGCGTGCTGGTAGTCCTTGGCGACGTAGTCGATCAGCCCTTCGTCCAGGGGCCAGGCGTTCACCTGACCTTCCCAGTCGTCGATGATGGTGTTGCCGAAGCGGAACACTTCGCTTTGCATGTAAGGGACACGGGCCGCCAGCCAGGCATCGCGCGCCGCCTTGAGGGTCTGATCGTTCGGCGTGGCGAGGAAGACGTCGACCGCGGTGCCGAGCTGTCGGGCAGTGGATTCGGCGTCGCTGAACACCGCGTAAACGATGTTCGTGTAGTTGGCGACAACGGCCTTGGTTGCGGCGTCGCTGGTCTGGGATGGCGCAGGCGCCGGAGCAGAGGTGCCAGCGGCGGCAGCCGGAGCGGGCGCGGCGGGTTTATCCTTGCCTTGATCACAACCGGCAAGGGCAATAGCGATGGCCAGCAGACTGGCGGTAGCCAGGGGCGTACGAATCATGACGGGATCCTGCATGCAAAAGGGCGATGAATAGCGGCGAACGCCAGAAAAAAGCTGCGCCATAATGCGAAGGATTTGCATTCTGTGTAAAGGCAAAATGCCCTGATACGGCAGGGGAGGTATTTCAAGCTGTTACAGGGATGTGAGGCAGGTCTTATGCCGATGTCATCCCCGTAGCAGTCCGGCTTGCCGGCGGTGGCGATTTCACATACCTAGCCGCCAGCAGGTCGGACTGCTACAGGTTCACTGCCAGAACGGTAGAGCGCGCACGCACCTTACAAGACCCCGAGATGCGTGCGCTGCGCCTGCTTGAGGTAGGCCAGCAGCTCACGTGCCGGCAGGGGCTTGCTATAGAAATAGCCCTGACCTTCGTGGCAACCCTCGGAAATGATATAGGCCTCCTGTTCGCTGGTTTCCACGCCCTCGGCGATCACCTGCATGCCCAGGCTTTTGCCCAGCTGGATGATGGCACGCACGATGGTCGCGTCGTCATCGTCGTCGATCAGGTCCTGCACGAAGCTCTTGTCGATCTTGATCTTGTCCAGAGGCAGACTTTTCAGGTAGCTGAGCGACGAATAGCCGGTGCCGAAGTCATCGATGGCGATCAAGGCGCCGGAGCGGCGCAGGCTGAGCAGGTGCTGGGCAGCGGTGCTGATGTCTTCCATCAGGCCGGTTTCGGTAACTTCCAGTTCCAGGCTGCGCGGCGGCAGGCGGTAGATCTGCAAGAGGTTGTTGACCACTCTTGGCAGTTCGGAGTGGTGCAACTGCACGGTGGACAGGTTCACCGCCATGCGCAGGTCGACGAAGCCCTGGTCGTGCCATTCGCGCAGCTGTTTGCAGGCCTGATCCAGTACCCACTCGCCAATGGCGATGATGGTGCCGTTCTGCTCGGCCAGCGGAATGAACTGGTCCGGTGGCACGAAGCCGTGTTCCGGGTGAGTCCAGCGAATCAGTGCCTCGACACCCACCACGCGATGGTCGCGGTAGCTGATCTGCGGTTGATAGACCAGGTGGAACTGGTTGCGTACCAAGGCTTCGCGCAGGTCTTTTTCCAGCTCACGGCGACGGCGCATTTCGCTGTCGACGCTGGCGATATAGAACTGATAGCGGTTGCGCGACCGGGTCTTGGCCAGGGTCATGGTCTGTTCGGCTTTTTGCAGCAGCTTTTCGGTGCTGTCGCCGTCTTCGGGAAACAGGGTGATGCCGATGGTGGCGCGCAGGCGAATCTCTTGCTGATCCAGGGCGAAGGGCGCCTCCAGGTCATCGAGAATGTTCTGCGCCAGTTCCGCGGCTTCGTAGGGTTGCTCGATATCGGCCTGCACCAGCGCAAACTGGTCGCCGCCCAACCGCGCCAGCGCGCCGAGGCGGCCGCTGTGTCCGCGCAGACGATCAGCCAGTGCCAGCAGCAGCTGATCGCCGGTCTGATAGCTGAATTGCTCGTTGATGCCTTTGAAATCGTCCAGCCCCACGCACAGCACCGCCACGCGATGCTGTACGCGACCGGCATCGATGAGGATCTTGTCCAGTTGCTGCTGCAGTTGCTGGCGGTTGGGCAGACCGGTGAGGAAGTCATACTGAGCCATGCGCAGCAGGCTGGATTCGGCTTCATGGCGCAGATTGGTGTTGCGCTCGATGGAGGCCAGTAGCTGGTTGGCGGTGTTGACCCAGATGCCCAGTTCGTTCTTTTCATGACCCTTGAGCAGCGGCAACTGATGCTCGCTGGGACGATCGGGGTTGATGCTGGTCAGGTGTTCGATAATGCGCGACAGCGGCTTGGTCAACAGCCAGTGATAGACCAGATACAGCACCAGCCCCATGGCCAGCGCGCGCAGCACGCCGGAGATGAAGATGATCATCGAATTGGTCAGGAAGCCTTCGCCATAGGTGGCGGTATCCAGGGTGATGCGCAAGTCGCCGTAGTATTCACTGTAGGGGCTGCGGCCGACCAGTTGGGTGGTGAAACTGCGCTCCTGCCCAAGAATCGGGTCAGTCAGCCAGCGTGTGGGCGAGGCCTGCAGGTCGCGGGTTTTCTCCGCCAGCAGGGTTTCGTTCGGATGACCGATGGAGGCCATGCGCACGGCCTTGTCCTGGAACAAGCCCTCGATGACTTGCATGCCCATTTCCCGGTCCAGGCTGTAGACGGCCTGGGTCGACGGGTCGCGGAACATGTCGAGAATCCGTCCGGCGTCGGTGGCGACGGCCTGTCGGGTCTTGTAAGCGTCATAGACAATCTGCGCGCAGCTCAGTACCACGCCCACGATCAGCGCCGAAAGGAGCACCACGCGCAGCAGTTTCACCGACAAGCTGTTTTTGAGTTCCAGCTTCAAATGGGCATTCCTTCATCCATGCTGGTAGCAGGTGACTTGTTGCAAGCATTGGCAATGCAGACCTCAGGGTCAAGCGCCGTCAAGCACGCCGCACCGTTGGCTCTGCGATAACGATTCACCTGCGGGCAGGTAAGGCTATCAGTAGTGTGTCGGTAAAACGGGGGTGAAACTTGAGCTTCGTTTCGTCGGATCGGATCGAAACTGATATTAGTCCGCTATCGCTTTGCGACAATACCTAAAGGATGAACAGAAGGCGAAAAAAAACCCGGCCATGGCCGGGTTTTTTATCTAACCAGTGATCAGGCGGTGAAGGCCTTGCCTTCGAACTGCTCTGCCACGAACTTCCAGTTCACCAGGTTCCAGAACGCCTCGACGTATTTTGGACGCAGGTTACGGTAGTCGATGTAGTAGGCGTGCTCCCAGACGTCGCAGGTCAGCAGCGGGGTGTCGCCGCTGGTCAGCGGGTTGCCGGCGCCGATGGTGCTGGCCAGGGCCAGGGAACCGTCAGCCTTCTTCACCAGCCAGCCCCAGCCGGAGCCGAAGGTGCCGATGGAAGTCTTGCTGAACTCTTCCTTGAACTTGTCGAACGAACCGAAGGCTGCGTTGATGGCATCGGCCAGCGCGCCAGTCGGTTGACCGCCGGCGTTTGGCGCCAGGCAGTTCCAGTAGAAGGTGTGGTTCCAGACCTGGGCTGCGTTGTTGAAGATACCGCCCGAGGAAGATTTGACGATTTCTTCCAGTGTCTTGCCTTCGAACTCGGTGCCAGGCACCAGGTTGTTCAGGTTCACGACGTAGGTGTTGTGGTGCTTGTCGTGGTGGTATTCCAGTGTTTCCTTGGAGATGTGCGGTGCCAGAGCATCGTGTGCGTACGGCAGCGGCGGCAATTCGAAAGCCATGGTAATTCTCCTAATCAGGTCAGTTGCGGTGAGCGCAAGGCCGATCACGGGCGGCCAGACATAACATGCGTCGGCGAGTTTTTACTCTTTGCGACGCAGGGGCTGGATCATAGCACCGGCCCCGGTCCTTAACCACGCAACAACTGTGTGGGATAGAGGTTCCAGAGCTGTGTGCGCCAATCGTTGGAATTTTTTTATAAGCGCGCACTGCACAGTGGGTCATCGCGAACTGATGGAGACGGCTTGCTAGCGAACGCATTGTATCGGTGACGTATTGGTTGCTGAACCACCGCATTCACCAGCAAGGGGGGGCCTGCAAGGGATCGCCGACAGTCACGCACTTCTGATCAACTGCACCGCCACGCTGAACATCATCACCGCCACCATCAGGTCGAGCAGGCGCCAGGTGGCCGGGCGTGCCAGCCACGGTGCCAGCCAGGCAGCACCGATCGCCAATGTCGAGAACCACAGCAACGATGCGCTGGCCGCGCCGAAGACATACGCCCCAGGTACCGCTTGCTGAGCGCCAAGCGAGCCAATCAGCAGCACGGTGTCGAGGTAGACGTGCGGATTGAGTAGCGTCACTGCCAGCGCCGTCAGCAGCACCGCGCGGCGTGAGCGCTGACCGTCGCCATCACCTTCCTGCAGGCTTTGCGGCGAGATCGCCCGGCGCAGGGCCTTGGCCCCGTACCACAGCAGAAAGACCACGCCGCCCCAGCGCGCGACGGCAAGCAGGGTCGGGTTATGCGCCAGCACACTGGCCAGTCCGAATACCCCGGCGGCGACCAGCACTGCATCGCAGACGATGCACAACAGCGCGACCGACAAATGGTGCTCGCGGCGCAGGCTCTGCGCCAGGACATAGGCGTTCTGCGTGCCGATGGCCATGATCAGGCCAAACGCGACCAACAGACCGTTGAGGTAGCTTTGCCACATGAGTTGTTGCTCCGGGACCGACCGCTGACGCGGTGAGGAAATCAATGTGGCGATTGTGGGTGCATCACCTGTATAAGGAAAACCAATAACGCTCATCGCTCATTAGGAAAACTGATGTTCGACTACAAATTGCTTTCAGCGCTGGCAGCTGTAATCGAGCAGGCGGGTTTCGAGCGTGCAGCGCAAGTGCTGGGCCTGTCGCAATCGGCGGTGTCGCAGCGGATCAAGTTGCTCGAAGCGCGCATCGGCCAGCCGGTACTGGTGCGCGCCACACCACCCACGCCGACCGAAATCGGTCGCAGGTTGCTCAACCATGTGCAACAGGTGCGTTTGCTGGAGCGTGACCTGCAAAGCGTGGTGCCTGCGCTGGATGAAGGCGGCAGCAAGGAGCGCCTGCGCATTGCCCTGAACGCTGACTCATTGGCCACCTGGTGGGCGCAAGCCGTGGGGGATTTCTGTGCCGAACATCATCTGTTGACCGATCTGGTGGTGGAGGATCAGGACGTTGGCCTCAAGCGCATGCGTGCTGGCGAAGTCGCAGCGTGTCTGTGTGGCAGCGAACGTCCGGTTGCCGGCGCGCGCAGTCTGCTGCTGGGCGCCATGCGTTATCGTGCGCTGGCCAGCCCCGATTTCATCGCTCGGCATTTCCCCGGCGGTGTCACCGCGCAAGCCCTGGCCCGATCGCCCGCGCTGGTGTTCGGCCCGGATGATTTCCTTCAGCATCGCTATCTGGCATCGCTGGGTGTCGAGGGCGGTTTCGAACATCACCTGTGCCCTTCGTCCGAAGGTTTCATGCGCATGACCGAGGCCGGAATGGGCTGGGGCCTGGTGCCCGAACTGCAGGTCGGTGAGCAACTGGCGAGCGGCAAACTGGTGGAATTATTGAGCGATCACTGCATCGACGTGCCCTTGTACTGGCATCATTGGCGCAACGGCGGGCAATTGCTGAGTCAATTGACCGATCATCTGGCGAAAAAAGCCGGCCAATGGTTGGTGCCGCTGGCGGCGCAGTGAACGTCATTTGAATGTCGATTGTGCGTGATCCTGGTTGCAGCCGGCTCCCACGCCTGCGGCGCAAGCAATGTGTTTGGTATTCAAGATCAGTGAGTCACTTTGGTTTATGAAAGTCTGGAGCGGTAAATGAAGATTCTGGTCACCGGCGCAAGCGGCTTCATCGGCGGACGCTTCGCGCGCTTCGCCCTGGAGCAGGGGTTGAGCGTTCGGGTCAACGGCCGCCGCGCACAAGGTGTCGAGCATCTGGTGCGGCGCGGCGCCGAATTCATCCAGGGCGATCTGAGCGACCCGGAACTGGTGCAAGCGCTGTGCGATGACGTTGAAGCGGTGGTCCACTGTGCAGGCGCAGTCGGTACCTGGGGGCGTCGCCAGGATTTCCATCAGGGCAATGTCCAGGTCACTGAGAACGTGGTCGAGGCGTGCCTGAAACAGCACGTGCGCCGACTGGTGCACCTGTCGTCGCCGTCGATCTACTTCGATGGCGATTCGCACCTGAACATCCGCGAAGAGCAGGTGCCCAAGCGCTTTCACAATCATTACGCCGCGACCAAGTACCTGGCTGAGCAGAAGGTGTTCGGCGCTGAAGAGTTCGGTCTGGAAGTCATCGCCCTGCGTCCGCGCTTCGTCACCGGCGCAGGCGACACCAGCATCTTCCCGCGCCTTATGCAGATGCAGCGCAACAAGCGCCTGTCGATCATCGGCAACGGCTTGAACAAGGTCGACTTCACCAGCATTCAGAATCTCAACGAGGCCATGCTCAGCAGCCTGTTGGCGGCTGGTTCGGCGCTGGGCAAGGCCTATAACATCAGTAACGGCACGCCGGTGCCGATCTGGGACGTGGTCAATTACGTGATGCGCCAGATGCAATTACCGCCCGTCACACGCTATCGCTCCTACGCTCTGGGGTATGGCGTCGCGGCACTCAACGAAGCAGCGTGCATGCTCTGGCCGGGCCGACCGGAGCCCACGCTGTCGAGGATGGCGATGCAGGTCATGAGCCGAGATTTCACGCTGGATATCGGCCGCGCCCAGTATTATCTGGATTACCAGCCCAAGGTCAGCGTCTGGACTGCGCTGGACGAATTTTGCGGCTGGTGGAAAGCGCAACACGGCGCAGCACTGTAAAACGGCGGGCGATTCGAAGGGTCACAGGGCCTGTGGTTATACTGCCGCCCATTCAGATTCAGCGTTTTTTCATAGGGAAACACATGCGCAAAGATCCGTATGACGACGTCGATGACGTTCCGAGCCTCAGCGCCAAAGACGATGACGACGACTTTCTGCCGACCGCCGGCGCCCGCGAGCGCACCACGGTGTATTCGCGGTCCACGCCGGTGGTCAAGGTCAAGGCTGCTGGCACGGGTGCGCTGTGGGCCTTGATCGGTGCGCTGGTGATCGCATTCTGCGGCTTGGGCTGGTGGAGTTTTCAGCAGGTGTCGTTGATGGAACAGCAACTGGTCGCCACTCAGGAGAGCTTCGCGCGAATCAGTGAAGAGGCGGCGGGACGCTTGCAGGATATCTCCGGCAAGGTGGTGGCGACTGAATCGGTGGCCAACAGTGGCGGCGAGGCGCTCAAGGCACAAATCCGGGAGTTGCAGGATCAGCTGGCCGACCAGAGCAAGCAGCAGCTGGGGGTTGCGGGTCTGCAGGGCGGCCTGGACAAGCGTCTGGAGCTGATTGCCAATCAGACCACCCAACAACAGGCGACCAACCAGCAGCTGCAGGATCAGCTCAAGGCGCTGGCGACCGAGCTGTCGGCAGTGAAAGCGGCCATGGCTGACGGCAAGTCTGCACAAGCGGGGCAGGATCGCCTCGACGCGGAGCTCAAGAGCCTGGGCGCCGATGTCGCCAACCTGAAGAAGAGCAATAACAGCCAGACCATCGAGCGTCTGGAGCAGGACATGATCGTGCTCAAGAGCGAGCAGGACAATCGCCCGGCCGCAGCAGCGTCCTCAGGGGCGAGTACGGCAGAGTTCGATGCGTTCCGAGGGCAGATGACACGCACCATCAATACCTTGCAGAGTCAGATTCAAACCTTGTCGCAGCAGATCAACGCTCGGGCTCAGTGATCAAGGGCAGTCCTCGTAGCAAGGCCTGCATTCAACCTGTACCCAAGTCACGATCCGTGGTCTCTGGACTACCTTGTCAGAAAGGCAGAAGCAGAAGCGGCCGTTCATGGGGTGCTTCTGATTCTGCCGCAGGCGTGGGAGAAGCGGCCGTTCATGGGGTGCTTCTGATTCTGCCGCAGGCGTGGGAGAAGCGGCCGTTCATGGGGTTGCTTTTGATTCTGCCGCAGGCGTGGGAGAAGCGGCCGTTTATGGGGTGCTTCTGATTCTGCCGCAGGCGTGGGAGAAGCGGCCGTTTATGGGTTGCTTTTGATTCTGCCGCAGGCGTGGGAGAAGCGGCCGGTCATGGTTTGCTTTTGATTCTGCCGCAGGTGTGGGAGAAGCGGCCGTTCATGGGGTGCTTCTGATCTGCCGCAGGCGTGGGAGAAGCTGCCGGTCATGGGGTGCTTTTGATTCTGCCGCAGGCGTGGGAGTCCGGCTTGCCGACGATCTGCTGCGAAGCAGTAGTAAAGACCTGACCTCCTTGGCCGTGTCAGACAGACCGCATTCGCAGGATTGGCTGCCGGTTCCCGGCAGATCGTCGGCAAGGTGGAGCGCCACCCCGGCGAACTCCCACGCCCTCCGGGCAGAAGCGGCGTATATCGCGGTTCCGATCCCCAGCTAACAAAAAACCGGCCCATTGGGCCGGTTTTTTATTCAGCAGCGAACGCTTACAGCGTCGGGTAATCCAGATAACCCACCGCGCCTTTGCCGTAGAACGTCTCAGGATGCGGCTCGTTCAACGGTGCACCCTTGGCCAGACGTGCAGGCAGGTCCGGGTTGGCGATGAACGGCACGCCGAACGCCACCGCATCGGCCTTGCCGCTGGCCAGCCAGGCGTTGGCGCTGTCCTTGGTGAACTTCTCGTTGGCGATGAACACGCCGCCGAATGCCTGTTTCAGGCGCGGGCTGAGGCTGTCATCCAGTTCGCGCTCACGGGCACAGATGAAGGCGATGCCACGTTTGCCCAGCTCGCTGGCAACATAGGTGAAGGTTTCGGCCAGGTTGTCGTCGCCCATGTCGTGGGAGTCGGCGCGGGGTGCCAGGTGCACACCGACACGACCGGCGCCCCAGATTTCGACCGCAGCGTCCGTGACTTCCAGCAGCAGACGAGCGCGGTTTTCCAGCGAGCCGCCATAGCTGTCGGTGCGCGTGTTGGTGCTGCTTTGCAGGAATTGGTCGAGCAGGTAACCGTTGGCGCCGTGGATTTCCACACCGTCGAAACCGGCGGCCTTGGCGTTTTCGGCACCGAGGCGGTAGGCGTCGACGATTTCTTCGATTTCGGCCAGTTCCAGCGCGCGCGGCGTGACGTAGTCAGACAGCGGGCGGACCAGGCTGACATGGCCTTTTGGCTGAATGACGCTCGGCGCAACCGGTGCCTCACCGTTCAGGTAGCTGGGGTGAGAGACCCGGCCTACGTGCCACAGTTGCAGGACGATCTTGCCGCCGGCGGCGTGAACGGCCTTGGTGATATTGCCCCAGCCGCGGACCTGATCGTTGGACCAGATGCCGGGGGTGTCCGGGTAGCCGACGCCCATCGGCGTTACCGAAGTTGCCTCGCTGATGATCAGGCCCGCCGAGGCACGTTGCACGTAGTACTCGGCCATCATGGCGTTCGGCACACGGCCCTCATCGGCACGGCAGCGGGTCAGCGGGGCCATGATGATACGGTTGGCCAGTTCCAGGTCGCCGATCTTGATCGGGTCGAAAATGGTAGTCATCGGAAAAGTCCTCAATGCAGTCAGTAGTGGGTGTATCCGCAGTCTTTGAAATTCAGTGGCTTACAGCGGCCAGCCCGGCATCGCCGCGCTGACGGAAATTGACCAGGGTCACCAGCAGGGCAAGTACGGCCAGTGCGCCTGCTGCCAGCGGCACGGTGGTCAGCCCCAGGCCATGGGCAATGACGCTGCCACCGACCCAGGCGCCCAGTGCGTTACCGACGTTGAAAGCGCCGATGTTCAAGGTCGACACCAGGTTGGGTGCGTCCTTGCCGAAGGTCACCACGTTGATCTGCAAGGCAGGCACGGCGGCGAAGGCGGCGGTGGCCCAGAGAAACAGCGTCACTTCAGCGGGAATCAGCGCAACGCTGGTCCAGCTCAGGGCGGTAGAGATGACGGCCATGGCGATGAACACGCCGATCAGCGTTGCCGCCAGTCGACGATCGGCCAGCTTGCCGCCGATGATGTTGCCGACCGTCAGCCCCAGGCCGATCAACAGCAGGGTCCAGGTCACGCCCAGTGGCGATACCCCGGTGACTTCGCCGAGCAATGGCGCGACGTAGGTGAACAAGGCGAACATCGACGCCGAGAACAGCGCGGTCATGCTCAGCGACAGCCAGATACCGGCACCCTTGAGGGCCCCTAGCTCGGCGCGCATGTCGAGTTTTTCTTCGTCGCGTCTGGCGGGCAGATAGCGGATCAGGCCGATGAAGGCGATGACGCCGATCACCGTCACGGCGAAGAAGGTCGAACGCCACCCGGCCTGCTGGCCCAGTGCGGTCCCCAAAGGGACGCCCAGCACGTTGGCCAGGGTCAGGCCGGTGAACATCAGCGCGACCGCGGAGGCACGGCGATTGGCAGGTACCAGGCCCGCCGCCACCACCGAACCGATACCGAAGAATGCGCCGTGACACAGAGCGGTGATCACCCGGGCGAACATCAGAATGTTGTAGTCGGCGGCGACCGCGCAGAGCAGGTTGCCGATGATGAAGATGCCCATCAACGTGACCAGCGCGCCCTTGCGCGGCAGTTTTGCGGTGGCCATGGCCATGAACGGCGCGCCGATGGCCACGCCCAGCGCATAACCGGTGACCAGCCAGCCAGCGCCGGGAATGCTCACGCCCAGGTCAGTGGCGACCTCGGGCAGCAGACCCATGATGACGAACTCGGTGGTGCCGATGGCAAAGGCGCTCAGGGCCAGAATAAGTAGCGAAAGAGGCACGGGGCGTCTCCTGTTGAAATTGTCGACTCAGAGCTGTTCGGACAGCTGCTGCAAAAACGCCTGAATGACGTCTTCGTTGCGTTTGAAAAAGTGCCACTGGCCATATTTCTTGCTGGTGATCAGGCCAGCGCGTTGCAGCGTTGCCAGGTGGGCCGAAACAGTCGATTGGGAAAGCCCTGCACGCTGGTCGATCTGACCGGCACAGACGCCGTTCTCAAGCGAGTGATCCTGATCCGGGAAACAGGCGTAAGGGTCCTTGAGCCAGCCCAGAATCTGGCGGCGAACCGGGTGGGCCAGCGCTTTTATTATTTCGTCGAGGTCGATAGGCATGTCGTTCTCAATATGTGTGTAGCGGTATATCGCGATGGGGCGAACTTTATATCTATAAATCGCGATATACAAATATGATTGGGTGCTAAGCGGCGCATAAAACGGTATATCGGGTTATATCGATACAGCAGCGCTGATCTGTCCGTCGCGGTCTGCCTTGCCGACGCTGCCAGTCGGGACGACGCTGTCGCCAGCGAGCCGGACTGCTACGGGGCCATCGCGCCGGTCTGATACATTGCGGCCTCTACCTGACAGGTCACGCAGCCATGAATTACCTCGCACATCTGCACCTTGGCGGTCAGGCACCTGCCCAGTTGCTTGGCAGTCTTTATGGAGATTTCGTCAAAGGCCTGCTACCGGGCCGCTTCCCCGTGGATATAGAAGAGGCGATCCGCCTGCATCGGCGCATCGACGCGTTCACCGATGCGCATCCGCTGACCCGGCAGGCGATGGGCCGTTTCCCTGCCGAACGTCGGCGTTACGCCGGTATCGTGCTGGACGTGTTTTTCGATCACTGCCTGGCGCGAGACTGGCAGCAGTATTCGGACGTGCCGCTTCAGACCTTCACCCGCCAGGTGTATCGGGTATTGGCCAATGAGCCAGCGCTGCCTAAGCGTCTGGCGATGATCGCGCCGCGCATGGCGGCGCAGGACTGGCTAGGTTCATACCGCAATTTCGAAGTGGTGGGCGATGCGCTGGCGGGGATATCCCGCCGTTTGTCGCGTCCTGAGGGGTTGGCCGGCGCCATGCAGGAGCTGCGGGCGCTTTATCGGCCATTGAGCGAAGATTTCAGCGAGTTCTATCCGCAGCTTCAGGCATTCGCTCAGGCGGCTCTGGCGGCCGGACGCACTTCCTCAGGCTGACGGCTGTTGCCGAAGAGCGCCAGCTGCACCGCTTGTTGGGCTTCGAACGCCAGCGCAGCGCGCTCTTTGCCTTGGGAATTGATGGGCTCCAGCAACCGGATGTGCACGTCGCTGACGGCGTGGGCGAACAGGCGGCGCAAGTGCGATAGCAGGTCGTCGTCGCCAATGAAGGGGGCGATCCGGTCCGGCTCGCCGTCGCGCAGATACTGGATCGCTACGGGTTGCAGCGGCACACCGGTGTCGATGGCGCTGGACAGCAGGCGCCCGTGAAAGGTACGCAGGCTGCGGCCATCGGTGGTAGTGCCCTCCGGGAAGATCAGCAGTGAATGCTTGCTCAGCAAGTGCTGCCCCATCTGCTTCTGGATCAGTTTGCTGTCGCCCGAACCGCGGCGAATGAACAGCGTACCGGCTTTCAACGCCAGCCAGCCGGCCACGGGCCATGTGCGCACTTCAGCTTTCGACAGGAATGACAGCGGCGCGACCATGCCCAGCAACGCGATGTCGGTCCATGACACGTGGTTGCAGACCCACAGCATCGGCTGCTCCGGCAACTTGCCGCTAAGAGTGACGCGAAACGGCAAAGCGGCGGTCAGGCGGGCCATGAACCAGCGACTCCAGCGCTGGCGGCGGGCCATGGAGTGACCGATGCGCAGGCGCTCCATCAGGGTGAATGCGCCAGCGATGGTCAGCCCCAGGGCGATGACCCACAACACACGGATGACGCGCGCATGACTGCGCAATCTGCTCATCACACGGCTGCCTTGAAGTGACGGGCGTAGCGCGGGCAGAGCTCGTCACGTTTGAGCAGGATGAATACATCGGCCACCTGGAAATCTTCATCCCAGCAAGGCTCGCCACAGATCTTGGCGCCCAGGCGCATGTAGGCCTTGAGCAAGGGCGGCATTTCGCAGATCACGTTGTTGGGCAGGTCCAGGTTCGGCAGTGGGTTCTTCGGCTCGGCGCGCAGATGCTCGGTGCTCAGATAACGTTCGCGCAGACGCTGCATGATCGCGTGCGCCTGGATGCCGCCGTCCTGCATCGGGATGCTCGCACAACCCATCAGGTAGCTGTAGCCGCCTTCGTTGAGCACCTCGGCCAGCTCGCTCCACAGCACGGCGATGGTCCCGCCGTTGCGATAGCCAGGGTCGACGCAGGTACGCCCCAGTTCGAGGATCGGCCCTTGCAGATGGCCGAGCCCGTGCAGGCTGAATTCCTCTTCGCTGTAGAAACGGCCCAGAGTGCTGGCGGCCTTGTGATCGAGCAGGCGAGTGGTCGCGACCAGCCGACCGCTGCTCAGATCGCGCACACCAATGTGCATGCAGTGAACATCGTAATCGTCGATGTCCAGACCCAGCTCGGCACCTTTGAGGCGAGCGTTGAATTCGCCGCTAAATACACTGAAACGCAACGCCTGCGCTTCTTGCAGTGCTTGGCTGCCGATCAGGCGTTCGGCCTGCAGGCGGCGGTCGGACCGGGTGTCTCGAATACTGGCGATCTGAGTCATGGCGCGTCTCCGTGGGCCAGCCTTTGTCCAGGCCAGTCGACTGATAAATCGAAGCATTGCTGTACGAATGCAGGCTAGGGAGGGCCGATGTCACCCCCATTAAGCTTTGGTGATGGTTGCGTGACACGAATGGCCGCCGATCATCTTCGTGGCGACCTGCCGGGCGGCGTTGCTGTTTAGGGCCAGTGGCGATGTCGGGTCGCGCTGGCTGGCCCGGCGCTACAGGGGCGGGTTCGGCGCACTGTCATCATTGCCTGTTAGTTTTGCTGGCATCCGCTACTGAGAGCCCGTCATGAGTCGTGCGTTATTCGTCCTCATACTTTGGTCTGTCGCCTGTCCGGGCACTGTCCAGGCCTGGCCTGAAGCTCAATGGTCCGTTGCGCCTCTGCCGGCGAGCGCCGCCCTGGAAGCCCTCGAAAGCTACGCCTTCGCGCCGCGCGACGAGCAAACCCGCGAAGGCGTGCGCACCGACGCCTTGCTGATCGTGCGTAACGGCGAGCTGATCTACGAACGCTACGCAGGCGTGACCACTGCCCAAACCCCGCACCTGACCTGGTCGATCAGCAAAAGCATCCTCGCCACCGTGCTGGGCGTGGCGTTTGGAGAAGGGCGTTTCAAGCTCGATGAGCCCGTCGCACGCTACTACCCGCCATTCGGCAGCCATCCTGATATCAAGCTACAGGACTTGCTGCACTGGGCCTGCGGCCTGGACTGGGAGGAAGACTACGAATACGCGCCGCTGGACTCCTCGGTGGTGGCGATGCTTTACACCCGAGGCCGTGGCGACATGGCGCGCTACGCCGCCGGTCACAAGGCGATCAGCGCACCGGGCACCTTGTTCCGATATTCGAGCGGCGACAGTACTGTGCTGGCGGCCGCGCTCAGGGGCATGCTCGGCGACAGCGCCTACGCCGACTACCCCTGGACCGCGCTGTTCGAGCCGCTCGGTATCACCAGCGCGACGTGGGAAACCGACGCCAGCGGCACCTTCGTCGGCTCATCCTATGCCTACATGACCGCCCGGGATCTGGCACGCATCGGTGTGCTGATGCAGCGCCGCGGGCTCTGGCACGGTCGCCAGTTGCTGCCTGAAGCCTGGATCGATTTCACCCTCACGCCGTTCCGGTCGCAAACACCGACCCTTGAAGTACCGGGTGGCCACTGGTGGCTGAACAGGCCAGCTGGCGGCAACGCCAGCCCTTGGCCCGCTGCACCGTCCGACACCTTTGCAGCGCTTGGGCACTGGGGTCAGGCGCTGTATGTGATCCCGAGCGCAGGGCTGGTGATAGTGCGTTATGCCGATGATCGAGACGCGACCTATGACCACAACCAGTTGCTCAGGCTGGCCCTCAAAGCCATGGGCGGGGAGGGTATCCAATGAGATCGAGCATGGGCCTGGTTCGCCGCCGCCCCTTTGCCGGCATCGCGATTGCGCTGCTGCTATTGCTCCTGGCGATGACCTGGGTCTGGCGCAGTGAGCTGTACCTCTTCCCCAGCATCATCAGCGCCTACACCGCCAAGGAATATTGTTCCTGCCGCTTCGTCGTGAACAATCCGGTGGACTATTGTCAGCGCTATGTGAAGCAGTGGTTGCCGAGCACTCTGACTGAAGACTCAACGGACAAGCGTATCATCGCTTCCGGGATGGGCCGCCAGAGCAGCGCGCAATGGCAGGGGCAGCGTCAGGGCTGTCGATTACTGCCACCCGTGCCGTAAGCGAACGTACCGGTTTGCCTGCGGTCTGACAGCCGGATAAGGTAGCCCCAACCGCGCCTCTGGAGTACTCATGCCCACTTTCATCCGCCTGCTGCTGGCCTCGCTCGCCGTGCTGGCGCTGCCTGCCCAGGCGAACTGGTATCTGGACAACGAGTCATCGCGACTGTCGTTCATTTCCACGAAAAACGCGGACATTTCCGAAGTTCACCGCTTCCTCAATCTGCACGGTATGGTCGACCCCAGGGGCATGGCCGAGCTTGAGGTCGAGCTGGATTCCGTGAGCACTGGCATCCCTTTGCGTGACGAACGCTTGCGCCGGCAGCTGTTCGACATCAAGCAGTTCCCCGAGGCGCGGGTGACCGCACAACTGGACATGCGCCCGATCAACGCTCTGGCGCCGGGCGCGCAACTGGAGTTACGCCTGCCGTTGAAGGTGCAGATGCACGGCCAGTCGCAAAGCTACAACGCCGAGCTGCTGGCCACACGCCTGGATGATCGACGCTTTCAGGTGGTGACCCTGGAGCCGCTGGTGCTGCACGCCGAGGATTTCGGCTTGCTGCCCGGGCTTGAGGGCCTGCGCAAAGTGGCCGATCTGTCGGCGATCGGATTTTCGGTGCCGGTCGGCGCTGTGCTGATCTTCACGGCGCGCTGAGCATGGGCGGCGCGATTTTTCCGTGGCGGGACCATAACCAGTTCGAACTGCTGATCGACGGACCTGCGTTCTTCCCGCGCATGATTGCCGCTATCGACGGCGCACAGCAGCAAGTGGAACTGGAGCTGTATCTGGTGGAGGCGGGGGCCTGCGCCGAAGCGGTGGTGCAAGCGCTGGTCGGTGCTGCCAGGCGTGGGGTGATCGTGCGCTGCCTGTTCGACGACTTCGGCTCGCTGGCATTCACCTTGGGCCTGCGCACGCGCCTGACCGAAGCGGGCGTCATCCTGCGCTTTTACAACCGTGTGCACTGGCGTCGCGGGATTCGCAACTTCTACCGTGACCATCGCAAGCTGTTGCTGGTGGACAAAGAACTGGCAGTGGTCGGCGGTACGGGAGTCACGGACGAGTTCTGGCACCCGCAGCAGGACACCAGCGACTGGCACGAAGTGATGGTGGAAATCCGCGGCCCGCTGGTCATCGACTGGCAGGCGCTGTTCGACCGCCAGTTTCACGCCAACCCGCGACGGCGGGCCTGGCGACCGGCGGAAAACTTCGGCCTGCCGCGTTTACCCAAGGCTCCGGTCAGTGGTCAAGGTTTGGGGCGCGTGGCCTACGCCGACTCACGCCAGCATCGTGACATCCTGCAATCGCTGGTCCGCGCGTTGTACTTCAGCAAGAAGCGCGTCTGGCTGGCGACCCCGTATTTCCTGCCGACCTGGAAGGTCCGTCGCGCCCTGCGTCGCGCGGCCGCCCGGGGCGTGGACGTGCGCCTGCTGCTTACCGGCCCGCGCACCGATCACCCATCGGTGCGCTACGCAGGCCATCGTTATTACCCGCGGCTGCTCAAGGCCGGGGTGAAGATCTTCGAATACCAGCCCTGTTTCCTGCATCTGAAAATGGTGCTGATCGACGACTGGGTGAGCATCGGCTCCTGTAATTTCGATCACTGGAACCTGCGCTTCAATCTAGAGGCCAATCTTGAAGCGATGGATCCGGGATTGACCCTGGCGGTGAGCGACAGCTTCGAGCGTGATTTCCTGCAGAGCAGCGAAGTCAGCCTGCACGACTGGCAATCCAGGCCGCTGTGGCGGCGGATCAAACAGCGCCTGTGGGGCTGGGTGGACCGGCTGGTGGTCAATACGCTAGACCGGCGAGGTTGATCAGCGACCGGAGGGACAGTCGCAGCGATCTTGACGGCCATCACCGCCGGCAAGCCGAATGGCCATAAGCGCGAGCGCAGTGGCAAGGGTGTAGTACTACGCTGTTACCAGCGTCGGCAAAAACCGGCGAATACTGGCCTGACTTTCCACGCAACAGCACCCGGTTCGGAGGACATCAACTGATGGCTGCCAAGAAAATTCTCATGCTGGTCGGCGATTACGTCGAAGACTATGAAGTCATGGTGCCGTTTCAGGCCCTGCAGATGGTCGGCCATACGGTGCATGCCGTGTGCCCCGGCAAGAAAAAGGGCGACGTGATCCGCACTGCGATTCATGACTTCGAGGGCGACCAGACCTACAGCGAAAAACGCGGCCACAACTTCGGTCTGAACTTCGATTTCGATGCCGTGAAATCCGCTGACTACGACGCTTTGCTGGTGCCCGGTGGACGCTCGCCGGAATACCTTCGTCTCAACCAGCAGGTGCTGGAGCTGGTGCGCGAGTTCGGGCGAGACGACAAGCCCATCGCCGCCGTCTGTCATGGCCCGCAGCTGCTGGTCGAAACCGGGGTGCTCAAGGGCAAGTCGCTGAGCGCCTATCCTGCCTGTGCGCCGGAGGTACGGCTGGCGGGCGGCGAGTATGTCGACATCGGCATGGATCAAGCACACACCGACGGCAACCTGGTCACCGGCCCCGCATGGCCTGCGCATCCGGCGTGGCTGGCGGCGTTTCTGAAAGTGCTGGGCACCCAAATCATTCTCTGAAGCACGAGGTTTGACCATGTGCGAACTCTACGTCAAAGCGGACCCGATCCTGTACGAGTCCCGCTCGCGTTCGCTGCGCATCTGCGGCGTGGTGACGACACTGCGCCTGGAAAACCAGTTCTGGGACATCCTCGCCGAAATCGCCCGCAACGACAGCATGACCACCAACCAGTTGATCACCAAGCTGTACGAGGAGGTGATGGGCTTCAATGGCGAGGTGGTTAATTTCGCATCATTCCTGCGAGTCAGCTGCACGCGCTACCTGAGCCAGAAAAGTCGGGTGGTGACCCCTGAGCCTGCGGTGCTGCGTGCGGTAGGCAAGTGAACATCGCGCAACGGCAGGCATGAAAAAGCCCGGCGCGATGGCCGGGCTTTTGCGAATCGACGGTCGAGTGCTTATTGCACTTCTACCGCCAGGCTTTCACTGATCTTCTTCTGCCAGATGGCGGGACCGGTGATGTGGACCGACTCGCCATTGCTGTCGACCGCGACGGTGACTGGCATGTCCTTGACGTCGAACTCGTAGATCGCTTCCATGCCCAGTTCAGGGAATGCCAGCACGGTCGACTTCTTGATCGCCTGGGCGACGAGGTAAGCAGCACCGCCGACGGCCATCAGGTAAACGGCTTTGTTGTCCTTGATCGCTTCAATGGCGGTAGGGCCGCGCTCGGATTTGCCGATCATGCCCAACAGGCCGGTCTGCTCGAGGATCTGCCGGGTGAACTTGTCCATACGCGTGGCGGTGGTCGGACCTGCCGGGCCTACCACTTCGTCACCGACCGGATCGACCGGGCCGACGTAATAGATGAAGCGACCTTTCAGATCCACCGGCAGGGTTTCGCCGCGGTTCAACATCTCGACCATGCGCTTGTGCGCAGCGTCACGGCCGGTGAGCATCTTGCCGTTGAGCAGAACGGTTTCGCCCGGCTTCCAGCTCTGGACGTCTTCGGGCGTCAACGTGTCGAGGTTGACCCGGCGCGCCGATGGACCTGCTTCCCAGACGATTTCCGGGTAGGCGTCCAGCGACGGCGCTTCGAGTGACGCCGGGCCGGACCCGTCGAGCACGAAGTGTGCGTGGCGAGTGGCGGCGCAGTTGGGAATCATGCAGACCGGCAGCGAGGCGGCGTGGGTCGGGTAATCCATGATCTTGACGTCGAGTACGGTGGTCAGACCGCCCAGGCCCTGAGCACCGATGCCCAGCTGGTTGACCTTCTCGAACAGCTCCAGGCGCATTTCTTCCAGACGGTTCGACGGGCCGCGAGCCTTGAGCTCGTGGATGTCGATGGACTCCATCAGGACTTCCTTGGCCATGACCGCAGCTTTTTCGGCGGTGCCGCCGATACCGATGCCGAGCATGCCCGGTGGGCACCAGCCGGCGCCCATGGTCGGAACGGTTTTCAGCACCCAGTCAACGATCGAGTCAGACGGGTTGAGCATCGCCATCTTCGATTTGTTTTCCGAGCCGCCGCCCTTGGCCGCCACGTCCACTTCCACGGTGTTGCCCGGGACGATGGAGTAGTGGATGACCGCCGGGGTGTTGTCCTTGGTGTTCTTGCGAGCGCCCGCCGGGTCGGCGAGGATCGAGGCACGCAGGACGTTTTCCGGCAGGTTGTAGGCGCGACGCACGCCCTCGTTGATCATGTCGTCCAGGCCCATGGTGGCACCATCCCAACGCACGTCCATGCCGACGCGAACGAAAACGGTGACGATGCCGGTGTCCTGGCAGATCGGCCGGTGACCGGTCGCACACATGCGCGAGTTGATCAGGATCTGAGCCATGGAGTCGCGTGCTGCTGGCGACTCTTCGCGCAGGTATGCCTCGTGCATGGCCTGGATGAAGTCCACGGGATGGTAGTAGGAAATGAACTGCAAAGCGTCAGCGACACTCTGGATCAGGTCATCTTGCTTGATCACGGTCATGGGGGCGCGCTCCTCTGATTTGGCGGGAACAGTCGATTTGCTGCTTACGGCAATACCGCTAGGGTCTGGCGAAAGCATCCGGGTTAAGCGTCAGGCCACCGAGGGACAGCGTCGGCAGGTCGGCAATAAAAAAGGCGCGGCAGTATAACCTGTGGTCGAATTCGATACAGCCGCCTTGAACTAAACGTTGGTCGAACATCGCCCGCTTACCAAGATGAGCGTGCGTGAGAGGAAATGCTACGGCCGTCTGGAACTCGACAATTGATTGGTGATTTTTCAGCGTTACCACTACAGTGGCAAGCTGCCTGCATTGCTGATCCCGGTGTCAGGTTATTCGCCTGGTGCGGATCCGGGACGCCTTGCAGGGCATCTTGCCAGCACAGGATGAACCCTTTACGCATGATGAGTCATCGAGTGTCTGACCAAGCCATACAGCGGTTATTGCTCAAGCGTTTTGCGCTGGCTGCCGGTACCTACGTGCTGCTGCTCGCGCTCGTCTGGGTGGCTTACTGCGCCGGTTATTACCACGCGAGCTTCTTTGGCCTGTGGCTGGCTACGGTGCTGGTGCTGTTCTCCCAGGGTGCGCTGAGCCTGGTGTTCTTCGGTGGCTTCAACCACCGCTTCAAGGATCCCAGTCTCACCGAGTTCCAGGTGCTGATGGGACTTGGCTGGCAGACCTTCCTGATCGCCCATATGGGTTCGGCCCGAGGCACCTTCATGGTGCTCTACGTGCTGGTTTTGCTGTTCGGCCTGTTCCACCTGCCACCTCGGGTGTTCACCCGATGCGCGATCTTTGCCTTGCTGGGTTTCGCCGGGGTCAATCTGTGGGATGCCTTTACCCATCAAATGAATGATCCGACCCTGGCCGCCGTACAGACCTGCGCATTGTTCATTGTGCTGGGCTGGTTATGCACCTATGCGCGTTTCGTACAGAACTCCCGCCGGCGCATGCATCAGCGCCGTGTCACCTTGCAGGCGCATCAGGAAACCTTGCGCGGGATGATGTTCCAGCTCGAAGAACTGGCCTCCACGGACGAGCTGACCAATCTGTACAACCGTCGGCACTTCCTGCGTCTGGCCACCCGTGAGCTGGAAACCATGGACGGCAGCTACACCGAAGGCCTCGCCTTGATCGACCTGGACCATTTCAAGCGGGTCAACGATCTGCTAGGCCACGCTGCCGGCGACAGGGTATTGCAAGTGTTCGCCGCCACGGCCAGCGCGTGCCTGCGCTCGGATGACATTCTGGCGCGCTACGGCGGAGAGGAATTCGTGTTGTTGATTCCACGTTGCACCAGCGCCCAACTGGTGGACTGTTGCGAGCGGGTGCGGCAGGCCTTCGAGCAGGTGCTGATCCCCGAACTGCCGGGGCTTGAGCTGAGCCTGTCGGTCGGCATGACCCTGATCGAGCGGGGTGATGACATGGACCGCGCCTTGCAGCGTGCCGATCAGGCGCTGTATCGGGCCAAGCATCATGGCCGCAATTGCTGTCACGGGGCCTGGGACTACGTCGATGCCTGAGTTACGTGTAGGTGATCGGCAGTGGTCGGTCGCACCCGCCGTCAATCTGCTCGATGCCTTGAACCGCGCTGGCTTGTCGGTGCCCTACAGCTGCCGCGCGGGCAGCTGCCACGCCTGTCTGGTGCGTTGCATCAGCGGTGAGCCACAGGATGCACTGCCCCAGGCCCTGGAGGCGAGCAAGCGTGAGCAGGGCTGGCGCCTGGCATGCCAGTGCCAGGTGGTGGGTGATCTTGGCGTGGAGCTGTTCGATCCCGCGCGCGACGGCCTGCCCGCAACGGTGGTGGGATGCGACTGGCTCGACCCTTCGGTGCTGCGCCTGCGGCTTGAACCCGAGGGTGCCCTGCGTTACCGCGCCGGTCAGCACCTGGTGCTGTGGACGGCCAGTGGCGTTGCACGTCCTTATTCGCTGGCGAGCCTGCCGGGAGAAGACCCTTTTCTCGAGTTTCACCTCGATTGCCGCCAGCCTGGCGCCTTCATCGACGTTGCCCGCGCACTCAAGCCGGGCGATGCAATGCGGTTGGGAGAGTTGCGCGGCGGCGCGTTGCATTATGACCCGGACTGGCAGGAGCGACCGCTGTGGCTACTCGCCGCCGGCACCGGCCTGGGGCCGTTGTGGGGGGTGCTGCGCGAAGCCTTGCGTCAGCAGCATCAAGGTCCGATCCGGGTGATGCACGTGGCGCGTGAGCATTACCTTGCCGCCGAACTTCAAGCGCTGGCCAGCGCACATCCCCAGCTGCAGATCGAACTGATAGACGCCGACGCATTTCAAGCCGCCCTTGGCGCAATGCGTGTGACCTCCCGCCAGACCATTGCTCAGGTGTGCGGTGGTCCGGCGAGTGTTGAATCGTTCTCCAAGCGCCTGTACATCGCCGGGTTGCCCCGCAGCCAGCTGTTGGCGGATGTGTTTCTGGAAAAGAGCTGAGCGGCGCCTCCGGGTTCAGGCATCTGGCCTGCCATTGACCCCTGGCAGCCTGCTGCCACGGCCATTGGCCATTGGCCAGAATGGCTGACGTGCGTCGGAGGATGCATTCCCACGCAGAGCGTGGGAACGATCTGGAGGGCGATAGATGTCGATCGCTTCTGCCCGGAGGGCGAGGGAGTCTGGCTTGCCGACGATCTGGCGCCAAGCGTCAGCAAACCTGCGACCACGATATGCCTGACCCACCGAGCCGCCTTGCACTGCCGGTGCCCGGCAGCGCGGGGCAAGCCCGCTCCTACGGGCCTTCGCCCAGAATCAA